>PMSU01000187.1 GCA_003168255.1 Actinomycetota bacterium
GCAGCCAGCCAACGCGCCGACCCGGCGGCTCCGCGCGCGCCAAACGGTGGTAGCCAGCCGAGCCGCACCAAGCCGGTCCTCTACCGGGCGGACCTCAGCGGTAGGAATACTCCTCGCCGGGGAATGCTCCCGAGATCACATCCTGCGCGTACTCCGTGGCCGCCGTGCGAAGCGCTCCCGCCAGGTCCGCGTACTTCTTCACGAACTTGGGGACGCGCGGCGAGAGGCCGGCCATGTCCTGCCAGACGAGCACCTGGGCGTCACAGCCGGGACCGGCGCCGATCCCGATGGTGGGGATCGAAAGCGACTCGGTCACCCGGGCAGCCAGTGACGCGGGCACGCACTCCAGGACCACGCAGAACGCGCCGGCTGCCTGTAGTGCCTTGGCGTCGTGCAGCAGCCGCTCACCGTCCTCGCCGCGACCCTGGACGCGGTACCCGCCGAAGGCATTGACCGACTGCGGGGTCAGGCCGAGGTGGCCCATCACCGGTATGCCGGCCGCCACCAGATCCTCGACCTGCCGCAGCACCCGGAACCCGCCCTCGAGCTTGACCGCGTGCGCTCCGGTCTCCTTCAGGAACCTGGTCGCCGTGGTAAGAGCGGCTTCCGGTGAGGTCTGGTAGGAGCCGAACGGCAGGTCGGCAACCACCAAGGCGCGTTGCGTGGACCGGACGACGGCGGCCGTCAGCGGGATCAGGTCGTCCACGGTGACTGGGATCGTCGTGTCGTGCCCGTAGACCACCATCGCGGCCGAATCGCCGACGAGCAGCACGGGTATGCCGGCCTCGTCGAAAACCTGGGCCGTCAGTGCGTCATAAGCAGTGAGCATGGGCCATTTCTCGCCGCGCGCCTTGGCAGCGGCTATGTCCCGTACGTTGACCCGCCGCCCGGCTTTCCCGCCGTACAGGGGTTCTGACTGAGTGCCGGTCGTGGCCATGACAAACCTCCTGCCTCGAGGCGCCCTGCTGGCGTCCCCGGACGACTCGATCATCGCATGGCGTCGGCGTCTGCGCGAGACCCAGTTGTCTCGGTCGGCAGTGGCAGAAAAATCTGATGACAGGCGGGAATGTTTATCGATACGATCCGGTTCCGTATCGATAGTGGCCACGGTGAGACACGTGGACGCGCTGTCTTTTAGCTGAACATCGCCGGCGGACCCAGTCTTCCCGATCCGGGGCACCGCCACATGATCGAAGGGAACCATGGACCAGCAGATAATTTACCGGCGTCGCTGGGCAATCCTCAGCGTGCTGATCGTCGGCCTGCTCGCCATCGTCATCGACAACACCGTCCTGAACGTCGCGCTGAAGACGATCGCTGAGCCGCATGGCGGGCTCGGCGCCAGTCAAAGCCAGCTCGAATGGGCGATCAACTCCTACACCCTGGTCTTCGCGGGCCTGCTGTTCACCTTCGGCGTGATCGGCGACAGGTTCGGTCGCAAGCGCATGCTCATGATCGGTCTGGGGCTGTTCGGCATCGGATCCCTGCTGTCGGCCTACTCGCACTCGCCCGATCAGCTCATCTTCGCCCGTGCGGCGATGGGATTGGGCGGTGCGGCGGTCATGCCGCAGACGCTGTCCATCATCTCGAACGTGTTCGAGCCGCGCGAGCGGCCGCGGGCGATCGGCATCTGGGCGAGCGCGGTGGGCATCGGGATCGCGACCGGTCCGGTCCTCGGTGGCCTGCTGCTGGCCCACTTCTGGTGGGGGTCGGTCTTCCTGATCAACGTGCCGGTCACCATTCTGGGTGCCATCGCGGTCGCCATCCTGGTTCCCGAGTCGAAGAACCCGGATCCGGGCAAGATTGATTACCTCGGCGTACTGCTGTCCGTGGCCGGCCTCATCCTGGTCGTCTACGGCGTCGTCCAGGGCGGCGACACAGGCTCCTGGCTGAGTGGCGGTGTGCTCGGCCCCGTCTTCGGCGGCCTGGCCATCCTCGGGGTCTTTGCCTGGCACGAGTCCCGCATCTCGCATCCCTCGCTGGATGTCCGGCTGTTCGCCGACCGCCGCCTTTCCGCCTCGGTGGGCGCGATAGCCCTGCTGTTCTTTGGCATGGGCGGCGTCTTCTTCTTCACCACCTTCTACCTACAGAACGTCCGGGGCTTTAGCCCGCTGGACGCCGGCCTGCTGACAGTTCCGTTCGCCGCCGGTCAGCTGCTGCTCGCACCGCGCAGCGCCGGGCTCGTGCGCAGGTACGGCGCCAAGGTCGTCGGCACCACGGGCATGCTCGTGATGTCCGTGGCCTTGGCCGGATACGCACTTCTCGGCACCACGACGCCGATCTGGATCCTGGCCGTGTTCTTCGCCCTCCAGGGAGCTGGCATCGGTGTCGCCATGCCGTCGGCCACGTCGGCGGTGATGGACGTGCTGCCGCGCGAGCGGGCCGGCGCAGGGTCTGCGCTAACCAACACGTCGCGTCAGGTCGGAGTGGCGCTCGGCGTTGCCGTGCTTGGTTCGATCCTGGCCCAGGCCTACCGGGACCAGCTGCGGCCCAGTCTGTCGGCGCTGTCGCCGGCCGTGCGGAACGCGGCTAGCCAGTCGATCGCCGCTACCCAGGCGACCGCGCAGCAACTGGGCGCGGCGGGCCATAATCTGCTCGCGCCAGCGGACACCGCGTTTACCCACGCGATGCATGTCACCACGGTGGTCGCGGCACTGATCTCACTGGCCGGCGCGCTCGTGGTGCTCAGGTGGATGCCGGGCGCGCGGCGCGCCGAGGACCTGCCCGTGGCTGCCGAGGGTGCCCGCAGCGTGGGGGAGCCCGTGGCTGCCGAGGACTGGATTACCGAGCGAGACGAGATAGCGGGGCGGAACGAGAGGTCCGTGGAGCCCGCTGGCGTGGAAGGATAGGAGCCATGCGCCAGGCAGAAGCCTTGCCCGACCGGGCCGCGGTGGCCGACGGGCCTGTGGCCGGCCGTCGGCCAGGACGCCCGCGCAGCGAGCGCGCCGAGCGGGCCATCCTGGAGGCCGCGCTTGACCTGTTCGCCGAGTCCGGGGTCGGCGGCGTGTGCATGGAGGCCGTCGCCGCCCGGGCCGGCGTGGGCAAGGCCACCATCTACCGCCGCTGGCCGGGCAAAGAGGATCTGCTTCTCGACGCGCTGACCTCGCTGAAGTCGCCGCTGCCCGAGCCCGGCGGCGAGTCGGTGCGCGAGGATCTCGTCGCGATGCTGCGGGTGATGTGCCAGGACGCGGCGGACCCCAGGTGGGCGAGGCGGTACACACTGCTGCTCGGCGAGGGCGAGAAGTACCCGAAGGTCATGGAGCGGTATAAGGAGACGGTGGTCGAACCGCGCCGGGACATGATCAGGTCGGTACTGCGCCGCGGGGTCGCCTCGGCGGAGCTGCGGCCAGATGTGGACGTCGAGGTTGCGATGTTCATGCTCACCGGGGCGGTGCTGGCCAGGGGAAGGCACGACGCGGAATGGATCACGCCAGAGTATGCCGAGCGCGTCGTGGACGAGGTGCTGCTCGGCCTGGCGCCACGCGGAATCAGCCCTTGATCAGCCTGACTTGCGCCGACGCCGCGCAACTCGGCCTCTAGCAGCACCGGACCGGCGAAGCGCAACGTCCCGGGATGGCATCGGCGATCGGCGAGCGCCTGCGCCGCTCGCTTGCCGGAGACATATTCGCCCGCAAGCAACTGTTGAGTCGTTTTGCGGGTTTCATAGGTATCCGATTCCTTGGGCATATTTACCACTCGCACCTGGACGCCGCGGCAGCGGCAGAGAATCGGTGGAGGTACTGGGTTACTCGCCGTCAGCGCGGCGGGTGCTGCTGGTGTGGATCTACACGACGGAGCATCCGCCGGACGGGCTATGGCATGGCGGTAGCGCGATCGTTGCGGGCCGCAAGCTGCGGGCGGCGTATTGGGAGGGCAGGGGCGATGACCGGGAAGACTGAGCAGGAGATCGTGGCGGAGGCTGAGGAGGAGTTCGACCGGCGGGCCGCTGAGGATGATCCTGCGGGGTTTGTCCCGCACGTGCGGCTGCCGCGTGCCCGGGCACCGGTCCTCAGGACCGGCCTCAGCTCGTGCCGACGCCTTCCCCGCCCCCGCGTGAAAAGGCCTTAGCTCAGCGCGACGGAGGGGCCCAGCGGGTGCCGCGCACCCGCTGGGCCCCTCCGTCCTGTCGCTGCGGTTACCTGATCGAGTAGGTGTACGGGATGCCGGTCAGCTCATCCGAGCCTTGCTGACCGTAGGGCGGCACGTTGGTCATGAAGTCGTCCACGTACAGCGTGCCTTTCGCCACCGAGCCCGAAGCTCCTGACGGGGTGATGGTCACATTGACGACGGCCGACTGACCTGGGTTGATGACGACCGGCGAGAAGGTGGTCGCCGGGTTGACCGAAGCCAGCTCGAGGTCTCCGGTGCTGGAGGTCACCGCCGGGTCGAACGCCTTCGCGGTAGCCGACATGGACATGCTCACCGTGCCGGCCGGTGCCCCGGCCGGGTATGGCCCGATCTCGCTTGGGGTGGCGAACCAGAAACCGTTGTTCAGGTTCCCCGCGGGTGAGACGTAGTTGCCAGTGGGATTAGTGCCGATGCTGCTGACCAGGTCAGGGTCTCCCTGGTTGGGGCCGTAGTCGAACTCAACCGGCAGGCTAGCCGTCGCGGCCACCGACACTGCGGTGACCTGGGTCGGCATGAACCATTGCGGCGAGCCGACCACCAGCGGCAGGGAAAGCCCGGAGGCCTGGCTGAATGGGGCCAGAGCGAGGCTCGTATACGAGTTGAGCCTTGGGTCGAGGAAGAAGTCCTCCGCCTGGTTGCCGTTGTTGGTGATCGTGACGGGAACCGTGACGGGGGTGCCCGCCGTTAGCTCGCGGGAGGCGCTGTGCGGCAGGCCTGAAGCCGTCACGTTCACGTTATTGAACGCGACGTTCCCGGTGAACGGCTGCGATATTTCATCACCGACGACCGGCTCGGCGAACTCGATGACCAGCGTCCAGACACCGTGAATCGGCTGGTTCGAGTACGCCGTGAGCGACGTGCCCTGAGTGCCGTTGATGGAGTTCTGGCCGTAGCCGCCGACCTCGCCGTTCGGATCGACCAGGTAGGCGCCGACCGGGTCGCCGGCGTCGTTGGTCAGGTTCACGTTGGCGGTGATGTTGTGGGCACTGCCGTTGACCTTGAACTGGTAGTAGTCAACCTGGCCTTCGCCGGGTGACCTGCCGTTACCGCCGGTCAGCACGCCACTGAATGAGCCGTCCGACCTCACGTTGATCATGGACCGCAAGGTGACCGGGATCGAGGTGACGTCGCCGGACGACGAACTGAACACGATCGAGCCGTCGCTGTCACCCGGTGAGCTCGGAGTCGTCTCGTGCACGTTGACCGTGCGGCTCGCGCCTGGCGCCAGGATCACGCCCGATGGCAGTACCCGTCCGAACGTGGTGTACTGCTCGGTGGCCATCCGCCAGGGCACGGTCCCGTTGGTGCCATTGGACGAGGCCACGTCGCCGAAGATCACGCCGGTCCAGGTACCCGGGGCCGGGTTGACCACATCAGCGTTACCGAAGTTGCCGACACCCTGCGGCAGCGAGTGCGCGGCGAACCGCCCGAGCGGGTCAATCAGTATGAGCCGGACCCTTTGGTTGTTCCCCTTGGCCGGGTTACCCGGATAGGCGATGGAGCCGTCAAGCCGGTTCATGCCCGGCGCGACCTGGAAGGTGAAGGTCCCGTAGTTGTTCGTCACGCCCTGGTAGTTGGCGAACTGCGGGCTGGAGCTGTCGTTCAGGGTGACGCTGCCGGTCTGCACGTCCTGGTCAGGCCCGAGAGCGCGACCGCTGATGCTAACCGCCTGGGTGCTGTTACCGGTATTGGTGACAGTCACAGGGAAGCTGACCCCTTGGCCCGGCTCCCTCACCGCATTGAGCTGGCCGGTCGACTTGAGCAAGGTCGAACCGGTCGCCGCCGGCGAGCCGTCCGCGGTCGAGATCGACTCGGCGAGCTGGACCGCGCGGTACGTGTTCAGCAGCCCGGCACCCTGCTCGATCGCCGGAGCGCCGAGGTCGGTCGCCGTGCTGACCAGGATCTGCTTGACCAGGGCCGGCGTGGGCGTGGCGCCACCGTGGGCCTGCCGGTACGCCTGGATGACCAGCGCTGCGGCACCGGACACGAACGGTGCTGCCTGGCTGGTACCGCCGCTCTCTTCGATATCGGAGGACTGGCCCTTGAAGTTGACGCAGCCCGCGAAGACCGGGCTGGCGTCGCAGGAGGCGAAGCTCAAGTCGCCGGGCGCGACCAGATCGACAGTGCTGCCGGTCGCGCTGTACCCGCCTGAGCTCAGCGAGCTGATGTTGTTGTTCAGCCAGCCGGTGGTGGCGAAGTAGTCCGCCGCCGCGTAGTTGGTCTGGGCGTAGAACCTGAAGGCCGTCGACGCGCCGACCGAGATAACGTTCGGGTCGGTGGACGGGGAGCCGATGGTGTTGGTCGACCCAGCGTCCCCGCTGGACACGCTGACCACAACGCCGGCCGCGACGGCCGCGTCATTGAACTGCTTGGTCGCGTCCAGGGAGGCGGTGTCCGGGAACGGGTTGGAGCCGAACGACTCGTTGATCACGTTGACGTTGTCGGTCTCGACCGCATAGTTGATGGCCTGCAGGAAGTTGGACTCGGTCGTGTCCTCGAACGTGCCGAACACGTCCAGCCCGACCATGCTGGCACCCGGCGCGACACCCTCGATGCGGATGTTGCAGGCCGTGGGGTCAGGCTGGGCGGAGAAGCCGTTCACGTCGTAGGTGTGCAGGCCCTGGCCGCCGATCGCGTTGGCGTCGATGAACGACTCGTCGCCGCTGGTGGGCTGGCCCGGCCCGTCGCCGGTGAAGTCCTGGTAGTCCACGAAGGCCGAGCTGTTGTTGGCGCGGATGAAGTTGATGTTGTTCGGGTCGGTACCGTCCGCGATCCAGGCCACCTTCACGCCCGCGCCGGTGATCCCGAGCGAGCGGGCGGTCGGCTGACTCGGATTGTCCGAGTCGGTGTTGGTCAGCGATAGGCCCTCGGGGTCGAGCTGCGGAGTGGTGCTCGAACACGCGCCGGGGAGCGAGTTGGTCGTCAGGGCAGGACTAGCGGAATGCGACCGGTGGGTAGGTGGAGCGCTTGCCGTGCTGGCCGCAGGGGCACTGGCCAGCGGGTTGAGGCCGTGAATGGTGACGTCAGGGATGACTTCCCTGACGGCCGGGTCGGCCTTGAGCCGGGCGACCTCGCCCTTCGACACGGTGGCTGCGAGCGAGTTGACCAGGCTGTAAGTCTTGAGATGCATGGCGTGCACCTCGCGCAGCTCGCTCACCAGCGGCGCCTGGACGTTCGCCACCGTGGCGGATCGCATCCGCGCCGCCTGGCTGCCCTCGTGCGCGGCCGCCAACTGCGTCTTCAGGATGACGATCACGTGCTGGTTGACGTTCTCGGACAGCTGCGCAGCGAGCGCGCTGGTCATCGGTGCGAACCCGGAGGGCCTGATGTGCAAGGCGGTTGTCGCCGCCGCGGCCGTGCCCGATGTGCCCGCTACCAGAGCGAGCGCCGAGCCCGCCGCCCACAGGGGAACGTTCATGATCCTGACGTTCGCGCGCCGCATGCCGCGAGTGTGTTTTGCCATACTTGTCCCGCCCTTGAGGGTGGCCAGGCAGGCCACCGTGATGATCCAGTCGAACATCGCTCATATTGCCTCTTTTTTACAGAAATAGGCAATACGTCACGGAAGGCGAGTCATCACTAGCTCCCAGCATTTCGTTATATACATACCATTTTCGGCAACGGATGGCAGATATTAATCGTTACCTGGTAGTAGATCTTCGAACTGCGAGCGAATGACGTTATTAAAGGAGCGGTTCCCGCCACTTGCCGAGCTAGGTGCTCACCCGGTGGTTGACGAAGACCGGCAGACCGTGGGTGCGCAGACGATAGACCTCGGGGTGTTCCTGGTCTTGATCGGCTTGCCGGCCGTGTTCGTGGCGATGGTGATCGGTGTCACCGTGCCGGGAACCTGGCTGGCGACGTAGGCCATCTTCCCGTTCCGCGGTAATCGCGATCGCACTGGGCGCGCCGCCGACCTTGATCGCCTCGCCCGCCGTGTCGTGGCGATCGAGACCGGCGTCACCGAGACGGATACGCCGTTGGTGACATGCTCTCGTGAACAAGAGTCTGGAGTCCGTAGCCTGTTCGCTGCCGTACTGCTGACCGGACCTGCTTGCGCAGTGCAGTTTGCTGGTCTCCCGGGACATTGCGCATTTCCGCATAGCCGTGCGAATCGACAGTGTCGGTGAGGATCTGGACGATGAGCGCGAACCGGTCGTTTAGCACCGGTTCGGGGACTGTGTGACGTGGAACGTCAAGGTCACCGAGGAGTACGCCGCGTGGTTCAGCATCCTGATCAAGGAAGATCTAGCCTAGGCAATCCAGGTTGCCCAGGCGATCGCAGCGCTGCGGGAGGAGGGGCCCGCGCTCGGCCGACCGCTGGTGGACCGGATACAGGGCAGCGCGATCCATCACCTCAAGGAACTGCGGCCTGGCTCGCAAGGCCGTTCCGAGATCAGAGTGCTGTTCGCGTTCGATCCCATCCGTTCAGCGCTGCTGCTACTCGGCGGAGACAAAGCCGGGGACTGGCAGCGGTGGTACCGGCAGAACATCCCGATAGCCGAGCAGTTGTATCCGGAGTACACCGCGGAGCAAAAGGAGTAGCCCGTGCCTAAGCGCACTCCCCTGGATTGGGAGAATCTGGAGCGTGAGCTGCACGCTGCCGGAGTTTCGCCCTCTGAAATCGAGGCTGGCGCGCGCCGGTTGCTCGCCCAGGCGCGTGGGTATCAGCTCGCTCAGACCCGCAAGCAGCTGGGTCTGGGGCAGAAGCAGATCGCCGCCGCCATGGGCGTGAGTGTGTCTCGTGTTTCCCAGATCGAGCACGGCGAGGTCATCTCCTTTGAGGTCATCGCTCGCTACGTTGAGGCGCTCGGCGGTCGGCTGGACCTTGTGGCTGACTTCGGTGACAGGACCGTCCGGCTGCCCGTCACCGACACCGCGACCGCCGCGTAACTCGTCAAGTCAGCCGTTGGCGCGCTCCTGGGCATTGGCGGGATCCGGTCTTTTACACAAGCGTTATATGATCTTCGTCGATATGGATTACCAGGAGGCTCCCACCTTTCAAGGTGGGCCCGGAAAGCCATTGACTAAGCAAGTGACAACGCCCACAGACAATGCCAGCCGCCGTAAGACGTGGCCGGACAGCGCTGGTTGCCTGAACTGTTCCCCGTAACTCCACAGTTCAGACGCATAATTCGAAACCGTTCGAAGCGCGTACAGCAACAAAGTACAGCAGCGGGGCCTTGCGAACGTCGCTCCCGCTGAGGACTGTTTCCTTCGGATGGCCGTAGCCCTGCTTTTAGTCAGTAGACGTGAGGATCCCGTGACCAGCAAGAACACTGCTTCTTCCTTAGCCTGACTACCTGGCCAGACTTGTTCGAATTTTTTGCCGCGGCACGGTCGGCGCCCTTGACTCTTGCCGTCAAGGCAAGTGGTCAGCCGATATCGCGGCTTGCCTGGCTAGCACGCGGGCTCGGGCGCTCGTGGACCTGCTCCGGCGCGAGCTTATGGCGCAGCACCGCGCGGGGTTAGCGGCAAGGGCGCGAGCCCTTGCGCTGCGGCGCGGCCTGAGTGCGCCTGCGGCGCATGGCGGCCAGAACCTGGCACGTACGGCGCACAGCAGCACTCTGACCCGGCCAGATGGCAATGACTACGCAGGGGGTCGCTCCCAGCCAGTTTGAGCCGTCGCCGTGGTGCTCTTGTGTACGTTGATCGACTATCCTACGGTAGAGACAAACCAGAGAAGAAAGTTCGGAGAGTACGGATCGGAGATTTCGGTGCCGACCATGACAGTCTTGGGTCGCGAGTACCAGCTTGATCGCCGCGCTGTGGAGACAGTCCTGGAGGGTGTACTCCCGGAACCGATCCATGAGCACTTCGTGGTGATCAACGGACGACGCTGGCCGCCTAAGCAGGTGCTGGCCTTGGTTACCGGGCTTGACCGGGCCGATTTCACCACGCATCAAGCGCGCCGCGCCTTGATCCGCCTTGGCTTTTCCGCCGCGCGAGCTGCAAGATCCCCACAGCATGGGGCGCGGATCACTCAGCAAGCCAGTTCGTCAAGGTCAACGGCCAGTGCGCCTGCAGAGCGACCGCAGTCCCTTGTCGAAGCGCTGCGTCCGTTCACTGGCCTATGGGTCGCCGTGCGTGGCGATGAGGTGCTGGTGGCTGCGCCTGCGCCCAAGGATGTTGTGGCCTGGCTGGCCAAGCATGGGCAGCGTGCGCAATCCATGTTCCGGGTCCCAGAGTCGGATCAGGCGATCGCCGGTGCGGCACCGCAGTGAGGTACCCATTCCGAGCCCTTCCTGCCGCGACTGGTGGCCAGCTGACGCCCCGGCCTGTTATTGACATCGCCTTGGAGGGGCTGCTCGCCGCGCCGATGGCTTGCCTTCTCGACACCGGCGCCCTACGGACCCGTATGAGCGCCGAACTCGCACCCCTGGCCGGAATAGAGCTAGATGGCACGATGACAGAGGAGTTCTTCGTCGCGGGACTCAGGACTGTCGGAAGATTCGCCCGCGTCAATCTCACAGTGACCGACGGTAAGGAGGAATTCTCCTGGGACGCTCCCGTCTGGTTTTGTGAACCATGGCCGCATCCATTCGGCCTGGCTGGGCTCGAGGGCTTTCTGCAGCACTTCCTGGTGACAATTCGCGCTTATGACGGCTACCTCGATATCGAGCCACAGACTTAACCCGATCCTCCACAGACCGAAGTTCGCCGGTTACCTTCGCCAGCTCCGGCCGGTCCGGCGGCTAGCGCTCAGTATCACCATGGACGCGGCCGGGTAGCCGAGCACGGTGGGGGCTGGACGGAGCGCAGCCGACCAGGGCGCCGGACGCGTCCACCACCAGCGAGCCGCCGTCGAAGACGAGCTCGTCGGCCGCGAACATGTTCACGTAGGCCAGCGCCGCGCCGGCCTCGCGGGCCCGCCGGGCGCACAGTTCGCGCCGGACGTACTCCTTGCCGCGCTCGTACGGGGACGCGTTCGGCACGCCAGCAGGGTCCCCCCGCCGTGCAGGTCACCTGGACCGGGCCGCCGTCCTGCCACAGGTCCTCGCAGATCGCGATGGCCACGTCCACGTCGCCGCCGCCGGCCGGCATCCGGAACACCGGCAGCTGGTCGCCGGGGACGAAGTATCGGCACACCGTCGTCGCCCGGCCTGTCCTTCACCGAGCTGAGCGTCACGGTGAAGGTGACCGCGGACGTCAAGGGCTCCTTCGCCCCGTCCAGCCTGTCGGTCACCGGTGACGCCGGCGTGAGCGTGAACGGCGGCACCCCGGTGCCGGCAGCATGAAGATGAACGCCAAGGGCATGGCCGCCTGTGCGGCCACGTCGTCGGGCAAGGTCGGTTTCGAGTACACCTGGTCAACCGGCGCCGTCTCGGTGTTCGGGACGGAGGGCTGCTCGGAACGGAGCTTCTGATCCGGCCGCTGGCGGGGTCAGGCCTTGGACCAGGCTGTGCCGTTCCAGCCCAGGATCAGCGTGTGGGTGATCACACTAGTGCCGCCGGCCGCGGCGGAGCCGACGGCCCAGGCGCTGGTGGGGGAGACGACGCTCACGCCGTTGAGGTCGTCTTCATGGGCGGGGCTGGGCGTCGTCTGCCGCGACCATTCGGTGCCGTCCCAGCCCAGGATCACCGTGTCCACCCGGTGGTGCGAGGTGAGGTACTCGCCGGGCGCCAGCGGGCCCGCGGTGGCGCTGACGCTCACACTGGAGAGCTGCGAGCCCACTGGGCTGGTACTTGGGGTCTGCGACCAGGCCGTGCCGTCCCACTGCAGGGTCAGCAGCCCGTACACGTCGCTAGGGGGGTCGTGCTGGTACCGGCCGACCGCCCAGGCGTCGGTGGATGAGTCGGCGCTCACCCCGTTGAACTCGCTGTTGGTCTTGCTCGAGTTGACGGCCGGTGCCGCGACGGCCCGATGCAGCGTCGGTGCCGCCTGCGCGGCCATACCGGCCGCGGCGGGCAGCCCGCGACCGAGCGTAACCCCCGCCGCCAGAAGAGGAACCGCCCGTCCCGCCACGTCATGATGTCTCCCGCGATCTAGGCAAACCTTTTCCCGGGCACCTCGAAGTACAACAGGTGCCACATATGGGGGCAAGGGACAGGGTTAGTTTTGTTCGCCGATTTTCGTGCTAGCTGAGCTGCTCGCGCCAGCGGCTGGTGATGGGCAGGCGGCGGTCGCGGCCGAAGTTCTTCTGGGTGATCTTGGGACCGGGCGGGTACTGGCGGCGCTTGTATTCCGCTCGGTCCACCATCCTGATCACCCGTTGCACCAGCTCCGGGTCATGACCGGCGGCGATGAGCGCCGCCACGCCCATGTCCTTCTCCACGTAGTCGTCCAGCAGCGCATCGAGCACCACATAGTCAGGGAGCGAGTCGGAGTCGAGCTGGCCGGGGGAGAGCTCCGCGCTCGGCGGCTTGGAGATCGAGTTCTCCGGGATCGGCGGCGTCTCGCCGCGGTCAGCAGCTTGCTTGTTGCGCCACCGCGCCAGCTCCCAGACCAGCGTCTTGAGCACGTCCTTGATCGGTGCGAAGCCGCCGGCCGAGTCGCCGTACAACGTCGAGTAGCCGGTGGCGAGCTCGCTCTTGTTGCCGGTGGTCAGCACCAGGTGACCCTCCTGGTTGGAGAGCGTCATCAGGAACATGCCGCGGATCCGGGCCTGTAGATTCTCTGCGGCAAGCCCGTCGATGCCGTCGAGCTCGGCATCGAAGGCCTCGACGACGTGACGGATCGGCACCACGGCGGCGTGCAGGCCCTGGCGCTTGACGAGATCCTCTGCATCGGTCACCGAGTGGTCCGAGGAGTAGCGGCTGGGCATCAGCACCACGTGCACCCGGTCCGGGCCGATCGCGTCGGCCGCGATGGTCGCGGTCAGCGCCGAGTCGATGCCACCGGAAAGCGCCAGGATGGCCGAGCCGAATCCGTTCTTCCGCACGTAGTCCGCGGTGCCGAGGACCAGCGCCGAGTAGACCTCCGCCAGGTCTCCGGGGTCTGCGCCCAGCGTCTCCGCGACGCTGCTGGCCGGCTCTTCGGGGATGGGATCGGCATGGCACCGTTCGGAATAATCCAAAGTCGGGAGCGCGAGCCGGTGAATCGTGATCATGGTGCCGTCGCCCGCGTCGGCCGGCGTCTCGCCCGGCTGGCGTGCGGGGTCCGCGGCCGGCAGCTCCAGATCCGCGATTACCAGCGCATCGCAGAACCGGGGGCCGTGGGCGACCAGGCGGCCGGTCGCGTCCACCACCAGCGAGCCGCCGTCGAAGACGAGCTCATCCTGGCCGCCGAGCATGTTCACAAAGGCGAGCGCGGCGCCGGCCTCGCGAGCCCGGCGGGCGCAGAGTTCCTGCCTGACGTGCTGCTTGCCGCGCTCGTAGGGGGACGCGTTGGGGACGGCGAGCAGGCCCGCCCCGGCGATGCGGGCGACCCGCACCGGTCCGCCGTCCTGCCAGAGGTCCTCGCAGACGGCGATGGCCACGTCCACCTGCCCGCCTTCGGCCTGCATGCGGAAGACCGGCAGCCGGTCACCGGGGACGAAGTAGCGGTACTCGTCGAACACCCCGTAGTTGGGCAGGTGATGCTTGGCGGTGGTGGCCGCGATCGCGCCGTCGTACAGCAGCGCCGCGGCGTCCAGCGGGGCGCCGGCCGGCATGCCCAGGCGCGGCACCGCACCTTCGCGCCGGTCGAGGTAACCGGTCACCACGGCGATACCGCCGAGCCCTTCGGCGGCGAGACGCCGCGTCGTGGCGCGGACCGCGGCGATGGACGCGTCCACGAACGACGTCCGCAGCGCGAGATCCTCCACCGGGTACCCAGTGATCATCATTTCCGGGAAGATCACCAGGCTGGCGCCGGCCCTGGCGGCGCGGCTTGTCCACTCCACCACCAGGTCGGCGTTGCCGTCCAGATCGCCGACGGTGGGATTGACCTGGGCGAGCGCGATCCGCAGCATGGGCACGGCTCCAGCGTATGCCGCGGCCATAGCGGTCAGCCCGGCTTGTAACCTGCCAGAAACACCGACCGGGCAGACTATGAGGCCCAGCGCATCCGACCGTCAATGGCGATGGCCGTGGACAGGCGAGGGGGATGGCCGTGGACAGGCAAGAGGATTTCGTGCTGCGCACGCTCGATGAGCGTGACATCCGGTTCGTCCGGTTGTGGTTCACCGACGTGCTGGGCTACCTGAAGTCGGTCGCGGTCGCGCCGGCCGAGCTCGAGGGCGCGTTCGCCGAGGGAATCGGGTTCGACGGATCGGCGATCGAGGGTTTCGCCCGGGTCTATGAGGCGGACATGATCGCGAAGCCGGATCCGGCCACCTTCCAGCTGCTGCCCTGGCGGGGCGAGTCGCCGGGGGTCGGCCGGATGTTCTGCGACATCCTGATGCCGGACAACTCACCGTCCTACGCGGACCCGCGGTGGGTGCTCAAGCGCGCGCTGAGCCGGGCGTCCGATCTCGGGTTCACCTTCTACACCCACCCGGAGATCGAGTTCTTCCTGCTCAAGGAGAAGCCCGAGCCGGGAGTCAAGCCGCAGCCGATCGACTCGGGCGGCTACTTCGACCACACCCCGCACATCATCGCGCACGATTTCAGGCGCACGTCGATCGCGATGCTGGAGTCGATGGGCATCTCGGTGGAGTACAGCCACCATGAGGGGGCGCCCGGCCAGCAGGAGATCGACCTGCGCTATGCCGACGCGCTCACCACGGCGGACAACATCATGTCGTTCCGGCTGGTGATAAAGGAAGTGGCGATCGAGCAGGGCGTGCACGCCTCGTTCATGCCCAAGCCGTTCACCGATCACCCGGGCTCGGGCATGCACACCCACATGTCGCTCTTCGAGGGCGACCGGAACGTGTTCTACGAGCCGGGAGCGGAGTTCCAGCTGTCCAAGCTCGGCCGCTGCTTCATTGCCGGGCTGCTCAAGCATGCCGCCGAGATCACCGCGGTGTGTAACCAGTGGGTGAATTCCTACAAGCGGCTGTGGGGCGAAGCCGAGCGGACCGCGGGCGCGGGCGGCGAGGCGCCTGCCTACATCTGCTGGGGGCACAACAACCGGTCAGCGCTTGTCCGGGTGCCGATGTACAAACCGCATAAGGCCAACGCCACCAGGATCGAGTTCCGCTCGCTGGATTCGGCGTGCAACCCCTACCTGGCCTATGCGCTGATCCTCGCGGCCGGCCTGAAGGGCATCGAGAACGACTACGAGCTGCCGGCCGGCGCCGAGGACGACGTGTGGGCGCTCAGCGCGGCCGAGCGGCGAGCGCTCGGCATCGACCCGCTGCCGCAGAGCCTCGACGAGGCGATCAACGCCATGCAGGACAGTGAGCTGGCCGCCGAGACGCTGGGCGAGCACGTCTTCGACTTCTTCCTGCGCAACAAGCGGGCGGAATGGTACGACTACCGGCGGCAGGTGACCGAGTACGAGCTCAACCGTTATCTGCCGGTGCTCTGAGCCGGGGTACCGGATCCTGGCTGCACCCGTCCGCGGGGCAGTGACGCCATCAAGATGACATCAAGACGTCATCCGCACCGCGCGATGTCGGTCGCCGCATCTGCGGTCTGGGTCCTGCTCTTGGCACTGGGCGCGGCGGCGGCAACGCCCGCTACCTGATGGACTACCCCGAGCCCGACCGCACCCAGATCCTGGACTACCTGTTCAAGCCGGGGTACGGAGCTTCGCTCCAGCTACTGAAGCTGGAGATCGGCGGTGACGCGAACTCCAGCGACGGTGCCGAACCGAGCGTCGAGCATTCGAAGGGAAACATCGATTGCGGTGCCGGCTATGAGTTCGCCGTCGCCAAGCAGGCCGTTGCGCTGAACCCCTACCTCAAGCTGTACGGCCTGCAGTGGGCTGCCCCCGGCTGGGTGGGGGAAGGGACCAATTCGGTCTTCACCAGTGACGACATCACCTATCTGCTTGGCTGGCTTGGCTGCGCGAAGCAGCAGGGCCTGACGATCAGCTACCTCGGGGGCTGGAACGAGTCCGACAACGGGGCGCATTCGGCCTGGTTCGCCAGCCTGCGCTCGGCGCTGAACGCGAACGGCTACAGCAGCGTGCAGATCGTGGCCGCGGACACGTTCGCGCCGACCAGTTCCGATCCGTGGCCGTACACCTCTGACTCAACCGTGGCGATCCTCGGCGACCACGACGTCTGCGGCTATCCGACCGGAGTCGCCGGCGCGCAGACCACGTGCTCGACGACACCGGCGGCGATGAATTCGGGCAAGCCGCTGTGGGCCAGCGAGCTCGGCGCGATGGACGCGGGGGCGCAGACAGGCTGCACGGTCCCGTGCGCGCCGGCGATGGATCGCGCCACTGTCCGCGGTTACATCGATGCCCGGCTGACTGGCTACCTGGAGTGGCCGGTGCTCGACGCGATGCCCCCAGATCTGCCGTATGAGAACCGCGGGCTGGTCACGGCCGATCAGCCGTGGTCAGGGAATTACTCGGTGAACGCGATGACGTGGGCGATTGCCCAGTTCACTCAGTTCGTGTGGCCGCAGTGGTCGGGTAACCCGGGCGGCTGGAAGTACGTTGACTCGGGCAGTGGCTTCCTCCAGGGCAACCGCGCGGACGGGTCCTACGTGACGCTGGTGCGCAGTGGCGGGTCTGGCTGGAGCTCGATCGTCGAGACGACGAGCGCGACGGCTGAGCAGCGAGCCAGCTTCACTGTCACGGGCGGAAACAAGCTGGCCGGCGACACGGTGCACGTGTGGGCAAGCAACTTCAACTTCGCCAACGACAGCCCCTCTCAGTGGTTCATCAAGCGGCCCGACATCACTCCCTCGAACGGCAGGTTCTCCATCACTCTGGAGCCCGGCTGGGTGTACTCGCTGACCACCACGACCGGGCAGGGTAAGGGGACGGCTACGGGAGCGGCTTCGGCCACATTCCCGCTGCCCTACACCGACAGCCTGTCCACCCCGGGGCAGGCCGGGGGCTACGACGACGAGCCGCAGTACCTGGCGGCCATGGACGGGGCGTTCGAGCTAACGCCCTGCCGGATTCCTGACGGTGGCAACATCACCTGCACCGAGCAGCAGGCGGTGCCGACCCCGGTGTTCTGGGAAGGAACCAACCCGGCCACCAGCACGCGTTTCCCCTACGCCGTTATCGGCGATTCGAGCCTGGCGAACTACACGGTGAGCAGCGACGTCCTGCTTACCCAGTCGGGCACCTCGGCGGGGCTGATCGGCCGGTATTCCGGGATGAGCGGCCCGCAGGTCGGGGATTTCGACGGCTACATATTTGATGTGCGCACCAGCGGCGCGTGGAAGCTGATCAAGAACGACAAGACCTCTGGCGACATCGCCACCCTGGCGTCGGGAACCGGGCCTGCGGGGCTCGAGGCGGGAGCATTCAGCCACACCTGGCCGCAGGCCCAGTACAGCAACCTGTCGATCACGCCCTGAGAGCCAGGCCAGCTGTCCGGCGAAATGCGGCGCGCTTCGTCGTGCCCGCCAGCATGTGTCGGCTCAACGGCATGACCCAGCCGGATATTGCCGTCGACGAACTTGTTCTGCGACCCTGGCTGGCCTCAGACGCACCGGCCATCGTCAAGGCGTATCGCGATCCTGACATCCAGCGATGGCATGTCCGGTCGATGAGCGAGGAAGAGGCGTCGACTTGGGTGCTGTCATGGGCAGATCGATGGGCAGCTGAGACCGGCGCCGACTGGGCCATCGAAGCCGACGGCGTGATCGTGGGACGGGTGGGGATGCGTACGTTGGATTTGGCCGAGGGCATGGCGAGGCGGCGTACTGGGTGCTGCCGCAGGCCAGGGGGCGCAGCGTAGCCCCGCGGGCTTTGCGGGCAGTGACGGAGTGGATGTTCACCCACGTCGGGCTGCACCGGATCGATCTGGAGCACTCGACCCTCAACGAGGCATCCTGTCGAGTCGCGGTCAAAGCGCAATACGTGGTCGAGGGCACGAAGCTGAGTTCGGTGCTTCACGCCGACGGTTGGCATGACATGCATCTGCACGCCCGCTTGAACAACGAGTTTGACGACCACGCGTCCCGTTTCAGTTAGTGGCGGAGAAGAAGCTGCCGCCGCTGCCGCTGCGAGCGCGGGTCTCAGGCTGTGGCGTGGGCCCGGAAGGTTCGCTGGAACTCGTGCGGGGTCACGTGGTTGATCCGGGTGAAGTGCGTGCGCAGCCGCTGAGCGGATCCGAAGCCGCACGACGTCGCGATGCGGTCGATGGTGTCGTCGGTGTTCTCCAGGAGATCTTGTGCGCGCCGGACTCGTTCGGCGCACAGCCATTGCAGCGGCGTGGTGCCGGTCGTCTCGCGGAACCGCCGGGCGTAGGTGCGAGGGCTCATCATCGCCTGGCGGGCGAGCTCGTCGACCGTCAGCGGCAGTTCGAGGTGTGCCCTGGCCCAGTCCAGGGAGGGACCGAGGTTCGGCGAGCCATCGGCGGGCAGCGGCTGCTCAATGTACTGAGCCTGGCCGCCCTCGCGGTGCGGAGGGGTGACGAGCCGCCGGGCGAGAGTGTTCGCGATCCTGCTCCCGTGGTCCATACAGACCATGTGCAGGCACAGGTCCAATCCGGCTGCCGCTCCGGCGGAGGTAAGGATCTGGCCGTCGTCTGTGTAGAGCACGTTGGGCTCGACCCGGACCGCTGGCCATCGCGTGGCGAGCTCGGCGGCGTGCATCCAGTGGGTTGCTACCGTGCGGCCGTCGAGCAGCCCGGCGGCGGCGAGGGTGAAGGCTCCTGTGCAGATGGAAGCGATCCTGGCCCCGCGGTCGTACGCCGTGCGCAGCGCCTGGAGCAGCGCTGGAGGCGGATCGTCCTGCCTGTCGGCGCAGGCAGGAACGATCACCGTGTCCGCCTGGCTCAGCTCATCCAGCCCGAGCGAACCGTCGAAGAGCAGCCCCTCGGCAGTGCGGACGGGACCGTCCTGGACTGCGCACAACTGCAGTTCGTACCACCAGTGCACGGGGAAGTCTTGCCTGCCGGGTTCGAAGACCTCGCACGGGATGGCCAGCTCGAACATCGGCATGCCGGGAGTGACGGGGATAGCAATTCGATGCATGGCAGTAATCTACCCTGAGTTGTCAATTCTGCCACTCGCGGGGCAGGACTAGCGGGACGACGATGGAAGCATGACCAACGTCACCGCAGTTGATGCCCGTAGCCGGGTGCTGAGCTGGATAGCGCTGGGCGTCGTGTACCTCGTGTGGGGATCGACCTATCTGGCGATCCGCGTCGGGGTCGCGCACCTGCCGCCGTTGTTTCTGGCCGGCACCCGGTACGTCATAGCCGGTGCACTGCTGTACCCCATCGCCCTGCGGGCGGCGGCCAGGAGCCACGGACCGAGCGGGGGCAGCGCCAGGCCTGGCGCCAAGGCATGGATGGCCGGCGCTGTGATCGGCATCCTGTTGCTGTTCGCGGGCAACGGCGGCCTGACCGTCGGTGAGACCACGCTGCCCTCGGGCTTCGCCGCCGTGCTCGTTGCGACGGTGCCGCTCTGGATGATCGTCTTCGCCTGGCCCGTGCAGCATCAGCGCGTCACCTTGCGCTCAGCGGGCGGTCTTGCGGTCGGGCTCGGCGGCGTGGCCATCCTGGTCGGCGACGGCACTGCATCAGGCAGCATCTCGGGCGTGATCATCGTGCTCGGCGCGGCGGCCGCCTGGGGATTCGGGTCAGTCTTGAGCCACCGGCTCGCTGTGCCAAGCCATGCAATGCTTGCCGCCGCCATCGAGATGCTCGTCGGCGGCGTGGTGCTGCTGGCGGTGGCAGCCGGCTGCGGGGAGTTCTCCCGCATCCAGTGGTCCTCGGTTCCGGTCACGTCCTGGATCGCCCTGGCTTACCTCATAGGTCCCGGCTCGATCCTTGCGTTTACTGCCTACGGCTACGCCTTGTCCCACCTTCCCGTGACCACCGTGTCCACATATGCCTACGTCAACCCCGTCGTCGCGGTCCTGGCGGGGGTCTTGTTCCTCGGTGAACAACTCAGCTGGCGCGAAGGACTTGGCGCCGTCCTCGTCCTCGGCTCGATCGTCATCACCTTGCACCGATCCCGGGTAGCTTCACGGCCAGCCCACGGTCGCGATGGCCTGAGCCTGACACCTGGGGCCGGCGGCGCACGTCGCCACGGCCATGATGGTCAGGCCGTTCCGTCGTGTGCGGGTTCCGTAAAATGCCAGATTGTGTCGGAAAGCGGTCAGCCTAAGTGATTGGCTCCGCAAATCCTTCGGGGGTTGACCCTGAGGCAAGTGGGTCCGTCGGCGGTTCTCATTCTTGCGCCCATCCTTCAAGACCGCAGGCGCGCATGCGCGTGCACGTCATGCCGGCCGTCGGCCTGGAGCCATGCACTGCGGCGCACGCCCTCCACGGCGAAGCCGGTCTTCTCGGCCACGCGGCAAGACGCTGTATTGCCCACGGCATGTTCGAGATCGAGCCGGTGAAAGCCGGCCGCCTCGAAAGCCCAGGATGCCATCGCGTCAACCGCCCGGGGACACACGCTCTTTCCCCGGGCCGCCGGGACGGTCCAGTAGGCGACGTCGGCGGTGCCGTCCGCGAACTTCAGGTGCTTCAAGGCAGCGCGACCGAGCAGGATGCCGCTTTCCGCCTCGACCACCGCCCAGTGCGCACCGGTCTCCGCCGCCCAGCCGCCCTGCCAGCCCGCGATCCACTCCCGCGTCTCGGTAAGGGAGTCCGCCCGCTGCACATGCCAGCGCTGGATCGCCTCATCCTGATAGGCGTCCATCACAGCCTGGGCATCGCCGAGACTCCACGGCCGCAGCAGCACGCCGCTGCCGGCCGTCAAAGCGGGCTGAGGCCCCGCCGCGAGGGAACCGACCGGAACGGTTGAGGTGACGAGACTGGGCATGGCCTGAATTATTCACGAACTCCGGCCTCGTACGAAGATCAGCTGCCTTAAGCCAGTCGAGACGCCGATTGCCGATACTGGCACGATCGTGTATTCAACTGTCGCGTATTCTCCCGGGTGGCCGGTGATTGCGCGGCGCGGGCGGTGTATACCGGGCCGCCTGCCTCGCGGTCGCCGGGGGGCGAAAGTCCTTGAAAGAAGTCCGGGAAGTGGTGTCGGATCGGGTCGGAGCTGTTCGTAGCAGGGGTGAGCGGCCGCCTGCAACGGGCGCCCCGAAGCACAGGAGATGATCGAAGATGCAGTACCTGATCTCTGTGATCGACAACGCTGCCGACCTGGCCATCCAGGATGAGATGGCAGCGGCTGGTAATCCCGGTCCTGAATCCCGCACGCTTGACGCGTTCAACGACCGGCTCGTGGCGGAGGGCCACTGGGTTTTCGCCGGCGGCCTCGCGGCGCCCGGCACGGCGACCGTGATCGACAACCGGGGCGGCGAGGCGCTGTTCACCGACGGGCCATTCGTGGAGTCGAAGGAGTATCTCGGCGGCCTGTGGATTATCGAGGCTGCCGACCTCGACGTGGCGCTCAAGCTCGCCGCCGACGGGTCGAAGGCCTGCAACCGGAAGGTCGAGGTGCGGCCGTTCGCGTGACCGGAGTCGCCGTGCAGGATGGAGAGTGGGACAAACCGGGGGAGGCTACGTCGCAGGCGCCACAGGTGTTGTTGCCTGGCTGAGGCCGGAGCACCGGATCCATGCAGCTCGCGGGCCAGCCTCCCCCAAAATGTTCCACTCTCCACGCGATTCGGCGAGTCGGCGTTGCGGCCTCGGCTCTCGCCGCAGTCGCGACAGCGGACTGCCTGTCTGACGTTCGGGTGAGAAGAATCGCCAACACCGGCTACTTCCACGGTCGGCTCAGCAACACCAGGTGATCAGAATCGGGCCGTTCCGCGAGCAGCGGCACCGCGCCCGAGATGCCCGTCGGCGTGGCCAGCAGAAGTCCGTCGGCCGACGACGGCGGGACCCGCTAGTTCGCTTCGGCCAGCTCGACGCAGCGATCGGCGCAGCGGCGCATGTAACCGGACCACATTGTTCTGACGAACAGCCAGACGAAGGGCGTCGTCGCCGCGCTCGTCGCAGAGAACGTGTACGTCCAGGTAAACGTTGAGCGCGAGTCGCGGCCGGAGAAGGTCCATTCGCCGACCGCTCGGTCTACCAGTCGGGCCATGACTCCGGTGAACCCATCGACCTGGTATGCGAAGTGACGTGATTGCTCCCATGCTGTCACCTGCTCCCGGAGCGTGCGGTGGTCGGCGGTGCGTACCAACCGCTGCGATCCAGGAGTGTGCCAAGGGCCCGTGAGTCCCTCAGTCGCCACGACTGCGGGAATGATCCCGTACCGGTGAAGGACCTTCGGAAGGACATCCTCCGCGACGATCTCGTCGAAGAGGCACCTGAGCGGTGCGCGAGCCCGACGCGTGACCGTGTGCGATACCGGATGGGCCACGGTGGCCGGCGGGCCACCGCTCATGTCGCGTCCTTTGGTGCGGAGACGCTCGGTCGCAGGTCCGAGATAGCGGCGTCGGCCGGTCGATGCTCGAGCAGCCGGGACAGCGTGCACCCGACAGCCATGACTCACTCTTCCAGTGTTGTAGTGATCACTACGTTAAAGATGATAGCAAGCTGACTAGCGGGTGCCGGCGCGTGGTTTCCGCCCCGCCAGGGCGCGACCAGGCTCGATCCGGGGCAGCCAGTTCGGCTTGTCCTCGACTAACGTGCCAACGTGAGCAGCTATCCGGTCGACGACCCTCGGCGCATCACGCTGGCCGGCCGACTGGCCCGGATGGGCTTCGCCGACGCCGCACATGCAGAGGGAATTGTCATCGAGTTCGGGCTTGTCGACCTGGTGCGGGCGATCGGGGCCGCCGCCGATCCGGGCTTGGCCCTGACCGGGCTCGCCAGGCTCCAGCAGACGACCGGCGAGCCCTCGGCCGAGGTCGTCGGCGGGCTGCGGTCAGCCCTGCACGCCGAGCCCGGCTTCACCGCGCGCCTGGTGGCGGTGCTCGGCGCGAGCACGGCACTCGCCGACCACCTCGGCAGGCATCCCGGCGACTGGCGGGTGCTGTATGGCCCAGGAGCGCTGCATCGCCCGACCGCGGCAGAGCTGCGGGGCACGCTGCTGCATGCGGTAGGCGCCCGACCGCAAGACGCCGAGCCGGTGGCAGCACCAGGCCCGGCGGACGACGCCGCCTCCGCCCTCTGCGCCGCTTACCGCAGAGCGCTGCTGCACTTGGCGGCCAGGGATCTGACCGGCGCGATCACGCTGGACGAAACCGCTGCCGAGCTCGCCGACCTGGGAGTGGCCGCACTCGAGGGGGCGCTGGCGATCGCCCGTTCGCAGCTGCCCGCCGGCGCGGCGCCGTGCCGGCTCGCGGTGATAGCCATGGGCAAGTGCGGCGGCCGCGAGCTCAACTACGCGAGCGACGTCGATGTGATCTTCGTAGCCGAGCCCGCCGAGGCCAGCCCTGACGGGACCGAAGATGCCGCGTTGCGAACCGCCACCAGGCTGGCATCAGGCATGATCCGGGCCTGCTCGCAGAGCACCAGGGAAGGCGCGATCTTCCCCGTTGACCCCAACCTCCGGCCGGAAGGACGCAGCGGCCCGCTAGTGCGAACCCTCGCCAGCCACCGCGCGTACTACGAGCGCTGGGCGAAGACCTGGGAGTTCCAGGCGCTGGTCAAGGCCCGTGCGGTAGCAGGCGATACCGACCTCGGCAACGCCTACATCGAGACCATCGCGCCGCTTGTCTGGCAGGCCGCGCAGCGCGAGAACTTCGTCGAGGACGTCCAGGCCATGCGCCGCAGGGTAGAGCAGAGCCTGCCCGCCGATCAGGCCGGCCGGGAACTCAAGCTCGGCCCTGGCGGCCTGCGCGACATCGAGTTCACCGTGCAGCTGCTACAGCTCGTGCACGGCCGGGTCGATGCGACGCTGCGCAGCCCGGCCACGCTGCCCGCCCTGTCGGCCCTCGCCCACGGCGGCTACGTCGGCCGTGACGACGCTGCCGCCCTGGCTGACGCCTACCGGTTCCTGCGCCGCGTCGAGCATCTGCTTCAGCTCTACCAGCTTCGCCGGACGCATTCCCTGCCCGACGATCCGGTGACGACCCGCAGGATCGGCCGCGCCATGCAAAAGCCCTTTCTTCCGAACGGTGACATCCCGACCCATCCGCGCCCAGCCGATCCAGCCGGGGAGTTCACAGCGCAATGGCGGCGGCATGCCACCGAAGTGCGGCGGCTGCACGAGAAGCTGTTCTACCGTCCGCTGCTGCGCGCGTCAGCGCGACTTCCCGGCGAGGCGGCACGCCTGACGCCAGAGGCGGCGCGGGCCCGGCTGGAGGCGCTCGGTTACGCGGACCCGGCCGGGGCACTGCGGCACATCGAGGCGCTGACAGCGGGCGTGTCCAGGCGCGCCGCCATCCAGCGCACGCTGCTGCCGGTCATGCTTGACTGGTTCGCGGGCGCGGCCGAGCCTGACGCGGGACTGCTGGCCTTCCGCCAGGTGAGCGACGAGCTCGGCGATACCCCGTGGTATCTGCGGCTGCTCCGCGACGACACGTTGGTGGCGCAGCGGCTGGCCCGCCTCCTTGCCTCCAGCCGGTACGCGGCAGGCCTGCTGCTGCGGGCGCCGGCCGCCGTCGCGATGCTGGGCGACAACGCCCAGCTTGCTGCCAGACCCCGCGGCGTGCTGCGGGCGGAGGCAACCGCGGTCGTGCGACGGCACGAAACGGCCGAGGCCGCGGTGGCCGCGGTTCGCGCGATCCGGCGCAGGGAGCTGCTCCGTATCGCGGCCGCCGACCTGCTCGGACTGGCCGCGACGACGCAGACCAGGGAAGCGCTTACCAGCCTGGCCGCGGTCACGGTTGAGGCTGCCCTCGAGGCTGCCATCAAGAAGATCGAGGCAGAGAGCCGCCGCGAGCTGCCAACGCGGATGTGCGTCGTGGCGATGGGCAGGTTCGGCGGGCATGAGACCGGCTACGCCAGCGACGCCGATGTGATCTTCGTCCACGATCCGCTGCCCGCCGCAGACACCGGGCTAACCGAGCCGGGGGAGCGCGGCGCGGGCGAGGCGGCCTCGCGGGCGGCCCACGCGGTCGCCGAGGAACTGCGCAGGCTGCTCTCGCTGCCCGCGCCCGATCCGCCGCTGCTCATCGACCCCAGCCTCCGGCCCGAAGGCCGCCAGGGGCCGCTGGTGCGCACGCTCGCCTCCTACCGGGCGTATTACCGGCGCTGGTCCGTGCCCTGGGAGGCGCAGGCCCTGCTACGCGCCGAGCCGATCGCTGGCGACGCCGCGCTTGGCGTGGAGTTCACCGCGCTCGCGGACGAGTTCCGCTACCCCAGTGGCGGGATCGACGCGGCCTCGATCATGGAGATCAGGCGGCTGAAGGCTCGGATGGAAGCCGAGCGGATCCCGCGGGGCACCGATCCGGCACTGCACCTCAAGCTCGGGCCAGGCGGACTGGCCGACGTAGAGTGGGTGGCCCAGCTGTTCCAGCTGCGGCACGCGTACGCGACGCCGTCGCTGCGGACGACGCGCACCCTCGGCGCCCTTGACGCCGCGGTGACGGCAGGCCTGCTGGCCGCGCCGGACCGCGATGTCCTCGCCTCGGCCTGGCAGCTGGCCGCCAGGATCAGGGACAGCATGATGCTGGTCCGCGGCCGGGCGTCCGATGTCATGCCGACCGGCCCTGCCGAGCTGTCCGCGGTCGGCGCGCTGCTCGGCTACGGCCCGGGGGAATCGCGCGCACTGCTTGACGATCACCGGCGGATCGCCCGCCGGGCCCGTTCGGTAATGGAACGGGTTTTTTACGGCTGACCTGCCGCGGGCACGGTGAGGGGCGGGCGCTCAATCGCAGGCAGGATGGAGGTCAGTGCCACGCTGGCTTGCGCCGCAACCTGGCGTCGCTCCTGTTGCACGTCGGCGGTGGCGGTGGCAGTGGCCAGCCGGTCACTCATCGTGCGCAGCCGACGGGCTCGCACCCGCGCCTTCAGGACGCGATCTGCCGTGCAGAGCACGAGCATGGCACCGGCGAAGCCAGCGATGAACAGGCCAACCACGTATTTCCCGCCCTTAACCTATGGGGGTCTTCCGGACATCTCCAGCCTATGCGAGGCAAGCACCACGACGAGGAGGCTCGATGAGCAGCACGCCCGACACCGTGAGCGGCGGCACGACCGCGACGGGGACCCCTTTCGTCGCCACGGCCGACCTCGTGGACGAGCACGGTGACGCGCTGGAGTCGTGCGACCTACAGCTGCGGCAGTTCGGCGGCCACCGGAAGTTCCGCGGCCCGATCACGACAGTGCGCTGCCACCAGGACAACGCGCTGCTCAAGGCGGTCCTCGGCGAGCCGGGCAAGGGTGGGGTGCTCGTAGTGGACGGCGGCGGTTCGCTGCACACGGCGCTCGTCGGCGACCTCATCGCCGGACTCGGCGCGGGCAACGGCTGGGCGGGCATCGTCGTGCACGGAGCGGTCCGCGACGCGGTGACGCTGGCGACCCTGGCGATCGGGGTGAAGGCCCTGGGCACCAACCCCCGCAAGAGCACCAAGACTGGCGCCGGGGAGCGCGATGCCGTCGTGTCGTTCGGGGACGCGACGTTCACGCCGGGCCGCGAACTGGTCAGCGACGACGACGGAATCGTGGTACTACCCGGCTGATCGGAGCGCAGGTCAGGGGCCGGGGAAGGCGTGCTTGAAGGCGTCGGCCAGGCGTCGGTTGCCACCGATGGACAGCGGTGGGTCTGGTTCCCTGCCGAGGAGGAAGGCGAGGAGACCGGCGGACGTTCCGGCGAGGGTGACGTCCGCGTCCGCTGCCGTCGGTGCAGGCTGGCAGTTCACGTAGTCCGCTCGGGCGGTGACGAGCCATCGGACCCCGTCGTCGGTCGGTGCGAGCAGCCACCGTCCGGCGACCTGGCGGGCGGCGTCAGGGCGGCGACGGTGGTGGGCGTCGAGCCAGGCGATGCGCAGCGGCAGGCAGATCCGGGTGAACACCGAAGGCCAGTCGGTGATCTGGTAACCGACGCCGAGGTCCACGTGGTGCACCTCCAGTTCGGTGAGCCGGAGCGCGGTGAGCCGGGAGAGGCGGATAGCCCCGAGGCGCTGTTCTTGCATCGTTGTTGCCCACTGGTGGTCGTCGAGGTGTCGCCAGGCGCCGGCCAGCGCTGCGCTGGCTGCCTCGAAGCCGGTCAGCGCCTGCCCGGCCGTGGCGTCTTCGAGCCCCCGCAGCGAGGCGTCCCGCTCAGCGGCTCCCCCCGGGTAGGTGGTGGTCGCCACCGCGGCGAGGGCGTCGGCGGTCATGGCCGCATAGCGGTCTGCCACCCAGGTAAGGTGGGCGGCGATCGTCACCCTGGCCCAGCCCGGCAGGAGGCTCGGGGCCAACAGGCCGTCCTCGTCGATAGCGCCCAGGCTGGCGGCGACCCGCCGGGTCGAGGCGTCGATCTCCGCCAGCAGCAGCCCGACCTCCGCAGCGGTCGGCTCGGTCCTCACCAGCACCTCACGGCGCGGCGGGCCATGTCAGTCCCACGATCCGCTGAGCAGTCGATCGACCGCGAGTTGCAGCACCTGGCGGGTCTTGTCACCGTGCTGCGCCGTGATGAAGTCGCTGCCGATAAACAACGAGTAGGCCAGCATGCTGCGGACCTCGACATCGTTCTCGTCCGCGCAGAACTGCCCGAACAGTGAGCGCACATGCCCCAGGCGTCGGTTGTCGACCCGGTGCAGTCGCTCGGCGACCGCACTGTCGCGGCGTGACCAGTCCCGGACAGCCCACTCCACGGCAAGTCCATCGGCCGACGAGGTCAGCTCGAAGAGCTGCTGCAACGTGGCTCGCGGGTCGCCCGGCTGGCTGTCGATGCGCGCGACGATGTCGCGTGTCACGGCCTTCTCCCAGGTGTCGAGCATCTCCTCGAGCAGCGCCTGGCGATCGGTGAAGTGCCAGTAGAAGCCACCCTTGGACACCCGCAGGCACACGGCCAGCGCCTCGACCCGCACAGCATCAGGGCCTCCTGCCGCCAGGGCCTCCAGCGCCGCGCCGACCCATGCGCCGCGTGGAGTCCGGACGTTGGCCACCCGCATATATATACGGCACCGTATTGACGGATGCAAGCGACCGTGCCTAACATCCATACGACATCGTATGGATCGAGGATCAGCATGAGGCTTCCGAACGCAGTACACGGATCTCGCCCCTGGCGTATCCACGAAATCGCGCCGGATTTCACTGTGGAGGATGTCTGGGCCCTTCCCGCGTACGGTGGCGCCGAGGACTTCCAGAGGCTGCTCGAGATAATGACTTCCGGTGATCCGGCCAACGCGAAGTCCCTCGCGACTCGCCTCCTGTGGCGTGCCCGCTGGCGCCTTGGCAGCTGGTTCGGCTGGGATGATGCCGCGGGAGCACTGCCGATTCCGGATACGAACGAAACCTCACTGACCGGCCGGCTGCCAGACGACCTGCGCAACACGGCGTCGGATCTGGATTTCGGCTCCTTGCCTTTCGCGTCCCTCTATCGGACCGACGTCGAATTTGCCGCGGAACTGTCGAACGGGACCGTGCACGCCGTGATGCACCTGGCTTGGGTCGATCAGGGCGCAGGCCGCTATCAAGGACAGATGGCCGTCTACGTCAAGCCACGCGGTCCGTTCGGGAAGGGATACATGGCGTTCATCAAGCCGTTCCGGCATCGGGTTGTCTACCCAGCACTCATGCAGCAGATCGAACGAGAGTGGAATGCACGCGTTCCTCAGCAGGCCGCCTGACGACCGGCCGCCGCAAGCGGCCGCCCAGAAGCAGGCGCCGTCCCTGTGCCGGGTTAGCGCTCTTGTTCGGTGGGGCGGATCAGCATCTCGTTGACGGCGACGTGCCGCGGCCGGGTGATGATATAGGTGATCGCGTCGGCGATGTCTCCGGCTTCCATCCGTTGCCCGAACTGGTTCCTTATGCTGTCGAGCACCTCGGGCCGGTTGTGACCTGCCAGCTCCGTCGCAGTCGCGCCCGGCTCCACCAGCGAGACGCGTACGTAGCGCTTCGCGAACTCCTGGCGCAGGGACTCGCTGAACGCGCCGACGCCGTGCTTGGTCAGGTTGTAGACGCCGCTGCCGTTGCGGGCCACCCGCCCCGCCACCGAGCTGACATTCACCATGTCGGCGACCTGGCGCGGGCCATCCCCGGCGGCGTGGAGCAGATGGGGCAGCGCCGCGTGCGCGCAGTAGAGCAGGCCGAGCACGTTGAGATCGACCATCCGCTGCCACTCCGACAAGGGCGCGTCCAGAGCCGGGCCGAGCAGCATCACGCCAGCGTTGTTGATGAGTGTGTCCAGACGGCCCAGCTCAGCGACTGTGCGCTCCACCGCGCCGGCCGCCTGCTGCTGGTCAGTCACGTCGCACTCCAGCACCAGCGCGGTCCCGCCCTGGCCGCGGATACCATCGGCCAGCGCGTCAAGCCGGTCCCGCCGCCGCGCCGCCAGCGCCACCGCCGCACCCTGGGCAGCCAGCGCGGTGGCCGCCGCCGCGCCGATCCCGCTCGACGCCCCCGTGACGAGCACGACAGTGCCATCCAGTACTGGCTTCACAGAAATACCGCCTCTCTGGTCACCGGGCCCTGCCGCTCCCGCGGTCCCCGAAGCTGTCCCGGGCCGTCCCCTTGATCGTCTACGAAAGCAGCCTAGGTGAGCCGACCCCTATCTTTGCGCGCGAAGATCGCAGACAGGTCAGTCGAAACGCCGGGCGCTGGGGTAGCGCTGACCACCATCGACGACGATGTTGGCGCCGGTGATCCATGATGCCCGCTGCGATAGCAGGAAGGTGACCGCGTCGGCGACCTCCTGCGGGCGGCCGAGGCGGCCGAAGGGGAACTGGGCGCCCAGGAAGGCGGCGAAGTCCTCCGGGTTGTCGCGCTGGAAGCTCTCCCAGGAGCCGCCGGGGAACAGGATGGATCCCGGGCTGACCGCGTTGACCCGGATGCCCTCAGGTGCCAGTTCCTGGGCGGCGGTCGCCGCCAGCTGGATCTCGGCCGCCTTGGCGGTGGCATAGGCGGTACGCGGGGCCGGGCGCATCCCGGTGATCGAGGAGATGATCACGACCGCGCCGCCGCCGGCTGCGCGCAGGTGGCTGAGCCCGGCGCGGATCAGTTCCGCGGCATGGCCGGCGTTGAGAGCGAACGTCGCGGTGAACTCGCCCGGCCCGGCGCTGGTGAGGTTGCCGCTGCCTGCCGTGCCGCCCGCATTGGCCACCAGGTGGTCAAGTCCGCCTAGCGCGGCGGCGATCTCATCGACTGCCTGGTTCAGCCTGGGCGTGTCCGTGACGTCCGCCACGGCGGTGGCCACCGGGGTGTCCCGGCGGGCCAGCTGCCTGGCCGCGGCGGCCAGGCCCTCGCCATCTCGGGCGACGAGTCCGACCGCTGCTCCCTCGGCGGCCAGCGCATCAGCGATCGCCAGGCCGATGCCCCTGCTTCCCCCGGTGATCAGCACCCGGCTGCCGTGCAGGCCAAGATCCATCAGCGGCTCCCATCGTCAGACACCAGTCGGCCTGCGGCGTGCCGTCTGCGGGGGTGGTCCGCTAGGCTCACCGGGGTTGCCAGAGGCGCGCGACGCACTCCTTGCTGCCGCACGACTGCGCGCGGTGCCGCCGTGGTGCGCCGCACGTACACAGCGGCAACGTCACCGGATGCGCCCGCGGCGAAACCCATGGCACCAGCTCACCTGCCGTCTCGCCTGGCTGATCAGCCACTACGGCCATCGTACGGACGCGGACGACCCGGCCATCGCGGGTAGCCAGCCACTCGCGCGGACAGTCCACGGGGCTGTACTGCGCTGGCGCAGTCATCAGCCTCCCTCACGTTCGCCCGGCGTGGCTAAGGCTAGCCCTCCGCGGCGCGCAGGGGGAGAGCTAGCGTGCTCCCGGCAACTGGCCGTAGGCGCGCAGGGTCTGCAGCGCGTCCACGGTTACGCTGCCGCGCCACTCCTGCTCGGCGGCCGGGGACCAGGCCGGCCAGTTGAACATCCAGCCGCCGTCCTCGCGCTGGGCGCGGGCTAGCTGGTCCAGATGGGCATCGATCGTGGCATCGTCGAACAGCTTCCTGGCCAGGCAGCCGGGTGCCGGGGCGTAATCGAGCGGCCCGTGCACCTCGCCGGGTGCGCCCGGGTCCAGCTCGACCAGGTCCAGCTTGAAAAGAAGCTGGCCGGCGTTCCCGAACGCCTGCTCGGCGCGGGACCGGTCGGGGACATGATCGAGGAATCGCAGCACGCCGCGCATGTCATAGGGGCCGGCGGCGGACAGCCCGTCGATCCGTGCCCACATCAGCTCGGTGGCTCCATCCAGCCAGGGATGCCGGACGCCGCGAGCGTGCAGCGTTCCGGCGATGAGCCCGGTGATGATGAGCGAGGCGGGCCGGTCCACCTCGGGCACCCACCAGGGAGCGTGCGGCCAGCCCTCGACGCTCGGATCCACGAAGGCGGCGCCGCCCGCAGCCGGCCCGGTAGCCGCCAGCCAGTCGCAAGCGCCCATGGCCAGCTCATCGGACCACGCGTCCGCCTCGTGCAGGGTGCGCAGCGCCAGTTCGACGGCCGGCGGCTGGCTCGCCGGTGTACGGCCGTCCGGCTCGAGGCCGTGCCCGAATCCTCCGTCCGGGTTCTGGTAGGCCGCGATGGCGTCGCGCACTGGCCGCGCCGCACCTTCGCGGAACAAGCGCTCGAACCTCCGCCGGTCAAGCACCCGGCCGTGGGTGGCGATGAACTGCTCTGCGGCATTGATGTCAGGAATGCTCATGACGCCATCCCATCATTGACCTGGCCAGGCGTCTTGAACGAAACGGCCATTGCTAGTGTCAGACTGGACCTGTGGAGTTGCGGACGGGCTACCGGGAGTGGGCGCCGCCGAGCGCGCTGCGGCCGGCGGTCAGCTGCCTCTGGACGTCGGTCGTCGCGTCCGGTTCGACGACGCTCGTCCTGCCCGACGCCTGCGCCGATCTCATCTGGCAGCGTGGCGCGGGCGCCTTCATCGCGGGACCCGACACCGGGCCAGCGCCTGCGGTCCTGCCGGACGGCACCGTCCTGGTGGGCGTGCGGTTGCGGCCAGGGGCCGGCGGCCCCGCCCTGGGAATCCCGCTCACCGAGCTGCGTGATCAGCGGGTAGCTCTGCTGGATGTCCTGCCGGAGCTCGCGAAGCAGCTGCCGGGCGACCTGTCGCCGGGCGCAGCGGTCGACCGGCTCAGCGCCATGATTGCCCGGCTGGCGGCCGCGGGTCCGCCAGACACGCTGGTCAGCCATGCCGCACGGGTGCTCGCCGGATCACGTGACCGCACCGACGAGCTGGCCAGAGAACTCGGGGTCAGCGAGCGTCACTTCCGCCGCCGCTGCCTGGACGCTGTCGGGTACGGGCCCAAGACCCTGCACCGGATCCTGCGGTTCCGCCGTTTCCTCTCCCGGGTGGATGCGGCCGGCGGCCGCATCGACCTGTCCCGGATAGCGGTCGAGCTGGGTTATGCCGATCAGGCACATCTGACCAGGGAGAGCGTCCGCCTGGCCGGCCTGCCGCCCGCCGCCCTGGTCCGGGCCCGCCGCGGCTGACCTAGCCTGGTTCCGCGATCATGGCGATGCCGATCCGCCGGAAGCCGAGACCGGCGTACACCCGGGCCACCGAGTCGTCCGAGGCGGACAAGAATACCGTGTGCGTGCCGCCGTCAATGGCCAGCGCCGCGAGCTCCGCGGTCACCGCCGCACCCAGCCCCTGCCTGCGGGCGCTCGGCAGCGTACCCACGCCAGTGATCTCGGCAACGCCGTCCACCGACTGGCAGCTCCCGGCGGCCAGCGGCCCGTCGTCCCCGAACGCGGCGGCCAGCACCGAATGTCCGGTGGCCAGCAGTTCGCGCATCTTGGCGATGCCCGCCGGGTCCCGCTCCGCGGCGAGCTTGTCCCGCTCGGCCGGGCCGGCCGGGCCGGTGCTTGTGCCCGGATGGCCAAAGGCCACATCGGGAACCGCGATGACGCGAGCGAGATCCGGTTCGTCCGGCGGGACCTCCCGGACGGTCACGCCGGCCGGCGGCGTGGTCCGGGTGAGCGGAGCGTCCAAGATCATCAGCGGGTGGGCGGCCACGTCAAGGCCCGCCCCCGCGGCGGCCTCGGCCAGCTCAGGCGCGGTCTCCTCGATCCATTCGAACGACTGGGGGATGTCGAGCTCTCGCTGGCGCGCCCGCACCTCCCGCACGCGGGCGACAGTGATCCGGTCCCGGGACCCCTGCCTTGGCCTCGCGTAGTACTGCCATCCCGGGCCCTCGGTGACAAAGAGCACGAGCGGCCCGTACTCTTCGGCCCGTGCCCTGCGTCGGGGCACCGCGTCACAGAACGCATCGATCCGCGTGATGGCCTTCTCGTCGCCCGTGTGGGAGCCGCCCGCGCGGAGCCCGCCTTCCCGGTCGGTCAAGCCTGCCTGCCTTCTGCTCGCATCGTCATGGGCGCGGCCCCGGCTGCTCATCCGAGCGGCCGGCAGTCGGCCGCGGGTCGAGGTCGATGATAATTCCTCCCCTGGCGACGGCGATCTCGCCGGCATAGCCGCGTCGGGCGGCCGCCGCGGCCGCGGCGGGGCCGGACCCTGGCCACAGATGAGTAAGCATCAGGCGCGCGGCGCCCGCCCGCCCAGCGTTCCGTCCGGCCTGCGCCGCGCTCGACAGGTTCCCGGCGAAGCGCGGCGGGACCTCATCGGCAAAGGTCGCCTCGGCCAGGAACAGGTCCGCGTCGCGGGCCAGCGCCACCAGGTCCTCGCTCGGTCCCGAGTCACCGGTGTAGGCGAGGCTCTGCCCTCCGGCGGTTAGCCGCAGGCCCGCGTTCGGCACGAAATGCGGTAGCGGCCATGTGCTGACCTGGAACGGGCCGACGGTTAGCTGATCACCCGCCTCGAACTCGCGGAGATCGACGGCATCCTCCAGCATCCCGGGTTCATCCAGGGACAGGACCGGGTCGAGCGCTGAGGGCAGCGTGTACACGGGCAGCGCACGCGGCGGGTCCTTGCGCAGGACGCGGGCCCGCAGCAGTGGGTTCAGGTCCGCGCAATGATCCGGGTGACCATGGCTGACCAGGACGGCGTCGACGCGCTCGGCGCCCGTCACCTGCAGCAGATGCGGCAGCGTCGCGTACCCGGGGTCCGTCAGCAGCGCGAAGCCGTCGTGCTCGACCAGGTAGCCGCTGCACGCCTGGCCGGCCGCGGGCCAGGCGCCGCAGCCGCCCAGCACCGTGAGTCTCATGCGGCCCACTGTAGAGCCTCAGGACGATCAGGAGCCGCGGTCGAGTGCGTATGCGTACCGCGCACGTATGGCCTTCGACGGCGACTGGCCGAACACCTCAGGAAATACTGTCTCCCGGTAAATGTCCGCGCTGTCCAGCAGCAGGTCGAGATCAGGAACCTTCAGCCGAAGGTAGTTCTCGGCCTCCTGGTAGTAAGGAAGCCAGTGCTTAGTAAAGAAATCTTGCGACTCTGGATCTTTCTTCCTGGCAAGGTAGCGCTGCAATGCGTCGTCCAGGGAGAGGAAAGATGCGCCCAGGGAGCGCGCATCAGCCAACCCGGTTATGGTCGCTATAACACCTTTCTCGCGAATGCTCTGAGTTCGCTCGCTTGCCGTAGAGAACTGGCGATCAGCGCGTCCGGTGTTCATGGTCGCTATAATCGTATCCGCTGAGAATCCTGCATCCACCATAGAGACCGCAAGGCTATGATTGGTGTTTTCCAGGCTACTCGCCAGCAGGCCATGGCGCTCTATGTCCTGGCGCTTCGTTGCGTCGTGTAGCAGCGTGGCCGCTCTTACTTTCTCAAGATCGCCAGCATTCAGGCGCATGCGTTTTGCAATCGTCAGTGCAGCTGCGGTGACGCCTGCAATGTGCTCGTAGAGATGAAGCCAGCTCTCGCTTCCCGCGTCGGCAAGGTGGTATTCCGCGAGTATGCCGGCCACGCGGGCTCCAGGACCAATGTCATCCGATGCCGCCATGTCCTTGGGTGCATCGAGAAATTGCGAGATCAGGTAGGTGCGGTAGACGGTCCCCAGCCGTTTGCTGCCAAAGCATGCCTGGCTTGCCTCGCCGCTCGGGGACAGGACCGCGCTGATTATACCGCTGACCGCAGGAGCCAGGCCTTGCATCTGTTGGTCTGCCGTTCGTCATCTCAATAACCCGGCTGGCAGGTAATGACCGAGGCCGGACCGACTGAGCTATTCATTTCAGGGACTGGTCGGGAAGCTTCCTCTAGGATAGGGGCCGTGGATACGGCCAGCGTGTTAGGTACGATTACTAGCTCGGTGAGTTCCGACGTACTTAGCGCCGCGATTGGCGCTGCCTGCGCTGCCTCGGTGGGGGTGGCCAGGTGGTTTCTGGTCCGACGCCTGCCTGCCCGCCGGACTTGGCGGTTTGAGTCCGCTCGCGATCTGCTGATCGTCGTATCTTCTTCTGCGGTGGTGCACACGGGTGTGTATCAGCGACCGGTCACGGGAATCGGGCAGGTGCGCGCCCTTGCGATTCTCAGCCCTCTCCTGCGCCGCGCCTACCGTGACGCCGATCTGCAACGCGTTCTGCTCTCGGATGAGGTCGCGAGCCATGAGCTGGACAACAACCTGCTGGTGATCGGCGGGCCCAAGACCAATGCGGTGGCGAAGGAGCTACTGGACCGGCTGGCGCCCCGGCTGCCGTTCACGGTGGCCGGCAACGTCATCACCTGGGACAAGACGTCGTACGACGGGCCGGCCGCCGATGACGTAGTACTCCACGATTTCGGGTACGTGGTGCGCGCGGCCCATCCATTGCACCCGGACAGGCGCGTGGTGATCGTCGCCGGGTCGCATACGTTCGGTACCGCGGCCGCCGCGCGCTGGCTTGCCGACAACGGCGGTTCATTCCACCTGCCCGCGGATGTGGCCGTACTGCTCGAGGCGGACGTGTCCATGAAGCAGCACATCGCCACGGGCACGGTGCTGCACCAAGTCGCGCTGAAGGCAGCCAGCAGATGAGAGCCTGAGGCATGGAAATCGCGGAGCAGTTCCTGGCAGCAAAGACCGGCCGCCCGGAGCGTTGCGAGGACGGCATCGTCGTCACCAGCGAGTTTGCGGCGGTCATCGACGGCGGCACCGACAACACCGGGCATCGTTACGACGGCATGTCCGGGGGCCGATTTGCCATGCTGGCCTGCGCTGACGCTGTGCGATCCCTCGAACCGAAAGCCGACCATCTCACCGCATTGCGGTGCCTGACGCAGACGCTGGCCGCGCGGCTCCCGCCCGATATGGCACTTCATGACCGCCCGTCGGCTGTTCTCACCGTGTACTCGCGTGCACGCCGGGAGATCTGGCAGGTCGGTGACGTTGGCTTCTGGCACGTCCACCTGACGGAAGGAGGAGTGAACCCGAGGAAGCTCATCGATCGTTACGCCGCCGACATACGAGCAGCGGTCATCCGCGTGGAGCTTGCTGCCGGGGCCGATCAGTCCGCTCTAGCCCGCGATGACCCAGGGCGCAGCGCGATCTTGGGCTTGCTCATCAGCCAGGCCAGCTTCCGGAATAACCTGGCAGCCGGCGAACTGGCATACCCTGCGGTCGACGGCTGCACTGTTCCCGCGGAACTCATCACCGTCCACGTGGTTCCGCCCGATGTGTCCGGGCTCGTGATCGCCAGCGATGGATACCCGCACATTCTCCCTACGCTCAGTGCCAGCGAGCAACTGCTTGCCCGGCTCGTTAGCGCGGACCCGTTGTGCATTGGTGAACTTCGTGGCACCAAGGGCACCAGGCCGGGCAATGAGAGCTTCGACGATCGGGCGTACCTGAGTCTGATGCTCTGAGCGGGCGGTGACTATACGTCGTAATAGAGCTCGAACTCGTGCGGGTGCGGGCGGAGCCTGATCGGGTCAAGCTCGTTGCTGCGCTTGTAGTCGAGCCAGGTCTCGATCAGGTCAGGGGTGAACACCCCGCCGTCCAGCAGGTAGCCGTGGTCCGCCTCGAGAGTGTCGAGCACCTTCTCCAGTGACCCGGGAACCGTCGGGATCGCCCTTGCCTCGTCCGGGGGCAGCTCGTACAGGTCCTTGTCCACGGGCTCGGGCGGCTCGATCTTGTTCTTGACCCCGTCGATGCCGGCCATCAGCATGGCCGAGAAGGCCAGGTAGGGGTTGCAGGACGGGTCAGGTACCCGGAACTCGATCCGCTTGGCCTTGGGGTTGGAGCCGGTGATCGGGATGCGAACGCAGGCTGACCTGTTGCGCTGCGAGTACACCAGGTTGACTGGCGCCTCGAAGCCGGGCACGAGACGGTGGTAGGAGTTCACCGTGGGGTTGGTGAACGCCAGCAGCGACGGCGCGTGCTTGAGCAGCCCGCCGATGTAGTGGCGTCCCACATCGGAGAGGCCGGCATACCCCACCTCGTCGTAGAACAGCGGCCCGCCGTCCTTCCACAGGCTCTGATGGCAGTGCATGCCAGAGCCGTTGTCGCCGAAGAGCGGCTTGGGCATGAAGGTCACGGTCTTGCCGTTGGCGATGGCCACGCTCTTGATGATGTACTTGTAGAGCATCAGCTTGTCGGCCATCTGCAGCAGCGGGCTGAACCGCATGTTGATTTCCGACTGGCCGGCCGTGCCGACCTCGTGATGCTGCATCTCGACCAGGATGCCGGAGTCGATGAGCGTGCGCGTCATCTCCGCCCGCAGGTCCGCGTAGTGGTCGGTCGGCGGGACCGGGAAGTACCCGCCCTTGTACGGCGGCTTGTACGCGAGGTTGCCGCCCTCTTCCTCGCGACCGGTGTTCCAGGCGCCCTCCACCGAGTCGATGTAGTAGTAGCCGGCGTTCGGGCTGGTCGCGAACCTGGCGGAGTCGAAGATGTAGAACTCCGCTTCCGGGCCGAAGTACACGGTGTCGGCGAGCCCGGTGCCGCGCAGGAATTCCTGCGCCTTGCGAGCGACGTTGCGGGGATCCCTGGAGTAGGGCTCGCCAGTAAGCGGGTCATGCACGAAGAAGGTCATGTTCAGCGTCTTGTGCGTGCGGAAGGGGTCGAGTATCGCGGTGGACGTGTCAGGCAGCAGCAGCATGTCCGACTCGTGGATCTGCTGGAATCCGCGGATCGAGGAGCCGTCGAACATCAGGCCGTCGCTGAAGACCTTTTCGTCGAAGGCCTCTACCGGCACGGTGAAGTGCTGAAATGTCCCGGGCAGGTCGCAGAACCTGACGTCAACGAACTGCACCTTTTCGTCTGCGATGAACTTCAGAACCTCGTCGGCGCTGCCGAACATTGACCCTCCCTGGAACGCTGCACGCAACGTAGGACTGCGGCGGAATGCCCGATTTACGGTAGGGCTAGACAGTTTCCGGGCCGTGTCCCGGCTGTTTCGCTCGTGTTACGCGGCCCCTGTCAGCGCAGGACGCTGCCGCAGTGCCACGGTATCGGGTGCCGGCCTGTCCGCGGCACCCGATACCGTGGAGACGTGGCGCAGCAGAGGCAGACCGGCGACTGGCTGACCGGCGTGCTGACCGCGCGGAGTAGCTCGCGCTATCCGGGCGAGGAACTCGGGCTGCCCGAGCATGGCGCCAGATCGGTGGCTAGGATGGGCAGGCGGCTGGCCGCGCTGTGCATCGACTGGCTGCTGTGCACGCTTATCGCGGTCTCCGCCCTGCACTCGCAGTACTGGACCATTGCGGTGTTCGCGGCGGAGATCTACCTGCTCACCGCGCTGACCGGCTTCACCGTGGGCAAGCGGCTGGTCGGGATCCGGGTGGTTCGCCTGGATGGCAGGCCGGTCGGACTTGTCTGGTCCCTGGTCAGGACCCTGTTGCTGCTGCTCTTGGTGCCGCCGCTGGTGACCGATGGCGACCTGCGCGGCCTGCATGACCGTGCCGCCCACACGGTCGTCGTCAGGATCTGACGGCCGCTGACCGGCGGATGTCGTTAGCGGGTCTTGGGTCGCGGCATCCTTGGCTGCCGGCCACCCCTTGGCATCGGCCCCTTGGGCGCCTGTAGCGTCTGGGGCAGCGCCTTGAGCCGGTAGTTCAGGTCGGACACCGCACTGGCCTTCAGGTTGCGCGGCAGCTTCATGATGTGACGCTGGAGGCGGCGGATCGGAACCTGGCCGTCGCCGTCTCCCACCTGAATGTCGTAGATCGGAATGTCATAGGCGACCCTGGCCACCCGCTTCTTCTCCGCGGCAAGCAGGCTCGGCAGCCTGGTCGCGGAGCCCTCGCCGACCAGGACCACGCCGGCCCTGCCCACCGCGCGGTGCACCACGTCCATGTTCCGGTTGGCCGCGATGGCCGGCGTGACGGTCCAGTTGCCGCGCATCGTCTGGAGCACGGCCGCCGCAGCACCCGGCTGTCCCTCGATCGCCGAGTACTGAGCGGATTGCGCGAACCGGCCGAAAAGGATCAGCGATACCAGCAGCCCGAGCAGCACGCCCAGCACGATCAGGAAGATCTGCCCGGTCAGCAAGCCGACTACGACGAGGATCGCCAGCGTCCCCAAGCCCGCGAGCGCCACCAGCGGCAGTGCCCTCCGGTTGGCCTGGTGCACCATGCCGGCGGCCATCCGGAGCTGCCGGATCCGCCCGGGCGGAGCTGTGTCGGGCGTGCCGTTCTTGGCAGCCGCTGTGTCAGGGGACTTCTTGGCCATGGACTGCAGCTTATATGCGGAGGGGTCCGGAGGGTCGCCCGCCGGGCTAGCGCTGCACGCGGGGGAGTCCCGGCAGGTCGTTCCTTGCGGGCTTAGCGGGCCGGCGCCTCAGCGGGAAGCGACCGGGCCAAGCTGATCGGACTGGCGGGACGTCATCGCCTCGCGATAGAGGCGGCCGGCCCGGTATGACGAGCGCACCAGCGGCCCGGACATCACGCCGGCGAACCCCATCGCCAGGGCGGTGCCGCGCAGCTCGATGAACTCGTCGGGGTGCACCCAGCGCTGCACCGGGTGATGACGCGGGGAAGGCCGCAGGTACTGAGTGATCGTCAGCAGCTCGCAGCCGGCTTCGCGCAGGTCGGCCATGGCCGCGACGATCTCCTCCGGCTCCTCGCCGAGGCCGAGGATGAGGTTGGACTTCGTGATGAGCCCGGCCTGCCTGGCCAGCCTGAGCACGTCAAGAGACCGGTCGTAGCGGAAGCCCGGCCTGACCCGCCTGAAGATCCTCGGTACGGTCTCGATGTTGTGCCCGAGAACCTCTGGCCTCGCGTCGAACACCCGCGCCAGCCGTTCGGAATCGGCGTTGAAATCCGGGATCAGCAGCTCGACTCCGCAGCCGGGCACGACCTCGTGGATCTCGAGGCAGGTCTGCGCGTACAGCCAGGCTCCGCCGTCATCCAGGTCGTCCCTGGCCACTCCGGTCACGGTGGCGTAGGCGAGGCCCATCGTCGCCACCGACTCGGCCACCCGGCGCGGCTCGCCGGTATCGAGGGGGGCTGGCTTGCCGGTATCGATCTGGCAGAAGTCGCAGCGCCTCGTGCACTGGTCGCCGCCGATGAGGAAGGTCGCCTCGCGGTCTTCCCAGCACTCGAAGATGTTGGGGCAGCCAGCCTCCTCGCAGACCGTGTGCAGCCGCTCGCGGCGGACCAGGTCTTTCAGCGCGGTGTACTGCGGGCCGGTGCGCAGCCGCGTTTTGATCCAGGCCGGCTTCCGCTCGATCGGCGTCTGGCTGTTGCGGGCCTCCAGCCGCAACATCCGCCGTCCTTCAGGTGCAAGTACCACGGCTCCAGGGTATGTCCCTCCGCGACGCGGACGGTGTCCGCCCCGCACTCGGCGCCTTGGACCCGCCCGGATGCGGGGCGGACACGCCCGTGTCGCAAGGGGGGCGTCAGCCTACCAGCGCGGTCGCGTGGGGGGAGGCGCCGAGGGCGTCGGCGAGCGCGCGCTGCGCTACCGGGAGGACATCGGCTACGGTGACAGGCCGTCCCAGCTCGGCGGACAGCGAGGTGACCCCGGCATCCCTGATGCCGCAGGGAACGATCTTGTCAAACCAGGTTAGGTCGCAGTCGCAGTTGAGGGCGAAGCCGTGCATCGTGACGCCACGCGAGACCCGGGCCCCGATGGCCGCGACCTTGCGATCGGGGATCGCGGGACCGCCTGCTGCTGGCGATCCGCCCAGGCCAGGGCTGCCGGGAGCCAGCTCGCCACCGGCTACCCATGCGCCGCTGCGGCCTTCCACCTGCTGGGCGCGGACGCCGAACTCGGCGCAGATACTGATCAGGGCCTGCTCGATGGACCGCACGTAGGCGATCACGTCCATCGGCTCGGCCAGCTTGATGATGGGGTACCCGACGAGCTGGCCAGGGCCATGCCAGGTGATCTTGCCACCGCGATCTACGTCGATCACCGGGGCGCCCGGATCACCTACCGGGCGGTCAGCCGGGTCGGTCCGCTTGCCGGCCGTATAGACGGGCTCGTGCTCGAGGAGCAGACAGCTATCGGGGATCTCGTCGGCCACACGCCGCTCGTGCAGTCGCCGCTGGAGCTCCCAGCCCTGGAGATAGGGCACCGCCGCCGGGCCGAACCCGGCATGGGTGAAAACAAGCTCGCCGGTCACGTCAGCCAGCATATCGGCGGGTGGCGCAGCGATTTCCGGATGCGCATGCCGGGAATTACTACGTTTGCGATAGCCAGACGGGGAAGAACGATATTCGGTTGCGGTGTTACGTCTGGTGCGGGAGCGGGGCAGCACGGTGTCGGCGCAGTGATCGGGGGGGTGAGGGAGACGGCCAGGATGCTCGACGAAGCCGAGCTGCGGCTGATGAGCCGGGAGCAGCGGGCCCGCCTCGCGCGTACCCTTGCCGCTCTCGAAGCGCCGCGTCCGTTCGACAATCCCAAGGCCAGGAGGCGCCGCAACATAGCCCTGGCCGTGACTGTGGGCTGCTGCATATTCCTATGCGTCTGGATCGGCGTGCTTGTCGTCACGCTACCCAGCAGGTACCGGGCCGGAGGCTGGCGCGGAGCCTGGGTCGGGTTTGACGTTGTGGAGCTCCTGGCGTTCGCCTCGGTCGCCTGGACGGCCTGGCGCGGCAAGCAACTGCTGCTGGTCTGCCTGATCGTCACCGCCACGCTGCTGTGCTGCGACGCCTGGTTTGACCTGACGCTTGACTGGGGGACCCGCGGTTTCTACTTCAGCCTGCTGTCGGCGGTCTTCGCCGAATTGCCGATGGCCGCGCTGATGATCTTTGGGGCGCGGCGGCTGCTGCGGCTGTCCGTAGCGACGGCGATGGCCCTGCAAGGTGACCGTGGCCCGGTGCCCCCGCTATGGCGTGTTGCGCTCCTGGGCCCCCGCCCCGCCTCCGGCGGGCCGGCGGCCGCTGACCCGAGGATCGACGACCGGGCACCCGCGGTCGGCGAGTCGGCATCGGCGGCCGGGGACCCAGCACCGGCGGCCGGGAACCCAGCACCGGCGGCCTAGCACCGGCGGCCTAGCTACGGCCGGAAATCCCGGTTGCTCTGCTGTAGGACCCAGCTGTTGCCGTCCGGGTCATCGAGGGTCTTCCATCTGCCCCAGGGCGCTTCCTCGATCTTCTCCTCGTTGAATGTGACGTCGCGTGCGGTCAGCTCGTCGAGAGTCTTCTCCAGGTCGTCACAGCCAATTACCGAGCCCTTGAGCGAGCCGGCGGGCATCGTGTCGAACCAGGTGACGAGTGTGATGCTGGTGCCGCCGCCCGGTGGCTGCAGCATGACCCAGCGCATGCCCTCGCCGAACGTACTGTCCATCTGCACGGTGAAGCCGAGCTTGTCGGCGTAGAAGCGCTTCGCGCGGTCCTGATCGCTGACCGGGACCGAGATGACCTCCAGCTTGGTAACTGCCATGACGTGTTCTCCTTACTTGGTCGGGTCTGCCGTCGGCAGGAACGTAGATGTGACGTAGCCGACCGCCGGTGGCGGGTCCTGCCGCATCCATGCCCCGGGGTCTGTCTGTCGCGCGTCCCGCCCGCCCCGCGCGTCCCGCCCGCCCCGCGCATCCCGCGCGCCCCGCGCATCCCGCGCGCCCCGCGCATCCCGCGCGCCCCGCGCATCCCGCGCGCCCCGCGCATCCCGCGCGCCCTGCGCGTCCCGCGCGTTCTTCGCCCGCGCTGCGGGCGCAGATGATGAGGAAGGATCGTGGTCGTCTGAGCGACCAACATCCTTCCCGCTCATTGACGTGGGCCCGGTCAGGTGAGGGCGTACGCCAGGGCGGGGGAAATGTCGGCGTGCTGGAACGTGTAGTCGGCGTCGAGAAGGCGTCGCGGCAGCACCCGGGCACTGACAAGCAACTCGCCCGCCATCTCGCCTAGCGCCAGGCGCAGCGCCGGCGTCGGGACGCACAGCGCCGACGCCGGCAGGCGCAGTCCGGGTATCGGCAGGCGCAGCACCGTCGGCCGGCCTAGCGCGCCGACCAGGGCTGTGGTGAGGTCGGAGTTCGTGACCGGATGGGGCGCCGTGAAGTTCACCGGGCCGGCGATGTCCGGCCGGTCGAGCAGGAAGCGGATCGCCCCCACTTCGTCGGCGAGCGAGATCCAGCTCATGTACTGGGTGCCAGGCCCGAGCCGCATGCCGAGACCGAGCTTGAAGATCGGCGCAAGCTTGCCGAGTGTCCCGCCGTGTGGTGCGAGCACCAGGCCAGACCGCAGGTGCGCGGTCCTGATGCCCGCGGCCCGGGCCGGCTCGGCCGCCGCTTCCCAGTCCCTGACGAGATCCGCCAGGAACCCCGAGCCAGCCGGCCAGGACTCGTCCGCCTCGCGTCCGCCGGTGTCCCCGTACCAGCCGATGGCCGACCCGCACAGCAGAGTGGCCGGCGGTTCATCAAGCAAGGCAAGCCCTGATGCCAGTGCCCTGGTACCCCGGACCCGGCTGTCCCTGATCTCCGCCTTGCGCGCGGCCGTCCAGCGCCGATCCGCGATCCCGGCGCCAGCCAGGTGGACCACGGCCGTGACGCCCTTGAAGGCCTTCGGGTCGAGCCCGCCGTCCGCCGAATCAGGGTCCCAGGCAGACACGGCATCGTCTCGCGCTGCGGCCCCTGTGCCCGGCCCAGGTCGCGCCTGGCGGCGGACGAGCCGGACCGCCTCATGCCCGTCTGCCCGCAGGCCGGCCAGAAGTGCGGTGCCGATCAGGCCCGATGAGCCAGTGACCGCGATTCTCGTGAGGATCGCCTCCCGATGCAGAGCTTGAAGCGAGCGTTAGAGGCCAAGCTCGGCTTCGAACGACCCCTCTTCCAGACGGTTCCGCACGGTGGTGAGGAACCTGGCGGCGTCCGCTCCGTCAATCAGCCGGTGATCGTAGGTTAGCGCCAGGTAGACGATCGAGCGCACGGCGATCACCTCACCGAGAGTCGGATCCTCGACGACAACCGGCCGCTTGACGACCGTGCCGGTGCCCAGGATGGCTACCTGCGGCTGGTTGATGATCGGCGTGTCGAACAGCGCGCCCCTGCTGCCGGTGTTGGTCAGCGTGAACGTCCCGCCGGTCAGCTCGTCCGGGCTCACCTGGCCGCTACGGGTCCGGTGCGCAAGATCTGCGATCTTGCGAGCTAGGCCGCCGATGTTGAGGTCGCCCGCATTGCGGATCACCGGGACGAGCAGCCCTCGGTCGGTGTCAACCGCGACGCCAAGGTGCTCGGCATCGTGATAAGTGACCTGACCGGCCTGCGCGTCGAGCTCTGCATTGAGCTTGGGGTGGACCTTGAGTGCCTCCAGCGCTGCCAGCGCGAAGAAGGGCAGGAAGGTCAGCCGGACGCTCTCGCGTGCCTCGAATTCGGCCTTGGCGCGCTCCCGAAGCCGGGCGATCGCGGTGACGTCCGCCTCGACCACGGTGGTGAGCTGGGCTGAAGTCTGCAGGGATTCGACCATCCGCTGGGCGATGACCTGGCGAAGCCGGGATATGCGCTCGGTGGTTCCGCGCAGGCTCGATGGAACCACATGCGGCCGGGCCTGAGCGGCTGCTGCCAGCGCTCCAGTATCCGACGGGGCGTACGCACCCGGGGCGACCTGCCCAGCAGTTCCGGGGGCGAACCCCTGTCCGGGCGGGGCAGCAGTCCCGGGAAACTGGCGCGCCGGGGCGGCGTCCGCAGCCCCCCGGCGGGCACGGGCAGCATCAAGCACGTCCTGCTTGCGGATCCGGCCGCCGACGCCGGTGCCGGATATCTCCGCCAGATCGACGCTGTGTTCTGAGGCGAGCTTGCGGACGAGCGGGGTGACGTACGGCCCATCGGGACCGGAGGGGAGAGCTAGCGACTCAGGGCCAGCATCCGGCTCGCCGCCGGGGCCAGCCTGCTGCTGACCGGCATGCTCAACCGATGGCGGGGGGGTGGGCGGAGAACCAGCCTGTGGCGTCGGGGTGGCCTGCTGCGACGCGCCCGCCGTGATCCCCCCGAACGGCGCCGTCTGGTACGGAGCTGCCCCAGAGGACACCGCGGGCGGCGCTGCCCGCGGTGGGACTGCACCGGCCTGAGACGGGCCAGCGCCGACCCGAGACTGGGTGGTGCTGGCCTGGTACGGCGGGACGCCGGACTGATACGGGGGAGCGCCAGCCCGGAACGACGCTGGTTGGGCCGGGGCCGGGGCCGGGGCCGGGGGTGCCGAAGCCTGGGCCGCAGGAGCCGGAGCAGCGGCCGCGGCCTCCGCCGAGCCGTCCTGCCCGGTCACCGGGCCAGCGCCGTCCGCGGACGGCGCGGCCTGCGCCGCAATGCCCGGCTCGGCCCCCTCGCTGTCGTCGATGGTCGCGAGCTCGGCGCCGACAGCGACGGTCTCGTCCTCGGCCACCGTGATGCTGCGCAGTATGCCGGCCGCAGGAGAAGGAATCTCCGTGTCAACCTTGTCCGTGGAGATCTCGAGCAGCGGCTCGTCCCGCTCCACCCGCTCGCCCTCCTTCTTGAGCCAGCGTGTGACTGTGCCCTCGCTGACGCTCTCGCCAAGCTGGGGCATGGATACCGAGACCGGCATGTGCTTCCCGACTCCTCTGTTGTCGGCGCCTACTGTGTCATGTGTTCGCGGCACTCACGCATGGACGTGCAGTGGTTTGCCCGCAAGCGCAAGATGCGCCTCGCCGATGATTTCCGACTGCGTGGGGTGGGGGTGGATCAGCTGCGCCACGTCGGCCGGCACCGCCTCCCAGTTGTAGATCAGCTGGCCCTCGGCGATCAGCTCGCCCACCCGGGCTCCTACCAGGTGGATGCCGAGCACCGGTCCAGGCTGACCGCTTTCGTCGGGAGCAGTGGCGATGACCTTCGCGGCGCCCTGGGTCTGCAGGATCACGCTCTTGCCGTTCCCGCCGAGGGGATAGGTGAACTCTGTGGTCGCGATTCCGCGCTCGGCCGCGATCGCCGAGGTGATGCCCACCGAGGCGACCTCGGGGTCGCTGTAGGTGATGCGGGGCACCCCGTCGTAGTCGATCGGCGTGACCGGCACGCCGCTGATCCGCTCGGCGACCAGGATGCCCTCGGCGAACCCGACGTGCGCGAGCTGCAGGCCAGGCGTGAGGTCACCGACCGCTGAGATCGTCGGCACGCTGGTGCGGCAGTACTCGTCCACCAGGACGAACCCGCGCTCCATGGTCACGCCGGCTTGCTCGTAGCCGAGCCCGGCAGAAACCGGCCCGCGCCCGACGGCGACAAGGAGCAGCTCGGCTTCGAGCGTCTTACCACCTTCCAAGGACACGGTCACCCCGGTGCCGGTGTCCTTGACACTCTCGAATTTCGCGCCGAGATCGAGGGCGATCCCGCGCTTCTTGAAGGCTCGCTCAAGGTGCCGCGAGCTGGACTCCTCCTCTGGCGGCAGCAGGTGCGGCAGCATCTCCACGATCGTCACGTCAGCGCCGAAGGACCGCCACACGCTGGCGAACTCCACCCCGATGACCCCGCCGCCGAGGATGATCACCGAGCGCGGCACCCGGTCCAGGGTGAGCGCGTGGTCACTGGTGATCACCCGGCTGCCGTCGATCTCCAGCCCGGGCAGGCTGCGCGGCTGCGATCCGGTCGCCAGCACGACGTGCTCGCCCTCGTAGACGGTATCCCCGACCGCGACCGTCGTCGGCGAGACGAGGCGGCCGTCGCCGTACACGACGTCCACCTTCCGGCTGGCGATCGTGGACTGCAGGCCCTTCCAGAGCCGGTCCACGACCTTGTCCTTGTACGCGTTCACTCCGGGGACGTCCACGCCGTCGAATGTCGTCCTGATGCCGAAGGACCCGCTCTCCCTGGACATGTCGGCTATCTCGGCCGCGTGCAGGAGCGCCTTGGTCGGGATGCAGCCCCGGTGCAGGCAGGTGCCGCCGACTTTGTCCCTCTCGATGAGCAGCACGCGCTTGCCCAGCTCGGCCGCTCGCAGCGCGCAGGCATACCCGCCGCTTCCGCCGCCGAGCACCACGATGTCGTAGGGCCCGCTCGCTTCGGTCACAGAACGCTCCTTGTCGTTATCTGTCGCTCGGCCTACAGCAGCCCGTCCGCGACATCCTGGGCGACCTGGGCCAGGGTCCGCGCGGCCGCGCCCGTCCCGCCCTTCGGGGTATACCCATGCGCAGGATCTTCATTGAAGGCGGGCCCGGCGATGTCCAGGTGCGCCCAGCGGACCCCCGCGGGCACGAACTCGCGCAGGAACAGGCCGCCGACGAGCATCCCGCCGCTGCGATCCTGGGAAATGTTGGCCAGGTCGGCCACATCGGAGTCGAGCCCCGTGCGCAGTTCGTCGGGCAGCGGCATCGGCCAGAATGCCTCGCCGGCCCGGCGCGCTGACTCGACGATCCCGTCCCGGACCGCGTCATCGTTGGCCATCACGCCGGCGATGCGCCTGCCGAGGGCGACCGACTGCGCCCCGGTGAGCGTGGCGATGTCCACCAGCAGGTCTGGTGAGTCGGCTCCTGACCTGGCCAGGGCGTCGGCAAGTACCAGCCTTCCCTCGGCGTCGGTGTTCAGTACCTCGACCGTCTTCCCGCCATAGATGGTGATGACGTCGGCTGGCCGCTGCGCACGGCCGCCTGGCATGTTCTCCGCGGTGGGCAGGTACGCGATCACGTTGACGGCCGGCTTCAGCTCCGAGATCGCCTGCATCGCGCCGAGCACGGCGGCTGCCCCGGCCATGTCCGACTTCATGTGCTCCATCGACTTGGGAGGCTTGAGCGACAGCCCGCCGGAGTCGAAGGTGATGCCCTTGCCCGCGAACACCACGGTCTTGGTGGCATCGGGGTGCCGGTAGGACAGCCGTACCAGGCGCGGCGGGTGCATCGAGCCCTGCCCGACGGCGAGGATGCCGCCATAGCCGCCCTCAGCCAGCGCCTTCTCGTCGAGCACCTCGACGTCGAGCCCGCGGGCGGCCGCCACCCGCTCCGCCTCGTCGGCCAGGGTGGCTGGCACCAGATCCGAAGGCCCCGTGTTGACCAGGTCACGCACCAGCGCCACCGCGTCGGCGAGCGCCTGCGCCCGGTGCGCGGTCGCTGCCGTGGGCACGCCGTCGCCGACCAGCGTCAGCTCAGCCGAAGGCGGCGCCGCCACGGTCGTGCGGTACCGCGAGAACGCGTAGCCGCCAAGCAGCCCGCCGAGCGCGACCGCTTCGGCCTCGGCCTCGTTACGGGCCGGCAGCGCAAGGGCAATCCGATACACCGCGGCCCCAGAATCGAGTCCATTCCGAACGGGCTTCGCCGGCATCCCGACAATCGCGCGTACGGCAGCTCCTGCGGCCCGGCGCAGCAACTCCAGGTCGAAACCGGGACCCGGCTCGCTAGCGGCGTGACCGGCAGCAGGCCTGCCGAGCCCGACGGCGACGATGAGCGGGGCAACCGTCAGGGACGCCCCCTCCGTCTGCGGCCGTGCAGCCGTCCCTGACGGGTCAGGCGCCGCGCTGAGCAGCGGTCCCGTCGCGATCTTGGTTGTCTCCCCGGCCTTGCCTGTCGCGTCGAGGGTGGTGAGCGCGGAGATCAGGATGCCGCCGAGGGCTTCGTCGATCAGTTCGGCGCCCGGCGCGAGCTCGGGACCTTCCGCGCCCTCGATGATCCCGACGATGATGGCGTCAGGCCGCGCGTTACCGGATGCTTCGCTGGTCAGCAGTCTCGTGGTCACTCGTCAGATGCTAATGCCTGCGCCAACCCTCCAGTTACCTATACTCCCCGCCCGGCAAGGCGTTCGATGTGGGGATTGGGGTTCACCGGCGACCCCCAAACAGCGGATCGACCACGTTCGCCACGTGACGTGGCGGTGAGCAGACGTAACGGCTGTTAGGAATGATCTCTAACGAAAGATAGACTTCGCGGCGTATGGGCTGGTCGGTGAGGAGGGCGCATGGGGGCTTGGGGCCTGTTCATAGCGGTCTTCCTCGCCTGTGCGGTGGAGGCCGTCGAGGCGACCACCATCGTCCTGGCCGCCGGGACTGCCAGGGACTGGCGGTCCGCAATGACCGGGATGATCGCGGCGCTCGGCGTGCTCGCCCTCCTTGTCGCGGCGCTCGGCCCCGCAATCTCCGCGCTGCCGCTGACCGGACTGCGGCTCGTCGTCGGCGCCTTGCTGCTGATCTTTGGGCTGCAGTGGCTGCGGAAGGCGATCCTGCGGGCCAGCGGATACAAGGCGGTGCACGACGAAGATGAGATCTACCGCACGCAACTCGCCGCCGCGGCGTCCGTGCCGGGCCGGCGGTTCGGCTCGGTGCCGGACTGGTACGGATTCACCCTCGCGTTCAAGGGCGTCCTGCTTGAGGGGCTCGAGGTGGTGTTCATCGCGCTTACCTTCGGCAGCAACGCCCGCGACATTCCGCTGGCGGCCGTGGCGGCGGGCTGCGCGGTGGCCGTCGTGGCCGCCGCGGGAGTCGCGGTACGCGCGCCGCTGTCCCGGGTTCCAGAGAACACGCTTAAATTCGTCGTCGGGATCATGCTGACGGGGTTCGGCACGTTCTGGGGGGCCGAAGGCGCGGGCGCGCACTGGCCGGGATCGGATGCGGCCCTGCTTGTGCTGCTGCCGGGCATCGCGCTGTTCGCACTCGGGCTGGCCGCCCTGATGCGCCGCGGCAGGTCCGGCCGCGCCGCTGCCCAAGGCAGTGTGGCCCCCGCCCCGCAGGCCGGCCCCCCCGCCCCGCAGGCAGGCACCCCCGCCCCGCAGGCCGGCCCCCCCGCCCCGCAGGCCGGCTGACATGGGCAGGCGGCTGCGGGCATTCCTCGCGTTCGCGTACGACTTCGTGATCGGTGACGACTGGCGCATCGCGGCGGGAGTGGTAGGCGGTCTGGCGGTGACCTACGCGGTCAGCCGGACGAGCGTCCCCGCCTGGTGGCTGCTGCCCGCGCTGCTGGTGGTGCTGCTGCCGGTCAGTCTCTGGCTAGCCATCCGGCGCAGATAACCGGCTGGTGCCGACCGCCTCTGCCGCTCAGTGGCCCTCTGCCTCTTCCGCGTACACCCGGGCGGCGTACTCCTCGAGAACCTTCTCGCAGTTTGCCAGCGCCTGCTCTACCTGCCCACGGCCAGCGGAGCCGAAGACATCGCGCGCGCGGACCCGGGCAAGCCAGTTCCGCAGCTTCACGAGGTCGACCTCGTTCTCCTCAAGCTCGGCGTAGGTGAAGTGGTCGGCCACATACTCCTTCCGCACCTGGGCCAGGAAATCCTCGCAGCGGTCCACGATCTCTTCATACTCGTCATCCCTGGCCGCCTGGAACGCGGCGCGCACCTCCGGCTCGCCGGCCAGCACGCGGCAGGAGAGCAGCGCCGCCGTCCCTGACATCTCGATGATCTCCCGCCGTAGCTTGCGCAGAGCGCGCTCCGCGCCGCTGCTCGCGGGCAGTGCCGCTGCCGAGCTCTGCAGGTAGATCGCGCCCAGGCTCTTGATCCGGCGCCAAACCGCCGCGCGCAGCCTGGTCGGCTCCGGCGGCACCCGGTAGACGAGCAGCAGCCAGTCCTCGCCGTCTGCCTGCTCGCCATCGTCCACCTCCGCATTGTCTCAGCGCCGCGAGAATGCCGCGCATACGAGATCGCTCAGGAACGCTATCTTTGCCGGGGTGACCGACTGCCTCTTCTGCGCCATACTCGCCGGTGACGCTGACGCCCACTTCGTTCACGATGATGCCGAGGTGGCTGCCTTCCTCGACGTCAGGCCGCTGTTCAAGGGACATGTGCTGGTGCTGCCGCGGGCACACCACGAGACGCTGGCCGATCTTCCTGCGGACCTGCTGGGCCCGCTGATGCGCCGGGTCCAGCAGATCAGCGCGGCGATGCCCGGTGCGTACGGGGCGCAGGGCAGCTTCGTCGCGATGAACAACACGGTCAGCCAGAGCGTCCCGCACCTGCACGTGCACGTGGTGCCCCGGACCAAGGGCGACGGGCTGCGCGGCTTCTTCTGGCCGCGCGGCCGCTACGAGGGCGATGACGAGGCGGCGCAATACGCGCGGCGGCTGCGCGACGAGCTGCGGCAGTCAGCCGACCGAGGCGACGATCCGCCGCGCCGCGATTGCCGCACTGGGTGAACCATTACTCCCGGCGGTGCAGGATGGACGAATGAGGGATATCCCAGCCACGGCCGACGGCCTGCGGACGGCGATCGAACGCAGCGGTTACTACCCCGGCCTCGTCTCCGACGCGGTCGCCTCGGCCCTTGGCACCGAACCGATCGTTTCCTACTTCGTTAGCCACGACGCGATGTTCGACCCCGGGATGGAGGTGCGCAGGCATATCTCGGTGCTTGTGCTCACCGACACCCGCCTGGTCTATTCGCACACTGATGAGCATCCGCCGCAGGAGCCTGACGGTCGGCCGCAGGCCGAGACGACCACCGAGGCGGTCAAGTTCTCCAGGATCTCGTCGGTGGCGCTGACCAGGGTGGTGTCCGATCCCGCCTCGTATGTGGCCGGGGTGACGATGCCCACCGAGGTGCTGCTCACCATCGGCTGGAACGTGCTGTCACATGTCGAGCTCGAGCCCGCGCACTGCGGGGACGAGAACTGCGAGGCGGACCACGGGTACACCGGCACCATCACGGCCGATGACCTTGCTCTTAGAGTCAGCGAGGCGGCCGACGGAGAGGACGGCGTGCGCCAGGTGCTGTCGTTCGCCAGCGTGCTGGCCGCGGCCGCCACGAGGCCATGACGCTCGCCCGGGCCGCGTTGCCGGGCCGCCCGGGGGGTGGCACGATGAGCGGACAATGCGATGCACAGGACGAAATGAGTAGAAACCGAAGGGCTGTCCCCGCATGACGGATGAGCCGAGGACCCCGCCGACGCTGCCATCCTACGGAGAAGGAACGCTCGCCGACCTGGCGTCGTCCCTGCTGTGCTCCCTGCGGGTTCCCCGCGAGCGCAATCCGCTCGGCCTGCCCGAGTCCGCGCGTGTCTGCCTGCTGATCGTGGACGGCCTCGGCTGGGAGCTGCTCAGGAGCCATCCGGCAGCCGCGCCGTTCCTGGCGGAGCTGGCGACGAGCGGCAGGCCGCTTACCGCCGGATTCCCGTCCACGACGGTGACCAGCCTGGCCTCCCTGGGCACCGGAAGGCCGCCCGGCTCGCACGGCATGCTCGGCTACCAGGTCGCCGTTCCCGGCACGGGCAGGCTGCTCAACGGGTTGCGCTGGGACCACCGGGTGGACCCGATGGCCTGGCAGCCGGGATCGACGGTCTACGAACGTGCCGCGGCCGCCGGGATCGGCGCCTTCCGGGTGGCAGCCGGGGCCTTCGAGAAGACGGGGCTCACCCGGGCGGCGATGCGCGGCGCTGCCTACCGGCCGGCCGACAGCATGGGCGCCCTGGTAGCTCAGGCTGGGGCCGCGCTGCGGGAAACCGAACGCGCGCTGGTGACCGTGTATGTCCGAGACCTGGACGCCACCGGGCATGTGTTTGGCTGCGGATCCGATGCCTGGTACTACGAGCTGGGCCACGTGGACAAGCTGGCCGAGCAGCTTGCCTCGGTGCTGCCGAACGACACGCTGCTTTACGTCACCGCCGATCACGGCATGGTGGACATCTCGCCGGCCAACCGGGTCGACGTGGACGCGATCGCGGAGCTTCGCAAGGGCGTGGCCCTGCTCGGCGGCGAGCCTCGTGCGCGGCATGTCTACGCGGAGCCCGGCGCGGCGGCCGACGTGCTCGCCGCGTGGCGGGACGTGCTGGGCGAGCGTGCCTGGGTGGTATCACGGGAGGAAGCCATCTCTGACGGCTGGTTCGGCCCGGTCGACCCCGCCGTGACGGAACGGATCGGCGATGTCGTCGCGGCAGCGGCGGGTGGCACCGCCATCGTGGCGATGCAGGCCGAGCCGCGAGAGTCGGTGCTGGTCGGCATGCACGGCTCGCTGACGACCGCCGAGCAGCTGGTGCCGCTGCTCATCCACGGGGCAATGTGAGCCCGCTGATCGGCGTTGCCTCGCTGGCACTTGAACTCTCCGGCCCGGTGCCCCCGGTGCTGCTCGACGTGCGCTGGCGGCTCGGCGGACCGCCGGGGATCGACAGCTACCGCGCGGGTCACCTGCCGGCCGCCGTCTTCGCGGATCTTGACAGGGACCTGTCGGGTGCGCCGGGGCAGGGCGGGCGGCACCCGCTGCCGCCGGCCGGTGACTTCCAGGCGACGATGCGCCGCGCCGGGGTCAGTGACGACCGCCCCGTGGTGGTCTATGACGACGCGGACGCGATGGCGGCGGCCCGCGCCTGGTGGCTGTTGTGTTACTTCGGCCACGGCTGCGTGCGGGTGCTCGACGGCGGGTTCCGCGCCTGGCAGGCGGCGGGCCAGCCGTTGACCGTGACCGATCCCGCTGCCCGGACCGGAGACTTCACCGCCCGTCCTGGCCACATGCCGCTACTTGATGCGTCCGGTGCGTCGGCAACTGCCCGTTCGGGAGTGCTTCTGGACGCAAGGGCAGCCGAGCGGTACCGGGGCGAGACCGAGCCCATCGACCCGGTCGGCGGGCACATTCCAGGGGCGGTGAGCGCACCGGCCACCGGCAACGTGAACCCCGACGGTAGCTTCCGCGGCCCCGCTGAGCTGCGGGAACGCTTTGCCTCGCTGGGAGCGGCGGCGGGGGGCCCGCTGGTCGCCGCGTACTGCGGCTCCGGCGTGACCGCCGCCCAGCAGGTGCTCGCGCTGGCAGTAGCGGGCATCCCGGCCGCGCTCTATCTCGGGTCCTGGTCCAGCTGGGTAGCTGATCCGGCGCGGCCGGTCGCCACCGGCGCGGAGCCTGGCTGAGCGGCGCTCATCAGGCGGCGGCGAACATCCGCCTGGCAAGCTCCTCGCGGAGCGCGCCGGGTTCCACTCCAGCCGCCTTCAGCACGCGCAGTGCCCCGTTGTCCCGCTGGTCGATGACCCCGAGCAGCAGGTGGCCGGTCGTGATCTGGTTCTGCCCGGACTTGGCCGCGGTCTGGACCGCGAGCTCCATCGACTTCTTTGCCCGCGGGGTGAACGGGGTGCGTCTGCCCTTGTCGTGGCGGTGCCGCCAGATCTCGCCCTGGTCAAGCGCGCCAGGCCCGAAGCTGTCTTCGGTGACGCGGCGCACAGCGTCAAGGTCTATGCCGAGACAGGCAAGGGCGTCGGCATCGAGCGGGCCGGCGACGAAGGCAATTATGCGTTCGCGCAGCGCGGCGGTTTGCAGCCCGACGGCGGCAAGCGCGCCCGCCGCCGGGGTGCCCTCTCCCGTCGACAGGCCAAGCAGCAGGTGCTCGCATCCGATGTACCCGTGCCGCAGCCCGCGTGCCTCCTGCCCGGCGAGTGTGACCGCCCGCCGAGCGTCTGGGCTGAATCGTTCGAACATGCTGGGTCGCTCTCCTCTCAGCTTCGCTGCGTCCGGCGGGCGTGCTTCTTGTGGGCCGCCTGCCTGCTGACGCCGAGTTGCGCCGCGATCTCCTGCCAGGACCAGCCCTGTCCGCGCGCGTTGTCGACCTGCAGCGTTTCCAGCCGCTCGGTCAGCTCGCGCAGGGCACGGATGGCCCGCAGCCCCACGACCGGGTCGCGGCCGCTCGCCGCCTCCGCCAGCTGCACTCCTTCATTCATGCCGTCAATGTACGTTGACGCCTGCGGACGTGTCAACCGAGGATGACAGATGGAGGCGGAAAGGGATGCTGGGGCAGGGATGGTGTGGCTGGCCCGGGTGGGTGCCCGGCGGCACTGGCCGGGTGGGTGCCCGGCGGCACTGGCCGGGTCAGAAGACGCGGGTGCCCGGCGGTACCGGGCGGTCTGGCTGGATCAGCGCCACGTTTTGCTGAGTCCCGACCGGGACGCCGAGGACCAGTACCTCCGAAGAGAAGCCGGCAATACGGCGCGGCGGGAAGTTGACCACGGCGAGCACGAGCCTGCCGGTCAGCTGCTCGGGCTGGTAGAAGGCGGTGAGCTGCGCACTCGATGTCCGGATGCCAAGCTCGCCGAAGTCGATCCACAGCTTGTACGCCGGGTTACGGGCCTGCGGGAACTCCTCGGCGCGCCGGATCACGCCGACCCTGATGTCGGCGCGGAAGAATTCATCCGGGGTGATCGGGTCCTGGGACATGGAGACAGCCGGGGCTCCGGAGGAGTCCAGGGCCCCGGCTGCCGTGTCCGCCGGGCCGGTTGCGGGATGATGAGCCACGGCGGTGAGCATAGTGCCGGGAGTCACCGTGGCTAAGTCCCGGGCCCGCCTGGCCGCGCTAGGAAGTCACTCGGAACTGTTCGTTCGTGCGCGCCGAATTGTACGGTTCCATGACCACGTGAGTTCCTTCGGACCGGCTTGACAGCGGATCGTCAATGACGTGGCTCTTGCCCTTTGTGTCAAGCGTCTGTAGATCCCAGATGTTGCCCTTTGCTATCCGGCTCCACCACTGGTCCTGGCTGTCGTTGTAGGCCTCGACGTAGACGCAGTCCCCGTAACCCTTGCGGCAGTGGGAGTTCACTCCGTCGGTGAGTACGTCATTCGTGCCGCACCGGTAGATGATGACATGGCCAGCCGAATCCCGGTAGCCGTCCCACGCCTGGTTGCTGTGGGTATAAAGCACTGCACTATTGTCGCTCGTGGACTCGGCCAGGTAATTGTCGGACGCCACGTTCTGCAGCTTTGTATTGCTGAATACCGACCCGGAGCAGGTATCAGGTGCCGTCGGCATAGCGGCGGACTGGGCCATGGCGGCAGCCGGAGTGCCGACTGCAAGAAGAACTGACGCTAGCCCGGGATACAGTATGAGATTACAGATTCTGCGCATCCACCGCCCCTTATTATGGATTGTATATGCTTAGTTCCTAATGCTACGATTCAGGACAGCCTAGGACCTCGATAAGAATCTTGTCAAGAGATCGGCGGCGTGCCGCCAAGGTAAAATGCGGTCAGGCAATTCGATGACACAATCTTTACCGAGTTGCCTGGCCGAAAGGCAATGCTATATCAGTGCTGCCCAGCGCTCAGCGCTCAGCGGCCGTCGGCTTACCCCCGCTCGCCGCTCGTGCGCAGAATCATGGCGGCGGGCCCGAGCGTGGCGGTCATTGTCAGCGCCAGTATGGTGCCGAGGATCGCCAGCGCGGGGGAGACGGGGATGTAGGGCATCCAGCTTCCGGTCAGCGCCCTGGACGCGCAGGCCAGGGTCGCCGCACCCGCCGCGGCGCCGAGTCCCACGCCGATCGGGCTCAGCACGGCCGACTGCCATGCGGTCATGGATGCCAGCTGACGCGACGTCGCGCCAACCCGGCGGAGCAGCAGGAGCGACTCGCGGCGCTCGACGGTGGCCACGATGAGCGTGTTGACCAGTGACACCGCGGCAAGCAGCGCGATCGCCGCGAGCACGAGGTTGTTGATGTAGGAGTCCTGGCTGCCCTGCTGCTGGGCCTGCGCGTTCAGCACGCTGCGGCTGGCCACGCTCAGGCCGGGGAACCGGCCGGACAGCCTGCCGAGCTCGGCGGACAGGCCGGCCGTCCCGCTGCCGCGGACCAGGATCTCCCCGAACGTCACCGGCCCGATGTGACCGGCCGCCGCAGCGGCCGGGATCAGGACGTCGGCGAAGCCGAGCGGCCGGAATAGATGGCGGTCAGCCGTGCCCGGTAGGGCGTGCCGTCGGCGAGGTAGATGGTGATCATCTCGCCCACGTGGGCGAACCGTGCTGCCGAGCCAATGGGGCACGCACCCGAATCGTCGCTGGGGGTACTCCCACCAGAGCCAGGTTTCCGCTGGTCAGCAGGGCTGCATGCCAAAGCGCGCCATCAGCGCGCGTTCCTCGTCGGTGCTCGGCGGGGTGTCCCGCGACCACAATTCGTGCAGCTCGGCGAAGTAACCGTCCATGGCGGGGGCGTGCAGCACAAGCAACCGTGCCGCATCCGGGCCCGGATTGCCGAATGTGTGCGCGGCACCGCGCGGCACCAGCAGGAAATCCCCGCTGCTGCCGGTGATGGCATCGCCGTCCAGCTCGAAGGCGATCGTGCCGTCCAGCACGAAAAACGCCTCGGAGCAGTTCGTGTGCCTATGCGGCGGCGGCCGCCGGCCCGTGCCTGCGGTACCCGGCGCCGGGAGGGTGCGCTCCATCAGCGAGAAATCCCCGCCCGTCTGGGCGGCGAGCGCCTTGAACGCCAGCACGCTGCCCCGCGCCGTATACAGATGCCCTTCACCCTGCCTGAGCAGGCCCTGACCCGGGACATGCCGATCCATTTCCGAGCGCCCCTTCGCCGTCGATCCGCCCGCAACGTTCCTCGATCAAAGCACAGGCCCTGCGCGGGCGATCCGCATAGCGCTCGGGTTCCGCACATCCAGGTAGGGCAGCCTTCCGGCGAGCGCCACCAACTGTGCCTGGTACCCGAGAACTGTTTCGTGGTCGTCAGGTCGGGCCGGGGCGCCCGGCGAGAGCTCAGGAGCGCCCGCCCAGCCGCGGGGGGCCGCGCGCTGGTGAGCGCGAGGATGTAAGCCGGCGCGTGACCGTGCGCGGCGGTTCTGGCACGCCGCCGCCTGGAGTCCCCGAACAACCGGCGCCCGCACCGGGCAAGGCGGCCCGCAGGCGCCTCCTTCCGCGTCCTTTCCATGATCGATGTGGCAGAGCCCCCCACCGGTGGNNAGGTAACGCCACATCGATCTTCAGGGGCGCCCCGGGGAACGTGGCTCACGGGGTCGATGGTGCCGGTGTGACGGGAGTGATCCGGCCAGCCGGGTCCGCGAGGCACCGCACGATCGTCCGGGATCAGGAAACGACGGTTTATTCCACAACGTGCCCTTAGCTGCCTGGCGGGGCGAGGTCGTGCCCCGCGGTCAGCAGGAACCAGGTGACCGCCCCTGTCGTCAGTCCCGCTGCGGCGGGCTGCCCGCCCAGCACGGCGAAGGCCGCGCCGCTGATAGCCGCGGCGATGGCCAGCCGGAGACCGAGCGCGGCCGGCCGGCCGCGCCAGGCCCGGAACGCGAGCAAGGTCGCGAAGCCGTAGCGTCCGCCGCGGGGGTCGCGTTGGCTCTGGTCCGGGGGACCCTGCGGGCTTTCCCGAGGGGCCGGGCTGGATGCGGTCGTCGGCTGGGCGGTCCGGGCCGATGCGGGGGCGCGGCGCCCGTGCGAGTCGGCCAGGTCGGCGTAGGCCTCGCCACGGCCGTAGCGGGTGCGCAGGTCGGTATAGGCCGCGGCGGCAACGGCGAACCTGGCCGGGTCCCCGCCGTCGGCGCGGTCCGGGTGCGTGGCGGCGGCGATCCTGCGCCAGGCAGCCCGGACGTCGTCGTCGGTCAGGTCCGGCCGGATGGGCAGGCCGAGCGCGGTGAACGGATCGGGGGTCACCGGGACTCCTTGCCGAACGCCTCGTCGAGCAAGGGTCCGGCATCGGGCGGCACCGGCTGCTGCCCGGTGCTGGCCGCGGGCGCTGCGCCGGGCAGGCTGGCCGCCGCGGTGACCGGCTGCCAGCCGGGTGGGCTCGCCGGCGGCGACAGCGCGGCCGGCGCTGCCACCAGGCGCTTCACCTGCACGAAGGTCACTCCGCCGCGGTAGACGTACGCGGCCTGGCCGACATCGAGAGCGCGGACGATGTCAGCATCGAGCACGGGGGTGTGCCGGACCCGCGAAGAGCCCTCGTCGCTCCACAGCGGAGTGCCAAGCAAGCGCCTGGTGGTGTCGATCATCGACCGGTTCCCGGCAAGGGCGACCACCGGATCGGGGTACGGCGTGCGCAGCAGCCAGATGCCGCCGTCGGCGGACGCGGCGATCCTGTACCGCTCGTCCTCGTCGTCGGCCAGGCCCTGCCAGGACTGGGCGGACACCTGGACAGCCAGGCCGAGCGAGCGCGCCCGCTCGTACAACTGCCAGACCGGCAGCCGCCGCGACACGGCGCTGAACTCGTCGACCGCGAGCAGTACCTCGGGGGAGCGCTCGCCGGGCGGGGTGGCGCCGGGCGGGGTGGCGCCGGG
>PMSU01000204.1 GCA_003168255.1 Actinomycetota bacterium
GCCGCCTGACCAACCAACCAACTGCTCGCCCGGCCAGCTCGCTCCGGCCAGTTCCTGAGGAGGCCCGAACCTTCCGGACCACGATGTGCAGCAGCGGCCGTTGCCGCCCCGGCCGAAATCCAAGGGCTACGTGCGGGCACCCCGGGAGTCACAGACTTACGTTCCCGATCATGCCGCATCGGTGGTCGCGGCGGCGATCGGCTCGCAGTAGCTCCCGCACCCAGTCAGCTGCCTGGGTGCCCCTGCTGCCAGAGCCGCTGGAAGGCGCCGCCGGACCCGATCAGCTGCTGGTACGCTCCGCGCTCGGCCACCCTTCCGTGGTCGAGGACCACGATCTCGTCGACCTCCTCGAGGCCGTCGAGATCGTGCGTGATGAGCAGGGTGGCGCGGCCTGCGGTCGCCGCCAGCAGGTCAGCGGTGAGGGCGCGCCGGCTCTCCGGATCAACGTGGGCTGTGGGCTCGTCGAGGATAAGCAGGGCCGGGTCGGCAAGCAGCGCGCGGGCGAGGGCGAGTCGCTGGCGCTGGCCACCGGAAAGCGTGGCGCCGTTGGCGCCGGTCGGCGTGTCCCAGCCGCGGGGGAGCGACTCGATCCAGTCGAGCAGCCTGGCCTCGCCCGCTGCGACCGAGAGTTCGGCATCGCTCGCCGCTGGCCGCGCGAGGCGGAGGTTGTCGCGGATAGTCGTATCGAAGATGTGCGGATCCTGCGCGCAGCCACCGATGACGGTGCGGACGTCGTCGGGATCGTATCCGGCCAGGTCGCGGCCGTTGAGCACGGCGCTACCTGAGGTCAGATCGATGAACCGGAACAGGACGGCGGCTAGCGTGGACTTGCCCGCGCCGGTAGCACCGACGAGCGCCACCCGGCGTCCCGGTCGCAGGTCGAGATCGACGTCGTCCAGCGCGGCCGGCCCGTCCGGCGAGTACCGGACGGTGGCCGCCCGCACCCGCAGCTCGACGGGCCTTGCTGGCGGCGGGAAGGGCGAGTCTGGGTAGCGGACCGGATCTGGTGCATCGAGCACGACCGCGATCCGGTCGGCTGCGGCGCGCGCCTGCCCGAGTTGGAGCGCCGCCGCGGGCAGAGCGGTGACCGCCTCGAAGGCGGCAAGTGCGGTGAGCGTGATCACCGCCAGCGGCACCCGGCCGAGCGTCCCTGACCCGGTGGCCGCTACCCCCAGCAGCAGAACCCCCCACAGGGTCAGGCCACAGAACGCGGTGCCCAGGCCGGTGCCCAGGCCCGATGCCGTCGCCGACCGGCGGGCGAGCTGAATGAGCTCGCAGTCCGCGGCGTCGGCCTTGGCCAGCCCTGCATCGACCGCGCCGAAGGCGTGCAGCTCAGCCGCTCCGTTGAGCAGGTCCGTGACGGCTGCACCCAGCTCGCCGCGGGCGGGAGCAGCCCGGCGCGCGGCCCGCCGCGCCGATGTCGCGGTGATCCAGGGCACCAAAACCCCGGCGGCTAGCAGCCCGGCGCCGAGCAGGCCTGCCGCGGGGGCGAGGATCAGCAGGACCGCGGTAGTGGCGCCCGCGCCGACCAGTACTGCCGTAAGCGGGGGCGCGATGCCGCGGATGAAAAGGTCCTGGGTGGTGTCTACGTCGCTGATCAGCCTGGTGAGCATGTCGCCGGACCTGAATGCGGACAGGCCGGCCGGGGCCAGCCGCTCCAGCCGCCGGTAGATGGCCACCCGCACATCGGCGAGGACGCGGAATGCCACATCATGCGAGGAGAGGCGCTCGAGATAGCGCAGCAGTCCGCGGCCGATGCTCAGCGCGCGGACCGCGACCACGGCGACGGAGATCGCCACGATGTTGGGATGCTGCGAGGCGCGGGCGAGCAGGAAGCCGGATACTGCCAGCAGCGCCACCCCGCAGCCGCAGCCGGCCGCGCCGGCCGCCACCGCGAGCAGCAGTCGGCCCCGCAGCGGCCTGGCCAGCCGCAGCAGCCGCAGCAGGTTGTGCCGTGCCACCGGCCGGCCTGCCACCGGCCGGCCTGCCACCGGCCGGCCTGCTTCGGGCCGGACTGCCGGACTGCCGGCCGCCGTCATGGCACCGGTGCGCCTCATGTCCCGGGGCGTCCCGGCGGTCACGAGGTCACCGCCAGTGGCGCAGGCGTGGCAGTCGCGGGGACGCTAACATCCCCCTGCGACAGCGTGCCATCGTCGAGGACGAGCAGCCGGCCAGTGTCGTGGGCCCAGCCGTGGCCGTGCGTCACCTGGATCACGGTACGGTCCGCCATCAGGGTGCTTATGGCCTCGTCGAGCCTTCGCGCCGTCGCCGCATCCAGATGCGCGGTCGGCTCGTCCAGGAGCAGCAGCGGCGCATCCCGCAGGAATGCCCGGGCAAGCGCGATTTGCTGCCGCTGTCCGGCGGACAGCCGGAGCCCGCGCTCCCCGACCGCGGTGTCATACCCCTGCGGCAGAGCCTCGATGAACTCCGCCGCGCCGGCTGCCTGCGCGGCCCGTCCGATGGCCTGGCGGCTCGCCGTCGGGTCGCCCAGCGCGATATTGCCGGCGACAGATCCGGCGAACAGATATGGATGCTGGGGAACCCAGCTGATCTGGGTGCGCCATTCCTCGCGGGGTATGGACTCCAGGTCGATGCCGCCAACATCGATGCGTCCGCTGACGGGCACGGCAAAGCGAAGAAGCAGCGCGAGCAGTGAGCTCTTGCCCGCTCCGCTCGGCCCGGTGAGCGTGATCCGGTCTCCCGGCCCGATCGTCAGGTCCACACCCGACAGAGCAGGCCGGTCACGTCCCGGATAGGCGAGGGTGACACCGCTCAGGCCGATAGTGTCCTTCGTCAGGTCAGGCTGGCGCGGAGAGCGGCCGGCTGAAGCCGCCTCGGGCAGGCCGCGGCCGGGTGTCCCGGCCTGGTCGGGCTCGGGGGTTTCGAGGATCTCGAAGACCTGCCTGGCCGCGGTGGCACCCTCGGTGCTGGCGTGGAACTGGGCGCCCACCGCGCGCAGCGGCAGATAGGCCTCCGGCGTGAGCAGCAGGACCAGCAGCGCGGTCTGGTAGCTGAGGTGGCCGGCCAGCAGACGCAGCCCGACCTCCACCGCGACCAGCGCGGTGGCTAGCGCGGCGGCTAGTTCAAGGACGAAGCCGGACAAGAACGCGACGCGCAGCGAGGCCATGGTGGCGGCCCGGTGCTCGTTGGTGATCTTCCTGATCATCTCGGCCTGTGGCTTGGCGCGGCCGAAGAGCTTCAGCGTGGGCAAGCCTTCGACCACGTCGAGGAAATGCCCGCCGAGGCGGGCTAGCAGTCGCCACTGCCGCTGCGTCGTGGCCTTGGTGTGCAGGCCGACCATGATGGCGAAGACCGGTATGAGCGGCAGGGTGGCGCCGATGACAACCGCTGAGATCCAGTCCGCCATCCCGACCCGGATCAGCACAGCGACGGGCACCAGGCAGGCAAGCACGAGCTGCGGCAGGTACCGGGCGAAATAGGCATCCAGCCCGTCCAGGCCCCTGGTGGCCAGGGTGGTGATCTGGCCGGGCTGCTGACCGCCCAGCCAGGACGGGCCCAGCCTGAGCGCATGACCGACCAGACGGCGCCGCAGCTGAGACTTCACCTTCGCTGCGGCCCGCAGCGCAGCGGCCTCGCCGCCATAGCTGGCGGCGGCCCTGGCCGCGAGCACCGCCAGCAGCACGCCGAGGGTACCGGCGAGCGGGCCGACCGTGGTCCCGGTGGCCGCGCTTGCCAGCGCGTGCGCCAGCAGGCCGGCCTGCGCCAGGATCAGGGCGGTGGCGGCGAGGCCAAGAACGACGGTGACGACCAGGTAGCCCCGGGCGGCTCCGGCGTAGCGGAGCAGCCGCGGGTCCAGCGGTTTCATGACTGGCCGCCGGCGGGGCGCTGGGTTCCCCCCAGACCAGTGCTGGACGAGGCCGGAGTCTTAGCGGCCGGGATGTCGGAGCTGGTCAGCCGCTTGCGAAAGACCCAGTATGTCCAGCCCTGGTAGCCGAGCACGATGGGTGTGAAGATCACTGCGACCCAGCTCATTACCACCAGCGTGTAGTGCGCCGAGGAGGCGTTGCTGACGGTCAGGCTGAACGCCGCTGAGGTGCTCGATGGCAGCACGTTCGGCCACAGGTCACCGAAGAGGGTGGCGACGGCGAGCGCGAGTGTAGCGGCCGTGCCCGCGAACGCCCAGCCCTCCCGGCCGCGGAATGCGGCAGCCACGCCGCCGAGAAGCGCGACAGCGGCGAGCCCTGCGGTGACGTCGGTGGCCGGCCGGCCATGGCTGACCTGGGTCGCGGCGAGGAAAGCGGCGGCCAGCGGGACGGCTGCCAGAGCGACGCCCAGGGCCGTGCGCCGCGCCCGATCCCTGAGCACGCCGGTGATCCTGAGGCTGAGAAAGATCGCGCCGTGCAGCGTGAACAGGCTGAGCGTCACCAGCCCGCCGAGCAGGCCGTACCAGTTGAGCAGGGTCAGCAGGTTGCCGGTGTAGACGTGCGCGGCGTTAAGCGGCACGCCGCGCACAATGTTGGCGAAGGCCACCCCCCACAGCACAGCAGGCAGCACGGACCCGGCGAAGATCGCCCGGTCCCAGTTGGCCCGCCAGCGGACACTGTCCACCTTGCTGCGGAACTCGAAGCAGACGCCGCGGACTATCAGCGCCACCAGGATGATCAGCAGGGCGAGGTAGAAGCCGCTGAACAGCGAGGCGTACCAGAGCGGGAAGGCGGCGAACATCGCGCCGCCGGCGGTTATCAGCCATACCTCGTTCCCGTCCCAGACCGGGCCGATCGTGTTGATCATCACCCGGCGGTCGGTCTCATCCCGGCTCAGCAGCGACAGCAGTATCCCGACCCCGAAGTCGAACCCCTCCAGGACGAAGTAACCCGTAAACAGGATCGCGATGAGGATGAACCAGAAGGTCGCGAGGTTCATGACAGCTCTCTAGCGTCGGGTCAGTAGGAGAAGACCGGGAGCGGTTCCGCGGCGCCGGGCTCTGCCTCGGCTGGGGCCCCCACCTTGACGTGCCGGATTGTCAGCCACCAGGCGATGGCCGCAAGCGCGCCGTAGAGCAGGGTGAAGACGGTCATTGAGATGATCACCGAGGACGCGGTGACGCCCGGCGAAACACTCTGTGCCGTGGTCATCAGGCCGAACACCGTCCAAGGCTGCCGGCCCATCTCGGTGAAGATCCAGCCCGACGTGGTAGCCAGGTAGGGCAGTGCGACGCCCCAGATCGCGGCTCGGTAGAACCAGCGGGCCCGGGGAATCCTGCGGCGCCTGGTCAGCCACAGCCCGATCAGTGCGAGCAGCGTGGCGAGCATCCCGAAACCGATCATGAGGCGGAACGACCAGTAGGTCACCGGGATGACCGGCTTGTAGCTGCCGGGCCCGTATTTCTTGTCATAGGCGTGCTCGACGTTGTCGATGCCCTGCACGGTGCCGTGCGGGTTGAGGGTGGCGATCAGCGAGAGGAGGTAGGGCACCCTGACGCTCCACAGCTCCTTGCCTCCGCTCAGCGAGCCGATGGTGAACAGTGAGAAGGACGCGGGAGCCGAGGTGTTGTAGAGCGCCTCGGCGGCCGCCATCTTCATCGGCTGCTGCGAGTCCATCAGCCGGGCCTGGATGTCTCCGGTCACCGCGGTCGCGATCCCGGCGGCCAGGGTGACCGCCAGGCCAATCCGCATTGCCCGGCGGAATACGTCGGTCTGGGAGTTGCGAGCCAGATGCCAGGCGCTGACGGCGATCACTACCATGCCGGCGATCACGAACGACGCGAGGATCACATGGGGCCAGGCGGCGAGCACTGTGGAGTTGGTCAGCAGCGCGACGATGCTGGTCAGCTCGGTCCGGTGCGTGACCGGGTTGACCCGGTAGCCGACTGGGTGCTGCATCCACGAGTTGGCGGCCAGGATGAAGTAAGCCGACATGTTCGTCCCGATGGCGGCGATCCAGATCGTCGCCAGGTGCAGCCGTGGCGGCAGCTTGTTCCAGCCGAAGATCCACAGGCCGATGAAGGTCGACTCCAGGAAGAAAGCGAGTAGCGCCTCCATCGCCAGCGGCGCACCGAAGACGTTGCCGACGAATGCCGAGTACGCCGACCAGTTCATGCCGAACTGGAATTCCTCGACGATCCCCGTGACCACGCCGACCGCGAAGTTGATCAAGAAGATCGTGCCGAAGAACTTCGTCATCCTCAGGTATACCGGGTCTTTTTTCACCAGCCATGCGGTCTGCATGCAGGCCACCAGGATGGACAGGCCTATCGTCAGCGGCACGAAGATGAAGTGATAGACGGTGGTGATCCCGAATTGCCACCGGGACAGCTCAAGTACGGTCATCGCTGTCCCTTACGGTTCGGCGTCACTGATTCCCGTACCGCAGCGCCGGCCCGGGGCTGATCATCAGACTAGCCCGCCAGGTAACCGCTGTAAGGGCGGATCGGTCCTGCATTCCAGGATCTTGATCGACTCGCACCTCTCGGCAGGCGGCCATGACCCGGCGAAGGCCAAAGGTCCCGCGCATCCGGGCCGCAGTGCTCCTGACAGCAGGCCCCCGCATGGCTGAGCCTGGCGGTATTGAAAGCGAGGCCTGGAGGTGGGACAGATGGCAGCGGTGCAGGAGAGCGCAGGCCGGTGGCGGCACGTGGTCGTGGGGGTGGATGGCTCGCCGAACTCCCTGGCGGCGTTGCGCCGGGCCGCGGGTCAGGCGTGCCAGCGCGGCGCGGGCATCGAGATCGTCTACGTCATACCGGCTGGCTCGGAGCCTGCGGCAGCGTCGGCGGGCTACGCGATGCTGGCCATGGCCGAGCGCTGCGTGGCACCGGAGGGATTCCATGTCCCGTCCAGGCGCACGGTTGACCTCGGCGACCCGGCCGAGGTTCTGGCTCATCGGAGCGCCGGCGCCGAGTTGCTGGTCATCGGCGGCCGGTTCCACTCCGGGCACGGGAATCTGCTCGGTGGCGACGTAGTCCCTTACTGCCTAAACCATTCCAGCTGCCAGGTGGACATCTGCGCAGATCAGCCGGCTCAGCCCGACGAAGCGGACCCCTCGGCCTGCGCCGGCCATAGCTGCGAGCGAGGCGATAACCGTGCATGCGCAGGTAGGTGACCGGCTGCTCGTGGGGCAAGGCGCCGACAGAATCGGCCTCGTCATCGGAGTGACCAACTCCGAAGGCTCGCCGCCTTACATCATCAAGTGGCTGAACGACGGTCACATCGCGATGGTGTTCCCGGATCAGTATTCCCGCATTGATCCGGCCGGGCTCCGGACAGCCGAGGAAGCATGAGAACGGCCACATATGCGCTGCTCATGGACGGCAGTGCCATCGAGATCCGCGCCGCCGGGCCGGCCGACGCGGAGGCGGTGCGTGAGATGCACGCGTCGCTGTCCCCGGAGAACGCCTACCTGCGCTTCTTCAGCTTGAGTCCGGTCAACGCCGAGCGCGAGGCCAAGCGGGTCTGTCGCGAGCCGGGACCAGACCATGCTGCCCTGCTCGCCTGGCTCGGCGGAGAGCTAGCCGGGGTGGCAAGCTACGAGCCCACGGCAAAGCCAGGCATCGCCGAGATCGCGTTCGCTGTTCCCGATCACCTGCATGGCCGCGGGATCGCGACCCTGCTGCTTGAGCACCTCGTGTCCATCGCCAGACAGCGAAAGCTACAGGCTTTCGCTGCCGAGACGCTAGCGGGGAATACGGCCATGCTGGCCGTATTCGCCGACGCCGGCCTGCCGGTACAACGGAAGCTGTCCGACGGCGAGATGCAGCTGACCTTCCCGCTGCCTGCCGACGAGACCGACCGCCGCCTCGGTGACTACCTGGACTCGGTCGCCGCCAGGGAGAGCCATGCAGACGTAGCGAGCCTGCGTCACCTGCTGCGGCCTGCCTCCGTCGCCGTGGTCGGCGCAAGCCGGCGACGAGGGTCACCCGGCAGGGAAATCCTGCACAACATCGTCACCGGCGGTTTCGCCGGGGCGGTCTACCCGGTGAACCTCCATGCACGGTCCATGGAGGGCCTGCGCTGCCTGCCGTCGGTCGCCGATCTGCCTGAGCAGGTGGACATGGCGGTGATAGCGGTGCCGGCGCCTGCCGTCCCCGAGGTGGCCGCGCAGTGCGGGCGCCGCGGCGTCAGGTCACTTGTGGTGATCACCTCCGGCCTGGGAGCGGAGGGCGCGGATCTGCTGGCGATCTGCCGCAGGTACGGCATGCGGCTGGTAGGCCCCAACTGCTTCGGTATCGACGTCCCCGGCATCGGCCTGGACGCTACCTTCGCCGCCAGCCATCCGCTGCCTGGCGGCGCGGGCCTGGTAGTCCAGTCCGGTGGGGTCGGGGTGTCCTTCCTCGAGCACATGTCCAGGCTCGGCATCGGCGTATCCTCCTTCGCCTCGGTGGGTGACAAGTACGACGTGTCGAGCAACGACCTGCTGACCTGGTGGGAGCAGGACGGCCAGACCAGGCTCGCGGTGCTGTACGTGGAGTCGTTCGGCAGCCCGCGCAAGTTCGCCAGGACCGCCCGGCGCGTGGCGCACCGAATGCCGGTGCTGACCGTCATCAGTGGCCGGTCCTCCGCAGGTCAGCGCGCGGCCGCCTCGCACACTGCGACCGCTGCCACCCCGCTGGTAACCCAGGAGGCGCTGTTCGCCCAGGCTGGCGTCATCGCGGCGAAGAACCTCGGCGAGCTGATCGAGGCCGCCGCCCTGCTGGCCAGCCAGCCGCTGCCCGCGGGTGACCGGGTCGCGATCGTGACCAACGCCGGCGGTGCAGGCGTACTGGCCGCCGACGCTTGCGGTGATCACGGCCTGCGGGTCGTGACCCTCGCCAAGCCCACCCAGCGAAGGCTGCGCAAGCTGCTGCCGCCGGGTGCCGCGGTCGCGGGCCCGGTGGACACCACGGCCGCCGTCGGGGTGGACGCGTTCCGCGCCTGCCTGGAAGAGGTGGCGGCCGACGAGGGCGTCGACGCCGTGCTCGCTGTCACCGTGCCCACCGCCATGGCCGAGCTGAGCGGGGCGCTGAGTAGTGCCGCGCTGGCCAAACCCCTGGCCGCCGCGCTGCTTGACCAGCCGGAGGCCGTCCGGCTGCTGCCGCTGCCCGCGCCGGCCGTTCCCGCGC
>PMSU01000097.1 GCA_003168255.1 Actinomycetota bacterium
ATCGATGTGGCATGGCCTACCACCGGTGGGGGGCTCCGCCACATCGATCATTCTGAGATGGCCCGTCACGGATAGATCGTCTTGTGCTCGGCCAGCATCGCGACGTACTTCGCGATCCGCCGGGCGCGCGCCTCTGGCGTCTTCACATCCTGGATCCGGTACAGGATCGCGTACCTGTTTACCCCGGTCAGCGTGGCGAAGAACGCACCGGCAACGGGATTGAGTTCGAGCTCCCGCGCCAGGTCTGGTGGCACGGTACTGGTGGACTGCGGCTCGTAGGCGACGTCCCAGCGGCCGTCGGCCCGCGCCGCCGCCACCTGACCGAGGCCGGCCGGCTTCATCCGGCCGTCGGCGATCAGCCGCTCCGCCTTCTCCCGGTTGATCCGCGACCATTTGCTGCCAGGCTTGCGCGGCGTGAACCGCTGTAGCCAGTGCTCGTCGTCGAGCTTGCCCTTCTGCCCGTCGATCCAGCCGAAGCACAGCGCGCCCTCGATCGCCTCGGCGTACGAGACGGTGCCCGATGCCGCGGTCGAGCCCGGACCCTTCTTCGCGATCTTGAGCCACAGGCCGGGCGAGGCGGCGTGCTGCTCGGCGAGCCACGCCTCCCATGACTCCTGGGAGTCAAAGGCCTGCACAGGAAGATCGTCACGCGGCATCCACCCAGTCAACCATGCCGGCGCCGCGGCACCGGAGCTTCGTCAGTACGCCCGGCCGAAGATGAGCCGCTTCCCGTAGGCGGATGGCTGTTTACACCGAACGCACATGCCTTCCTCCAGCGCGCCTTCGGCCGGGATGCAGCGCGGGGTCGCGCCTGTCGCGGCCTTGATGTCGTCCTCGCACTCTGACGAGCCGCATCCAAAGGCCAGCGCCCAGCCGGTCTTGACCGCCTCGGCGAACTCGTCCCACGAGTCGACGGTGCTCGTGTGGTCGTCCCGGAACTCGGTCGCCCGCTGTAGCAGCAGGCTCTGGAAGGCGGTGAGCTCGAGTTCCAGCCTGGCCGGCGCCAAGTCGAGCGAGACTGGCGTCTTGCCCTCGCCGAGTCGGGTGGACATCAGCGTCGTGCCGGCCGCCAGGTCACGCGGGCCGAGCTCCAGCCGGATCGGCACGCCGCGCATCTCCCAGTCGTTGAACTTGAAGCCGGGGGAGAGCTGCGGCCTGTTGTCCACGTGTGTGCGGATGCCCGCCCGGCGGAGCCTGTCGGCGAGCTCCGTCGCTGGCGGGAGCACCTGCTCTGCCTGGTCACCGCGCCCGATCGGCACGATCACGACCTGGTAGGGAGCGAGCAACGGCGGCAGCACGAGGCCCTTGTCGTCGCCGTGCGTCATGATCACTCCGCCGATCATGCGGGCACTCATCCCCCACGACGTGGTGTGACAGAATTCCTCGTTGCCGCTCTCGGCCGCGTACCGGATGCCGAACGCCCTGGCGAAGTTCGTGCCCATGAAATGCGAGGTACCCGACTGAAGCGCCCGCCCGTCCCGCATCATGCCCTCGACGGTGAAGGTCCGCTGGGCGCCGGCGAACCGTTCGCCCGGCGTCTTCTCGCCCTCCACCACCGGCATCGCGGCGATGTCGCGGGCCACGTGGGCATAGAGGTCGAGCGCGAGCATGGTCTCGGCCATCGCGTCGGCCTCGTCGGCGTGCGCGGTGTGACCCTCCTGCCAGAGGAATTCGGTGGTGCGCAGGAACATCCGCGGCCGCAGCTCCCACCGGACCACGTTCGCCCACTGGTTCAGCAGCATCGGCAGGTCCCGGTGCGAGCTGATCCACTTGGCCATCATCTCGCCGATGATCGTCTCCGACGTGGGGCGGATGATCAGCGGCTCCTCGAGCTCCTTGCCGCCGGCGTGAGTGACGACCGCGAGTTCGGGGGCGAATCCCTCCACGTGCTCGGCCTCGCGCTGCATATAGCTTTCCGGGATGAGCAGCGGGAAGTAGGCGTTGACGTGACCGGTTTCCTTGATCCGCCGGTCCATGTCGGCCTGGAGCAGTTCCCAGATCCGGTAACCATAGGGCCGGATCACCATCGTGCCCCGGACCGGGCCACGGTCGACGAGTTCGGCCTTGAAGACGAGTTCGTTGTACCAGGCGGAGAAGTCCTCGCTCTGCGGGGTCACTCCGCGTTCATCGCGCGCCACCCCCAGAGGTTACGACATCCGGTCAGCTGATACCCGATGGTTTTCGCGTACGCTCCCGCAGGCCAGCCTGGCCGCCCTCAACAGGCCCAGGGCGGTACCAGCGTGGAACCGTCGGGAAGCGTGGCTTCGAGCCCGGCACTGGTCGTCACCCAGGCCGAGGCCGGCTCATCGCCCGCGTTGTCGATCCGCAGGCTGGAGCCCGGCGGGACGACGATGACGTCGCCCGCCCGGCTAGGCTCCCCGGCCGTGTCGGCGATAGCCGCGGACCCGTCCCCCAGCGTTACGTGCATGGTTCCGGTCAGGATGAGCAGGATCTCCTCACGGCTGACCGAGTGCGCTGTCCCGTGACTGCCGGCCGGCACCTCAAGCCGCCAGGCGCAGAGTTCCTTGCTGCCGCGCGAAGGCGCCGCGTATGAGGCGAAGCGTGAGCCATGCGTGTCGTGGATGACAGCGTCGGCAGCGTGGACGATGGGCATTCGGACCCCCATAGGTAGGCAAGTAGGTTGCTCTTATTGTCAAGTAGCTTGCCTAAAGTTGTCAAGGTGCCTGCCTAATTTGCCAGACTAGGCGAGTGCGTGATGACGATGCCCTGACCCTGTGTGCCCTTGTTCTCGCCGCCGGCAACGCCCTCGTGGACGGCATCCAAGCCGGGGTGGCGGCGCGAGGCTTTGACGACGTGCGCCCGGCGCACGGCTTTGCCTTCGCCCGGCTGGCTCCCTGCGGCGCGACGGTCAGCGAGCTCGCCGTCCACCTGGGCGTGACCCGGCAGGCGGCAGCACAGCTGGTCGACGAGCTCGTGGCCAAGGGATATATCGAGCGGCGGCCCCATCCGGACGACGGAAGGGCGCAGCTTGTCGTGCTAACCGAGCGCGGCTGGGCATGCACCCGGGCGGCCGACCAGGCTGCCGCGGACGCGGTCGGGGCCTGGGCCGCCGTCCTGGGCGAGGAACGGTTGCGGGTACTGCGCGACGATCTTGCCCAGGTTGCCCCGGCCGGGCGGCTGCGGCCGACGTGGTGAAGGGCGGTGCGGGCACTTGTGTGTCCGCAATGCACCTGACCAGGTGGCGGCTCCCTCGCGGTTGCCGGATGATGTAGTGACCCCCCGAGCGCGTCCGTACCACGCCACCCACAGGAGTGACCCGGACAATGAGCAACGGATGGCCGCCGGACCAGCCGGACCGGCGGCGGTCGCACCCGCCGCCCGGCGGCTCACGCCACCGGGCGGGCGTTCGCGACCAACCGTTCGGCGCTGATCGTGATGGCGGTCAGGGCGACGACGCCGAGTCCGTCTTGGAGGAGCCCGGCCATGGCGGGGCCTCCCACGGCGAGGCTGGCTACGGCGAGCCTGGCTACGGCCAGCCGCGTAATGGGGAGCCGGTCTATCAGGAGCCTGGTAACCGGGACACTGGTCGCGGGAAGCACAGCTATGGCCAGCCGCGTTACGAAGAGCCCGACTATCAGCAGCCCAGGCAAGGAGCGCCCGCAGATCAAGGGCCGTGGTACCAGGCGCCCGTATGCGAGGCGCCTGTGTACGAGACGCCTGTGTACGAGACGCCTGTGTACGACACGCCCGGGTACGGCGAGCCGAAGTACGGCGAGCCGAAGTACGGCGAGCCCGGCTACCGCGGCCCCGCCCCGGCGGATCCGGTCCGCGGGTACCGAGCCCCGCCGCGATCGCCGCAGTCCTCGCGGGTTACCGGACCCGGGCAGCTTCCCTACCCGCGCCACACTGGAAACCCGTATAACCTGCACATCCCCAGCCAGCCGGGCCCGGTCAGCGCCCCGTTCATAACCCCTGCCCCGCCCGGCCCCGGCCAGGACTACGGCCGTCCCGACGACGCGCCCGAGGGCTACCGCCCCAACGGTTACCCGGCGCCTGGCCAACACGATCAGCGCATGGTGTCAGCGCGAACTGGCGATGCGGAGCCCCCGCCGCCAGCCGCCGCATCCGGCCTGGAGCCGGTCGGTCTGGAGCCGGTCGGCCGGGAAACCGGAACGCGCTCGCACCGTCGGCATGGCCGCACGCCGACGAGGGAGCGACGCCCGGCCGGAGGGCCACGCCTACGCCAGGCCGCGAAGCCACGCCAAGCTTCCGAGCCACGCCAAGCTTCGGCGCTACGTCCGGCCGCGGAGCCACGTCCGGCTAGGGAGCCACGCCAGGCAGGGGAACCACGGCCGGGCAGCCGTCGCGCCCCGGCCCGCGCCCGGGCCGGGAGACGGCGCGGCAGGCGGCATGGACCGAAGACCTGGCTCTGGCTCGGGGCCGGACTTATCGCGATCACGGGCGTCATCATCGCCGCGGTCACGCTACTCGGCGGCGGCCCGGACGGCCCCGCGCACACCCTGGTCACCCCGTCGCGGCTTGGCCCGTTCATACGCAGCACACAGCTGGCCCGGCAGATGGACGTGAGCCAGCTGGAAAAGAACATCACGGTGCAGAGCTCCGGTCAGGCAAGTCATCTGGTGTCGGCCGTATACCAGGATGGCTCGACGACTGTCGACGGGCCGGCTCCGCAAGTCATACTCTTCATCGGCGGCCGGCTGTCTGGCGCCTCGGCCACCGCTTCGGTCAGGACTTTCACCCAGCATTTCAGGGATGCCAAGCTGACCAGCGCAGGCAAACTCGGCGGCGCGGCGGCCTGCGTAGACGGTCAGTCCGGGGCTACCAACGGCGCTGCGGTCTGCGCCTGGTTCGACAATGACACGTTTGGCGAACTCGTCTCCCCCAATATGACCGCCGCTGCGCTGGCGAACGAAATGCGCGCGATCCGGCCGAGCGTGGAGCGACTGGCCAAATAGCCAGTCCCGGCCCGAAGATGATGGCCGAGTTGAGTGTCGGGGTGGCGGCTGCCCGGGTTCCTGCGCGGATGCCGCGCTGAGCTCGGTCGCGAGCTGCGTGGTCTGCGCCCACCTGGTGAGCATGTGCACCAGTGAGCCTTCCGCGATCGCGATCTGCGCGGCCAGACGGGCGGAGCCGCCGAGGACGTCCGCCGGGAGGAAGCTCGGCACCGCGCAGGGCGCGCCAACCGATAATGCCCGCGCACAGTAGCGGCGCCACATCCTCGTCTGGCCATGTGTCGGGCAGCGGGTGGGCGTAGGCGTCGGCGGCGATTGCGTACTCTGCATAGCCACCGTGCACGTCCCAGCCCGTGTTTGCCGAACGGGGGCACAGATTCCCCACTCGGTCAGCCGAGCGGCCCGATGCCGATGTTCGCGACCACCCACGCGCGCACGCTCTGACGCTTACCGCCGGCGGTTCCCGCCTCGGCTACTCCTTGCCCTGCGATGTCCGCGGCTTGCGCAGCGAGATCCGCGCGAAGACGAGGATGATGCCGATCACCAGGACGATCAGCCCGGCGACCTGGCTGCCTACCTGCCTGGTGTTGAGCGGCAGGATGTCCGCTGCGGCGGTCGCGCGGTACGGGCCCGCGGTCTTAGCGGTACCGGCAGGGGATCCGGGGGAGCTGGGGGAGCCTGACGAGGGGCCGATCGTCGGGAACAAGTCGGATGGGTTGCCGCCGGACCCGTTGTCACCGGTAGTGGGCAACGTCGGCAGGTTGCCAAATGGCGATGTGCCGTCTCCGAGGCCCGAGTCACCTGTGGACCCCGAACTCTGCGAACCCGAGTGGCCGCCCCCCGACGACGATGACGTCGTGGGCGTGCTCGTCGGCGATGTCGACGAAGTCGGCGGGTTCGCGACGACATCCACCGTGGCACTGCTAGTGGCCGAGCCCGTGCTGGTCGCTCCCTTGGCTGCGCCAGTCACGGTCGCGGCCAAGGTGGCCGTGTCACCGCCGGCGGTGGTGCTCGGCACGGCCACCTGCGCTTGCAGTTGGGTGGCCTGGCTCGCTCGCATCGTCCCCACTGTGCAGGTCTGCGTCCCGTCACCCTTACCGCAGACAGTGAAGGCAGGCGCAGCGAAGCTCGGCGACGAACTGCCTGTGGTCACCGCAATCTGCACGGTCACGTCGTTGGCTGTCCCGCCCGTCGACCAGACGCTGATCTGGTACAGGGCGGCATCGCCAGGATGCACGGTGGTCGTCGCGGCCGCCACGCTCACGCATAGTTCCGTGGTCGCCGAAGCGGACGAAGACGACTTAGGGGAGGAGGAAGCGGTGACGGCCGGGGTAATCGTCGGCGTCGGCCCCGGTGGCGGCGAACTCGGCGCGCTAGGCAGTACCTGGCACTGGCTCACCGCCGCGTCCGTGACCGCCGAATGCGCTCCGGCCAGGGCTGCTGCTGTCGTGCCGACACAGAGCACAGCTACTCCGGCGAACACGGCGAATACTGAGGATCCAACCCGGTTCCCGCGCCGCGGGATACCGGGGCGGTATCCGTCCCGGGGTGTGAACTCGCGCTTTAGCATCATTGGTTAGATTACGGGCTGTTCGCGTCTACCACTACCCCCGGGGTCCTAAAGTCGGTGAGATTGCCGCCCAGTGCTACTCTCCGCAGCACGGTGACCTGCGCAGACGCGCATCGTGCCAGGTAGATCTTGAAGCCGTCCTGGGAGGAAGTTACGGACCCGAGGGGAATACTGACCAGGCCGGCGGCGCCGCCGGATCTAACGCTCCGTTATGGATCGGGCAGTGAGCATGTCGCCGATCTGCGGCTGCCGCGTACAGGCCGGCCGGCGCCGCTCGTGCTCTTCCTGCACGGCGGGTTCTGGCGGGCAGAGTTCGACCGCGCCCACACCGGGCCGCTCACAGCAACCCTGGCCGCTGCTGGCTACGCCGTGTGCACGCCTGAGTTCCGCCGTATCGGCCAGCGAGGCGGCGGCTGGCCGGGAACGTTCGACGACGTGGCCGCTGCCGTGGACACCCTGCCGGACCTAGCCGATGCGGCCGCCGGCCCCGGATGCCTCGACCCGAGCAACTTGGTGCTCGCCGGGCACTCCGCCGGCGGCCACCTGGCGCTGTGGACCGGGGGCAGGCACCGGATCCCAGCAACGTCCCCGTGGCACGCGCCAGGGCGCCCGTATCTCGGTGTGGTCGCGCTGGCGCCCGTCAGTGACCTCGCCGCGTGTCATGCGCAAGGGCTCGGAGGCGGTGCGGCAGCCGGGCTGATCGGCGGCGCACCGAGCCGCTACCCAGATCGTTACGCGCTCGCCGATCCGGCTCGCCTGATACCACTCGGCATCCGGGTGCGCATCGTGCACGGATCGCGTGATGACCGAGTGCCCTGCGGGATGAGCCGTGACTATGCGGCTCGCGCCACCGCCGAAGGCGACGAGGTGGTTCTTGACGAGTTGCCCGGGTGCGGGCACTTCGAGCTCATCGACCCGCTGTCGGCGGCCTGGCCAGCCGTCCTGGCGGCTTTCCGGGCGATAGCGTCACCATCCGGATAGTGGCTTCGGCTCAGCCGCACTGACGTGTATGTTCGGCTGGCTCGCCCTTCAGCTCAGTCGGCAGAGCGTCTCCATGGTAAGTATCCAGCTCGAATCGCCTGTACTGAGCTGCGGGAACACAGTCACGGCGGGCCGCTGTGGACGTAATTAGACGCTCTAAATCTGGCGGATTTTCGGGTCTAAAAATGTGGCAAGCGATCGCGCCTGTACCCGGCTCCTGATATCGGTCCAGGGCTGCGTCCTGCACGGATGCCTCAAGACGCGCACCCTCTACGACGAGGCCACAGCCTGGGGCCACCGGCAAAACCTCCCTCAATCTTCCGTAGCGGCTTGACACTTAAGCTCCTGGGATGTCTTTCTATCTCTGGGCAGCCGGGCCCGTAGACATGCAAGTTGACGTCATCGTGTGGCCGTTTCCTCAGCAGCCGGTGCTCGTGCCAGCCGGGCTCGCGGATCACCAGCCGGTACCCCGCACGCCCCAGACCGGGCACGAACGCTTCCTCATCGACCGGATCCGGCACGGCGAGCACGATGTCGATGATCGGCTTCGCCGCGAGCCCCGGCACCGACGTCGAGCCGATGTGCTCCAGCCGCACCACCCGATCCCCAAGCGCCCGTCGGATCGCCGCCGCCTCTTGCTCGTACCGCTCCGGCCATCGCGGGTCATACTCGGCAAGCTGTACGGGCCCATCGACCTTGGATGGCACCTCCACCCAGGCATCACGGCAGCCCATCAGGTTATCCCTCGCGAGGAGACTCCGTGCTCGCCAGTGGATCACCAAGGGTTCGGGGGACAACGAGTCAGCGACCAGGAGCCGGGTACGGAGGTCACAGGGGTCGCGGTGCGGTAATCTCTCCTAGGCTGGTGATGCGCAACGATCGGGATCATCCGCCGGACCCGACCTGCGAGACCGGCTCAGTTGGTACAAAGTCCCAGGTCAGGCAACTGAAGACAGGCCCCCTTAGCTCAGTCGGCAGAGCGTCTCCATGGTAAGGAGAAGGTCTACGGTTCGATTCCGTAAGGGGGCTCCAGTTCAGAGTGGCTTTCCGGACCTCGGGTTTCATGATCGAGTGACTAACCTAGTGACTAGGCCGTTGCGGCCTTGGGGGACTGATCGTCTCCGCCGTCCGCGTCGCCGAACACGCTATCCATGACGGTCGCTCCGCCGCGTATGGCGGGAACGATCACGTGCCGATAGACAGTCTCGGTCACGTGGGTCGACTTGTGGCCCACGGTGTCGCTGATGTCCTGGATCGGGACACCGTTGGTGCTCATGATCGAGACGGCAGTGTGCCGTCCCTCGTGGGCGTGCCAGTGGCCGACGCCCGCTCGCCTGGTCATCTTGCCGAAGCGCCAGTTGAGGGCATCGGATGTGTACCGGTGTGCCCTGAATGGCAGGAGGGAAGATGTCGTCCAGTTCACCGGTCTTTCGCTGCGCTCACCCCAGCGGCAGAGATCTTTTCCTGACGGAAAACATCTTGCTTGCCCTGGGGGCCGCCCGGTTGCGGGCCCCTTCCCCGGCGTCGCCTTACTGCCCGTCCTCCGGGAGGCCCCGATGCCGCCCGGGCCATTCCAGCCCTACGGAAGGACGGCTCCATGACCCCAGATACCACCGCGGCGCCGGTACGCGCCGCCCACGCCTCACTGGCCGACATCGCCGCCTTGCTGCGTGACCAGTAGGCCCGCAAGGTCGACGTCGTCGCCCCCGCAGCTGCGATTCGCGCCCGCGACGCTCAGCTCGTCATCGACGACTCCGGGAGCCCAGTCCCCGGTCGAGGAAGAAGCGCAACCCTGACGCGGCTGCTTCTCCTGTCACGGCTCAGGCCGCTTTGCGGATCGCTTCGACCTCTCGCACGGTCAGGTCGTAGTCGTAGGCCACTTCTTTGGCCGGTTCACGGGCTCTGAGCCTGTTCACGATGTCTCCCACGCGGATCCCGCGCTCGGCCACCGTCGGCTGGCCGCCGTTCAGCCAGGGATCGACGACCACGCCGACGTTCGCGTACTGAGGGAGCTGGATAGTCCGGGTCCACCCGTTCTGGTAGGTGACGCGGGTCAGGTAGTCGCGGACGACCGGGCGGAAGACCTGCTGGCCGCTGCGGACGACGACCAGGCCCTCGACCGTGTCCTGGTCTGCGGGGTCTGCTGATTGCTTGCCAAAGTCCCAGAGCACCTCGGCCCCGTCGGTCTTGAGCCGCTCACTGGCGAGCGCCTGGGCCAGCCCGATATGTTCTTGCAGCCACAGGACAGCAGGGCGGATGCGCTGCATGGGGAGTCCGGCCTTGGTGAAGGCAGCGACAATGTAGGCCTCGGCAAGACCGACGAAGGGTACGCTGACGCCCTGTGCCCGGACCGGTTCGAGTGTCGTCACGATGGGGGCCGAGACCACCTGCGAGCCGTCCAGCCGCTTGTAGGCGTAGCCCACCGACCAGTTCCGGAAGGTCTGGGCGGGAACAGCGATGATGTGCGCCGCCTCGGCCTTGTGGTAGATCGGCATCGTGTAATGGGGGTCATCGATGACGCCGCTGCGCTCAGCCACTGGTGGGCCTCCTCTCATGTAGATCGTAGGCGTCTGCGCGTCGAAATATCCGTAGGTGGGAACCGTGGCGTTCCTCCGTGACACCGAGCCACGCTCGGCCGCGCCCAGCAAGTTCACCGGCACAACGCAAAACTCTCGGAGCGGTCACCGGGCTACTCGTGGCCGAGCCGGAGGCGACCCCGGAACGCCGCGACCAGATCATCCTGCAGACGTTGAAGGAACAGCGGGCGGCGGGCCGGATCTGAGGGACACTTTGAGGGACAGATGGGCGCTTGCGGGTGCTGCGGTCAGCCGGTCGGCGCTCGTCCTCGCTAACGTTTTCCCTGTTCAGAGTCCATATGGTCGTCCTGGGGCCCGTTCGGCCAGTAATGGTAAGGAGAAGGTCTACGGTTCGATTCCGTAAGGGGGCTCCAGAATTATCGCAGGTCAGAGCCTTTCGCCGGATCGTGCTAGTGCCGGTGAGGTCACGCGAGGGGCACTTTTAGGGGCAGAATTGCCCGTTAGCCCCAGCGGAGCTGTTCGAGGCGGGAGCGGTCGCCAGGCCGGATGCGCAGTGCGTCGAGCGGCTTGGTCCGGGTGGGGTGGACAACTTCGAGCCACTCCACGCCACCGTATTCGGTGAGGCAGGCGGGGATCGCCTGGAAGTACCGCAGGTTGAACCCTGCGAAGTAGGGCGTGTCCCTGTCACGGATATCGGCGCCATGCAGATGGCCCTTGCCCGGGTCGATGCTCCGGGCTTCCCAGTCACCGACGACGGCGCGAGCGGCCCGGTAGAGGGGACTCGTGGCGGGCCACCTATCGGCCAGGTGCTCGCGGGCCTGCGCGCTGGCGACCGTGCCCTCGGTGAGAACGCACCGCTCGATCGTGACGGCGCCGCTGCCAACTGCGTCGGAGAGCGCTTCCCGGTAAGCCAGGGGCATCCAATCGTCGAGTTCCTCGAACTGGGGCAGCATCGCGTCGCGCGGGGCGCGCCCGGCCTGAGGATCTGGCCGGATCTCAGACAGGCGATCAAGGGCAGCCTGCAGTGTGTCGCCCTTGCGCCAGAGCAGTGTCATGTCGAAGTCGGCTCGGTCTCGGAAGTTGAACTGGAACTGGCGGCCGCGCAGGAGGACGCGTGTGTCCTTGATCCCGGGAGGCTATCCCGGGGTTGCCTTGCACGGTGCCCGCGGGAGTGCCTCTGCCTTTACCTGCTGGGTGTGCACCTGCCGGAGTACGGGGTGCCCGGGATCGGTATGCCCGCCTGGCTAGGGCGCCGGGCGCGGCAACGGTCCGCGAGCGTCCCGCTGATCCATTGTCACCAGTCGGGGCGGCCGGGCCCAGCGGCGGCGTATCTCCCGGGAGCAGGTGACTGCTTCGTCCTGACCTGGCCCGGTTCGACCAGGACCTGCGTGGCAGGAGGCGTCACCGGCGGTCGGCGCAGCCGATACTCGGCACTGACAGGGCGGCGGGCAGCCGGATCACCGCACGTCCGCTCGGGCGGGCAGCCGCGTGAGACCGGGCTGCTGGACGCCGGAAGCGCGCTGGATGTCAGCTGCCACGCCGCCCAGATGGGCGGTGTCGTTCCGGTTCTGGCTTGTCTGGGCGAGGTGGGCATGGGACGTTTGCCTCTACCGGCCGTTGCGCGCGGCCGCATCGGATCGCGAGAAGCGCCGCAGCGTAGGAGCGGTAGGAGCCAGCCATGAGGTCATCAGATTCGCAAGTCGCCGGGAAGCCAGCCATGAGCTCGTTCGAGCCGGAAATCGGCGAGGCGGAAAGTTGGTTCGCCGGTCCTCGATTCGAGGGCATCACGCGCTTGTATTCTGCGCGTCAGGTGGTGGAGCAACGGGGCACGATCGCCATCGACTACACGGTGGCGAGAATGGCGGCCGGGCAGTTCTACGATCGGCTCCGGCAGATCTTCGCCGAGCGCAAGCAGATCACCACCTTCGGTCCCTATTCACCCGGTCAGGCGGTGATCCTGAAGCGGATGGGCATCGAGGGCATCTACCTGGGCGGCTGGGCGACATCGGCCAGGGGATCGGTGACGGAGGACCCGGGACCCGACCTGGCGAGCTATCCGCTCTCCCAGGTACCCGACGAGGCCGCGCCGATCGTGCGCGCCCTGCTGACCGCGGACCGGAACCAGCGCTTCGCCCGCTCGCGGCTGACCGAGGCGCAGCGTGCTGCTTCCCCTGAGATCGACTACCGGCCGTTCATCATCGCCGACGCCGACACCGGACACGGCGGCGACGCGCACGTCCGGAATCTGATCCGTCGTTTCGTCGAGGTCGGGGTTCCGGGCTACCACATCGAGGACCAGAAACCCGGTGCCAAGAAGTGCGGGCACCAGGGGGGAAAGGTGCTCGTCGGCGTGGACGAGCAGATCAAGCGGCTCAGCGCCGCGCGTTTCCAGCTCGACATCATGAAGGTGCCCGGTCTCATCGTGGCCCGCACCGACGCCGAATCGGCCACGTTCCTGGAGGGGCGCGGGGACGAGCGCGATCATCCGTTCATCCTGGGCGCCACCAACGTCGAGCTGCCGACCTACAAGGTCGGCTACCTCGCCATCTTGAGGAAGCTCCGCGAACTAGGCGTCGAGGACGCGCGCGGTCATCTGTTGTTCAAGATCTCCGCCGCGGAGTACGACGAGGCCAGCGCCTGGCTCGCGCGGACGGGCGTGATGCGCGTGCTCGAAGACAGCGCAAAGGCGTTCCTGCAGGCCGACGGGTCGTCGGTCGAGGCACTGCTGGACAGAGTCGAGACGCCGTACCTGGAGGCGTGGCAGTCCGAAGCCAATCTGAAGAGCTATCCCCAGGCGGTTGCGGACGTGATCGAGTTCCGCGCCAGCGAGGGTGAGCTGTTCGACATGAGCACCGACGAGTGGCTGGCCTTCGCGAACTGGACGTCGTTCCACGCGGCCCGGGCCAGGGCCAGATCGATGGGCATCGACATCACCTGGGATTGCGAGGTCTCCAAGACCACCGAGGGCTACTACCAGATACAGGGCGGAATTGAATACGCGATCGCCAGGTCGCTGGCTGTCGCTCCGTTCGCCGACCTGCTGTGGATGGAGACCAAGACCGCGAACCTGGCGGACGCCCGGCGCTTCGCCGAGGCCATCCACGCCGAGTTCCCGTCCAAGATGCTCGCCTACAACCTTTCACCATCGTTCAACTGGGACACGACCGGGATGAGCGAGGAGCAAATGCGGCGATTCCCGCAGGAGCTCGGCAAGCTGGGGTTCGTGTTCAACTTCATCACCTACGGCGGGCATCAGATCGACGGCCTGGCGGCGGAGGAGTTCGCCGCCGCGCTCAAACAGGACGGCATGCTCTCCCTGGCCCGGCTGCAGCGAAAGTTCCGCCTGGTCGAATCGCCCTACCGGACGCCGCAGACGCTCGTGGGCGGGCCGCGGCTCGATGCGGCCCTCATGGCTTCCTCGGGCGGCACGGCAGCCACCAAAGCGATGGGCGAGGGCTCTACGCAGCACCAGCACCTGGTCCAGACCGAGGTGCCGGCCAAGCTGCTCGAGGAATGGCTCGCTATGTGGACAAAGCACCATCAGATCCCGGGACCGCTGCGGGTCGGACTGCGGCCGCACACAGCAGGCTCGGAGTTGCTAGACCTGACCCTGTACAAGCCAAACGGGGAAAAGGTCGCCAACATCACCTTCGACGTGATCGTGGATCGCCGGGGCCGCAACATCCTCTCGGTTCGAGACCAGAACACCTTCGACACCGCCCTGCGCAAGAAGCGCCTGATGACGCTGAATCACCTGTTCCTGGTCCACCGCTACAAGATCTGGGCGGTCCACTACGTCAGCCCGACCGACGACAACCGTTACCAGGCCCAGAAGATGAATGCGCACGGCCTGTTCAGCGACGTCCACGACGAGGTTGGCGACGTCATCGTCGCCGATGTGAGCGCGGACGGCGTCAAGGCCCTGCTCGCCCCGGACCGGGACCGCTTGAACGCCTTGATCCAGCGGGAGTATCCGTATGTGCAGGCTGACGTCGCCGCGCAAATCCCGTAGACGAGCTCGCTGAGCTGCGCCATTAGCCGGTCCACCACAACCTGGCCGCTGGGTCCATGGCAGACACTGACCGGCGGTTGCCCTTGCGGTTGCTCATCCGGGCAGTCCAGCCTGAATCGGGGCGGTACGCAAGAGCTCCTTGCCAAACCCCTCATGGCCTGTAACCAGGTCCGGTCGCCCAGCCCGCGCCGCCGCAGGCGTGCACCCCGGGAGGACCGGCGTCGGCTGGGCAGGAGCGTATTCACGGCGAAGATACGGCTGCCCGGCGATCCGCCTGAGGTGGGTCTTACGCACGCGGCAGCATGACTGACGAGGCAAAACACCGCAGGCGCCTGGAAAATAGCCGGAGAAGTCTCGGCACAGACGAAGCCCTGGCGCTCGTCTTTGGACGCCACTTATTGGTGCTACATGAGATAACACGGATTTGTGTTATCTCAGACTTAACCGTACTCTGTTGGCTATGCCGGCTGATGCTGAGATCACGTTCGCCGACCACGCGGGCCGTCTGTATGCCCGCCGCTACGGCATGGCACCGATGGTGGGCCGGCTGCTGGGGTATCTGGCGATCTGCGACCCGCGCGAGCAGAGCATCGCGGAACTGGCCGAGGCGTTGCTGGCCAGCCGCAGCGCGATCTCCAATGCGGTCGCCACCCTGGACAACAGCCTCGGCCTGATCTGCCGCTCGCGGGCCGCGGGTGAGCGGATGGACCGCATCCGCATCGACATGACTGGTCCCCGGTCGATGGGCTTCGACGTGACCGAGTATCAGGAGCAGGGCGATCTGGCGCGCGAAGGCCTGGCACTGCTGGGCGATGCGCCGCCCGAGCGGCGGGCGGTGCTGCTGGAGTGGGCGGCGTTCGCGGACTTCCTGGTGGCGCGGCTTCCGGAGATGGAGAAGGACTGGAAAGCCCACCGTGCGGCGCTGCGCGCCGCCGGTGAACTCCCCGACCCCCCGCCACATCGCTGAAAGCGAGGAATCCCGTGACGATCAACCCAGCCGCGCCGGCGATCTGCGCCCGCGCCGTGCGCAAGTCCTTCGGCGAGCACATCGTGCTTGACGGGGTCGACCTCACCGTCGCCGAAGGCACCATCTTCTCCTTGCTCGGGCCCAACGGCGCCGGGAAGACCACGATGGTGCGCATCCTGTCGACCTTGATCGCGGCCGACGCCGGCGATATCCGGGTCGGCGGACATGACGTGGCCGCCGACCCGGGCGCGGTGCGCGCCCTGATCGGGGTTACCGGACAGTTCTCCGCGGTGGACAACCTGCTCACTGGCGAGGAGAACCTGCGTCTGATGGCCGATCTTCACCACCTCGGCCGCGAAGCCGGACGCCGCCGAATCGCGGAGCTACTCGAGCGGTTCGACCTGACCGGCGCCGCACGCAAGCTGCTCCCGGCTTACTCCGGCGGAATGCGGCGCAGGCTGGACTTGGCGATGACCCTGGTCGGCAACCCCGCAGTGATCTTCCTCGACGAGCCCACCACCGGGTTGGACCCGCGCAGCCGTCGCACCATGTGGCAGATCATCCGGGAACTAGCCAGTGACGGCGTGACGATCTTCCTCACTACCCAGTACCTCGAGGAGGCCGACGAGTTGGCCGACCGGGTCGCGGTACTGGATCACGGGCGGATCGTCGCCGAAGGCACCCCCGCCGAACTGAAGCGCCGCATCCCTGGTGGGCACATTCAGCTCCAGTTCGCCGAACCAGACGCCCTGCAGGCGGCAGCCGGCATGATCCCGAACGCATCTCCGGACGACGATCAGCTGGTTCTGCAGATCCCCGGCGACGGCAGCGTCGCCTCGCTGCGCCGCGTGCTCGACGAGCTCGACGACGCCCACATCGACGTCGAGCACCTGTCGGTCCATAGCCCGGACCTCGATGACGTGTTCTTCGCCGTCACCGGCCATGCCGCCACCGAAGCCACCGCCCCCCAGGAACAGGAAGCGCTCCAGCGATGACGTCCTTCGCCTACACCTTCGCCGATTCGGCGACGATGCTCCGCCGCAACATCAAACACCAGCTGCGCTACCCGTCGCTGACGCTGATGCTGGCTGGCTTGCCGATTGTGTTCCTGCTGCTGTTCGTCTACGTCTTCGGTGGTCAGCTCGGCACCGGCCTCGCCGGACACGGGACCGGTGGCCGCGGTGCCTACCTCACCTACGTCGTTCCCGGCATCCTGATCGTGACCGTGGCATCCGCCGCCCTCGGCACCGCGATCTCCGTCGCCAGCGACATGACCGGGGGCATCATCGACCGATTCCGCACCATGGCCATTTCGCGGGCCGCCGTACTCACCGGCCACGTGATCGGCAGCCTGCTGCAAACCCTCGCCGTCCTTGTTCTCGTGGTCGGCGTTTCCCTGGCCATCGGCTTCAGGCCCGACGCCAGCGCCCTCAACTGGCTGGCCGCCGTCGGCGTACTCGCACTGTTCGCGTTCGCACTCATCTGGCTGTCCGCCGCGCTCGGCCTGGCCGCCAAGAGTGTCGAAACCGCCAGCAACACCCCCATGTTCCTCACCCTGCTGCCGTTCCTGTCCAGCGGGTTCGTGCCCACCGCTACCATGCCGGCCGGGCTGCGCCAATTCGCCGAATACGAGCCCTTCACCCCGGTCACCCAGACCCTCCGCGGCCTGCTTACCGGCGGCTCCATAGGCACGCACGCCATCGTCGCCATCCTCTGGAGCGTCGGCATCGCCCTCGCCAGCTACCTCTGGGCCGTTCGCCTCTACAACCGCCGCCGAGCAGCCAGCCCCAACTGACGGCGTGCGTGGTTCTCCATCGGATTCTGCGCGACGACCACCGGCAAGCTCGCAGCAGCGCGTTCACCCACCACCACGATTTGAGGCAGGCGGCCTGATCATCACCGACACCCTGCCACCCCAGAGCGCTGCTGCTGACCTTCCTCAAGCACGAAGGTGAGCAGATCACGCCCGAGTCGCACGCCACCTGATGGGGGTTACCGGGTCGGTCTCGTTCGGAACACTAGCCCCGTGAGGAGCAGGGTTTCGCGGGGTGCAGACTCGGTCCGGCAGCCGCTGGCGGACGCCGAGACTAGCAGGCGCCCTAGCTCGGCTAGGAGAACATCTCGGCCAGGGCGGTGGAGTTGGCGGTGCCGACTGCGGTGCAGTCGAGGAGGGACGGGCAGGACACGCTGACCAGGCTGCCGTTCTGGGTGCCGGAGGGGAGCGAGATCGGCTGGGGCATCCAGCTCGTGCCGTTCCACCGCTCCGACAGCAGGCTGGCGTTCGACTGGCCGGTGGCGGCGGCGTCACCCACGGCGGTGCACGCGTCCGACTGGGTGCAGGACACGCTGACCAGCTCGCTGGCCTTGGTGCCCGTCAGCGTCGGCGGGCGGTGCAGCGTCCAGTGCGCGCCGTTCCAGATCTCGGCCAGCGTGACCTGGTGGGAGGACGCGTTGTCGTAGCTGCCCACGGCCATGCAGTGGTTCACGGACGTGCAGGACACGCTGTCGAACCTGGCGTGCGTGCTGCCCGCTGGGTCGGCCGTGGTCAGAGTCGTCCAGGTGGTTCCGTTCCACGTGACGGCCAGGCTGGACGACGGGCCTGCGCCCACCGCGATGCAGGAGATGGCGCTGAGGCAGGACACTCCCGAAATCCCGCTGCCGGCGACGGCCGTGATGACGTGGACGGTCCAGGTGGAGCCGTTCCAGACCTCGGAAAACGCGTCCGCCTGCTGGGCCGCGTTGTTGGCGGTGCCGACCGCGACGCAGGAGGTGGCCGTGGGGCACGACACCGAGTTCAGCAGGGCGACGCTCTCCCCTGAAGGCAGCGGCAGGTCCTGCTCGGTCCAGGCGGTGCCGTTCCACCGGGCGGCCAGCGGCTGGACGCTGTTGTTTGACGTGTCGTCGCCGACGGCCATGCACGCGGTCGCCGACGTACAGGACACCGCGTTCAGGTTGGTGACTGTGGGCTGGGGTATGGTGCCGTCGGTCCAGCTCGTGCCGTTCCAGATCTCGGTGAAGTCGTGCAGCCCTGGCTTGCTGGCGATGTAGGTCGCCACCGCCATGCACGCCGTCGCCGACGTGCAGGACACGCCGTCGATGTGGCTCACGACCGCGCCCGAAGGCACCGGGGTGGACTGGACCTGCCACTGCACGTCGATCGTCTCCGCGAACGAGCGGTAGCCGTCCACCGGGTCCAGATAGGTGCCGACCGCGGTGCAGTTGACCAGCGGCTGGCAGGACACGCTGGACAGGAAGGCAGTGTCGAAGGAGGTGCCGATGCCGGTCGGCTGGAGCTTCCAGGCCTGCCCGTTCCAGAACTCCGCGACGGGGTTGGCCACACCCTCGATGTAGTACGTCCCGACGGCCGTGCAGGTCTGCCCGGACGTGCACACCACCGAGGCGAGGTCGGGGATGGTGGCGCGGTGCGGCTTGGGGAGCGTCTGCGCCGACCAGGTCGTGCCGTCCCAGCGCAGTGCGACGGCCGTGCCGACTGCGGTGCAGGCGTTGGCCGCGGTGCACGAGACGCCGCCCAGCTCGCTGTCGGTGGTGGCCGGGGTGGACTGCACCTTCCAGGTCGAGCCGTTCCAGAACTCGGCCAGGTTCAGCCCGCCGTTGCCTTCGCTGTAGTAGCCCACGGCTTCACAGCTATCCGCGCTCAGGCAGGAGACGCCGGACAGCGCGCTCCCCACCGAGCCGGACGGGACCGGCACGTTCAGCAACGACCAAGTGGAACCGTTCAGCGCCGCGGCGAACGCCGTGTCGCCGCTGCCGTCGGTCGTATCGGAGTAGTAGCCGACCGCGATGCAACTGCTCGTGCTGGCGCAGGAGATGCCGGTCAGCTCCGTGGTCTGCGCCCCGGACGGGGCGGGGAAGACGTCGATGGCCAGGTAGTCCGTGCCGTCGAAGTTCTCCGCGAGGGGGAGCTGGTCGGTGCCGTTGTCGTAGTCGCCCACCAGCGTGCAGTCGGTGTCGGACGGGCAGGAGACGGCGTTGAACTCGCTCTCGGTCGTACCCTCCAGCTCGGCGGCGGACAGCACCGACCAGGTGGAGCCCACGCGCTCTTCGGCCAGGACGTGGTTAAAGCCCGAGGAGCCGGTGTAGCTGCCCCCGGCGACGCAGGTGCTGTCAGGCAGGCAGGAGACACCGTTGAGTCCCCAGGTGGAAGCGCCGCCAGGCACGGCAGTGCCCTGGAAATTCCAGGTGGCGGCCGATGCGGCCTGGGCCGCGAAGAGCACGAAAGGCACGGCGACCGCGGCCACCAGCGCGGTCCGGGTCAAACGGGCAGGCCAGATCCTCACACCAACATCCTCATACCAACCAAGAGCGTCGTGACGATGTCTTGATACATATTTGGTGTTCTGTTGGCGTATGTACGCCAGCGGGCGCCGGGTGGCTCGGCAGGGTCCCCCGGGCTCCCGCTGGACAGACCGGCCTAAGCGAGATTCTGGTCGAGGTCATCGACGGCGACAGCAGTTACCGTCCCATATAGCAAAAATGCGATAGGCCTGCCCTCACGATCGCGGCCGCTCTTTGATCCCTGCCGCGAGCAGGCCGACTACCTCAAGGATGCGGGCCGCGCGGACGTCCGGCCGGCGGCTGGTCGCATCGATCCAGCGGAGGTAGGCCTTGCGGTAGAACTGCGCCAGCGTGTCGAAGAAGGCGCCCGCCGCCGGGCTGGCCGCGAGCGCCGTGGCGATATCGTCGGCGAGGTCGCTGCGTTGCGGACCCTCCGGGGCCAGCTCAACGGTCACGTCATCGCCGATCGCGACGCCGTCGCACAGCCTCACCGTCAGCACCCATCCGCTGGCCCCCGGCGAAAGCCTCGCCCGGAACCGCCTGCCCTCGATCGTGCCGCCGACGGGATGGTTGGCCTTGGCACCCCACGTCTCATCCGGGTCGAACGGCACCACGATGACCGCGCGACCCTCAGAATCGGCGGCGATGACGGCGCGGAACCGCTGCGGGCCCATGACTCTTATCGTGGCATGACGGTCGAGATGGCGGGGGTCAGGCCCCGAGCGGCTACTGCCTTGGCCGTCACCGCCGAGCAGGCAACCGTTGAGGAACGCCTCCGCCGCAGAACCAGGCATTTCAGGTGCGTGATTGCTGGTTCGAGTGCCGGACATATAGACCACCTGCGCTTCAAGCGCGTTATGAGCGCTCGCGAGGTCCTTGCACAGCAAGACGTCGAGGGCGCCCTACTCGGCGCCGATGACCTTGAAGTCCTGGTTGACGAAGACGTGGTGCGGCCAGTTGACGCCGATGTAGTGGACGTTGTAATCGCCGTTGCTCAGCTTCACAACACGGTCGACGATGCCCCCCGGGTAGGCGGCCAGCGCGGCTTCCGTCGCCTTATTCGCTGCCGTTCCGCTGACGATCGTCCCCGACCCCTGACTCCAGTTCGCCGGGATCTGACCGACCTGCTTTGACGTGGTCGGTGCGCCGCGCTGGAAGGGGACCGCCACCGCCGCCGCCGAGGAAGTCGCAGATTCGCCGCCAGTCGGTTGCACGATGACCTGCGTGGCCGTGATGGTCGTTCCGCTGGTCGTCCCAAGTACGAGGACGCGGTCGCCTGTTGTAAGGGCACTCACCGAGGTCGAGCTCGTCCCCTTCTGGTACGTCGTGGCGGACGCCTCGTCGACGGTCACCTTCTGACCCGCTGATGTCGACATGGTGAAGCTCGACGTGGACATGCTCCCGACCGTGCCGGATGCTCCCCCTGAGGCCGGTCCAGACCGAGCGTTGGATCCCACCTTCGCCGTTTTTGCCGTGCTGGCAGCGGCTGAGCTGCTGCTGGAGGTTGCGCTGACGATCCCGTAGGAACCGCCCGCGACCGCGATGGCCGCGGCGCCGACAACGATGGACCTGGTGAGTTTGCGGAAAACATTTGTTGAACTCCTTTGCCGGTGTTACAGACCGGTGTTACAGATCTGAGATTGGCAGCCGACGCTGGAACTGCGTTGGAAGCAACCGGGAAGGTTGCCGAGAGGTTGGCCGGCACGAGCTGAGGGTTAGCTGAGGCTTAAGCCCGTGGTTATGGCTGCGCTATTGGAGAAGGTCTACGGTTCGGCCAGTACCCCCAACTGTCCCCGCGCGATCGACGGCGAGTGACGCACGCCAGCCGCTCGGTAGCCTTCTGCCCATGGACCAGTCGGCGGACACGAACGCGGCCATCTGGCAGTCCGAGGAGATCGTTGCGACCTGGGCGGCGGGAGCGAGGAAACGCGAGCGGAACGAGGCGGCGCAGCGGCGGTTCATGGCCGTCCTCCTCCCCTTCGGCGAGCAGGAGAGGTTCACGTTCCTGGATCTAGGAGCGGGGACGGGGGCTGCGTCGCGCGCGATTCTCGACCTGTATCCGCGCAGCACCGCGATACTCGCTGACTTCTCATCCCAGATGATGGGTGCTGGCGAGGGCGAGATGCAGCCGTTCGCAGGGCGCTACCGTTACATCGAGTTCGACATGTCAACCGGCGAGTGGCCCGCGGCGGTCCCTGCGGCGCTTGACGCGGTGGTGACCTCGATGTGCGTCCACCACCTGCCCGATGGGCGCAAGCAGGGCCTGTTCGCCGAGATCTTCGACCATCTTGCCCCTGGCGGCTGGTACCTCAACTACGACCCGGTTCGCACGGAGGATCCCGTTGTCCATGCCACCTGGCAGCGGGTGAACGACGACGAAGACCCTGAGGCGGCGAGCAAGCGGCTGCATCGCACGCCCCAGGAGCAGGCCAGCTATGACAACCACATCCGCTACGTGATTCCTCTCGACCAGCAACTGGAATATCTGCGGTCAGCTGGCTTCCGGGGTATCGATGTCTACTGGAAGCACTTGGAGAACGTCATCTACGGCGGGTGCCGTCCAGGCTGAAGGTGAGCATCCGCAGGCGGGCGGAAGCATCAGGAGTCCTGCTAGGCCTGGCGTCGTCTGGTCGCCTCGATCAGCAATTGGAGATCGACGGTGTGCTCTGGGGACGCGAATGGTGTGCCGGGCGCGCTGACGTCGAAGCGGCCGCTGTCGGGCAGGTAGTCGCGGCCGCGAGCGATGACGCGGCGCAGCATGCCGAGCACCGCGATGTCGGCTCGCGGGTCGCCGTCCACCACGATGAGGTCGGCGTCGTAGCCGGGCGCGAGGCGGCCGGTGATCGCGTCGACGCCGAGCGCCGCCGCAGCCTCGGTGGTGGCCATCGCGAGCACTTCCTCGGGCCGGAAGCCCAGCGTGACGAGGTACTCCAGTGCACCGAGGTACTGGTGGTGCGGGGTGTTGTCGACGCCCGCGTCGGTGCCCGCGATGATCCGGATCCCCATCTCGTGCATCGCTTTGAGATGCTCACCGACCGCGATGCCGGTCAGCTCGGCGACGTAGGGCGCATTCACGTTTATGGTCGGACAGACGAAGATTCCCTGCTCCGCGATCCTGGCGGCGAGGGGTTCGCTGAAGCGCCGCTCGTTGGTTTCGGTCACGAATGAGCAGTGTTCGAGCGTGCTGACTCCGGCCTCGACCGCCCGGCGGATGCCCTCGATGCCGTGGGCGTGTGCTGCGACCGGCTTGTCGACTCGCCTCGCCTCCTCGACGATCACGGCAAGTTGCGCAGCGGTGAACTGGGCGTACCAGGGTGCCGAACCGGTCGTCATGAAGCCGCCGGTGGACATGACCTTGATCAGGTCGACGCCGCGCTTGTGGTGGGTGCGGACCATGCGTCGCAGGTCGTCCTCGCTGTCAGCTTCGCCGCCCATGAACCAGCAGTGCCCGCCGGTAACGGTGATCGGGGGCCCCGCCACGATCATCCGCGGGCCGCGGGCCAGGCCCTCGGCGATGGCATCACGCACGACTACATCCAGATAGGCCCGCGCGCCGAGATCGCGGGCGGTGGTCACGCCCACGCCGAGCAGGTCCCGCGCGCTATGCAGCATCAGGACCAGTTGCTGCTCGTCGGTCTCGCTGCGCAGCCGCGCGGCCGGAGTCGGTCCGCCGTCGAAGCCGAGGTGGACATGGCAGTCGATCAGGCCCGGCGTGATCGTCGAGCCTGGGTAATCCGTCCGCGGCAGCGCCACATACTCGGTCGGCAGCGCTTCGGCGGGGCCGACCCAGTCCACTGTGCGGTCGCCGATGACGACCACGCCATCGGTCACGGTCTGATCGCCGGTCATCACTCGCGGTGCGGTGAGCACCTCCGGCATGGCATCGCCTCGCCCTCGGTCAGCCTGAAGGGAATGCGGACGGCAGCGCTGGCGACGGCGGTGCACTCACGGTATGGCGGCACGAGAAGTAGCGTCAAGGCTCATGCGGCCCGATCCGTTTACCTGTCGGAGATCGGCCCGGTGCAGGATGGCAGTGTGCCAGTAAGTCTCAGACAGGCAATCGACGCTACGACCGTGGCGATGCTTCGCGCCCGCGGCAGCTTCAAGTGGGCAGCTCCGGGTCCGGACGGGTTCGGTGCGGCCGTGGCGGAGATGGACTTCGGCGCCGCACCGCCGATCCTCGACGCGCTCGCCGGGCTCTCTGCCGACGCGAACTTCGGCTACCTCCCGCCGTTCCTGGCCGATGAGCTTGCCGTGGCGTGTGCGGAATTCGAGCAGCGCCGCTTCGGCTGGGACGTGGATCCCGCGCTGATCCACCACGTCCCGGACGTGATCAAGGCGCTGGAAATTGCCATCACGCACTTCTCGCGGCCGGGCTCACCGGTGATCCTGCCCACGCCGGCGTACATGCCGTTCCTTGCCGTGCCAGGCTTCCTCGGCCGCGAGATCATCCAGGTACAGATGCGTGACGACGCCGGCTTCTTCACCCTCGACCTCGACGCGATCTCCGGCGCGTTCCGTGCAGGAGGACATCTCCTCGTCTTCTGCAACCCGTACAACCCGCTCGGGCGCGTCTTCACCCGCGACGAGATAGCACAACTCAGCGACGTGGTCGAAAGGCACAGCGGACGGGTCTTCGCCGACGAGATCCACGCTCCGCTCGTCTATCCGGGAATGCGTCACATCCCCTACGCATCCACCTCCGCTGCCGCCGCGTCGCACACCCTGACCGCCGTGTCCGCCTCGAAGGCGTGGAACCTGCCCGGCCTCAAATGCGCCGAAGTGATCCTCACCAACGAGCCCGACCAGCAGCGCTGGGAGCAGATGGGATTCTTCGCCTCACACGGTGCGAGCAATGCCGGCGTCGTCGCCAACATCGCCGCGTTCCGGCACGGCGAGGCATGGCTGGACGAAGCCCTCGCCTACCTCGACGACAGCCGCCGCCTTCTCGCCAGCCTGCTCAGCCGCCAGCTGCCGCAAGTGCGCTACCGCCCCCCGGACGGCACCTACCTCGCCTGGCTCGACTGCACTGCGATGGACCTGCCGGACTCACCCGGCGCCCTCGTCACCGACCGCGCGCACATCACGGTCGTGGACGGACCCGCCTTCGGCGCAGGGGGCGCAGGAGCATTCCGGTTCAACTTCGCCACACCACAACCGATCCTTACTGAGATGATCGAACGCATCGCCGCCGCGCTGACCTCCAGCGCTTCAGCGCAAATCTAAAGATCAGACTTCCTAACGGCTCCGAGCTAACCAAGCGCATCGTCCAGCCTCTGCCGCCCCTGGTCCTCGAAATCCTCGCCAGCGGAGCGGTCCTGGCACGCCTAGCCGAGCGCGTCCCAGCGGCGCCGCAAATCAGGTACATCAGTAACTTCGGACTTAGGGCACACGATGAATAAAGCTGTCTGTAAGCAAAGATGTGTTTACAGTGACGATTGTTGTTATCTAAGAGTTATATGTCATCACATTTTCACAAACCGTCCTTACTGCTAGCGTCCGGTCTGTATGTCGTCGAGTCCCAGCAGCTGGTAGTTCCTGCCGGTGCGCCGGGACCCGCCCCCACCGCGGCCGCCCATGGCCGCTCTCAAAGATGAGGCGAGAATGCCAGTACGCCCTGTAGGCGGCACATCCCGAGCGCGGGTAAGAGCAAGGAAAATCTCACTTCTGGTGGCCGCGGCGTCCGCCCCGCTGCTCGTGGTCGGCCAGTCTGCCGTGGCGGACGCCGCCACTGCGGCCCCGGCCACCACAGCGCACAGTGCGGCATCGCAGGCAATGACGCCCGCGCTGGCTGCCCAGCTGTCGAAGAACGTCAGCCAGCACGTGATCGTGATCATGAAGAGCCAGCCCGCCGCGGCGAAGGTGGGCAGCCAAGCGGCCACGGCGCGCGCCGCGATGATCGCCGGCAACCAGGCGCCGCTGATGAGCGAACTGCGCCAGGTGCACGCCACCCACGTCAAGCCGTACCGGCTGATCAACTCGTTCGCGGTCACGGTCTCCCAGGGCGAAGAGGCCCGGCTGAAGGCGAACTCGGCGGTGGCGGAGGTCATCCCCGACGTGACCATCCACGGCGCGCAGCCTGAGCAGGCCGCGTCGCTGGGCACCACGACCAAGAAGGCGAAGAAGGTCGGCCGGACGTCGGACGCCTCCACCTCGCGCAAAGCGCACGTGATCCCCGGTGCCTGCGGCCCCAACGGCCAGGTGAAGCTCGATCCCGAGGGACTGTCGCTGACGCACACCGCCTCGTACAACCGCGACACCACGACCGCTCGCTCGCTCGGCATCACCGGCGCCGGCGTCAAGGTGGCCTGGATCGCCGACGGCATTGACACGAAGAACGTCAACTTCATCCGGCACAACGGAACGTCGGCGTTCTCGGATTACCAGGACTTCACCGGCGACGGACCAGGCCAGGTCACCAGCGGCGATGAGGCATTCCTCGACGCCAACACGATCGCGGGCCAGGGCATCCACGTCTACAACGTGCAGAACTTCAGCGCCCAGCCGGATCCGTCCGCGTGCAACATCCGGATCGAGGGTGTGGCCCCGGGCGCGAGCCTGGTCGGGCTTGACGTGTTCGGCTCGTTCGAGGACACCACCGAGTCCAACTTCCTCCAGGCCATCAACTACGCGGTGGAAACCGATCACGTGAACGTGATCAACGAGTCGTTCGGCTCCAACCCGTTCCCCGACGTCACCGCCCTGGACGCGACCAAGCAGTTCAATGACGCGGCCACCGCGGCCGGTGTCGTGATCAGCGTCTCGAGCGGCGACGCGGGCTCGACCAACACCATCGGCTCGGCGTCCACCGACCCGGATGTCATCTCGGCCGGCGCCTCGACCGACTTCCGCTTCTACGCGCAGACCAACTACGCCGCCGCGCGGTACTTCGCGACCAAGGGCTGGCTCAACGACAACATCAGCTCGCTGAGCTCGGGCGGCTTCGACGAGACCGACGGCACGGTCAGCCTCGTCGCCCCTGGTGACCTGAGCTTCGCCTCTTGTGACGCGAGCCCGACCTACGAGGGCTGCGTCAACTTCAAGGGCCAGTCCTCCGATATCGAGGAGAGCGGCGGCACCAGCGAGTCGTCGCCGTTCGTAGCCGGCGCCGCGGCGCTGGTCATCCAGGCCTACCGCAACACCCACGGCGGTGCCACCCCGACCCCGGCGCTGGTCAAGCAGATCCTGGTCAGCTCGGCTAGCGACATCGGCGCGTCCGCCGACGAGCAGGGTGCCGGCCTGCTGAACAGCTACCAGGCAGTGCAGATGGCCGAGTCGATCCACACCTCTGACGGCTCACCGCGGCCGGTTGGCGCCACCCTGCTCAAGTCCGTCAACGACCTGACCGCTACCGGCGCCCCGGGCACATCGCAGAGCTGGCCGGTCACCGTCACCAACACCGGCGCGATCCCGCAGCTGGTAGGCATCCGCGGCCGTGCCATCGGCCCGGACCAGAACGTGCAGACTGGCAGCATCAAGCTGAACGACGCCACCAGCCGGCAATTCGCCAACTATCAGGGCCTACAGAACAACTACGGGGTCTTCCACTTCACCGTGCCGCCCGGCCAGGACCGGCTGGATGCCTCTGACGCCTACCCGGGCACCCCGAGTAACGGGCTCAATTCCCGGGTGCGGGTGATCCTGATCGACCCGCGCGGCCGGCTGGCAGCGCACTCGCTGCCGCAGGGCGTGGGCAACTTCGGCAACGTGGATGTCACGTACCCGACCGCGGGCACCTGGACCGGCGTCGTCTTCGGAGATGTCGCCTCGGTCGGCGGTACCAACGGGACCGTCCCGTGGCGAGTCGCGACGCAGCAGTTCGTTCCGTTCGGCTCGGTCTGGCCGTCGGCAGTGTTCCTGGCCCCCGGCCAGAGCCGTACCGTGACTGTCTCCGCTACCACGCCGTCGTCGCCAGGGGACTCGGCAGGCTCGATCGTGCTCCGCTCCAACTTCGGCTTCACCGGGACCAGCACGATCCCGGTGACGCTGCGCAGCACCGTGGACGTTGCCGATGGCGGCGCGTTCAGCGGCACGCTGACCGGCGGCAACGGCCGGGCGCCCGGTGAAGGGCAGGAGGACTACTACGAGTTCAATGTCGGTGCCGGGGTTCATAATGTCACCGCCAACGTGTCGCTCACCAACGATGTGAACGACCCGGTGGGTTCCTACCTGGTCAGCCCGGACGGTGATGTGCTCGGCTACGGTCAGAACAACCTGGACGGCACGCAGAGCCTGTCGCTGACCGCCTACACGCTCGACCCCACTCCCGGCACCTGGACGCTCATCGTGGCCTTCACCGAGCCGGTAGTCGGAGATGAGATATCCCAGCCGTTTAGCGGCAACATCAAGTTCGACAACGTGAGCGTGAGCGCCGCCGGGCTGCCGGACAGCACCGGCACGATACTGGCGGCAGGCACGCCGGTGACCGTCCCCGTGACGATCACCAACAACGGCGCGGCGCCTGAGGAATTCTTCCTCGACCCGCGCCTCAACCAGACGGCCAGCATCACGCTGGCCAGCCTGACCCAGAACACCGACCTGCCCTTGCCGCTGACCGGTAACGGCGCGTTCTGGCTGGTGCCGACGCAGACCTCCAGCGTGTCGGCCACGGCGAACGCGACTCTGCCGATCATGTTTGACTTCGGTCCGGCGGCGGGTGACCCGGACATCGCCAGCAGCAACCTGGGAGCCGGTCCGCTATGCGCGGACACGGAGTCGGCTTCCTACACTCCGGCTGGCGGCACCGTCGCCACCGGCGAGTGGGACTCGTTCCCGAGCGAATGCGGGCCGTACCCGCATTCTGCTCCGTCGGGCACGCTCAACTATGTGAATCTGACCGCGCAGACTAAGAAGTTCGACCCCGCGGTCACGTCCGACACCGGCGACCTGTGGCTACAGTCGGTCAACGCGTCCTCCACGTTCTCGCCGATCACCATCAACCCGGGCCAGACAGCCGTCGTCAACGTGACGATCACGCCGTCCGGCGCGTCCGGCACGTCGGTGAGCGGCACCCTGTACGTCGACGACTTCACCGCCGGCGTTCCCCCCTACGGCCAGGCCTCCGGTGACGAGCTGGCCGGCCTGCCGTACGCCTACACGATCGGGTAGCACGCCGATCCCGAGGATCCCGCGGCGGGCCAGTCAGGCCCGCCGCGGGATCCTCGGCGTCTGTGCACCCGGTTAGGCATGCGTTAGCTCTCCTGCCGATCATGAGTATGAATGTTCCGTAGGCATCCCCCTCCCTGGTGCGCGGCCGGTGGCCGTAGAGGAAGGCATTGCGTGAACGACGTCAAGGAGCTCAAGCGGGCTGCCGAGAGCGCGAGGAAATGATCACGGCGTAATCGGGGCCCCTCCTTCGGGGGTGTCGGCGACGAGTTCGACCTCGAAGCCGTCGGAGTTGGCCAGGTAGCCGGCGTAATGGCCCAGGCCGCCGGCGTGCGGATGCAACTCGGCGAACAGCAGCGTCCATCCGTGATCGGCGGCGTCGGCGACGAGCCGATCGACCTCGCCGGCGGGCCCGGCGTGAAATGCGAGGTGGTTGAGCCCGGGTTGGTGCCGGTCATGAGTGTCGCTGGTGAGCGCCGGTGACTGCTCGACGACGATGTAGGTCTCGCCGAGCAGCCAGCTGCGTCCTTTGTCCCAGCTCTGGTGGGGTTGGTAGCCGAGGGTCTCGAGGAGCCAGCCCAGGCTGATGATGGCCCGATCGAGGTCGGGGACCCACAGCTCGACATGGTGCAGCGATCCGCGGGTCATGCCACGGCTCTGCGCGCCGTCTCATCGGCAACTACTCTCAACGCCGGCGTTCCTTCCTCGCCGGGGCGCCTGGAGGGACGTGGGCGCCCTTGGCGATCACCGGTGACGATTCCCGCCGCCGTAGCGGACTGCCGTCAGACCGCCGTTCTCCCCAGGCCAGGACAATACCCGCGGCGTGCCTGATCATGGCTGCCCGGCCTGCGCCGCAGCCGCCCGGTGGTCGGCGGGTAGCCGATCGAGCGGTCTTCCTCGTCCTTCTCGCTTAAGGTACACTCGTATCTAATGAAACCGGGGAGAGGGAGTGGCCATGAGTTCGGCAGCCGCTATATCTGACGAGCGCATCGACCCCGCGCTGAAGAAGCTGGTCTGGATCCTCGTTCTTGGTTCCCTGGCGCCGGCGCTGGACACCACGATCGTGAACGTGGCCCTGGCCGATCTAGGCCGGTCGTTGCACACGTCGGTGGCAACCAGCCAGTGGACCATCACGGGTTACCTGCTCACCACCGCGATGGCGATGCCGGTGACCGGCTGGGCGGCCGGCCGGTTCGGCGCTAAGCAGATGTGGCTGTCTTCCCTGGCCCTGTTCATTGCTGGCTCTGCCGCATCGGGGGCCGCCTGGAACATCGGCAGCCTGATCGTCTTCCGGCTGATCCAGGGTGTAGGCGCCGGTCTCATGCTGCCGATCGTGATGACGCTGATCGTCCAGGCTGCCGGGCCGAAGCGGCTGGGCCGCCTGATGGCGGTGGCGAGCTTGCCGATGGTCGTGGTGCCGATTTTCGGCCCGGTGGTCAGCGGGCTCATCCTCAACAACCTGAACTGGCGCTGGATCTTCTACGTCAACGTCCCCATCTGCCTGGCGGCCATGCTGCTCGCCTGGTGGCGAGTGCCGGCGAGTCCTCCGGCCGGCGATAGGCAGCCGTTCGACGTCCTGGGTCTTGCGCTGCTGTCCCCGGGGCTGGCCCTGATCATCTATGGCCTGTCGCAGGCGACCGGCGCTAGCGGGTTTGCCAGCACAGGAGTCCTGGTTCCGCTGGCAGCCGGTGTCGTCCTGGTAGCGGCCTTCGCGGTGCACGCCGTCCGCAAGCGCGAGAAGCCGCTCATCAACCTGCGGGTGCTTCGCGTCCGCTCCTTCGCCGCTTCGTCAAGCGTGCTCTTCCTGGCCGGCCTCTCGCTTTACGGACCGCTGCTTCTGCTGGCCCTCTACTACCAGCAGGTCCAGGGCAAGAGCGCCATCGTGACTGGCCTGATCCTCGCCCCGCAGGGCATCGGCTCGCTGGTTCCCCGGACCATCGCCGGCAAGCTCACCGACCGGATCGGGCCGCGGCTGGTAGTGATCTCAGGTCTCGTGCTGACGGCAGTCGGCACCCTCGCCTTCACGCAGGCCGGTCCCCACACCAACGAGTGGCTGCTGGGCGGGTCTCTGCTCGTCCGCGGCGCCGGTCTCGCCGGAACGACCATCGCGGTCATGGCCGGCGCATTTCAGGGGATCCCGCGCGGCGAGGTTCCCGATGCCAGCAGCACCACCAGAATCGTGCTGCAAGTGGGCGGCTCGTTCGGAGCGGCCGTGCTGGCCTTTATCCTCGCCCACCAGCTCCTCGCGCACGGTGCGGTGACCGCCGTCACCCGCGGCCTAGCCTTCGACACCGCATTCTGGTGGGCGATCGGTTTCAGCGTGCTGGCCCTGCTGCCAGCCCTGCTGCTTCCCAGGGGCATAGCCACGAAGAAAGAGCCCAGGGAAGAGAAGCAGCTGGTCGCCAAGTAGCTGGCGCGAGTTGATCAGGAATCCCGCAACCGGCTGCATGTCGCCGCCTACCGCGCCCGCAGATCGGCAGATGTGCAAACCTAGATGTATGCCGCTTGAAGATCCGCCCCGCGACTCCGCATCTCAGCCGCTGCGAGAGCGAACCGTCACCTGGGGCGACCCGCTTATCTCGGCTTCGGCAGCCCGCGACCGCGATGGCCTGGACCTGATGCGGGCGATCATTGCCGGCGAGCTCCCGGCAGCGCCGATCGCCCGCACGCTCGGCTTCGAGATCGTCTCGGTTGAGCGTGGCCGTGCCGAGTTCGCCCTTGACCCCGCCGAGTTTCACTACAACCCGATCGGTTCGGTGCACGGTGGCGTGTACGCAACGCTGCTCGACTCCGCAGCTGGCTGCGCCGTGCACACCATGCTGCCTGCCGGTGTCGGCTACACCAGCCTGGACCTGTCGGTGAAGTTTCTCGGTCCCATCCGGGTCGGCACCGGACGGGTGACGTGCGTGGGAACGGTCACTCACCTGGGCAGCCGCACCGCGCTCGCCGAAGCGCGCCTCACCGCCGCGGATAACAAGCTTCTCGCCGTCGCGACCAGCAGCTGCCTGATCCTGCGCCCCTGATCGGCTAAGACGCCAATGGCGCCGACACGTCGGCGCCATTCTCGTCTCGCGGGGGGAGTCGCTTCCCGCAACCGCTATTTACTCAGCCTTGCCGGGCCTTCCAGCGCGGATTCAGACGGTTGATTACGAAAACCTTCCCGCGCCGCCGGACCACCACTGACCCCTGCTTGTTCTTCAGCGATTTCACTGAATTGCGTACCTTCATGGCTGCCTCCCCTTGTCCTGAGGCCTGAAGCTTGCAACCTATACAACAGGATCACCGGGGCCCGCATTCCTCGGAACCAAGCACCACATACCGGCGCCGCACCTCTTGGTGATTGTCGTCGATGTGGCACCACCTACCACCGGTGGTAGGTAGCACCACATCGATCTTGGCTCACGGGCCCGACCCGCCGCCCAGCCCCGCCCAGCCAGCCCNNCCAGCCCAGCCCCGCCAGCCCAGGACCAGCCTCGCCGTGCACCACCCGCCGAGGTGGCGACCCATCACGGTCGGCGGTGCTTTACCTGACCGCGAAGGATGACTGCCCGGGGGCTGTCCAGCTGGGCGAGATCGGTGCGCGGGTCGCTGTCGTAGACGACGGCATCGGCGGGCGCGCCCGGGGTCAGCCCCGGGAGCCCGAGATAGGACCGGGCGGCCCAGGAGCCGGCGCCGAGGGCGTCGTGCGGCCGAACGCCCGCGGCCGCAAGTGCCCGGATCTCGACAGTGATCCGCCCGTGTGGCCGTGAGTCGGTTCCGGCCAGGATGGTCACCCCGGCCTCGGCGGCCGCGGCCGCGAGCTGGCCGTGGACGCTCGCGCCGCCGACGTACCAGTCCTTGCGGGGGCCATCGGGCCTGCGGCGCGCATCCTCCAGCGCAGCGGTGATGACCGACAGCGTGGGGGTCAGCGCGGTGCCCTGCGCGGCCATCTGGGACAGCAAGGCCGGGTCCATGCACATGCCGTGCTCCACCGAGTCCACCTTCGCCGCGACCGCTGCCGCGCCGCCCGCGGCCTGCTGCGAATGCACCGCGACCCTGCCCCCGACGGCGTGAACCGCCGTCACGACGTCGGCCAGCACGTTCACCGGAAGCGGCGAATCACCGGGCCCCCAGTCGGCGATGAGCTTCGCCCACCCGCTGCGGGCCGCCTGGGCGGCGGCCAGCGCCGGCAGTTCCGCGTGGCTCGCGCGCTCCCCCCACCCGTCGAAGAACTGCCCTTCCTGGGCGATCCACGGTCCGGCGTGAACAGCCCGCGGCACGTCGGGGTCGCTGCCAAACCAGTCCGGCGGGTCACCCGCCAGCCCGGGTGAGCGGATCATGGTCACGCCCGCGGCGACATGCGCGCGCAGATCCTCGCGCAGCAGCCCGTCGTCTAGCGCTTGCCCGGGTTTCTCGGCACCAGGGTGAGTGTGCGCGTCGACCAGCCCGGGCAGCAGCCAGCCCTCCGCGACCAGTTCCGCCGCCGCGACCGGCTCGGTGGTCCACCGGTCTCCGTCGGCGTACAGGTCAACAGGCTCACCCTCAGGCAGTGCGTAACCGCGCACCCGCAGAACGCTCAAGTGTCAGAGCCTGGTGAGCTTGGGGTACGGCTCGCTGATTCGTTCCTGGTGCGTGCGGAAGTCAACGAGCACGGCGTTCTCGTCGACCTCGATGACCCGGCCAAGGCCATACCGGTCGTGGGTGACCTGGTCGTCCAGCTCGAACACCTTGGCCGGCCGGGCAACGGTCGGAACGTTGAAGGGGCTTCCGGGCAGTGGGCGCCTGTGCGGGACGCGGGCTGGCTTCATCAGTACAAGTATGCGCCAGGTAGCCCGGCATCGCATGTCAGCGGCGCCGGCAATTCGGCGGATCTAACGGAGAGTCAGCGGTTCTAGTGGCTGCGCAGGCCGGGGAACATGTGGCCGAACACATCGCCGATGATCTCGATGCCATCGGTGCGGGTGATGTCCGCGTCCTCGGCGATGCCTGGCGTGTGCATGCCGAGTTCCTTCGCGAGCGACAGGACCCCGAAGAGCCCCACCCTGGGCAGCGAGCGCAATCGAGCGTGAAGTCTCAGCACTGATGAGTCGAACGCTGGCACCGGACGCGGGATGACGTCGGGCCAGTCTTCGGGCGCCCTCGGGCTGTCGAGACACAGCACGGGGGCGATGTCGCGGGCGGCGCCATCCCGGGCAGTGAGCGGCGCGCCGAGCGACCAGCGTTCGCGGATGGTGCGGATGACCGATGTGTGGCGGTACTCGTCGTTGACAACGGTCCGCTCCGGGATCCATGCCGAGATGGCAATGGCCGGCACGCGCACCCCGGACCGGTCGAAGGTGAAGCCCATCTGGCCGGCCGGAGCCGATGGCTGCGGCGCCGCCGCCGCCGGCGGCGGGACGTGATCATAAGTGCCGCCGTGTTCATCGAAGTTGACCATGAGCAGCGTGTTGTAGGCGTTCGACCCGCGGGCCGACGACGAGGAGCGGACCGCGTCGTAGATCTTGGCGAGCAGCGCCTCGCCGCCGAGCAGCGGGGATGGCGGGTCGAAGGGCACGCCGGGGTACAAGGCGTCGAAGTCCGGGTGCATGTCGTTATGGCCGAACAGGAGATTGGGCTCGATGAACGAGTAGGCCGGCAGTTCGCCGCTGGCCGCGTCCGCGAGGAACCGGTCCGTGGTAAAGAAGTTCGTCTCGAAGCGATTGAGCAGCCGGCGGGCGTGGATGAGCCCGGTGAACGAGATATGGCTCGGCGGGTCGCAGTAGACACGCCAGGTCAGGCCCTTCGATTCGAGCCGCTCGAAGATTGTCTCGGCGCTGTTGTGAACCGGGAAGCAGTCGACCGGCGTTTGGTTGTCGACGTAGCCGGACGAGGTCGCGGCGTGGAAGAACGACCGGTTAGCGAACGTCTGCGACGGCACCTCGCAGAACCAGTGATCAAAGGTCGCGAAGCCGCGGGCCAGCGCGGAGATGACCGGCATCTGCCCGGGCGTGTAGCCGGTCATGATCTGGGCGTACTCGTCGTAGCTTGGCTGCCGGCCGAGCTCGGCGGTGAACGTGCTGATGTAGTCGGCGACGAACCCGTCCATCGTCGGCTGCTGGCGGGGGTCGGCCGGCGCGTTGTACGGGGCGGCCATCTTCCCGGGCGGAATGCCGCGGTTGCCCGCCGGGTCGATCAGCCCAAACAACTGCGTGTTGACGTGCTGGTACTCCTCGCCTGGGTCGGGGCACGGGGTATTCATGTTCGGCGCCACCCCGTAGGGCACGACCTGGCGGCCTGCCCCGTCTTCGGCCCACTGCGGGATCGGGTTGCTGAGTCCCCGGCCGGTGACGCCCTCGAACGATGCCACCTCACCTGGCTCGTACAGCCGGCCGAGCAGGTTGTCGAATGAGCGATTCTCGAACATGATCACGACCACATGATCGGTGGCATTGCTTCGGTCGGGACCCGGCATTGACGGACCTTCCACTCAGGCCGACAAGGAGAGCGGCCACGCTGACGCTCCGATCCTGCCAGAGCGGAGTCGTGCCGGTCCGCTACCCACGGCGGGATTCACGCCCTGAGCGGAACCGGCGGACCGGTCCCCCTGCGGCGCTCACCCTGATGGGGTGGGATCAGATTGGGCAGGCGAGGTCGCCGGGTTCTATGCGCGGTTTCGGCGCGGGTACCCGCCGGAGTTCATCGATCTGCTAGCGAAGTCGTTCGGCCTCGGCGCCGAAGATGTGGTGCTGGACGTTGGCTGCGGTACCGGGCAGCTCACGCTGCCGCTGGCCAGCCGGGTGCGCGGCGTGGTCGGGATGGATCCCGAGCCGGACATGCTCGCCGCTGCCCGCGCCGCGGCAGCCGACCGCGGCGTGGCCAACATCGCCTGGGCGCTGGGCGGCAGTGACGATGTCCCGGCGCTGGCCGCCGTGCTGGGCGAGCGCTCGCTGGCCGCGCTGACGACCGGCAACGCGATCCATCTGATCCGCCACGAGGAACTGTTCTCCGCAGCGCTGCCATTGCTGCGGCCCGGTGGCGGCCTGGCCGTGGTCGCCAACGGCACGCCCCTGTGGCGGCAGCCTGCCCCGTGGTCGCGAGCCCTCCGCCAAGGCCTGGAGCAGTGGCTGGACACCAGCCTGGTCTCCTGCTGCGGCACCGACGCGGCAGCACGCGAGCGCTACCGGGACGCCCTGATCGCGGCGGGATTCACCCGGGTGCACGAGCAGGCCTTCGACTACTCCGCGGATCTGGGCTTCGACGAACTGATCGGCGGTGTGTACTCCGCCATGGGAGGCAGCAGTTTCCCCTCGCCAGACCAGCGGGCAGCCTTCGAGGAGCACATCCGCCGCGCGGTCGGGCCGGCCGACCAGTTCACCGAGCACGTCCGCGTCGCTGCCCTCATCGGCCACGCGGCATAACCAGCCGGGTTAGTCGAGCGGCGAGTGGAAGTACCAGAGCTGCCCCTCGGGGTCGCTGGCCCCGTACTCGCGTACCCCGTAGGGCTGATCCACCGGCTCTTCGACGATTACCGCGCCGGCTGCGACGCTGCGGGCATGGTGGGCGTCGGCGTCGTCTACGGTGATGACCGTCATGCCGGTGACGGCGTCGAGGGCGCGCGGGGACCGGTACCCCACACCGGACGGATGCAGCCAGATCACCTGCTCGCCGGCCCGCACCTCGCCGTGCCTTGCCTGCCCGTCCGGGCTACGTTCCAGCTCGCCGGGCGTCAGGCCGAACACGCGCACCAGATACTCCTGTGCGGCGGCTATGTCGTCGTAGACCAGCAGGGCGGTGGTGCTGTGCACAGCAGGATCGAGCATGGTCATCTCCTCCAGGGTTGCGAAAAGCTCGGTGGTTGACAGGTGGTCGCGGCTGGCCAGCTTGGCGGCCATACCCGATAGCCGGGTGCACAGGCGTGCGGCGATCTCGGCTCTGCGCTGAGTGAGCTCCCGGTGCCGCTCGACGGCAGCTCGCAGCTCCCAGTCGGGGTCGTTCAGCACCTGGGCGATTTGACCAAGCGGGAAGCCGAGCCGCCGCAGCAGGCTGATCCGGTACAGCCGGGCCACATCATCGGCGGTGTAGAGGCGGTGGCCGGCCGCGCTGCGCCGCGATGGCGTCAGCAGTCCGATCTGGTCATAGTGGTGCAGGGCGCGAACGGTGAGCCCGGTGACCTGGGCCAGGGCACCCACCTTCCACGTCTCCTCCGATTGACTAACCGCTTCAGCAGAACTCATGCTCTGGACGCTACGACCTAACGCCACGTCAGGAGCAAGCCCTGGTCGTGAACTACCATGTGGCCGATCACGACGGACCTGGGGAGCGCAGGTGACTGGCAGCCAGATTGATGAGTTCATCGAGCGGATGTACAGCCGCTCGGGCCTGGACCGGCTCCCCGCGCATCTCGAGAGCCGATACGGCATCCAGGTCGCCCGGCTGACCGAACTTGATCTGGGCGTGTTCCGCGTCGGCCGCCGTGACGGCCCGAGCTGGGTGGCCCGCGTGTTCCCCGCGGCCCGGCCGGTTGACGGAGTCGAGGGCGACGCGGAAATTCTGCGCTTCCTGTCCCAACAAGATTTTCGTTCCGAACGGTGCGCGCGTCCCCAACCGGTATCCGTGCATGAAGCGCAGGGTGTCCTGGTCACCGAGTACGCCGAGGGGACCAAGGCGCGCGGCGACGAGCGGACCTTCCACCGGCTCGGCGACCTCCTCGGCGCCCTGCACACGCTGCCGGCCGCCCCCGCCGCGATGGCGCGGGAAGGCGGCGCCTGGCACCACTTGTCCTTCGACGGCGGGCCTCGGGCGGAGGTCACCGCCGCGATGTCGCTGCTCGCCGCAACGGAGCACCGCGTGCGTTCGGAGGAACAAGCCCTTTACCAGGAATTGCGCGGCGAGCTCGAGCGGGCTGAGGACTGCCACGACCTGCCGCACACGCTGATCCACCCGGATTTCGTGCCGGCCAACGTCATCACGTCACGCGGCGGCGATCTGACGCTCGTCGACTGGGCCGGCGCCGGCCGCGGGCCGCGCATCTCCTCGCTAGGGTTCCTGCTGTGGGCGGCCGGCGGCCATGACCTGGCACGCGTCGACGCCGTCGTGGCCGGCTACCGCTCGCACGTCCGCCTCGAGCCAGCCGAGTTGGCGCGGCTGGCCGGCGCGATACGCCTTCGCCCGCTCATCTTTGACTGCTGGAGATTCGGCACGGGACGCAAGGAACTCCCCGGCGTGCTGCGGGAACTGCCAGCGACGCGCGACCTCGCGGAAGCAATCGCGGCACGAGCAGGCCAGGCATTCGGGAACCAGGACGGCCAGCCACGCGCTCAGCCCCCCCGATCGGCTGCGCGACCCGCCGGAGCCGGCCAGCCACGCGCCCAGCCCCCCCGATCGGCTGCGCGACCCGCCGGAGCCGGCCAGACGGGCGCCCAGCCCCCCCGATCGGCTGCGCGACCCGCCGGAGCCGGCCAGACGGGCGCTCAGGCACCCGGCTCCGCTGCGCCCCTCGGAGGAGTCGGCGCAACCGGGCTGGCCATCGCGGCAATCCGGGCGGCGGAGACCGCCCGCGAGGACCGGCTGTTTGCCGACCCTCTCGCCGAAGCCTTCGTTGCTGCTTCAGGATGGACGTCGCAGCGGCCACCAGGGGACCGCCGGGCAGCCGCCCTGAGGTTCTGGGTCCTGGCCCGCACGGTGTTCCTCGACGAACTGCTCGCCGCCGCGTCCGGAGATGGCTGCCTCCAGGTTGTGCTGCTCGGCGCCGGGTTCGACGCCCGGGCGTTCCGGCTGCCCTGGCCGCCGGGGGTCCGCTGCTTCGAGCTCGACACCGCCGACGTGCTCGACAACAAGGAGCAGGTGCTCATCGCGCAGGCGGTGCAGGCCGGCTGCGAGCGCATCCCGGTGGCCTGCGATCTGCTGGAAGACTGGCCGGCCGCGCTGCTGGCGGCAGGCTTCGCACCCGGGCAGCCCACCGCCTGGATCGCCGAAGGCCTCCTCGTCTACCTGACCCAGGAAGACGTCGACGGGATCGTGGCCGACCTGACGACGCTGTCCGCGACCGGCAGCCGGCTCGGCCTGACCATGATCAACCGTGATCCCTTCGCGGGCGACGGGCCAGGCCGCGCCTCGCTGATGATGACGCTGCGCCGCTCCGGCGCCCCGGACGACCCGGCCGGATGGCTGGCCGGCCACGGCTGGACAGCGCAGGTGACCGACGCGATCGAGGTGCTCAGCGCCCACGGCCGCCCGGTGCCGGCCGCACGCGCGGATCCAGAGCCCGGCTCGCCGCGGCAGCGCAGGCCGCGGGGCATCCTGGTCGCCGCCGCCCTGGACGCGTCACGGCGATGACCGCGCGTCTCCCGTTGCCGACCCTGCTCTCCCAGGCCCTGGTCGCGTTCACGATCGAGTTCGACAACGAGTTTGAGCACCAGATGCCGCATCGCACGACACGCGGCCCGGCGGCCGGCTCGCGCGGTGGCCCCTGGCTGGTGTCGCAGGTGATGTGGTCGAACTTCATGCGGTTCGTCGGCGAGGAAGGGGTGTCCGTCAGCGAGCTTCGGGCCCTGGCGGGCGTGCCTAAGGAGGCGATCGACTCACAGCTGACCCGGATGGAGAAGTGGTGGGGGTACGTCGTGGTCGAGCCGGATCCGGCTGACGGCCGGCCAAAGCCGCCGCGCCGCGACTGGATCGTCCGGCCCAGCCGGGCCGGCCTGCGGGCCCGCGAGGTCTGGCAGCCGCTGCCGGACATGATCGAGCAGCGCTGGCAGGAGCGGTTCGCCGCCGGCCAGATCGGCAGGCTGACGGAATCACTCCAGTCGCTGGTCAGCCAGCTCGACTTCGAGCTGCCGCACTATCTCCCGATGGGCGGGACGGCCACCCCGCGTGTCGAGGACCGGGCTACGGCCGATATCGCTCCCCCGATCGGTCTGTCCGCTCTCCTGTCCCAGGTACTACTCGCGTTCACCATCGACTTCGAAAACGAGTCGGCCTTGTCGCTCGCGATAAGCGCCAACGCGCTGCGGGTTCTCACCGAGCAGGGAGTGCGCGTCCGGGACCTGCCGCTCCTGGCCGGGGTCTCGAAGGAAGCGGTCGCCCTGTCGGTGGGAATCCTCGAATCCCGCGGCTACGCCGTGATCGGGCCAGATCCGGCTGCCAGCCGGGTAAAGCTGGCCCGGCTCACCCCCAAGGGTCGGCGGGCTCAGGACGCGTATCACGCGCTCGTTGGCACCATCGAGGAACGCTGGCAAGCCCGGTTTGGCATGGACACCATCCGCAGGCTCCGCGAATCGCTGGAAGGGCTCTTCGATCATCCCGAAGGCGAGCAGCCGCCCATGTCCCAGGGATTGCAGCCGTACCCGGACGGGTGGCGGGCGCACAACCCCTACCTCAGCCAGACCAAGGCCATGATCGATGACCCCAGCGGGGCGCTGCCGCACTATCCCGTGGTGTCGCACCGCGGCGGGTTTCCCGATGGCAGCTGACAGGCCGGGCACCCCGGCATCTGGGACCGCGGATATCCTAGTACTCCTAAGTACTACGGCTGGTAGGGGATGCGGCCATGGGTTACCTGCTGCGGATGTCAGATGAGATCCACGACTGGCTGACTGATCTGCGGGCCAGCGACCCTTCGGCAGCCAGGATTGTGGGAGAGGCGCTGACCGCGCTGCTCGGCGAGGGCGCCAGTCTCGGGGTTCCCATAGTCATCCCCCTGGCGCCTCCTCCTAGCTGGGCGAATCCCCACGAGGCCCTGGACCAGACCTATCAGCACAGCCTGGAACGGGCGCAGATCATGCGCCGTCGCGTCGCGGATGTGGCGACACAGGCCACCCGTGTCCAAGACCAGATCGTCAGCCTGGAGTCGCTGGAGGCAAAGCTGGGTGACCAGGTTCGGCGTGCGCTCAAGGCGGGCAACCAGGACCTGGAGGACAAGGCGGCAGGCGACCTGGTCGCTACTCATGACCAGCTTGCCGAACTGCGCCGGCTGCTCTCCGCAGTGACCGAGACCCAGCGGAAGCTGACCAAGCAAAGCCAGCGCCTGCAAATACGGATGGATGCCTTCAGGACCAGGAAGGAAGTCCTGAAAGCGAGGTATACCGCGGCGCAGGCCGAGAGCGTGGTTGATGAGGCCCTCGCCTCCTTCGGCCCGGACGCCGGCGACGGCGCCAGCCAGGGCGAGGAGCCCAGCGCTTCGGCTGCCGCTGCGGCAGGCAAGCTCCGGGACATCGAGCGCGAGATCGAGCGCGAGATCGAGTGGACGATGCCGCCGGCGGAGCCGTCAGTGGCAGGGTCCGGCAACCCCGATCCGCCCGCGGAGCCGTCAGTGGCAGGGTCCGGCAACCCCGATCCGCCCGCGGAGCCGTCAGTGGCAGGGTCCGGCGGCCCCCATCCGCCGNNCATCCGCCGTCCGGCGGCCCCCGTCCGCCGCCCAGCCTGATGGAGCTCCGGCCCGGCGCGCCCGATGCCAGCGAAGTCAGCATCCTCTTCGCCATCGAGCCGCCGGGAACCGCGCTGCTGATCGCCGTGCTGGAGGGCAGCTACGCATTGCTGGAACATCACGATGAAGCGGTCTTGCTCTCGTCGGAGTTGCTTCAGCGCGTCCGTGCTGCCGAGGCTCCCGATACGGCAGCGCACGCATTCGACGATACGCAGTCATTTCTCGACGAGTTCTTTCCCGGCGACGCCAGCGAGGTCGAGGCCGGCGCGGCCGCCCTTGTCGCCAGGAATCGTGCCCGGACCCTGGCAGTGCAGCGGGTCGCGCTCGGGCTCACCCAGGCGCAGGTCGCCGAGCGGATGGGCGTACGGCAGGAACGAATCTCGGCCATCGAGCGCGCCGCGCCAGGCGCGACCGAGGTCCGTACCCTCGCCAGCTACGTCGAGGCACTGGGTGGTCGGCTGGAGATCATCGCGGACTTCGGCGGGGAGCGGGTAGTGCTCCGCTGACCGGTTAAGGTGCCAGGATGTAGCGCACTGAACTCGCCGGGATCAGCATGCGGGTGTCGACCTGGTCCCAGCCCGCCGGGCCGTTCATCTCCGAGATGGTGATCTCAGCGCCGGAGACGCTGGTCACCCAGGCGACGTGCCCGTCGGACTCTGCCCCGTTCACGCCGGGCGGGAAGACGGCGATGGAGTCCACCTCCGGCGTGCTGACAACGGTCCAGCCGTTGTATACCGCGTTGCTGGCCCAGTACTCCGCGTTGCCGTTGTCGGCCGGGTCGGTCAAGTCCGGGTACCGGCCGGCGTGGGCGTGGAACTGGGAGATGGCCCACCAGGTGCACTCACCATCGGCGCCCTCGTCATAGGACAGCGTTCGCCCGGTGCTGGCCTTCGGCGGCGAGCAGCGCGCAATCCCCGGTGTCCAGATGTCGTCGCCCGAGGTGTTCGTCCAGTAGTCGGAGATGTAGACGCCAGACGTGAGCTGATCCCACACCGTGGACTGGCCCACCAGCGACCCGCCGGTCTGGCAGTCGATGTAGATCGTGGCGTGGTACGGCAGCGAGCCGACGACACCGGCGCTGAGGCTCGGAGCCGTGCGCTCGTTGAGCGACGGCGATGCCATCGTCAGATAAGGCCCGTAGCTCGCGGCCGCGCCAGCCTCGCCGGTGACGGAGTGACCAGCGGCGGCTGGGGCTGAGCCGGCCTGGCCATTGCCGGCCGTGCTGGCGTGCGCGGTCAGCGCGGTCAGCGCGGTCATGCCGACCGCCACCAAGGCCAGCGACCCTGCCGCGGCTCCGGCCATCCGCCGGCGCGTCGCGGCGCGGTGCATGCGGCGGCGCTCTTGCGGCTCGTCGAGGGCCGGGGTGGCTGATGTGTGTATGTACTTCGACATTGCCTTCCTGTCCTTCTGACCTGGCCGGGAATTTCCCGGTTTGTCATCACCCAGGCTGCGTTGACCAGGCACGGCAAGGGAAGGGGTCGTAGTAGCCGACCGCGGACGACAGGTTAAACGAGGTCGGCTTGCAAGGCGAGCCGGGTCAGGTCGGCGCGCCGGCGGCAGCCGGTCTTGTCCCGAATGCGGTCCAGGTGTGAACCAACAGTGCGGACGCTGATGTACAGCTGCCCGGCGATCTGGGCGTTGGTCCGTCCCTGCGCCACCAGCGTGACGAGCTCCTGCTCCCTGGCGCTGAGCCGCGGCAGGCCGCCCGCGATGGGTGGTGGCTGGTCGGCCGGCTCGGCGGTGACCAGCAGCGCGGCGTATTCGGCGGCGGTAACCTGCCCCATCGCGGCACCGCGCTGCTCCGCCGTGCGGGCCCGGGCCGGGCCAAGCGCGTGGCGTGCCTTCCGCTGCGGGTCCTGCCGCAACTCCAGGTCGAGCGGCAGGTCCGGCATTCCGCTGTCTTGCAGGCATGCGGCGTAGGCTGCCCACACGGTGATGGCATCGGCGTGGCGCTGAGTCCGCGCGCACAGGTGGCCGCACTGGTCCAGGGAATTGACCAGGAGCACTCCATAGCCGGTCCGCGTGGAGAGCTCTATGGCCTCGCGCAGATCCGCTGTGGCCTCGGGCAGGCGGCCTTCCAGCAGGTCGATCTGCGCCATCAGCAGGAGGCTGTTGCCCTGATCCCGCAGGCCGCCCGCCTGCCGGGCCAGGGCCAGCCCGCGGCCGCCGTTGCGCCTCGCCTCGTCAAGCTCGCCTGCGTCGATCAGCGCGAGTGTCAGCATGCTGATGGACTCTCGAAGCACTCTTCCTGGAATGGCTGCCGGGTCAATGCGCTGGGCCTGCCGGAGCCATTCCAGGCTTTCGTCAATATCGCCGCCGTAATATGCGGCGAGCCCGAGCAACCGCAGCGCGCGCGTCTCGCCAACCGGGTCAGCGAGTTCCCTGGCCAGCGCGAGCGCACGGCGGGCCTGCTGAGCTGCCTCGGGCACCTGCCCGAGGTTCGACAGGCACCCCGCCCGCCCGATAAGGGCCCAGACCAGCAGCGGCGAAGGCGGGCGGGCGGCCAGGGCATCCCGGGCCGCGGTGTAGTGGCCGAGTCGGGCGGATTCGCTGGAACCCATCGTCATCAGGCCCAGCCAGATCTGCGCGGCGCACCACTCCTGCCCGCCCTTCGTCGCGTGCGCGGCGGCGGCAGCCAGCAGCCGGGAACCCGTTGCCTGGCGGGCCCGCAGGGCCCACCAGGGTGCCAGCGCGACGGCCAGCCGAAGCGCGATTGCCGGGTCGTGCCGCAGAGCCCAGGACAGAGCCTGATGAACCATGGCGTCCTCGGCGTCCAGCCATCGCGCGGCATCGAGTTCTCCGGTGCTGGTCTCCATGCCAGCCGCTGCCTGCTCCGCCACCCGCAGCGCGTATCCCGCGAGCCCGGCGTCGGCAGCCGCATGCTCGTGGTCCGCCTCCGCGAGCCGGTCGGACCCGTAGCCGCGCAGCGTCTCCAGCATCAGGTACCGGGCCCGTCCGTCCACGCCGCCCCGCGGCGGGGTCAGCAGCGAGCAGTCCACCAGGCGCAGCACGACCTGCCCCGCATCGCGGCCGGCCACCGCCTCAGCGGCGTCGAGGGTGAACGGGCCGGGGAACACCGTCAGCATCCGGAACACCGCCCGCTCCCGGTCCCCGAGCAGCCGGTAGCTCCATTCAGCGGTGGCCGCCAGCGTCCGGTGCCGGTCCGCCGCCGTCCAGTCCGTACCCACCAGCAGCCGGAATCCGTCATCGAACAGGTCAGCGAGCTGGGTCACGCCCAGCGCCTCCACCCTCGCCGCCGCCAGCTCGATCGCCAGCGGCATCCCATCCAGCCGGGCCACCAGCCGGGCAACCGCCGGGCCCGACTCCGGGCCGAGGCTGAATCCCGGGTCCGCCATCGCGGCCCGGTCAGCGAACAGGGTCACTGCTTCCGAACGCGCATACCCGGCCCTGTCATCCGGCTCAGGCAGCCGCAGCGGCCCTAGCCGGTAACGGGACTCCCCGGCCAGCCCCAGCGGCTCGCGGCTTGTCGCCAGAACTCGCATGTCATCCGCCGCCGGCAGCAGTCGTGCGCACAATTCCGCCACGGCCGGCAGCAGGTGCTCACAGTTGTCCAGCACCAGCAGCAGCTGCTGCCGCGCCAGCATCGTCATCAGCGAATCGGTGACCGGCAGCCGTGGCGCCAGATGCAGTCCCAAGCCGCCGGCCACCGCCGCCGCCACCAGCGCCGGGTCCTGCACGCTGGCCAACTCCACCAGCCACACGCCGTCGGCGAACCGGTCCGCTACCTGCCGCCCGACCTCTGCGGCCAGCCGGGTCTTGCCCACCCCGCCCGGTCCGGCGACCGTCACCAGCCGGCTGCCCGCCAGCAGGCTGGCGACCTGGTCGACCTCACCCGCTCGGCCCACGAAGCTGGTGAGCGCAGCCGTGAAGCCATGCACCCCACCCGCGGCGCCAGCGGCAGGCACGTCCCATTCCGGGGTGGTCATAGCAGACGTTCAAATGTGATGAAATCCCGTCCCGGGCCGTTGTAGTCCGGGATCGGCCCGGCCACGGTGAACCCCATCGACCGGTGAAAGGCGATGGAGCCGGTATTCTCCGGGGCGGTAATGGCGCTTACCGCGTGACGGTCATCGGCCAGGGCCAGGGTGAAGAACTCCTCATACAGCAGCCGGGCGAGCCCGCCGTGGCGCGCCCGCGGCGCAACGCCGGCAAAGTGGATGTAGCTGAGCCCCGGCTCAGCCGGAGAAAGAATGCCGATCAGGAACGCCACCAGCCCGTCCGGGCCGTCCATCACCAGGCTGCTGCGATGAAAATGGTCCAGGAACAGCCTCGGCAGGGATCCCAGGACGCCTCGCCCCCACCATTGGTCGACCACTGCCGCGATCGCGTCGTAGTCATCCGGCATCGCCTGGCGGGGCTGTAGCCGCGCCAGATCGAGCTCAGCGGAGGAAGGCAATGCAGTCCAGCTCCACTGCCGCTCCGAGCGCGAGGCCGTTGCAGCCCACCGTGATCCTGGCCGGCGGCTCGCCGCCGAAGACGCTCACGTAGGCGTCGTTCATCTCGCCGAACGCAGCCATGTCGGCGAGGTAGACGTTCACCTTCGCGACCTGCTCCAGGCCGCATCCGCAGGCCCGCAGGATCAGCTCGGTGTTGCGCAGCGCCTGGATGGTTTGCGCCCCCGTTCCCCCCTCGACCAACTCCAGGCGGCCGGGCAAGGCTCCCAGCATTCCGGAGACGAACACCTGCTCGCCGGCGATGGTGGCGTGGCAGAACGCAGGCAGCCTCGCCACATCCGGCACGTTGACTTTGCGAATGTTCACCATCCCCTCTTCCTACCGGGTTCGAGGTCGCCGCGGCCGGTAATCCGGTGGACATCCCGTTCCGCTGCATGTCGAGCAGGCACTCGAGCTGTCCGCGAGCGCCCCGTTCACCGCTGCCTGGGTGATGCTCGCGAGCTGCCTGCCTGCGATGAGTCGCAGGACGTGGTGCTCGCGTTCGGGCCGCTCTATCACCTGACCGAGGAGGCGGACCGGCAGCAGGCTCTGGCCCAGGCCCGCCGGGGTGTCACAATGCCGTGTGGACCTTGAAGCGTACGAGCTGGTGATGCTGCGCAGGCCGCAGGACGCGCCGTCCTACGATGACGCGGCCCTGGAGCGGATCCAGAGTGAGCATCTGGCCTATCACGCCCGGCTGCGCGCCGCGGGCGACGTCGCGACGAACGGCCCGGTCACTGATCAGCCCGACGAGTCCCTGCGCGGCCTGACCTTCTACCGGACCGGCTCGCTGGCGGAGGCCCGGCGGCTCGCCGAGGCCGACCCTGCCGTCCAGGCGGGACGGCTGGCGGTCGACGTCATGACCTGGTACTGCCCGCCAGGCTCCCTGCACCAGCCCGGCCGGCCCGTCTCGCTGGAGTAGATCTCGCCCGCGGGTGCTGGCCCGGTACTCTTGTCAGCATGACGTCCGCGCAACCGCAGCAGTGGCGGGCCGCCTGAGCAGGCGGCCCCTCGACGTCATTTTCCTGACCACCCGGCCGCCCAGCGCGGCGGCCGGTTTGGCACCAGTGAGCTGCGCAGGGCATGCCCCTACCGCAGGAGGCCGAAATGGCCCGAGCCCTTTCCCTTGTCGTCCCGAGCGGTGCCCTGACACTAGGAAACCTGCTCGGCGCCATCAACCAGTGGGTGGCCGACCAGCGCGGCACCGACACGCTGTACGGCATCGCCGACCTGCACGCGCTCACCACGCCGCACGATCCGGCGGCCGTACGGGCGGCCACTCTCGAGCAGGCCGCGCTGCTGCTCGCGGCCGGCCTTGATCCCGGCCGGTGCACCGTGTTCGTGCAGAGCCATGTGCCCGCGCACGCGGAGCTGCACTGGCTGCTCGAGGCGACCGGGTACGACGGCGAGCTGCGCCGGATGATCCAGTACAAGCAGAAGTCGGCAGGCCAGCAGTCGGTACGCGCGGCGCTGCTCACTTACCCGATCCTCCAGGCCGCGGACGTCCTGCTCTACGACGTCGCCGCCGTGCCGGTCGGGGACGATCAGCGGCAGCACATCGAGCTAGCCCGCGACCTGGCCGTCAGGTTCAACAGCAGATACGGCCAGACGTTCGTCGTGCCGCAGGCGGTCACGCCCGCGGTGGGAGCCCGGCTCATGGATCTACAGGATCCGACGGTGAAGATGAGCAAGTCGGCCCCGCCGCAGGCACCCGGCGTCATCCGGCTGCTCGATCCGCCCGACGTCGTGCGGCGCAAGATCTCCCGGGCGGTCACCGATAGCGGGCGGCAGCTGGAGCCGGGTACCGAGCCCGGGCCGGGCGTTGCCAACCTGCTGGCAATCCTCGCCGCGTGCACCGGCGAGGCCGCCACGGGCGTCGCGTCCTACCGGGAACTCAAGGAATCCTGCGCAGCGGCGGTAATCGCCCTCCTCGCCCCGCTCCAGGCGCGGTACGCGGTGCTGGCGGCCGACCCGCAGACCGTGACAAAAGTCCTGCGGGACGGTGCCGGCCAGGCGCGATCCCTGGCAGCCGACACCCTGGCCAGAGCGAAGAGCGCCATCGGCCTGCTGGCGCCCTGACCGGTGGGAAGGGACCGGGGCGGGCTTAGTCCTGCCCCGGCACCGCCATCTCGCCGAGCCGGGACCAGTCGTCCTGCGGGACCTCGAAGTTGACGATCCTGGGTGTCTGCGCCAGGTGCGGCGGCAGCCATTGCTGCGCCTTCTTGAAATGCTCGGACTGGACGTGCGCGCCCCCCGCCGCACCGTCGCGGAACGCCTCGACCAGCACGTACTCGGCCGGGTCTTCGACGCTCCTGGACCAGTCGAACCACATGCAGCCAGGCTCGTCACGGCACGCCTGGGTGAACTCGGCGGTGATCTCTGGCCACTGGTCGGCATACTCGGGCAGTACCTGGAACTTGGCGGTGATGAAGATCATCGGACTCCCTCATCTGGTCACGCGTAAAGCCATCCACCTTGCAGGGCGCGCGGACCATGCTAAGCGCGTAGCGGCACCCGGCGCTGTCTTAACTAGCGACAGTGCCGGCCCCAAGGACACGTCGTGGCATAAACCGTCGTTTCCTGGTCCCGGACGATTGTGCGGTGCCCGCGGACCCGGCCGACCGGACTACTCCCGTCACACCAGCACCACCGACCCCGTGAGCCGCGTCTTCGGTGGCGCCGCCGAAGATCGATGTGGCAGAGCCCCCCACCGGTGGTGGGCTACGCCACATCGATCATGGAAAAGATGCGAAAGAGGCGCATCTGGGCCGCCTCCCCCGGTGCGGCCGTCGGCTGTCCGAGGACTCCAGGCGGCGGCGCGCCAGAACCGCCGCGCACGTCTCACGCGCCGGCTCACGTCCGCACGCTAACCAGACAGTGCCGGAGCACATGCCGGCGGCTGGCAGCATGAAGAGGTGACCCAGTCGCTGGACGGCAGTCAAGGCCGCGCCGCCGGCGGGCTCGGCGGCGAGCCCGAGGTGCTCGCCCGCCCGTTCGGGATGATCGTTGATCTCGTAACGGCCGGGAACGCCACGATCTTGAGCGGCGCTGGCCTGTCCACCGAATCCGGCATACCGGACTACCGCGGCCCGAGCGGCCTGGCCCGGCGGGCCGAGCCGATGACGTACCAGACATTCACCGCCGCGGCCGCGGCCCGCCAGCGGTACTGGGCGCGCAGCCATCTCGGCTGGCGGCACGTCGCTGACGCCAGCCCGAACGCGGGTCACCGCGCGGTCGCCGAGCTGGAGCACCGCGGGGTGCTCACCGGGATCATCACGCAGAACGTCGATGGCCTGCACCAGGCGGCCGGCGCGCAGCGGGTGGTCGAACTGCACGGCAGCCTCAGCCGCGTCGTCTGCCTTGGCTGCGGTGAGCGAACCTCGCGGCTGCGGCTCGATGAACGACTGCGGGCGGCGAACCCCGGGTGGGTAGCCCGGGTGGCCGAGATCAGCCCCGACGGCGACGCTGTCCTGGCGGATGACCAGGTGGAGGGCTTCCGCGTGGTCGACTGCGAGAGCTGCGGCGGCCTGCTCAAGACCGACGTGGTGTTCTTTGGCGAGAACGTGCCGCGGCCGCGGGTCGACGAGTGCTACCGGCTGGTCGAGCGGTCCGGCGCGCTGGTCGTGCTCGGGTCCTCACTGACCGTGATGTCCGGCTACCGGTTCGTCCGGCACGCGGCGAAGCTCGGCATACCCGTCGTGATCATCAATCACGGCCCGACCCGCGGCGACGCGTACGCCGCGGCGACCCTGGACGCCCCGCTCGGCCGGACGCTCAGCACGCTCGCCGCCCGGGTGCCGGCCGGCTAGGCGACGCCGCATGATCGGTTCTGGCCGGGTAGAGGTACCGTCAGGCAAAGGGTCCGGTCATCGAGGGGAGTGCCGATGGGCTGGCAGCGACTGGTGCTGGCGGCGGGCGTCGCGGCGGCGTGCGCGGTCTTTTTCGCCACCAAGGACGACGTTAACCGCTACCTCAAGATGCGCCGGATGTAGCGTCCGGGCGGTTACCCCGGGCATGTCGAAGGGGCGGCTACCCAGGTAGCCGCCCCCGCGGGCGCTGCGCTGTTTGTGCTTAGTTCTTCGAAGTACGGGTGCTCCGTGCGGCGGCGGAGTGCTGGGCCCTCGAGGCGGTGCGCTCGGCCTTCGCGGCGATGTCCTCCGTCTGCGCGGCGGTCTGCTCGACCTTCTTCGCGGCGGTGCGCTCGGCCTTCATGGTGAAGCGCTCGACCTTCCTCGGCGCGGTGCTGAGGGTCTCGGTCAGCGGCTGGGCGTAGGCCAGCAGGCTCTTGGTGAAGTCGCGCTGCATGGCGAGCACCTGCACGCCGAACGCGTACGAGCTGTCCACCAGCTCGTCGAGGGTGGGAACCGTGGACCGCAGGTTGATGTTCGTGACGAGCTTCTGCATGCCGTCGGTCATGGTGCGCACGGTGGAGTTCACTGTTTCCTGGCTACGGCGGACCGCGTCTGCGACCCGCTCCTGTGGGGTGGTCATGTCTGCTCCTCTGGTAACTGCATCTGCATCCTTGGTATGCATACTAAAGTACGCAATAACGCTAGCTATGTCAAGCGAACGGAAAACCGGCCCGGCGGGCCGCATTTCATGCCTGGCCCTGGCTGGGCTGAGGCAGCGGTTCAGCCTGAGTCGCGGAAGCTGCGGTACACGTTCAGCAGAGCCTCTCGCTGCGCCGGGGTAAGCCGCGAGTCGGTCCCGATGGCCGCCTCGGTGTCCGGCAGGCCGCCGTCACCCCTTGCGGCGCCCGCGGCATCCGGGCCGCCCGCAGCGTCACCGTCAGCGCCATCCTTGGCTGGCATGAAGTTCGCCCGCCTGAGCAAGTCCTCCGGTGCGATGCTGAGCGCCTGGGCGATCGACCGCAGCACCCGCAGCGATGGCTGGTGCAGGCCGCGTTCTATCTGGCTGAGGTAGGCGTTGGAGACGCTGGTCAGGCTGGCCATCTCGCGCAGCGACATGTCGGCCAGCCGCCGCTGCATGCGGATGAATCCGCCGAGCGCGTCCAGCTGCTTCTGCCAGAGGTCGTTAGCCTCGTCGGCCTGGTTCTCCTCGTGCCTGCTTGACATACCAATCATGGTAGACGTGCAGGACCGGTTGTGCTGTCTACGGCGCCGGACAGACCGCGGCCAGCCGGGAGTGCCCCTGCGAACCGGTGATCACCGCGAGCTGCCGCTGCGACCCCAGCGGCAGCCAGCGGGCGGTCAGCCGCACCGCCGGCCCGTGTGCCAGGTGCACGACCAGGCTCGCCGTCGCCACGCCCGTTGCCTTGTTGACGGCAGCGGTGCCGTCGATCGTCGCATCGCTCACCCAGCGAACGCCGTCCAGCCGGATGCCCAGCGTGCGGCCGGGCGTGAATGTCACCCGACCGCCGCGCAGGCCCAGGTCCTTGGTGCCGCTCAGCAGCGGGAGCCGGCTGATCTCATCGCCCACGCTGGCCAGCGCGACGGATGCCGCCTGCAAGGCCCGGCGCCCGGCGGTGTTGCCATGCGTCGCGGTCGCGGGCACCGCATCCGCGAGCACCCGGGGATATGAGCCCACCGCGTGGACTGGGGTCACCTGCGCTGCGCACGAGGTGTTCTCGCTCTGGAGCCGGCCAGGTTGCAGCACGAAACGCTGGTAGATGGACGCCGGGCAGGCGTCGTTCTGGTCCTCCAGGGTGACATGGGTCAGGTTGGCCACGGTGACGAGCCGGGCCGACGGTCCTATCTGGCGGGCCACCAGGGTGGCGCCGTGCAGCCGGGGGGTGAGCGAGTCGAGCGTGCCGGACAGGATGAGCACCGGCAGCGTGCGCGGCACCAGTGGCGGCTGCCGGGTGATCGGCGGGACCAGATGGGTGGGCGTCGGCCAGTTCAGGCAGGCGCTGTAGGCCTCGGTGTACTGGTCCATGCTGGTCCACTGCGCGACGCTGAACGGGGCGAAGGTCTGCGCCGGCTCCCGCCGCAGCGCCTGCTGGTACTGCCGCGCCCGCACGGCAGGCGCCGCGGTGCGGCTGAAGAGCTGCACGTAGTCCGTGCAGGACACGGCGTAGAACAGGCCGTCGGTGAATCCGGGCAGCGGCTCGTTGGTGTCGTCGAAGCCCAGCGAGAGGGCCGCGATCCGCAGCAGCGGCGCCGGGTCGTTGTGCTGGAGCAGCGCACGCCCGGCGGCATCAAGGTCCCGGTAGACGTCGGGGTCGAAGCCGGCGTTGTTCACCAGGTTCACCAGGGTGAGCGCGGTCACGGTGCGGCGCGCCCTGGTGCCGGCCACGGTTGTGGTGTAGCCGGTGACCGGCGATTCCTCCAGGCGGCGGGCGAGCGCGGCGATGCGCGCCCAGGCCGAGCCGGGCGCAGCCTTCGTGCAGGCCGCCGATAGCTGGCACGCCGCGTCGAAGGCGCGCCTGGCCGTGACCACCGTGGTGGTGTACCAGGGGTCGAGGCCGAGTACCTGGTAGGTCGAATCGAGCGTCACCGAACGCAGCAGGCCGGGGTACCGGGACGCGAAGACCTGGGAGAACCAGGTGCCGTAAGAGTCGCCGTACAGGTCGACAGGGCCCGGCTTCAGCTGCCGCAGCACTGCTGCGACGTCCCGGGCCGAGTACGTGGTATTGAACAGGTCGGAGGCATGCACCCAGCCGCCGCCCCGGTACCGCCAGGTGTGATTGAGCTTGCGCCCGCAGGCCGCCACCAGCCGGTTGAACCTTGCCCCGTGCTGGCTGGGCCCTGCCTTCTCCAGGCCGGGGCAGTTCACCGGCGTGGAGTTGCCGGTGCCGCGCAGGTTGACCAGGAGGATATTACGGCTGCGCAGCAACGGGCCTGCCATCGCGCGGTACAGGCCCTGGGAGCCGGTCGATGCGTAGCCGGGCCCGCCTTCTACCGCCAGGATCGTTCCGGTCGCGTGCCGGGTGGCGGGCAGCCAGCGGAAGCGAACCAGGATATTCGGGCTGGCCGCGGAAGAGTAGTCCAGCGGTACCGCGACATGGCCGCAGTACGCGATCGGGGCATTCCCGCACCGGCGCAGTCCGACTTTGCCGACCGTGATCGAGGCCGCGGCGTTCGGCTTCCGAGGGCTTGAGGTGGCCGCGGCAGCCACGGTCGTCGCCGCCGCCGAGCCGGAAAGCAAGACGGCGAGGGCGGCCAGCGAAGCGACTCCCCGCAGTCTCCGCGTTACTCGTCCGCCAAACGCATTCGGATTCCTGGAGGTCACGACGCTGATCGTAGGCTCGGGCGGCTCCGACGGGCAATTCCCGCGGCCGGCCGATGAGTTCCCTCCCGCTGCCAGGTACGTACCGGTGAGCGTGCAGATCTGATTCGCGACCGGGAGGTCACGTGCGTACTAGCGGTAGGAAAGTCTCATCGACGCTGGCCCAGCGATGGGTGCTCGCCCTGACCTCAGTGGCGTCGTTCATGGTCGGCCTGGACATCCTGGTCGTGACGACCGCGCTGACCAGCATCCGGGAGCACCTCGGCGCCTCGATCGGGGAGCTCGAATGGATCGTCAACGCCTACACGCTGAGCCTCGCCGTATTGCTGATGACGGCCTCGGCGCTCGGCGACAGGTTCGGCCGCAGGCGCCTGTTCATCGCCGGGATAGGGCTGTTCACCGTGGCGTCGGCGGGGTCCGCGCTCGCGCCGGGCATCGGCTGGCTGATCGCCGCGCGGGCGGTCGCGGCGCCGGCGCGGCGATGCTCATGCCGCACGCCATGGCCCTGCTCAGCGCCGCCTACCCGCCGCAGCGGCGGGCCAAGGCGCTGGGGGTATTCAGCGGCGTGGTCGGCCTGGGCATCCTCGGCGGACCGATTATCGGCGGCGCGGTGGTCCAGGGACTGGCGTGGCAGTGGATCTTCTGGCTCAACGTCCCGATCGGGCTGCTGCTCATCCCGCTTATCGTCAGCCGGATCGAGGAGAGCCTCGGGGTGAAGGCCCGGCTGGACATCGGCGGCCTGGTGCTGGCGTCCGGTGCCGCGCTCGGCCTGGAGTGGGGGCTGATCCGCGGGAACGTGTCCGGCTGGGGGAGTGCCGGGGTGGTTGCGTCGCTGGTCGGCGGGGCGCTGCTGGCGGCGGCGTTCGTGGCCTGGGAGCTGCGGGTTCGCGAGCCGATGCTGCCGATGCGGTTCTTTCGCTCGCGCGCCTTCGCCGCGGGCAACGCGGCCAGCTTCCTGCTGTTCGGGTCGCTGGTCGGCGGGCCCGAGGTGCCCTGGCTGGAGCCGCTGCCCGATGCGATGCTCGATGCCGCGCCGGGCGACCCGGCGGCGATCGTCGCGTCCCGGGCCGGGATCAGGCTCGCCTTCATCGCGGCCCTCCAGTACCTGCCTGCCCGGCAGCGCGCGGTGCTGATCCTGCGCGACGTGCTGGCCTGGCGGGCGGCCGAGGTGGCCGATCTGCTGGGCACGACCACCGCCGCGGTCAACAGTGCACTACAGCGCGGCGTTCGGCCTGCCGCTTGTGCTGCCCGCCGGCCCGCCGGCGCCGTGATCAGCGCCGCCGCGTATGTCACTGTCGCGGGCCGCGCTGCCACACGCCGAGCACGTTGCCCGCAGGGTCGCGGAAGGTGGCCACCCACAGGTCGCCCTCGGGATAGGGCGTCCTGACGACATCACCGCCGTGTTCGGTGATCTGCCAGAGGGTGTCGTCCACGCGCTCCACGTAGATGTAGGGCAGCACGCCCGCTTCGCCCGCGACCGGGAGATCGGTCCGCCAATGGCCAATCACATGCCCGGTGCCATCGGCGAAACTCGGGCTGTCGGGATCGCCGCTCACGCTCCAGCCAAACACCGCCTGATAGAAGGCCGCTGACTGCCGAACGTCACGGGCGGGAATGCGGACGTAAGAGATCCCGCCGACCCTGAAGACCCGCGGCTCACCCGCCGCGCCATCCCGCGCATCGGTTCTTTCCTGTGACGTTTCCTCCGCTGGAGTTGTCACGGTCTCAGCCCTTCGATCCTGGCTGCGGGTGCGCGCCTGGAGTCACTGTAACCGCGGACAGGATCGAAGGCCCGCCGGCCGGGCCGGCGGTCTGCCGGGGCGGCCCGGCTTACCGCCGCGACTGGGTAATAGGAGATCATCAAGAGGGAATCCGCACCGTGGCCGCGGTCGGCGCTGGCCGGCCCGCGGCGCGTGACCAGGGGAGGCCGGCGGGGTGAGCCTCGAGGCATATCGGCGCAAGCGGAATGCGGCGCGCACGCCAGAGCCCATGCCGGCCGGCGACGCCGAGAGCCATGCTGCCCGCGAGAGCCGCGGCGACAGCGCCGGCGGCGGCGTGTTTGTCGTCCACGAACATCACGCCCGCGCGCTGCACTGGGATTTCAGGCTGGAACACGATGGGGTGCTTGTCTCATGGGCGGCGCCCAAGGGTGTCCCCGATGACCCGGCGCACGACCATTTCGCCCGCCATACAGAGGATCATCCGCTCGCCTACGCCGAGTTCAGCGGGACTATCCCGCGCGGCGAGTATGGCGCCGGGACGGTCAGCATCACCGATCGCGGCAGCTACGAGCTGGTGAAGTGGAAGCCAGGCGAGGTCAAGGTGGTGTTGCACGGCCGCCGCCTGTCCGGCGGCTATGCGCTCTATCGCACCCGTGACGATGACTGGATGATCCACCGGGAGCGGGTGCCGCCGCCCGACTGGGTGGCCCCGATGATGGCCGTACGCACCGGGCTGCCGCCCGACGATGACGCCTGGGCGCATGAGATGAAGTGGGATGGGGTCCGCGCTTCTGCCTATCTGGGCGGCGGCCGGCTCCTTCGGCTCACATCGCGAACCGGCCGTGACATCACCGCCGCCTACCCGGAGCTGCGCGCGCTCGGGCCGGCGGCAGGCCCGCGGCAGCTGGTGCTGGACGGCGAGATCGTCGCATTCGACGGCGGACGGCCGAGCTTCGAGGCGCTGCAGCCGCGGATGCACGTCACCTCGCCCGCGCAGGCCGCGCAGCTCGCGGGCACGACCCCGGTGACCTACCTGGTGTTCGACCTGCTGCACCTGGACTGGCGGCCCACCCTCGAGCTGCCCTACCGGCAGCGCCGCGAACTGCTTGACGAATTGGGACTGGCCGGCCAGTCCTGGCAGACGCCGCCCGCGTTCACCGACGTGGCGGGCGCGGATGTGCTGGCAGCAGCGGTAGCCCAGCGGCTGGAGGGCGTCGTGGCCAAGCGGCTGGACGCCCCGTACCGGCCTGGCGCCCGGTCCGATGACTGGCGCAAGGTCAAGCACGAGTTCAGTCAGGAGGCCGTGGTCGGCGGCATCAACCCGGGCAAGGGCCGCCGGGCCGGGCAGGTCGGCTCCCTTCTTGTCGGCGTCCAGACCGCGGCGGGACTCGCCTTCGCCGGCCGTGTCGGCACCGGGTTCAACGCCCATTCGCTACAGCTGCTTGACCAGCGGCTGTCGCCGCTGCGCAGGGCAACCAGCCCGTTCGCCACCGTGGTCCCGGCCGCCAGCGCCCGCGACGCCCTGTGGGTAGAGCCGCGGCTGGTGATCGAGGTGGCCTTCACCGGATGGACGCTGGCGGGCCGGATGCGCGCGCCTTCCTACCGGGGGCTGCGAACAGACAAGGATCCGGCCCAGGTCGTCAGGGAGCAGTGAGGCCGCCAGCGGGCACCGTTCACAGGTGCCGCGGCAGCCGGCATCCGGCGCACCAGGGAAGATAGGGCCATGCGTCTTCCCGTGAACCCGCCGGTCGCGCCGATGCTCGCGAAGCCGGTGGACCAGATTCCCGACGGCCCCTACTGTTTCGAGCCCAAGTGGGACGGCTTCAGGTCGATCATCTTCAGGGACTCCGGCGAGGTCGAGATCGGCAGCAGGAACGAGCGGCCGATGACCCGCTACTTCCCCGAACTCGTCGAGGCGGTCCTGGCGAACCTGCCCGAGCGGTGCGTGATCGACGGCGAGATCGTGATACCGGATGCCGACGGCAGGCAGCTGGACTTCGAGGCCCTGCTACAGCGGATCCACCCGGCGGCCAGCCGGGTAGACCTGCTCGCCGGGCAGACTCCGGCCCACTTCGTCGCCTTCGACCTGCTCGCGCTCGACGACACCGACCTCACCGGGCAGCCGTTCGAGGAGCGTCGCGCCGCGCTGGAGGGCGCGCTCGCCGCGGCCGGGTCGCCGATTCACCTGACCCCGCTGACCACCGACCGTGACCAGGCCACGGAATGGTTCAGCCAGTTCGAGGGCGCCGGGCTTGACGGGCTGATCGCCAAGCCTCGCAGCGTGACCTACCAGCCGGACAAGCGCGTCATGCTCAAGATCAAGCATGAGCGCACCGCGGACTGCGTGGTCGCCGGTTACCGGGTGCACAAGAGCGGCCCGGACGCCATCGGCTCGCTCCTGCTCGGCCTGTTCACCGACTCCGGCGACCTGGCCAGCGTCGGTGTCGTGGGCGCCTTCCCGATGGCGCGAAGGCGCGAGCTGTTCACCGAATTGCAGCCCCTGGTCACCACCTTCGACGACCACCCGTGGAACTGGGCAAAGCAGGAGACCGGCACCCGCACCCCGCGCAAGGCCGAAGGCAGCCGGTGGAACGCGGGTAAGGACCTCTCGTTCGTGCCGCTGTCGCCGGAGCGCGTGGTCGAGGTCCGCTACGACCACATGGAGGGCGTGCGGTTCCGGCACACCACCCAGTTCGTCCGCTGGCGCCCGGACCGGGACCCGCCGTCGTGTACTTACGCCCAGCTCGAGGAGCCCGTGAGCTTCGACCTAGCGGAAATCCTCACGCTCAAGGAACGCCATGCCTGACGAAAAGATGATCTTGGAGGTGGCGGGCCGGGAGGTAAGCGTCAGCAATCCTCACAAGATCTTCTTCCCGCGTACCGGGCATACCAAGATCGACCTCATCCACTACTACCTGGCGGTAGCCGAAGGCGCGCTCCGCGGCGTGGCCGGCCGTCCCATGGTGCTGAAGCGCTTCGTGCATGGCGCCGAGGGCGAGGCGTTCTTCCAGAAGCGGGCGCCTGCCAACCACCCGGCCTGGATCGAGACGGTCATGCTGAGCTTCCCGTCCGGCCGGACCGCGGACGAGGTCGTGGCTCGCGAAGCCGCCGATCTGGTGTGGGCGGCCAACCTCGGCTGCATCGATCTCAACCCGCATCCGGTGCGGGCCAGCGACCTCGATCACCCGGACGAGCTCCGAGTGGATCTGGACCCGATTCCCGGGGTGGAGTGGCCGCAGATCCTGGACGTGGCCATGGTGGCCAGGGAAGCCCTGCAAAGCGTCGGCCTGGTCGGCTGGCCCAAGACGTCGGGCTCGCGCGGCTTCCACATCTACAGCCGGATCGAGCCGCGCTGGTCGTTCACCGACGTCCGCCGCGCCGCGGTGGCGCTGGCCAGGGAGATCGAGCGAAGGGCGCCCGAGGCGGCGACGAGTAAGTGGTGGAAGGAAGAACGCCACGGCGTCTTCGTCGACTACAACCAGAACGCGAAAGACCGGACGGTGGCATCCGCGTACTCCGTGCGCCCCATGCCCGACGCCCGGGTATCCACCCCGCTCGGCTGGGCGGAAGTACCCGGCTGCGACCCCGGCGAGTTCACTATCGACACGGTCCCGGCGCGGTTCGCCGAGCTCGGCGACCCGTGGGCAGGCATGGACGAGGCGGCAGGCTCCCTCGAGCCGCTGCTCGAGCTCGCCGCCCGTGACGAGGCGGCCGGGGTGCCCGACGCCCCGTGGCCGCCGCACTTCGTCAAGCAAGACAGCGAGCCGCCGCGAGTCCAGCCGTCCAAACGGCGCCGCGCCGAGCCCGCGCAGGCCGCCAGCGTCCCGCCGCCCGCACCCGGCAAGTCCAGCGGGCCTACCGGCCGCCGACGCTCGTCCATGCCGCTGATCGAGGTCGCCCGCGCGGCCACCAAAGCAGAGGCAATGGACGGGCTGGACCGGTGGAAGGCGCGCCACCCGGAGGTGTGCCCGCACCTGGCGCCGCAGGATGTCCTGGTCGACTCGATGCGCGGCCGCAGTTCCACCTGGACCCGGATCCGCGTCAACCTACAGCACGTGCCCGACGCGGAGCGTCCCGCGCAGGAGGCGCTCGAGGTGGACTACGACCCGTGGGCAGCCGGCGGCCGCTGACCAGCGCGCCGCGGCGGGTTCCAATCAGGGGGGTTAATTCGCGCTCTGAAGTAATCGGCCGTAAGAATGATCCATGAGCAAGAAGCCGATGGCCCCTCCGCCCGGTGACCGGCCCGCCCCGACGGCGCCACCGCCACCGCCCGCGTGGCGTCACTGGCTCTGGCCGGCGGCGCTCGCGCTGGTCTTCCTGATGTGGATCTTCCTCCCCGCCATCCACTCGACCCCGCAGGTCACCCTCACCTATTCCCAGTTCCTTTCCGACGTGACCGGGCACAAGGTGAAGACCGTCACCATCGCCTCGAGCACCGGTTCCAACGCCGTCGCCAGCGGCACCCTCACGAAGGGCGGTTCCTACACGACCGTGATCCCGGTCCAGCTAGCCGGGACCGCGCTGCAGAGCAAGCTACAGGCCGGGAATGTGCAGATCACGGCATCGGAGCCTGGTTCATCGTTCGGTTCCGTCCTGCTGTCATGGCTGGTCCTGGCGGCGGTGTTCTTGCTGCCGCTTTATTTCTGGCGGCGGCTGTCGCGGGGCGGGGCGGCCGGACCGCTGCAAGGGGTCCTCGGCGTCGGCAAGTCAAAGGCAAAGGTCTTTGATGCCGAACGGCCGCAGACTAAGTTCAGCGACGTCGCAGGCTACGAGGGCGTCAAGGCCGAGATCGCCGAGGTGGTGGACTTCGTCCGCAATCCCGGGCGCTACAAGAGCGCGGGCGCGATGGCCCCGCGCGGCGTGCTGATGGTGGGGCCGCCCGGCACGGGCAAGACCCTGCTGGCACGCGCGGTGGCCGGCGAGGCGGAGGTGCCGTTCTTCTCCGTCGCGGGCTCCAGCTTCGTGGAGATGTTCGTCGGGGTCGGCGCGGCCCGGGTCAGGGACCTGTTCACCGAAGCCCGCAAGCGGGCCCCCGCCATCATCTTCGTCGACGAGATCGATGCCATCGGCCAGCGCCGGGGCGGTTCGGCGGTCGTCGCCAACGACGAGCGCGAGCAGACGCTCAACCAGCTCCTCTCGGAGATGGACGGGTTCGAGATGGCGCAGGGGATCGTCGTGCTCGCCGCCACCAACCGTCCCGAGATCCTCGACCCGGCGCTGCTGCGGCCGGGCAGGTTCGACCGGCAGATCACCATCCCGTTGCCGGCGCTCGCCGAACGTGCCGCCATCCTCGCGGTGCACTGCCGCGATAAGCACCTCGGCCCGGACGTCGACCTGGAGGTGGTGGCGCGCGGCACGCCGGGCTTCTCCGGCGCCGACCTGGCCAACCTGGCCAACGAGGCAGCGATCTTCGCCGTCCGCGAGAACCGCGAGGTGCTGACCGCCGAGGACTTCAGCGCGGCAAGGGACAGGATCCTGCTCGGCCGCAGGGAAGGCTCCAACGTGCTGCTCCCCGAGGAGAAGCACGCCGTCGCGGTACACGAGGCCGGCCACGCGCTGGTCGCCGTGCTCTCCGAGCATGCCGACCCGGTAGCAAAGGTCACCATCCTGCCGGCCGGCCAGGCGCTCGGGGTCACCGAGCAGCTTCCGCTCGTGGAGCGCCACCTGTACGGCGAGGACTACCTCACCGATTCCCTCCGCGTGCGCCTCGGCGGCCGGGCGGCCGAGCTCGTCGAGCTCGGGCAGGGATCCACCGGAGCCGCCAACGACCTGGCCTCGGCCACCGATCTCGCCACCAAGATGGTCCGCGAATTCGGGCTGTCAGCCAAGCTCGGCCCGGTCGGCTACCCCGAAGGCGGCTCGGTGTTCCTCGGTGGCGGCGGCGGCAGCGGACTGTCCAGTCGGCCGTTCGCCGAGGCCACCCAGGCCACGATCGACACCGAGGTATCTCGGCTGCTCCGCGAGGCCGAGGAACAGGCGACCAGCCTCATCAGCAGCCACCGGCACGAACTAGGCCAGCTCGTCGACCTGCTGCTGGAAAAGGAGACCGTGGACGGCGATGCCATCTACCAGATAGTCGGCAGGCCGGTACCTCAGCATCGCCCTGACGCGCACGCGATAGCCCCGCGCCTCGCTGCCGCCTCGGCCGACGAGATGGTTCCCACCACCCCCCCGGCGGTCGGATAGAGCTCTCACACCGCCTCGGCGATCGTGCGGGTGAGCAGGATGGCCGAGCAGAAGGAACGGTAGACCGACAGCAGGTCGTCGCCCTCGATCACGATCTGCCTGAGGCCGGCCCGCCGTACCCCGCGCACCCAGGAGGCTGCCTCGGCGATGTCGGTGGTCCGGACCGAGACTTCCAGGGTGGCGACCGGGCCGAGCGGCGGCGGCTGCGCCTGTGCGGCCGTGGCCACGGCCTTCGCGGCCACCTCGCGGATCAGCGCGCAGGCCCGGTCCGGGTGCAGGCTGTGCGCCGCCAGCCGGCTGACCGGCTCCTTCACCACCGCGGCATGGATCCCGGGCAGCAGCGCCGCGGCCTCCTCGCAGGCGCACCTGTCCCCGGTCACCAGGACCACGGGCACCCGGTAGTGCGCGGCCACCAGCGCGTTGATGCCAGCCTCTCCGGTAACTGTGCCGTTGAGCCTGACCTCGGCGACCGCGCGGGGATTGTAGGTGTGCGACAGCCCCGCCGGAGCGCCGACGGAGCCGTGATAGGAGACGAACAGGACCGCGTTGAAGCTGTCGTCAAGCCCCTGCATCATGTACAGCGGCTTGTGGCTGCCGGAGATGTAGGACGCCTGGCCGGCCAGGTCCCGCGGTGGCAGGTTGCGCATGTGCGAGTGCGAGTCGTTGACCACGATCTCGGTGCCGCCGCCGGCCATCGCGCCCTCGATGGCGGCGTTGACCTCAGCGAGCAGCAACTGCCGTCCCGCGGCCGCCTCCGGCCCGTCGCCTCTGCACTGTTCCCAGTCGACGACGCCCGCCGTTCCCTCCATGTCGCTCGACAGGAAGATTTTCATCTTGTCCTCTCTCCAGACTCCGCCCGATCTTTGTAATAGCGTGCCCGGAAGCGAGGGAAGGAACTAGGCGTATGCCCGCCACGGTGATCCGCCGGACGCTTGATCTCGCCGGGCTCGACGTGCCGGTGGCGGAGATCACCGGTGCGCTCGATGGCCCCACGCTCACCGTGATCGCCGGGGTACACGGGTGCGAGTACGCGCCGATGGCCGCGGTGCGCCGCTGGATACGGGAACTCGAGCCGGCGCAACTGCGCGGCCGGGTGCTGGCCGTTCCGGTGCTGAACCTGCCGGCGTTCCGGGCGAGATCCCCGTTCGTCGTCCCCGACGATGGCAAGAACCTCAACCGCTGCTTCCCGGGCGACCCCGCCGGGACGCTCGCGCAGCGGCTGGCTCATGCGGCGTTCACGCAGCTCATCGTGGGCTCCGACGCGGTGGTCGATGCGCATGCCGGTGACCTGGCCGAGGCACTCGAGCCGTTCACGCTCTACGACGACGGGCCGGCCCAGGCGCGGGCCCGCGAGCTGGCCGTCAGCTACGGGCTCGGCTACGTCATCCGCCAGCAGCCTGGTCCGGGTCGCGCCGTGACCGGCACGACTAGCGCGGCGGCCGCGGCGATCGGCGTGCCGGCCGTGATCGCCGAGGCGGGCGGCTGCGGCCTGGTGGAAAGCGCGGCGGTAGAACTGCACCTGCGCGGGCTGTACCGCGTGCTGGACCTGCTCGGCATGGCCCGGGGCGGGGCGCACTGGGAAGACGACCGGCCGCCGAGCTACCTGGAGCGGTTCGGATGGCTGCACTGCGATCAGGCCGGCTGGTGGGAGCCGCAGGTACTGGCTGGTCAGCGGGTCGCCGAGGGGCAGGTGCTCGGGACCGTGAGCAGCATCGACGGCGCACAGGTGCGCGAGGAGGTGCGTGCTCCCTTTGGTGGCGTCGTGCTCTTCCTGACCAGCTCGCCGGCCGTGGCCGATGGGGGCCTGCTGCTCGGGGTCGGGGCTTCGTGACACGGCCGGCGTGTGCGTTCGGTATCCATGCTTGCAGCCGAACTCCCTGGATCCCGGTAGGCTAGGTCCGACTCCGCGGATTCCGCCCGCCGTTGGCGTGCTGGCGGACGCGAGGGAGTCAGGCGGCGGAGTAGCTCAGACAGGCAGAGCAAGCGGCTCATAATCGCTGTGTCGCCGGTTCAAGTCCGGCCTCCGCTACGAGCATGCCGACGTGCGTCGGCGTGCGAAGCCCGCGAGGTCGCGGGCGTCCGTATTTCGACAGGGAGAAAGGCACTCCACCGTGGCCGCTACCGACGTCAGGCCCAAGATCACCCTGGCCTGCCAGGAGTGCAAACACCGCAACTACATCACCCGCAAGAACCGGCGCAACGACCCGGACCGGATGGAACTGAAGAAGTACTGCCCCAACTGCCGCTGCCACCGGCCGCACCGCGAGACCCGCTAGCCCCGTCGGCCCCGGGCATGGCAGTAAACCTGGACTACATCGGCCGGACATTCCCCGCGGCTGAGCCCTACGAGGTCAGCCGGGTGAAGATCGCCGAGTTCGCCGACGCGATAGGCGACCCGAGCCCGCTTTACCGTGACCGCGATGCCGCGCGGGCGGCCGGCCATCGCGATGTGATCGCGCCGCCGACATTCGGCATCGTGATCAGCATGGCCAACAGCGGGCAGGCGCTGGCCGATCCGGGCCTGGGACTCAACTACGCCATGGTCGTGCACGGGGAGCAGCGGTTCACCTACGCCAGGCCCATCACCGCGGGGGACGTGCTCATCGCGACGTCCACGATCTCCGGCATCAGGACAGCGGGACGCAACGTCCTGGTCAGCACCACGACAGACATCCAGACCGTGTCGGGCGAGCACGTGTGCACCGCGCACTCGACGCTGGCCGAACGCGGCTAGCGCGGTCGCGGCCGGAGCTGGGAGACGGCGTGAAGCTAACCTACGCGGACGTGGTGGCGGGCACCGAGATAGCCGCCGTGAGCTACCCGGTCAGCAGGCTGAGCCTGATCAAGTATGCGGGCGCGTCCGGCGATTTCAACGTCATCCACTGGAACGAGCGGATCGCCCGCTCGGTCGGCCTGCCCAACGTCATCGCCCACGGCATGTTCACCATGGCCCAGGCCGGCCGGTTCGTGACCGACTGGGCCGGTGACGCGGCGACGGTGCTGGAGTTCGGCGTCAGGTTCTCCGCCACCGTCGTGGTGCCCGACGACGACGCGGGCGCGACGATCGAGGTCAGCGGAGTGGTCGAGGAGAAGCTCGACGAAAACCGGGTGGTGCTCGCGCTCACCGCGCGCTCAGACGGCACCAAGGTGCTCACCCGGGCCCGCGCGGTCGTCCGGCTCCCCTGAAGAACCACGCCGTCACCCAAGGTCAGCTGGAGGCAGCCATGGACCGACAGGTCAAATACGTGCTCACCGAATCCGATCTGCCCAGGCAGTGGTACAACATCGTGCCGGATCTGCCGGCCCCGCCCCCGCCGCCGCTGCACCCGGGCACCGGCCAGCCGGTCGGCCCCGATGACCTCGCGCCGCTGTTTCCTGCCGCGCTGATCGCGCAGGAGGTGTCGGCGGACCGGTACATCGACATTCCCGACGAAGTCCTCGATGTGTACCGGCTCTGGCGGCCCACGCCGTTGTTCCGGGCCCGGCGGCTGGAACGCGACCTCGGCACGCCCGCGCGGATTTATTACAAGTACGAGGGCGGCAGCCCGGCGGGGTCGCATAAGCCCAATACCGCGGTGCCGCAGGCGTACTACAACGCCGCCGAGGGGGTCCGGCGGCTGACCACGGAGACCGGGGCCGGCCAGTGGGGGAGTGCGCTGGCGTTCGCGTCCGCGGTGTTCGGCCTGGACCTCGAGGTCTGGATGGTGCGCGCCTCGTATGACCAGAAGCCCTACCGCAAGATGCTGATGGAGGCCTACGGAGCGACCGTCCATCCCAGCCCGTCGCCGCTGACCGCCTCCGGCCGGGCGGTGCTCGCCGAGCACCCGGACTCGCCGGGCAGCCTGGGGATCGCCATCAGCGAGGCGGTGGAGATGGCAGCGGGCGACGAAGGGGCCCGCTACGCACTCGGCAGCGTGCTGAACCACGTCCTGCTGCACCAGACGGTGATCGGCGAGGAGGCGCTGAAGCAGCTCGCGCTGGCCGGTGACGTTCCGGACCTGATCGTCGGCTGCACCGGCGGCGGGTCCAACTTCGCCGGGCTCACGTTTCCCTTCTTGCGGGAGAAGATGGCCGGCCGGATGAGCCCGGTTATCCGCGCGGTCGAACCCGCCGCCTGCCCGTCGTTCACCCGGGGCGTGTACGCCTATGACTTCGGCGACACGGCCGGTCTCACCCCGCTGTTCAAGATGCACACGCTCGGCCACGACTTCGTGCCGGATCCGATCCACGCCGGCGGGCTGCGCTATCACGGCATGTCCCCGCTGCTGTCGCACATCTACGAGCTCGGCCTGATCGAGGCGGTGGCCAAGCCGCAGTCCGAGTGCTTCGCGGCCGGCCTGCGGTTCGCCAGGACCGAGGGAATCCTGCCCGCGCCGGAGCCGACGCACGCGCTCGCCGCCTGCATCGAGGAGGCGCTGCGCTGCAAGGAGACGGGCGAGGAGAAGGTCATCCTGACCGCGCTGTGCGGCCATGGCCTGCTGGACCTGGCCGCCTACGGGAGCTACCAGGCAGGTCAGGTGACCGACCTCGAGCTTCCTGACCGAGTGCTCAGCGAGGCGCTCAGCGGGCTGCCGGGCGTGGCGGCCCCGCCGGCGGGTGCCTGACGACGCCGATTCGTTCGCGCCACGCCCGTGATAGCGTCAAATTACTGCTCCAGACCTCGGTAGCTAACGGCGTGCAGACTGCGACGCCGCCGAGATGCCCGAGGCCCAGAGACGAGAGCAGCAGTGACAACGCCTACCAAGCCCAAGAAACCAGCAGCGAGACGGGCTGGGACAGCCGCCAGCAAGCTCGCTGCAACGCCGCGAAGGCGTTCGGTCAAGAAGCAGCCGCCAGAGCCACAAATGGTCACGACTCCGGCACCGGATAATGATCGCGGATCTCTTGCCCGCCGGGAGTCGAGTCGGCAGGCGGAACAATTCATAATCTTGGTCCTGGCGCTACTCTGCGGTCTGATTGGTTTCTCGCTGCACGTCCTGTGGCTCGCGGCTGTCGTGTTGATGTCGGTTCTCTTGGGGCTGGCTGCCGCAGAGCTAAGAGGCCATCGGCGTGGCGGCGTCATCGCCGAGGTGGTGGCGGAGGTAAAGAGTGTTGCCGACAATATTACGAACCGTGAAGAACCTGAACCCGTGTCGGACCACAGTTAACCCACACAGTCAAACCGCATCGAACGCCGTTCTGCTCAAGGATGACCCGAGTCTGAAGTCGTTAAAGACTAAGGATGTGCCGACGTAGAACCCGAGCCGCCGCTGGGACGCCGGGGTGCCGCGATCAGGTAGGCGGCCACGGCGCCGGAACACGAGAAAGCCCCTGCGGCATGCAACCTCCTGCATCCAGCAGGGACCGTCAGCGGCGTACGCGGTTTCTCACGACAGGCCCGTCTTGACGCTGCTCAAGGACCGGTGCCGGCGCGAGCCCGCTCGCACCCCTCGACGCCGATTCCGGCGAGTGTGTGGCGCCGGGCGGTCAGCGCTGCCAGTTGTTGTCCTGCATGATCAGTTCCTTTCGCCTGTGGGGCTGCCGTCACGCGTGACCGGGGGGTGTGCGTTCGGCTGAGATATTCAAGTCATTTACCGGGATACTCCGTGACAAGCCGTCGCCGAGTGTGTACCGTACGTGTTACATGGCACCGTCTCTGATGCTTCGTGGCGATGTTTCGTAACTGGCAGTTTTGGTCTCTTCCGCGCCGGGTGCAGGCCGCCCTGGCGCTTGTTGATGTTGCGGCACTGGCCGTGTCGGTCCTGCTGCTGTTGTTCTACCCGATCCACGCGCGGGATATCGCTGGAATTGCCTGGTTTGCCGCGTGTGCGGCGGCTGGTGTCGAAACATCACGGCGGGCTGAGCGGTTCAGGGAGCGGCACCGCGACATCCCGCACAAGTCGCTCAACGCGATGTGGTTCCTCCCGGCCGCGCTGCTGTTCCCGCCGGGACTGGTGTGCCTGCTGGTAGCCGTCACCTACGGCTGGCTATGGCTGCGGGTGGTCCATCACAGCCCGCACCGGTGGTTGTACAACGCCGCCACGGTGATGCTCGGCTATGCGACCGCCAGTGTCACCTTCCACGCGCTGGCCAGGCATGTGGCGGGTCACGCGGATCTGACGGCGAATTCGACGGTTCTTGCCGCCTGCTTCGTCGCCGGGGTGATCGCGCTTACCGTCAACTTCGCCCTGGTCTCCATGGCGATCGCGCTGACCACGCCGGAGGCGACGGCGCGGCAGTTGTTCGGCGGGCCGTCGCAGTACCTGACGGAGTCGGCCGCGATCTGCCTGGGCGTGCTGGGCGCGGCGGCCTACACGCTGGCGCCGTGGCTGGTCCTGGCCGGCGTTCCGGTGGCGGCGCTGTTGCAGCGCACGTTGCTTTTTTCCCAGCTCCAGCGGGCGGCGCATACCGACTCGAAGACGGGGCTTGCCACCGCCGCCTGGTGGCACGAGCTGGCTAGCCGGGAGGTCGAGCGTGCGCTGCGCAGAAGCGAGGAGGTATCGGTCCTCCTCGCTGACCTGGACCATTTCAAGCGGGTCAACGATACCTGGGGCCACCTCGCCGGGGACGCGGTGCTTGCCGCCGTGGCAAACGAGTTCGCGGGCAACCTTCGCACCTACGATGTGGCGGGCCGGTTCGGCGGCGAGGAGTTCGTCGTGCTGCTGCCTGCGACCGGGCCGGTCCGGGCCCGGACCGTCGCCGAGCGGCTGCGGAGCAGCATCGCCGGGCTGCAGATCGCGGTGCCGGCCGGGGATGGTTCGGGCCGCGGGACGCTCGCCGACCGGGTGACCGTCTCGATCGGCATCGCGGCTCTCCCGGCGCAAGCGCGGGATCTCACTGGCCTGCTCGCTCGAGCCGATATGGCCCTGTACGCGGCGAAGCAGGCCGGCCGTGACCTGGTCTGCTACCTGGATGGTCCCGGCGAGGAATCCGGCGCGGTGCCTCCGCTGCCGGGCTGACCGTGACCGGCCGAGGGTGCGCCCGCCCCCGACCCCGCCGCCCCGTCCGACCCCGCCGCCCCGTCCGACCCGCTAGACCCGTTGAACCCGGCAGGCCCGCTCGACCCGCTAGACCCGGTGAACCCGGCAGGCCCGGCAGGCCCGCTAGGCCCGCTAGGCCCGCTCGACCCGGTGGGCCCGGCAGGCCCGCTAGGCCCGCTCGACCCGGTGAACCCGGCAGGTCCGCTCGACCTGACTGGCCCGGCAGATTCTGCCGGTCCGACCCGGATGCCGTGGCGCGGCCAGATGACCGCCACCGCGAGCACGGCGAGTACGCCGGCCACCCCGCTCACACCGATCACCGAGGTGGCGGCTCGGTGCGCCGCGATTACGCCGGCCAGAATCTGCGCCAGTCCCTGGGTGGCGCTGACGCCGGCCACCGCGACGCCAAACGCGCGTCCCCGGTAGGCGGCGGGCACTGCCCTGCCGAACAGCGGGTTCAGCAGCGTGCTGAACGTGCTGCCCACCCCGGCGGCACACAGCAGGCAAAGCACCCCCCACAGTGGCGGGCGGAACCACACGACCACGAGCGCTGCACAGCCAAAGGCAGCGAGCGGGACGATCAGCCTTGACCTGACCGATGGCGCCACCAGCCGGGGCAGCACCGCGCTTGCCACGCTCATCCCGAACGGAGCGGCGGCCACGATCAGGCCGCCGGTCCGCGGCCCTCCGCCGTACAGCCGGGAGAGCGGTGCGGCCAGGCCTTCGCTGGCGTACATGAATCCGGAAGCCAGCCAGAACAGCAGGACGTATGCCCGAAGCGACCGGTCACCGAAGACGACAGCAGCGCCCGCGGCGAACCCGCGTTGCCTCCGGTCGCCCACTGCTGCCGCGGGCCGGCTGGCCACGCACGTGTAGATCAGCAGCCCCGAGACGGCGAAGGTGACCGCGTCGAAGCCAAGCGCGCCGCGGGCGGTAAGCGCCGCGACAAGCACCCCGCCGCCAGCGAACCCGCCCACGGTGCACAGCTGGTAGACGATCCCGTCCAGCGCGGTGCCCGCCACGTACCTGTCCCCGTCCAGGATGTCCGGCAGCAGCGCGGAGCGTGCCGTCTGGAACGGCGGGCGGAACAAGCCGGCCACGAACAGCATCCCGATCAGCGCGGCGGGCGGCAGGCCAGGCGCCACCATCGCGGCGATCAGCACCGCGCGGACCACGTCGCAGAACACCATCACGGCCCGCCGGGGCAGCCGGTCGGCAAGCGCGGAAAGAAGCGGCCCGCCGATCACCCAGGGCGCGTAAGAGATCGCGAACGCTGCCGCGGCCAGGCCCGTCGACCGGGTGTCATCGAACACGAGGAAAGACAGGGCGATCTTGGCCATCTGGTCGCCGGCCAGCGACAGGCCCCAGGCGACGAACAGATACCGGTACTCGCGAACCTCGAGTACCTCGCGGTAGGTAACCGCGGCCTCCGCCATCCGCACCCTCCTGGACCGTCATCTTTTAACATGACCGGATTAGCATGCCTCACCCCTGTTATCCCCACCGGATGCCCATTCCTGGGCGGATAAATCAGAGGCTTGCGAGCTCGCGGACCGGCTACCATCCACCGATTAGCCTGTGCCAGCCATGACTGGTCAGCCCGTGCCAGCGCTTTAGGCGATCTTGAAGGAGAGTCTCGTGTCCGCATCTCGTCCCGCTGCCGCCGCCGAACGCGTCCTCGCGATCCCGGCCGGGACGACGTGCGCCGAGGCGGTGGCTCGGCATCGGACCGCCGATCGAGGACGGCTTCTACTACGACTTCGACGTGCCGCGCCCGTTCCAATCCGAGGATCTCGAGCGCATCGAGGGCCGGATGAGGGAGATCATCAAGTCCGGCCAGAAGTTCCGCCGCAGGGTGTTCCCCTCGCTGGACGCGGCCAGGGCGGAGTTGGCGGGCGAGCCGTACAAGCTCGAGCTCGTCGGCCTAAAGGGCGAGGTCGATCCGGGCGAGGTGATGGAGGTGGGCGGCCGCGAGCTGACCATCTACGACAACGTCGACTCGCGCACCGGCGAGGTCCGCTGGTCCGATCTGTGCCGTGGGCCGCACCTGCCATCGACCAGGCTGATCCCGGCAGTCAAGCTCACCCGGAACGCCGCTGCTTACTGGCGCGGCAACGAGAAGAACCCGCAGCTGCAGCGGATCTACGGCACCGCCTGGCCCACCAGGGACGCGCTCCGCGACTACCTGCGGATGCTGGCCGAGGCCGCCAAGCGTGACCACAGGCGGATCGGCGAGGATCTTGATCTGTTCGCCTTCAGCAAGGAGGTGGGCCGGGGCCTGCCGCTGTGGCTGCCGAACGGCACCATCGTCAGGGACGAGCTGGAGGAATGGGCCAGGCAGACCGAACGCAGGCTCGGTTACCAGCGGGTGGCGACCCCGCACATCGCCCAGCAGGACCTCTACTACCTGTCCGGGCACCTGCCGTACTACACCGACGACCTGTACTCGCCCATCGATATCGAGGGCGAGAAGTACTACCTCAGGCCGATGAACTGCCCGCACCACCACATGGTGTACAAGGCTCGCCCGCACAGCTACCGGGACCTGCCGTACAAGCTCGCCGAGCACGGCACGGTCTACCGGTTCGAGCGCAGCGGGCAGCTGCACGGTCTCATGCGCACCCGCGGCTTCACCCAGAATGACGCGCACATCTACTGCACGTATGACCAGGCCAAGGACCAGTTCCTCGAGGTCATGCGGATGCACGACGACTACTACCGCGCCCTCGGCATCGCCGGCTTCTACATGGTGCTGGCGCTGCGCGACCCGGCCAACAAAGACAAGTACCACGACGACGCGCAGATGTGGGAGACGTCGGAGCGGATCACCCGCGAGGCTATGGAGGAGTCGCGGATCCCGTACGTGGAGGAACTGGGCGGCGCCGCGCACTACGGGCCGAAGGTCGACTTCGTGATCCGGGCCGTGACCGGCAAGGAATTCGCCGCGTCCACCAACCAGGTGGACTTCTACACTCCGCAGCGGTTCGGGCTCACCTACCACGATTCGGACGGCACCGAGAAGCCCGTGGCCGTGATCCACCGAGCACCGCTGGGCTCGCACGAGCGCTTCGTCGCCCACCTCACCGAGCACTACGCCGGGGCATTCCCCGTGTGGCTCGCCCCGGAGCAGATACGGATCATCCCCGTGGTCGATGAGCTTCTCGGCTATGCGGAGGAGGTGCGCGCTGCCCTGGTGGACGCTGGCCTGCGAGCCGATGTCGATACCAGCGACGGGCGACTGCCCGGGAAGGTGCGGTCGGCGGTCACCCGCAAGATCCCGCTGATCGCCGTGGTCGGCAAGCGCGAGGCAGAGCAGCGGTCAGTGACCGTCCGCTACCGGTCCGGCGAGGAGATCCCGATGCCGCTGACTGAGTTCGTCGAGCAGGGGGCAGAGCTCGTGGCCACGAAGAGCCTGGCAGGCGCCGGTCACCTGCGCCCTGACGCGGAGGCTTGATAGCTGGTGGATTCGCCGCAAGCGAATACGGCTGCTGCCTGACTTTCGTCCGGGCGATTGCTGAGCCCGCGGTCTTGAGAAAGTACCGCCGGGCTCAGCTAGTGTCCGGCGGCGCGGGCCCGGTGGGTCTGATGTAGGGGGGCCCGGCGATGCGCTGAGTGGTGAAGGTGAGGGTCCAGCCGTCGGCTTGCTGTGGAGTAAGCACGCGGGAGGTGCGGGTTCGCCGACGGGTGGCGTGACCGTAGCCTAGGGCGCGGCCGTCCGGGTCGGTGATAATCAGGCCCCAGTCAGTGGCTGGGTGAGCAGCGGCGGCGCGGGCGAGGTCGCGGGCGATGTCGCCGTGCAGGGGCCCGTATCCGGCGGCTTCGCCGGGTGCGTCGCGCAGCCCGAGCATGGTGTCGAGGGGGATGGTGAGCAGGATCGCTCCGGCCAGCGGCGGCAGCGCGGTGTCGGCACCGGGGCGGCGTAGCCCGGCCGGGACCTGCTGCCCGCCGGGGCCGCTGTCATCGCCGGGGCCGCTGTCACCGTCCGGGCCAGCGCCGCTGTGCTGGCCGGGTCCGTGTCCGTTGTGCTGGTCAGACCCGCCGTCGCTGTGCGGGCTGCCGCCGTCGCGCGGGTGGCTGCCGGGAGCTGGGGGGAGCAGATCGGCGGGTGGTGTGTCAGTGGGCTGGCCAAGCAGCAGCGCGAGGTAAGCCCGGGCCCGCAGCAGGTCTATGCCGCCAGTCGCGCCTTGCTTTTTCCAGGCTTTGGCGATCTGGCAGACCCGCTTGTCGGCGGCCAGCGTAGCGGCGGCGGGCAGGTCGCGGCCTTCGAGGTTGGCGGTCCCGGACGGGCCGATCCAGCACTCCACCCTGGCCTGCTTTTCCGCCCGCTCCCGACGCTCCCGCTCGGCGGCCGGGTCCACGGCCAGCACAGCCTTCTCGAGCTTGCGGCGCAGCTGCCCGTTCGTCAGCCCTCCGGCCTGCGGCAGCACCACGGCTTCCACCGCCCGCGCATTGTCGAGGGTGAGGCCGCCGAGTATCTCGGCGAGAATCTTCGCCTTGGTCAGGTCGATCTGCCCGGCCTCCAGCGCCGCCGCGGTCGCGGTCAGCCGCCGGGCCAGCTCCAGCGCGAGGGCGACCTCGGCAGCGCCGGTGCGGGGGGCCAGAGTCAGTGCGAGGGCGACCTCATCACCGGTGAACTCGCTGATGTCGGAAGGGAACTGGCCGGGCAGGCCGGGCGGTGTGCCGTCGGCGGGGCGGCGCCGGGCCAGCTCGGCCACCGCGGCCAGTCTCCGGGCCTGGGCCCAGGAAGCCTGCCGCGACCAGGCCCGCAGCACTCCGATGAGCTCGTCATCGGTCAGGGCGGCGAGCCGGGCGTGTGCGTCGTCGGCGAACCCGGCCAGCGGCAGCCCGGCAGCCAGCCCGTCCAGCACCTCGCCATCAGCGAATCCGGTGCCGCCACCGGTGCGGTCGCGCGGCGGGAACCCGGTCGGCGACATCGTCTCACCCGCGGCAAGGCACGGGGTCCGGTAGCTCAGCGGCCAGCCGGGCACGGGCGGCTGGTGCGGCGCGGGCGCCTCTAGGAGCTCCGATAGCCCGGCGTCGGTAAGGTCGGCCAGCTCGGCGGGGAACCCAGTGTCAGGGTCGAGCCAGAAGGCGGGGTCGTCCGCGTCGCCGGGTGAGATGTCCTGCTCGAACAGCGGGGCAGCATGGGCGTCATCTGCGGAGTCGAGCACGGGCAGTCACCTCCGTCCGGGACCACGATTTAACATCGCGGAGAAGCGACGTTCTTCGAACACTATATCGTATGATGCCGACAGTCTGCGGGCACATCAGGCACGACACGCCGACCAATCTGAATATGGGCCGGGCTGCCGGGCAGCGGCCGGCACCGAGGCTAATTCGCACGGACCTCCTGGCTCAAGGGTCAGCTGAGCGCCGCCATCAGCCGGTCGGTGGATGCCGACATCCACTTGCTGTCCGCCGGACTTGGCCGATGAGTCGATGATCTGGCGGCGAGATGAGTCCAGGCTGTGAGGTGCCGGGAAGGTCGCGTCATTCGTGCCGGTCATCGGGATCAGGCGGTGGGCTGTCGGCCCGGCGAGAGGAGGGGGCATGACCAGCCCGCAAGCCCTGCCGTACCGCGCCTACCTCATGGCCTACGACCTGGACGGCAACAGGCTCTACGACCGGACCCGCACCGCGTTCATCGTTCATGCCGCGGCGCTAACCGAGCTGGCGGTTCGCGGTCTTCTCGGTGACGACAACGGATTCCCTCGCATTGTCTCGACGCAGTCCGCGCAAGACGCCGTGCTCGATGCGCTGCTGGGCGAGGTGGCAGCGCATCACCGCAGCTGGAAGTCCTGGCTGCGCCATCACTACAAGCAAACCCTGTCCCGCGTCGAGGGAGAGCTGGAGTCTGCCGGAGCGATCACGATCACTGGCCGTCGGCTCGGCGGGCGGCAGCTTGTTGCCGTGCCCGATACCACCGCGGTCAAGGCGCTGCAGGGTGAGGTGACAGCGGTGCTGGCCGGCGAGCCTCCTGCTGTTGCGGTCAACGCCCGTGACGCGGCGCTCGCTTTGCTGGCCGTCACCGCAGCCGTGCGGCACGTGCTGCCCCCACGCCAGTCCCGCCGCGGTAATGGCCACGTCGGTGAACTCGCCGCGCAGCTCGACATGGTGGCAAGCCCGCTGGGGCAGGTGATCCCCGGCCTGCGGATGACGATGATCGCAGCCCAGGGTGGGATGGGCGGAAGCTGATCCCACGGACGTGGCGGAACACGCAGCCGGCCGGCCGCGTTGGCCAGTGACCGGCCGGCCGGCCGGCAAAGCACACGACACTAGCGGGTGGGTGGCTGGCCTTGCCGAAAATCGAGCTGGGACGCGTTGGCGCGGTGATCAACCCTCGTGCTGATCACGTGTTCATCGACACCGCAGTTGAGCTGGAGGAGCTGGGCTACCAGACGATCTGGCTCACCGGCGGTCCGCTGCAGAGCCTGAGCCAGATCGCCGATGTCGTGCGGGCGACCAGCCGGGCGCGGGTGGCCAGCGGAATCATCTCCGTCGACCGGTTCGGCGCCGATGAGGTGGCTGCCCTGTACAGGAGCCTGGACGCGACTTACCCCGGCCGCTTCGCCGTCGGACTCGGTGGCGCCCATGGGCCAAACCCGCTGCCGACCCTGGCGGGTACCTCGACCGGCTGGGCGAGGTGCCGGTGACGGCGCGCGTGTTGGCCGCACTGGGGCCACGGATGCTCGATCTCGCCAGGGAACGCGCTGCCGGAGCCTTCCCAGTCCTGATCACACCGGAGTACACGTCGCGTGCCCGGCTCCGGATAGGCGACGACACCACGCTCGCCGTCGAGCAGCTCGTCGTGGTGGAGACCGACGCCCAGCGGGCGCGGGCGACTGCACGCGGGCCGCTCGGATTCCTTGGCAATCTCCCTGCCTATCAGGCCAGTTTCCGCCGGATGGGCTTTACCGACGAGGAAATCGCTGAGCGGGCTGATCGCCTCGACGACGCCCTCGTCCCGTGGGGCGACGCCGATTCCGTGGCAGCGGCCATTTCAGCGCAGCTCCGGGCCGGAGCCGACCATGTGGCTGTCTCCGTAACCGCTGATCCGACGCAGGGCCAGCCCGTTGACCAGTGGCGTCAGCTGGCGGAGCGGCTCATGGCCGGCTAGACCGAAGTTGCTGTAGCTCTCGGTAAGCGTTGAGAATTTGACGTGGCGCTCCGCCTTGATGAGCGACCCGGCCAAGAGGTACCACCGTCAGCTACACGGCCAGACCCGGGTGAGTAACGGGACGAGCGTTCCCCGGCAAGTGCTCTGGGCGGGTAACCCCGATCGTCGTGGGATTCTGCGCAGCGGCCAATCCGGCGGCAAGCGACGTGTCCTCGCAGCGACATCCTCAGCGGCGGGCTTGACAGAGCGCAGGTCGTAGAGCACTCTATAACCAATCAGTTCTGAAACAAGGTGGTTATAGATGGCGATCGACCGGCTCAGCCTCGTGTTCGGAGCGCTCGCGGATCCAATTCGGCGCGCGATCTTGACGCAGCTGCGCGAGGGCGATGCGACGGTCGGCGAGCTTGCCGCGCCGTTCGACATTTCCCAGCCAGCAGTCTCCAGGCACCTCAAGGTGCTGGAGACGGCTGGCCTCATCTCGCGCACCCGCCGCGCGACGGCCCGGCTCAGTCGGCTGGAGGCCGAGCCGCTCCGCGACGTGACCACCTGGCTGGCCCGCTACCAGCAGTTCTGGGACGAGAGCCACGAGCAGCTCGACGAGCTGCTCGCGGCGCTGCAAGGCGACCAGCAAGCCGACCAGCAAGCCGACCACCGAGACGACCAGCGAGACGACTAACAAGACGACCAGCGAGACGACCAGCAAGGCGACCAGCAAGCCGACACCGGCCGCGACAAGGCGGCCCCAGCGAAAGGAAACGACGATGGCTAAAACGCAGATCACCGCGGAGCCCGGGATACCGCAGATCGTCATCACGCGGGAGTTCGACGCGCCGCGCGACCTGGTGTTCAGCGCGTACACCGACCCGGACCTGCTGGTGCGATGGCTGGGCCCGCGCGACCTGACCATGACCATCGACCGCTACGACGTCCGCGACGGCGGCACGTGGCGTTACGTCCATAAGGACGCCGAAGGCAACGAGTACGGCTTCCACGGCGTCTTCCACGGCACCCCGTCGCCAGACGGCATCGTGCAGACCTTCGAGTTCGAGGGCGTACCGGGCCACGTCGCCCTGGACACGATCACCCTGGAGTGGCGTGCGGGCAAGACGCTGGTGCGTACGGTCTCGAGCTTCCAGTCGGTGCAGGACCGCGACGGCATGGTCGCCGCCGACATGGAACGAGGCGTCCGCGACTCTGGCGAGCGACTCGAAGAGCTGCTCGCCAAGCTGCAAGCCGGCTGACATCCGCGTACATGGTGCGGCCGCCGACTCGCCTCCCCGTACGCACCGGTAAAAGAGAGGTAGGAATGCTATGAACACACCCAGTATCGCGGTCACCGCGACGCCCCGCCTGACCAACCGTAAGAATGCCCTTCTGTGGACTGCCCAGATCCTGCTGGCAGCGCTCTTCGTGTTCGCCGCCGCGCCGAAGCTCGTCGGCCAGCACACCGCAGTACAGATGTTCGGCCAGATCGGCGCCGGGCAATGGCTGCGCTACTTCGTCGGAGCCGCCGAACTCGCGGGAGCGATTGCCCTGCTCATCCCGCGGCTGGCCGTCCTCGCCGCGATCGGGCTCGCCGCCGACATGGCAGGCGCGACCATCATCAATGCGGCCGTCCTGCATAGCACCGCCATCGTGATGACGCTCGCGCTAGGCGACGTACTCGCGCTCATCGCAAGGGGTCGCTGGCGCGGCCGGCACCCGGGAGCCCCGACGTCACGTCGAGCAGGTTGATCCGGCCCGCGCCCGGCCAGGTCGAGCGCCGTCGCCGACCCCGGCCAGGTCGAGCGCTGTCGCCGACCCCGGCGATCGTCGGGACCGGCGCCGGCGGCCGTGAGCCGCCGGCCCGACCCCGGCCAGGACCGGCTCCTACGAGACCCAGCCGTAGCCGGCGAAATACTGCTGGAAGGTGTCGGCCCGCAGCGCGAAGACGCCGTATCCCGGCAGGCTGAAGGATCGCATGAAGTCGCCCTCGCCGAACTTCTCCTGGAGGAACCCGGGAATCTGTTCGACGCTGAACCACGGGCCGGTGTCGACGTTGAGTACCGCCTCGGTATTTCCCCAAGGATTGCGCAGCACGATGTACTCCTCCTGGCATTTGCTGTCGTACAGCCAGCCCAGAATGGCGTAAACGTGCCAGGCGACCAGGTTCGCAGTGGAGTAGTTGATCGGTGTCGGCGCCGCTGCTGCGCTTGTGTAGGTCCACGCCGCCATCGGATCGAATGTCCAGGAGCCATCGCAGTGACTCCGGACGTTGTTCCAAATCGCCTGGGGCGCTACCCCGCCGGTGGCGGCGTAGTTCGGCGACAAGCCGGTCAGGGTCACGAGGTCGGCGATGGGATCGCCGCCGCCGATCTTGGCGTAGTCGGGTTGGTCCGAGGTGTCCTGGGTGACCCACTTGACCCACGCCTTCTCATAGACGGCGGGCCAGATCTCGCTGGAGTCCACGCAGCGTGCGTAGATATAACCGTTGCCCGGCTCGGTGAGCGGGAGCAGTTCGGTGACCTCTACGTCGGTCGGGGCAGCCCCGGTACCTGAGTAGAACTGGACCATGTCCACAGCGCCTCCCCCGTCGAACGAGTCGCTCCCATTGAGCGGTCGCGTCCGCTGCGCGACGCAATAGGGACGGGACCATGCGAGCGCAGCGAGAGCCGAGATGAAGTGACAGTCGGGTATCGCGCCCTGGACCGGATCGACGAAGTCGACGGTTGCGGTGAAAACTCGACCCCCGGCGGCCGGACCCACGGCGTCGGCGACGCGCCCGAAAGAGCCGAAAGAGCCGAAGGAGCCGAAGGAGCCGAAAGAGCCGAAGGAGCCGAAAGACCCGAAAGGGAAGGGCAGGGCAGGCTCTTCACGGCCGGGTCGGTGACGAGACGCTTGGCCTCGACGTCGAAGCGGACGCCCGGATACAGCAAAGAGCTGTGCACGGGGTCGAACAGCTTGTGGTACGGAACCCCGAGTATCTGGCTGACGAATGCCGCGGATCGGCTATCAGGGACCAGTTGATTTGCTGCCGGAGCTTTACCTCGACAAGGGCGAAGGGATTAATGACGCCGACGTCCTGCGGGTGGGAGTAATCGGTAGCCATGGCGGCCTCCTCGGCGGCTATCGGCTGACCTTCGAGCAGCTGTGGGCGTGTGCCCTACTCGTAGGAGCCGGCCAGGCGTCCGCAGATACAATCCAGGCGGCGACCACCGGGTAGACCGCGTTGCCGACCCCAGGCGTCAGCCGATAGCCGCCACCAAGGCGATGACCGCGACCAGCGCGATGAGCATGTAGGCCAGGTAGGCATCGAGGCGCCCGGATTGCAGCCGCTTGACCATCCGCACCAGCCACATCACCGGACGCACGAGCGGCCGGTACAGGTACTCCTCGACCAGCTCCACCACATCAGAGACGTAGCCAAGATGCGGCACAGCGGACGCCCCCGGCTCGCCGCCGGTGTCCACCGGCTGTTCGAGGTGCCGCAGCTCGGACCGGGTCAGCAGCACGCTGGCCAGCACCCGGCGGGCCGGGTTGGCGAAGCCGAACGCGGTGTAGGACGCGGTCCCCTCGACCCCGGCCGTCGCCGAACGCCAGGCCGGCACCCGGCGCACCCGAAACATCCGCCGCCCGGTCGCCAGCCAGGTGAGCCCGGCCACCACGCATAGCAGCGCGGGCATCACGATCCACAGCCAGGACGGGGACAGGATGGAGAACCCGGGATACACCGGCTGGACCACCCACGGCGACCGCAGCGCGCCCGCGCTCACCGCGGCCGGGACCAGAGCGGCAAGCCCGCGACCGATCACCCGTATCTCCAGCGGCGTCAGCACGGCGATACCCAGGCAGCAGCCGGAGAGGGCCACGATCCCGGCCCGCCCGACCCAGCCGTAGTCCGGCCCCGGCTTCGCCCCTTCCAGCGGCGGCCCGAGCACCACCAGCCCGATCATCCGGACGAAGGTCACCCCGGCGAAGCCCGCGGTCAGCGCGACCGCCGCGCCCGCGACCGCGAGCACCAGCCGGAATCCGAGCCCCGGCACCCGGAACTGCTGCATCAGCGATTCGAGCAGGAACCACTCGGACACGAATCCCGCGGTCGGCGGCAGTCCGGCCAGGGTCAGCGCGCCGATCGCGAACCCGGTGCCGCTCCACGGCACTCGCCGCCCCGCGCCCCGCAGCCCGTCAAGCTCGTCCGTCCCCATCGCCGACTCGATCCCGGCACCAGCCAGCATGAGCAGCGACTTGGCAAAGGTGTGCGTGATCATCTGGAGCGTCGCGGCGAGCAGCCCGACCGCCACCAGCCGCGGGCTGTGGGTCGCCGCGCCGGTCAGCGCCACCCCGAAGCCCACGACGATCAGGCCGGTGTTCTCCACGCTGGAGTAGGCGATCACCCGGGACAGCTGGTTCGCCACCGCGGCATGCGCGATGCCACCGATCGCTGTGAGGCCGGCCACGGCAAGCACCAGCCCGGCCAGCCAGCCAGGCGGCGCGCCGAGCAGGTCGAGGGTGCGCCACAGCCCGTAGAAGCCGACCGTGCTCCCCACCCCGGCCATCGCCGCCCTGGCCGGTCCGGGCGCGGCCGAGTACCCGCGCGGCAGCCATACCTGGAACGGCACCAGGCCGGCCTTGACCGCGAACGCGATCACCAGCAGCACATAACCGGCGCTGCGGGCTGCGCCAGGCGGCACATGCGCGAAGCTAGCTAGAGTCATGGATTCCGAACGGCTGGCGAGCAGCAGCAGTCCGGCAAGCAGCGACGCCCCGCTTATTTTCCCGAACACGAGCGTGACAAGCGCCCCGCCCGACCTGCCGGGCCTGCGCCGTTCGAACCCGGCGAACAGATAGAAGGCGATCGTCAGCGCCTCCCAGCCGAAGAGCAGCGCGAAGGCGTCGCTGGCGGTCATGATCACGGCAATCGCGCCGAGGGCGAGCGCGTAGATCGCGCCGAGCCCGCGCTGCGTCGTCCCGTACGTGCCGGCCGCCCAGCTCGCGAACCCCAGCGACACCGCAGCGGCGGCGCCGAACGCGATCACCATGAACAACCCGGACAGCCGGTCGACCGCCAGCACCGTGTGCCCCAGCCCGCCGAGCCCCGTCCCGCGAAAACCCAGCAGGTCGCCAAGATCCAGCACGCACCGGCGCCCGGCCAGCGCGGCCCCGCCGACGACGGTGAGGCAGCCGGACCCGGCGCAGCCGAGCAAGTACGGCAGCGCCACGAGCAGCCTGCGGCCGGCGTCAGTGATCCGTCCCGGGCGCGCCACCCCCGCAAGTCCAGCCGCGCACAGCAGCAGCAGTCCCGCCGCGAACAACTCGCTCACGGCGTCACCTCCGCAGACTGGCGGTCCGGCAGTCTGCCCAGTCCGAGCAGCAGCGCGTGCAGCAGGCTGAACGGGCTTGGCGGTGAGCCGGGCACCCACACGTCCACCGGCAGGATCTCGCCGATCCCGCCCCGGGTGGCGTACGAGTCGGCCAGCAAGCCACCGCTGACCGCGTCGGTGCCGGCCGCGATCACGATCTTCGGATCCGGCATGCCCTGGTAGGTCAGGCGCAGCGGCTCGGCCATGCCGCGCGTCCCCGCGCCGGTGACAATGAGCACGTCGGCGTGCCGCGGGCTGGCCGTGAAGAAGACGCCGAGCCGGTGCACGTCGTAGACGGGATTGAGCAACGCCTGGAGTTCCCACTCCTCGCTGCCGTCCGACCCGGCATCCACGTGCCGCAGGTGCACGCTGCGGCCGAGCGCGCGAGTACGGCCGCGCAGCGAGGCGCGCATCTGGGCCAGGTCCTCGTCGGTCTCGGCGATCTCGGGGACGACAAGCCCGCCGCGAGTCAGTGCGCCCGACGCCGGCCCCCGCGCCCAGCCAAACAGCTCAGGCCGGGCGGTCACGCACCGGCCGCAGCAGATGCACTTGCCCTGGTCCAGGGTGACGCCGCCGTCCTCGCGCTGATCGATCGCCCCGGTGGGGCAGAGCTGATCAAGCCGGTCGGCCGTGCCTCGCTCCCCGGCCGTGCCTCGCTCCCCGGCCGTGCCTCGCCCCCCGTCTAGCACGGTGGCCGGGCCGCGCCATTCATCGGCGTACGGGTCGGGCTTGGCCGGCCAGCGCGTGGTCACCACGCCATTCCGCAGCCCGCGCAGCACCCACATCAGAGCGCCACCCCCGCGACGCAGAGCCCGAAGCTCGCCTCGATGAACGGGAAGTCGGTGAGGATGTCCCCGGCGAACACCTCGTGCATCAGCACCAGGTTGTGGAACGAGGCCGACCGCGGCCTGCACCGCACGATCCGCCCGCCCGCCAGCCGGACGTCGTAGAGCACCTCGCCGTGCGGCGACTCGGCCCAGCCGACAGCGCGGCCTTCGGCTGGCTCGCAGTCCGCCCGCAGCGGCTGGCCGGCGACCTGGCCAAGCTCGGAAGCGGCGCGCCGAATCAGCCCGAATGACTGGCCGAGCTCGTCCATCCGCACCCGCAGCCTGGCCAGCGCGTCGCCATCAGCGTGCCCGGAGAGCTGCGCCGGTTCCACTGCCGGGTAGGCATCGTAGGGCCGGGTGAAGCGCGAGTCGTCGGCGAAGCCCGATGCCCGACCGATCGGACCGAGCGCACCGTGCGCCCTGGCCCGCTCCGGACGCAGCGGCCCGGTGCCGCGGAGCCTGTCCAGGAACGAGGAGGTGCCCATTAGCGCCGCCGAGTCAGCGCCGATCGCCTTCTCCAGCCGCGCAGTCTCGGCCAGTACCTCGGCGGACCCGGCCAGCGGCAGTCCGCCGATCCCGCCTGGCAGCACGATTCCCCGGCCGAACCTGCTGCCGCACAGCCGGCTCACCAGCCGCAGCACCCGCTCCTTGTGCCAGCTAAACCGCGCGGTCGCCACCGCCAGCCCGGCCGCGTCGGCCAGCCTGGCGGTCACGTCCAGGTAGCCGGCCACCCGCTCAAGCTCCGCGTGCAGCATCCGCACCAGCCGGGCAGGCAGCGGCACCTCGCAGCCGGCTAGCCGTTCCAGGGCGTGGCAGTAGGCGAGCGCGTGCGCGACCGACGCGGTGCCCTCCACCCGTTCGGCCAGCAGCACCCCGTCCGCCGCGGGCATCTGCTCGAACCGCTTCTCGATCCCGCGGTGCTTGTAGAAGACCCGCATATTCAGGTGCGGAATGTCCTCGCCCGGCGTCTCGACCAGGTACTCGATGGACTCCAGCACGCCGGATCGCACCGGGCCATGCGGGATCGTGAACAGCCCAGGGCCGGTCACGTGCCGCGGCAGCGCACGCGGGTCCGGGTCGGCGGCGACGCCGGGCGCATCGACTTGCTCGCCCGGGCGCGGGTGCCAGCCAGCGCCGTTCGGCAAAGGAAGTATTAGTGGTTCGGGTCTGGGGTGCCCCACGGGCACCAGCCCGAACGCATCCTGTAGTTCCCGCTCGTACCAGAAGGCGGCGCCAACCCGGACGGTCACCGAAGGGTAGTTGTCGCCGGGCGCGGGCAGCAGAACATTCATCGTCCGAACGGTGCCACTGTCAGCCAGGTGCGCGGAGATCAGCACTCCGCGCGGCTCGGCGGTGCCGAACAAGCCGGCGAACCGGCTGCCGCCGGCCACCTGCTGGGCAAGGACGGCGCCGAGCGTCGCCGCGGTTACCGGTGTCATGCCGGCCCCCGGAGTTCGGCGGCGCCGCGGGCAAGCAGTTCGGTCAGGTGGGCGGGGGGATGCAGGCCGAGCACGAGCAGGACGACCAGGCCGGCGAGCACCGGGGCGACCATCCAGGCGCTCGGTTCGCCACGGCTGATCGTGGTCGGCCCGGTGCTGTCAGACGCGGGGCCCAGCAGCATGGCGTTCGTGGTGGCGGCTATCCCGAGGAATGCCACGGTGACGAGCACCACCAGGATCGCGGCGAAGATGTCGCGGGAGCTCTCGAACCCGCCGGCCACGATCATGAACTCGCTGCGAAAGATCCCGAACGGCGGCATCGCCGACAGCGCGAGCACGGTGACCAGCAGCAGCGGCCCGCTCCACGGCAGCAGGTCAAGCCCGCCCTTGACGCCGCTGACATGTTTGACGGCGAATTTGCGGAGCATCACGCCCGCCCCCATGAACGCGTTGCCCTTGGCCGCGGCGTGCGCGAGCACGTGCAGCAGCACGCCGATCAGCGCCACCGGCGCGCCGAAGCTCACGCCGATCGCAAGGATCCCCATGTGCTCCACGCTGGAGTAGGCGAACAGCCGTTTCAGGTCCCGCTGATCCAGCAGGGACAGCGCGGCGAACAGCAGCGAGGCGACGCCAAAGGTCAGCAGGACCGCGCGCGGGAACCCGGAGCCGAGCGCTGCCTGGGCCACCTGGTAGTAGCGCAGGATTGCGTAGAAGCTCACCGCGAGCAGCGAGCCGGACAGCAGCGCCGACACCGGCGCGGGCGCTTCGGAGTGCGCGTCGGGCAGCCAGGTGTGCACCGGGAAGAAGCCGACCTTGGTGCCAAAGCCCAGCACGGCGAGCACGAACGCGAGCCGGACGGGTGTGCGCGGCAGGTGCGCTGCCGCGTGCAGCAGCGGGACGAAGGTCAGGTCGTAGGACTGGCCGAGGATCTGCTCGCCGGCGTAGTAGGCGAAGATCGTGCCGAGCAGCGCGATGCCAAGCCCGGCCGAGGCGATCAGCACGTACTTCCACGCGGCCTCGGCCGCCCCGGCAGTGCCCTCCAGGGCGACCAGCAGCGCCGATACCACCGTGGTGACCTCGATGGCCACCCAAAGCAGGGCCAGGCTGCTCATCATCGGCGCGGCCAGCATCGACCAGGCGAATATGTTCAGGCCGGCCTGAAGCCTGCGGGCATGCCTTAGCTCGGCGGGGGAGTTTCGGTCGACCCGCAGGTAGCCGATCAGGTACACCGCGACGGCGGCGTACAGGAAACCGGTGGCCAGCAGGAACACCACGCTGAGCGCGTCCACCCGCAGGTAGCTGCCGAGCGTGACGTCGTGGTGGGCAGCGGTGGGAATGAGCACGATCACCGCGGCGAAACTGCCGGCGCCCGCGACCGCGGTGACCACGTTGCAGGCCCTGGCTGGCGCCACGAGCGCGACCAGCGCCGCGATCACCGGGGCGACGAGCAGGAACACCAGGACGATGATCATCTCTCACCCCCTCAGGCTGGTCAGCTCGGACGTGGACAGTGACTCCGCGCGGCCGTGATGCACCCGGATCAGCAGGCCAAACACCACCACGGCAACCAGCAGGTCAAACAGGAACACCACCTCGAAGATCAGCGGCATGGTTGCCGCCACCACGAGGGCGGCAAGCGATACCCCGTTCTCCAGCGAGAAGAACCCGATCGCCTGGGACACCACGTCCCGGCGCAGGATCATCAGCACGAACGCGACGAGCACCACAGCGAAGGCGATCGCCAGCGCGGTGATCGGCAGGATCGGGCTGCGGATAGGCAGCGTGCCGATGGCGAAGAAGCCGAACGCCGCCACCACGATGGCGACCAGCACCGTGCTGGCCACACTCAGCGCGCCGCTGCCCGCGATCTCGTCGCCGGCACCCTGCTGGCCAGGACGGGGCAGCAGCCTGCGCACCACCACCGGAACCACGACCACCTTGATCGCCGCGGAGCAGAACGCCAGCGCATAGAGGTCGGGCAGGTTGCGTGCCGCGGCGACGATGATCGCGAGCACCGAGATGGCAGCGGACTGCACGGCATACAGCCGTATCTGGTCCCGCCGCATGGCCTGCCTGAGCATGCCAAACTCGAGCAGCAGGACGATCAACGCGATGACGTTGGAGCCGCCGGCGAAGACGCTGGGAGCCGGGTCAGCCGCTGCCAGCGTGTGCATTTAGCCACCCCCCAGATAGAGGGTGAACACGCCGAGGACCGCGAGCAGGAAGGCACCAGCCACGAACTCGGTGATCTTGAACAGCCGCAGCTTGGCGAACGAGTTGTCGATGACCGCGACCACGATCCCGATTCCGGCCGCCTTGGCGAGCAGGGTCACGATCGCCAGCCCCACGTCGGCCGGCCGGGCCGTTGCGGCCAGGCCCCACGGCGCCACGAAGACGTTGACCAGGATCGTGTAGAGGATCAGCTGTTTCATCCACGACCCCCACTTCAGCAGCGCGAAGTAGGGGCCCGAGTGCTCGAACGGCCTGGCCTCCTCGATCATCCCGAACTCGTTGGTGCCGGTATGCGTCTCCACCGGGATCCGGCCGGTCTCGTACAGGATGACCATGAACAGCGCGGCGGCGGCCAGCAGGTGTGCGGGCCGGACCAACTGGCCGGCCGACGAGCGCACGGTGGCGGCGAGCACGTACGGCAGGTCGGTCCCGGTGAGAAGGGCCACCGTGAACACCACGAACAGCACCACGGGTTCGGTGATGGCCGCGAACGTCTTGGCCCGGCTAGCCCCCATCTGGGCATACGGGCTGCCGGTCTCCAGCGCGGCGACCGCCACGACGAAACTGGCCAGCGACAGGATGAATCCGCCGCCCAGGATGTCGCCCATGTAGCCAAGCGGCAGCCCATAGGTGGTCAGGACGGGGATCAGCAGCGGGACGGTCAGATAGGCCGCGCAAGCGACCAGCGGCGCGGCCAGGAACACCCAGCTCGCGCCTTCTGGCGCCAGCGCCTCCTTGCGGACCAGCTTGGCCAGGTCGTAATAGGGCTGGAGGATCCGCGGCCCGCGCCTGCCCTGCAACCGCGCCTCGACGCGGCTGATCACGCCGGACACCAAGGGTGCGCCAATCGCGATCGTGGCGACCTGAAGCGCCTGGATGAGCGGGATGGGCAATGTCAAGGCAGCCTCCTCCAGCCGCCGGCCAAGCCGGGCAGATGTCAGAGGCCATCAGCGGAAAGCAGCCCCGCGGTTTCGGCGAGCCTCATCGCCGTCGGCCCCACCATATCTACTGCCCGGCCGGGCGCGCACAGCGGATTGCCGGAGTAGCGGTTGCCTGCCGTGCCCGGCTGTCGGTGTGATGCGGCAGGCTTGCCTCGTGAGCCTGCCATTCCCCGAGCCTGCCATCGTCACAGGAGGAACAATGTCCGAGAGCTCCCGGGGCCGCGGGGTCGGCCGCGCCCTGCTGCGGGCGCTGATCGGCTCGACCGAAGCGGCTGGCATCTGGACCATCGGGACCCCACACTGATCGGGCCAGCGGCCGAGCCCATCCGGACCGCCAGGCTCAGCCTCGAACCGCTGACCGTGGGGCACGCGCGCGAGATGGCGCAGGTGCTCGGCGCGCCGGAGCTGTACGCCTTTACCGGCGGGACCCCGCCCACGGTCCAAGAGCTACGGGACCGCTACCAGCGACAAGTGGCTGGACCGCTGCCGCCCGGGCGAACGGAGGGCTGGCTCAACTGGGTCATCCGCCAGCACGAGGACCAGCGACCGGTCGGCACCGTCCAGGCCACGATCACGCCGGATCCGGCCGGCCTGCGGGCCGCCGTCGCCTGGGTTGTCGGCGCGCAGTGGCAGCGCCACGGGATCGCCACCGAGGCGGCACTAGCCCTCGTCTCCTGGCTGAACGATCACGGGGTCACGACCATCACGGCCGCGATCCACCCAGGGCACGCCGCGTCAGCCGCTGTCGCAAGACGCGTCGGGCTAGTTCCCACCGCGGAGCGCGCCGACGATGAGATCGTCTGGAGAAACGTGCACTGACCGCGCTGGCGGTGTCGCCGTCCCGGTTACGCAGGTCACTCCGCGATCGTGACCAGGCTCCCGTAGGTCAGGTAGTGGTACGCGACGGCCGATTCTGGCAACGGCAGCTCAACACAGCCCAGGCTCTGCGGCCAGCCGTACGACCCGCGCGGGAAGTAGTGCACCGCCTCGCCGGCGTGGAAGTAGGAAACGTTCTGCACCGGGTCGGCGTAGTGGCTGCCGTCCGGGTTCGTTCCCTGCATGACCTGGAAGGGCAGCTTCAGGTACACCGGGTAGGTGCCGTCGTAGGTGGGTGCTACCGATATCCCGGTGTTGGCGTAGGTGTGCAGGACTACCCGCCCGTCGTGCCAGATGGTCAGGTACTCCGGGTCTCCCTTGCTGGCGATCGCGTACGTGTACCCGTGGGTGTTGTCGGCGCCCTTGGCCACCGCGCGCAGCAGGTCCCGCCAGACGGTCGGCCCGGCCAGGCCATCCATGGTCAGTCCTACGTTGGACTCGAATGCCCTGATCGCCCCGACGTCGATGAGGTTGGCCGACCCGGCCTGCCACATGTCCCTGAGCGTGCTCGGGTAACCGCTCTGCCAGCTAAACGTGCCGGCCGGAGCCGAGTAGGCGGCGCTGAGCTGGGCCGCGGTGTCGGTGGGCGCGGGGTCGGTTCCGCTCGGTGTCCAGGTCAGCGGCAGGTAGCCGAGCTGGGAAAGCAGCTCCTGAAGCCGCAGCGTGGAGTACGACCCGGTGTAGAACCGCATGGTGACCGGCGCACCGAGCAAGCCGCCGGCGGCCGAGCGGACACCGGACAGGCCGGCCGGAACGTGCACGGTGACCCTGGAATCCGGCCTGAACTCGGTCGCCGGAGTGAATACCATCGCGCCGCCCTTGGCCGATGCCCACGTGCCCTGGACCGCGGGCGTGATGCTCGGCAGCACGGAGCCTGAGGCCAGCGGAGCGGAGAACACGATCTGTACCGGATCGGCGCCGTTCACGTGGTGAGCAGCATGCGCCGGGCTAACGGAGATGACATGCAACGGCGGCGCGGGCTTGGCCGGGAGCCCGTGCTGTGAGCGGACGGCTGCCGCAGCCGACGCGGAGCCCAGATGCCCCGATGCGAACGCCCAGGTTAGCCCGCCCGCGACGACGACGATGGCGGTGATTCCCGCCACCAGGATCACGGCCCGCCGGCCGGGCCGCCCCGCAGCCGCCGCCGCGCCGCCCGCAGCGCCCGCGCCCGCGGCGCCCGCGCCCGCGGCA
>PMSU01000180.1 GCA_003168255.1 Actinomycetota bacterium
GAGGAAGCTGGCCTGCCCGCGGCGGGGTGCGGCTGGCCGGGCCCGGGCGGGGGGAGGAAGCTGGCCTGCCCGCGGCGGGGTGCGGCTGGCCGGGCCCGGGCGGGGGGAGGAAGCTGAGGGGGTCATGTCCGGTGAGCAGGCCGAGGAACACCGCGGCCCGCAGCTGGGTCAGCCGGGCCGCCGCTCCGGAAGCTTTCAGGGCCCGGGCGGCGGCGTCGATCCGCTGGTCGGCGGCCAGCGCGGCGGGGATCGGCAGGTCCCGCCCGGACAGCGCCGCGGTGCCGCCGGACCGCTCATCCGACAGTTCCACCCGGGCGTCGCGGGCGGCTTTCTCCGCGCGGCGCCGGACCGCGCCGGGGTCCGCGGCCATCACCGTGTGCCGCAGCCGCCCGGTCAGCCGGGTGGTGGTCAGCCCGGGCGCGTCCCCGATCACCAGCAGCTCCACCGCCGCGGCCAGCGTGCCGTCCAGCAGGGCCGTCTCATAGGCGATCACGTCAGCGCGGACCCGGTCGATCCGGCCCGCCGCCAGCGCGGCCCCGGTAGCCGGCAGCCGGGCCAGGCTGCCGGCGAACCCCAGCAGCGTCCCGGCTGACCGGCGGGTCAGCGTCAGCAGCAGGGCGACCTCGTCATCGACATGGTCGATCACCCGCCGGTCACCGCCGGCGTCCCGCCGCCGCGACAGCTCCGCGACCGCGGCCAGCAGCCCGGCCGACGCCCGCGACTCACACCGCCGGAACGCCAGCGCCAGCCCGGCCAGCTCATCATCACAAACGCCGCCCAGCCCGCCCTGCCAGGCGTCCTCCAGCGCCGCGGCCAGCGCCGGCCCCGGCTCCAGCCGGTCCAGCGCCGTCCCCGACGCGAACCCCGGCCCGCCCGGACCGGTCCCGTCATGACCGGTCACCCCCACCGGGAACGGCGCGCACGCCTCCGGCGCCGCAGCAGCCGCGCGGGCATCCAGGACCGCGTCCCGGGCCGGCGACGCCAGCTCCCCCAGCCACCCGTCAGCGCCTTCGGGCGGCCCGCAGTCCGGGTCGGCCAGCAGCCCGCAGAACTCATCTTCGGGCGGCGGCTCGAACACCCCCGCAGCGATCTCCGCCGCCAAGATCGCCTCCTGCTCCGCCATCTCGGCCGCGGTAGGCCCAGCCGGGTCCGGCCAGCCGGCACTCGCAGCGTCCGGGTTGCCTGCGGTCATCCTGGCTCACCTCCGGCCGGGTCTTGAGGGCTCCACGTCTCAAGCAAAGGTAAAAGATGGGTACGACATTTTCGAGCACGCTATCGATAGGAGCCAGCTGGCCGGGCTGCCCACCTGCCCGCGTGGCACACATCAAAACCGGTGTCGCACTGCCTAGACTGCGGCTATGCACGGCATGCTGAGTCTGGCGGTCCTGGTGGCCGCGTTCGCTGGCGTCGCGGGGTGGGCCGCCTATGTGTCGGTGCGGCTGTACAAGGCATGTCCCGCCGCCCGCTCGACGCCACCGAAGGTAGCGACGCTAGCAACACCAGCACCGCAAACGGACCAGCCGGCCGAAGGCCAAGTCCCGTCCCCGCAGCCAGTCGCCTGATACCCATGGAATATCAGCCACCAGGCATCGAGCCACAAGACCTGCTGCCAGCGTCCGTACCGGTCCAGGAGCCACGTTCCGCCCCCGACCCGCACCCCGACCTAGTGCCGCTGAGTTTCCTCCTCGGCCGCTGGCAGGGCGCCGGAGTCGGTGGCTACCCGACGATCGAGAGCTTCAGGTTCGGCCAGGAACTGTCGTTCAGCCACAACGGCAAGCCGTTCCTGATCTACACAAGCCGCACGTGGCTGATCGACGAAGACGGCAAGCCAGGGCGGCCGCTCGGCACCGAGGCCGGATTCTGGCGGCCGCAGCCGGATAACGGCGTGGAACTGCTGCTTGCGCATCCGACCGGAATTACCGAGATCTACCTGGGTGAGGTCACCGGCACACGCATCGAGTTGAGCACGGACATCGTGACGCGCACGGCGTCTGCCAAGGAAGTCACCGCGGGGCACAGGCTCTACGGCCTGGTGGGAGCCGATCTCGCCTGGGCCTACGACATGGCGGCGGTCGGCCAGCGACTGCAGCCGCATCTGTCGGCGCAGCTAAAGCGGGTATCCGCAGCCTGAGGCCGATCGACACCAGCTGAAGCTAGCCGTCGTCGGCCAACGCAGCAAGGAAGCGAGCAAGAAAAAGCCCCCGGGCGCCTCCCGTGAACCAGGCAACGAGAACGTCGCCCTGCACGGGGACCGACTGGACTAGGCCGGCCAGCCCGGGGGATCGGTGTCTGCCGAGGATTCGCCGGCCGCCGCCCTGCGGCTTAACGGGCTCCCAATCCGGGCGTCACAATGGACGCACCGTCATGAAGGCCCGACCGGTGATACACGCATCACTGCACTGGCAGGGACCCATGCGTCGGCGGGACGGCAGCTAACGGACAGCCACCTCACGTGTCCAACGTCTATGCATACTTTTGGACCACCTCCTCTCACGCGTAGCTCGAACGCTACTTGGGCCACAGCCAGCTGGCAAGGGCGTTTTTCCGGCCGCGCCCGCCTCCTGACGGACCTCGCCCGCGTCACTACACTCTGGTTATGACGCAGGCCTGGGATGATCGGCTGCGGGCTCGCGGATACCGGGTCACCCCGCAGCGACAGCTCGTGCTCGAGGCGGTTACCGCGCTTGAGCACGCCACGCCCGAGGAGATCTGCGCCCGGGTCCAGCAGACCGCGCAGGGCGTGAACATCTCCACCGTCTACCGCACGCTTGAACTGCTTGAGCAGCTCGGCCTGGTCACGCATACCCACCTTGGGCACGGCGCGCCGAGCTACCACCTCGCGGCCGAAGAGGAACATGTGCACCTCGTCTGCCGCGAGTGCGGCCGGATCGATCAGGTCGGTCCGGGGGCGGTGGCTCCCTTGGTCACCGCGCTCCAGACCGAGCAGGACTTCGAGACCGATGTCAGGCACCTGACTGTGTTCGGCCGCTGCGGCGCCTGCCGGAAGGCGGCGATACCGGGCACCGAGGCCGTCCGGTCATCCGGTGGCTGAAGATAGCCTTACCCACATGGAAAGCCCCCTGCTACGACTACCCGATGCCGTCCCGGCGGTAGGTCCCGACGCCGGCGTCGTGGCACACTACGGTGACCCGCTCGGCGAGCAGCGCGCACTGACACAGGCGGCCGGGCTGGTAGACAGGTCCCATCGCGGCGTCATTCGCATCACCGGTCAGGACCGGCTCTCTTGGCTGAATAGCCTCAGCACGCAGCGGCTCGAGCAGCTGCCCGCGGGAAGTGTCGTCCAGACTCTCATTCTCAGTCCGAACGGCCACGTGGAACATCACATCACGTTGACCGATGACGGCAGTGCGGTGTGGGCACACGTCGAGCCGGGCACCGCGGCAGGGCTGATCGAGTTCCTCGAGTCCATGCGGTTCATGCTCCGCGTGGAGCCGGCCGACGTCAGCGACGAGTACGCGGTGCTGACGTTGATGGGCCCCGACGCCCCCGATGCGCCGCAGACCGGAGTTGCCGCCGTCCTGCCCGGCGGACTCGGCACGGACCTGATCACGCAGCGGGACCACATTGCCGTCCTCGCTGCCCAGCTTCGCGAAGGCGGGGTGCGCCCGGCCGGGATGTGGGCGTATGAGGCGCTGCGGATCGCAGCGCACCAGCCGCGCCTTGGCCTGGACACCGATCACCGAACGATCCCGCACGAGGCCGGCTGGATCGAGACCGCCGTGCACCTGGACAAGGGCTGCTACCGCGGCCAGGAAACGGTGGCGCGGGTACACAACCTCGGGCATCCGCCGCGGCGGCTCGTCTTCCTGCATCTCGACGGCAGCAGCGACCAGTTGCCTCGTCACGACGATCCGGTCGAGCTCGACGGCTCGCGGGTCGGGTTCGTCGGGTCGGCCGCGCGACATTACGAACTCGGGCCGATCGCGCTCGCGATGGTGAAGCGGAACGTGCCCACCGACTCCCCGCTGCTGGCCGGTGGCGTGGACGCCGCCCAGGAGATCATCGTCGCGCCAGACGCGGGCGCGAACGTCAAGATCGCGCTGCGGCGGGCAGGCGCCGGGATGCTTCGGCGACCCGGGTAGCCTGATCGGTCAGGAAACGGTCGGCCATGCGACGGCCGGCCACCGCAACCAGGGAGGTCGCCGGCGGTGCTGCGCCGCATAATGCTGACTGTCTCGGCCAGCGACCGCATCGAGGAGGTCGTGACCAGCGCTCCGTACGCCAGGGACGTGGTCGCCAGGTTCGTCGCGGGCAAGGGGCAGGACGACGCGCTCCGGGTGACCCGGCAACTGCTCGGCCGCGGCCTGTTTGTCAGCCTTGACCACCTGGGCGAGCACACCACGGATCCAGACCAGGCGGCCGCCGCCGCCGACGAGTACATCAGCCTGCTCGGGCGGCTAGCGGATGCCGGGCATGCCCGCGGCGGCGCCGCTGAGGTCTCGGTCAAGCCGACGGCCGTGGGGCTTGGCCTGAGTGAGCACGGCGAGAAGACCGCGATGGAGAACATCGCGCGGATCTGTGCGGCGGCCCGCGCGGCCGGTACCACCGTGACCCTCGACATGGAGGACCACGCCATGGTGGAGGCGGTGCTGCGGATGCTCCGCGAGCTGCGGGCCGAGTTCGCCGACCTCGGCTGTGTCATCCAGTCCTACCTGCGGCGCAGCGAGGCGGACTGCACGGCGCTTGCCGGGGCGGGATCACGGGTCAGGCTGTGTAAGGGCGCCTACGGTGCCCCAGAGCAGGTGGCCTTCACCAGCGGCCGCGAGGTCGACCTGTCCTACGTCCGCTGCTTCCGTCCGCTGCTGACCGGGCCCGGATACCCGATGCTGGCAACGCATGATCCGCGGCTGATCCAGATCGCCGCGACGCAGGCCATCCTGGCCGGCCGGCCCGCCGACAGCTTCGAATACCAGATGCTCTACGGCGTGCGGCCCGCGGAGCAGCGACGGCTTGCCGCATCGGGCGCACGGGTGCGGGTGTACGTCCCCTACGGGAGCGACTGGTACGGCTACCTCACCCGCCGCCTAGCCGAACGGCCGGCCAATCTCGCCTTCTTCCTGCGCTCGCTCGCCACGAGGAGGTAACGCGATGATCGCGATCCTGGGTGCGGGAAAGATGGGCGAGGCGCTCATCTCCGGGCTGTTGCGGGCGGGCCGGGCGCCCATCGGGATAATCGCGGTGGCCCGGCGGCCGCAGCGCTCCGCCGAACTGCACGAGCGCTACGGAGTGCAAGTAGCCGGGGCAGCCGCGGCGGCCAAGTCCGCAGACACGCTGGTGCTCACGGTGAAGCCGCAAGACATGACCGCCCTGCTGGACGAGATCGCGCCGAGCGTGCCGGCCGGTCGGCTGATCATCTCGGTGGCGGCGGGCATCACCACGTCCTTCATCGAGCGCAGGCTGCCCGGCGAACTGCCGGTGGTCCGGGTGATGTCGAACACCCCCGTGCTGGTGGACGAGGCGATGAGCGTGATCTCGGCCGGATCGCACGCCACCGACGAGCACCTGCGTTTCACCGAGGAACTGCTCCGGCCGGTGGGCAAGGTCATCCGCATCCCGGAGTCCCAGCAGGACGCCGCCACCGCGCTGTCCGGCAGCGGGCCGGCCTACGTGTACTTCCTGGTAGAAGCGATGGTGGATGCCGGGATCCTGCTCGGTATGCCCCGGCAAACAGCGCTCGAGATGGTGACCCAGGCGGTGTACGGGGCAGCGACCATGCTCCGTGACTCAGGCGAGCACCCGGTGATCTTGCGCGAGGCGGTCACCTCGCCGGGCGGCACGACCATCTCCGCGGTGCGTGAGCTTGAACGGCACGGGGTGCGGGCCGCCTTCCTCGCCGCAATCGAGGCGGCGCGGGATCGCGGCCGCGAGCTAGGTCGTGAGTAGCGTGGCGTGCACTCTCGAGGTTGCCTGGGACGACGGGCTGATCGGCTACGACTTCGGCCCCGGACATCCGCTCGCCCCTGTCAGGGTGGAGCTCACGATCGCTCTGGCGCGTGCGTTCGGAATATTCGACGAGCCGTCCGTGACGGTGACGGTGCCGCGGCCAGCCACCGAGGACGAGCTTGAGCTTGTCCATGATCCCGGCTACATCGCGGCGGTGCGGCGCGCCGGGCAGACCGGCCGGGGCGATCTGCGGCACGGACTCGGCACCCCGGACGACCCGGTATTCGCAGCGATGCACGAGGCGTCCGCGCTGGTTGCCGGCGCCACCCTCGCCGCGGCGAGGGCGGTGTGGACAGGGCAGGCCGAGCACGCCGCGAACGTGGCAGGCGGGCTGCATCACGCGATGCGGGCCAGCGCGAGCGGGTTCTGCGTCTACAACGACCCGGCGATCGCGATCAGCTGGCTGCTCGCCCAGGGCGCGGAGCGGGTGGCCTATGTCGATCTTGACGTGCACCACGGTGACGGCGTGCAGGCCGCCTTCTACGACGATCCCCGGGTGCTGACGATCAGCCTGCACGAACATCCGGCCACCCTGTTTCCCGGGACCGGCCTCCCGACGGAGACGGGCCGGGGCGCCGCGGCCGGCACAGCGGTGAACGTCGCGTTTCAGGCCGGTACCGGCGACGCCGGGTGGCTGCGCGCGCTGGACGCGATCGTTCCGCCGCTGCTCCGCGCGTTCCGGCCCGACGTGCTTGTCAGCCAGCATGGCTGCGACAGTCACCGGCTGGATCCGCTGGCTCACCTGGAGCTCAGCCTCGACGCGCAGCGGCACGCGCAGACCGTGCTGCACGAGCTCGCGCACGAGACGGCCGGCGGCCGCTGGCTGGTCACCGGCGGCGGCGGATATGAGCTGGTGCGGGTGGTGCCCCGGTGCTGGACGCATCTGCTGGCGCAGGCGGCGGGCAGGCCCATCGATCCGCTGGCGCAGACACCGGTGGCCTGGCGTGAATACGTGCGGGACAGGACCGGCAGGCAGCCGCCCGACACTATGACCGACGGCGCGACGTCCGAATTCACATCGTTTCAGTTGGGTTTTGACCCCGCTGATCCGGTTGACCGGGCCATCATGGCGACTCGCAACGCCGTTTTCCCTGCGCATGGCCTGAATCCCTGACCATATTCCCATTCCGAGCGCTACCCGGTATGGCCGACGGGCTGCTAGATGTTGGCAGATCCCCGAAATGAGGCAGCGCGCCGGGCTTGCCCTTTCCCAAACGCGACTTACGCTGGATGCGTGCGTGACTGGTGCGTCGGTTATACGGACAGGCGGCGCACTTAGCTCCGCACGGAAGAGGGCAATCGATGGCTGCAGGCGAAACTCCCCTTAGTGATGTTAGGTTCCTGACCGTGGCCGAAGTGGCCACGATCATGCGGGTATCCAAGATGACTGTCTACCGTCTGGTCCACTCCGGAGAGCTCGAGGCGATCCGGGTGGGACGTTCTTTTCGCGTACCAGAGCAGGCTGTCAATCAGTACCTCAGGGATGCCTTCGTGGCTGCTAGCTGACCGGCACTGACGGGAAGCGGGGGCGACAGCCCGGGCTCGGGCGACCGTCACGGGCTTGGGTTATTGGCGGTCGCATGGGGCGGGCGGCGGTACGCTTTAGCGGGCGAGCGCCCCTGCCCCCTGACGACGGGCGGGCAGGCGCGCATGCCCGTTTTTCCGTTCTGTCGAGTGAGGGCCGAAGGTGGTGCCGTGGGCTCCGTCATCAAGAAGCGCCGTAAGAGGATGGCTAAGAAGAAGCATCGCAAGTTGCTCAAGAAGACCCGCATCCAGCGCAGAAATAAGAAGTAGCGCTTGCAGCACTGGCCGCGCCGGAGGCGGCTGTTTCGTCCCGGCCGGCCGGTCGGCGAAGCCGGGGAAGTTGCGATGATCCAGTCGTCCTCGCTGCCGCGACACGCGGGAGGCTGACCGGATGACTGAGCCGTGCGCAGAAGCCTTCTCTCTGCGAGGTCGGCTGGCAGCAGCCGCAGGCTTCGTGCAGCGGCGACTGGACGGGAGCTGTCAGCCGGATGAATCCGGTTTCGACCCCGATTTCAACGCCGCCGTGCTCATGCCGATGGTCAGCGTGCTCTACCGGAAATGGTTTCGGGTCAGGATGCGCGGGCTGGAGAACGTCCCGGATTCGGGCGCGGCCCTGGTGGTGGCCAACCATGCGGGGGTCCTGCCATTCGACATGATCATGGTCCAGGCGGGGCTGCATTACGAGCACCGCCGGCATAGGAATCTGCGGCTGCTCGGCGCCGATCTGATCTACGAAGTGCCGTTGCTCGCCCAGTTGGCACGTAAGAGTGGCCACACTCTTGCATCACCTGCGCAGGCTGCCCGGCTGCTTGCGGCCGGAGAGCTTGTCGGAGTTTGCCCGGAAGGATTCAAAGGGACCGGCAAGCCTTTCAGCGAGAGATACAAGCTGCGCAGGTTCGGCCGCGGCGGGTTCGCGGTATCGGCGATCCGGGCCAGAGTGCCGATCATTCCGTGCGCGATCATCGGTGCCGAGGAGATATATCCGATGATCGGGAATGCGCATCGGCTGGCCGAGCTGCTCGGCCTACCATACTTTCCCTTGACCCCCCTTTTCCCTTGGCTTGGGCCGCTCGGCATGATCCCGCTTCCCTCCGACTGGATCATTGAGTTCGGCAAGCCTGTGCCGACTGATCATTACTGGGGTACGGCCGCCGAGGACGCGCCGGTCGTATCCGAGCTCGCCGACCGGGTGCGCGACATCATCCAGCAGATGGTGGACGATCTGGTCGTCGAGCGGGGACCAGCCTTCAGCTAGCGGCCGCGCCCGCCGGCCTCGGTCAGCAGCCGGGCCTGCCCGCCTCGGTCAGCAGCCGGGCCTGCCGGCCTCGGTCAGCAGCCGGGCCTGCCCGCCTCGGTCAGCGGCCGCAGCCGCCCGTACCAGTCAAGCGCCAGCCCGCCGCTTGCGCACCGCCACTCCGGCCGCCAGGCCGCCCGCGACCGCCCCTGCCGCACCCGCGGCCGGCAGCGCGATCATGGCCACCCTGCGTCCGGTGCGAAAGTCGTGTACTGGCCAGTCGCGGCGCCGCGCCTCGGCCCGCAGCTCGCCGTCGGGGTTGACCGCGTGCGGGTGACCGACGAGCTCCAGCATCGGCAGGTCATTGACGGAATCGCTGTAAGCGGCGCAGCGCGCGAGGTCAAGCCCTTCCCTGGTGGCCAGGAGGGCGATGGCGGCCGGCTTGGCCGGCCCATGCAGCAGGCCGCCGACCAGCCGTCCGGTGTACACGCCGTCGATCGACTCCGCGACCGTGCCGAGCGCCCCGGTCAGGCCCAGCCTGCGGGCCAGGATTTCGGCGAGCTCCATCGGCGTCGCGGTCACCAGCCAGACCCGCTGGCCGGCGTCGAGATGACCCTGCGCGAGCTCCCTGGTGCCCTCCCAGATGCGATCCGCCATTGTCTCGTCGTAAATTTCCTCGCAGAGCCCGACGATGTCGGTGACCTTGTGCCCGGCCACGAAGGCGAGCGCGGTCTCCCGCGCCGTCGCCATGTGCCCGGCATTCTCGGTGCCACGGACCCGGAGGAAAAGCTGGGCCCAGGTCATCTTGGCCAGGTCCATCGAGGTGAACATCTTGCGTGCCGCCAGGCCGCGCGCGAAGTGGTAGATCGAAGCGCCGCGCATGATGGTGTTGTCGACATCGAAGAACGCGCCGGCCGCGGGATCCGGCACCGGGGATAGCCGGCCGACGTTCGCGGCGGCGGCGGCGGCCCGGGCTGCGATCATCCCGTCAGGTGGGCGCACTGGCTGCCGCCTCATGGGAGAAAGCCTAGCGGGTCTGCCGTCTTCGGATCGCGGCGGCGGAATGCGGATTCGGCCGCCCGTTTCCCATTGGCAGACATGTCGTGCACCATAAGAAGGGATGGATGTCTCCGTTGTGGTCGCGTTCGCATGCGCCGTCTTCGCCGCCGCGGGCACCGGGGTGCTCGTCGGCAGGTGTATTCGTGCACCGCGGATGGACATCATCGCGTGGGCGGGCACGCTGGCGGCTCTAGCTGTCGCGCTCGGCGCGCAGGCGCTGGGCGCGCGCAATGGCTTCGGATCGCCCACGTTCCGCGTGGTGCAGATCGGCACGCAGCTGGTTGCTCCGCTGTGGCTGACCTGGGGGCTGGCTGAGCTGGCTGGCAAGAGCGTAGCCGTCAGGTTCGGAGTGAAGCTGGTCACCGCGGCGCTGACCGTCGTGGGAGCCGTAGTCCTTATCACCGATCCGCTCAGCGACACCCCCTTCAGCAAGTCATGGCCCGCTGCGTCCGCGCACTACCAGATCATCCCGAGGTCGCTGCTCAGCCTGATCGCCGGGCTAACTCTTGCCGCCGTCGTGGTCACGCTGATCGTGGCCCTGGTGCGGCTGCGCAGCGATCCGGCCTGGCGCCGCCCGCTGATCGCGATTGCCGCGGCAGGCGTCGCAGTGATAGCGCTCCTCGGCCTGCGGCTTAGCCTGCCCGCGAACATGGGGTACCCGGCGCTCTGCGCCGTCTGCGCCGCGCTTACCTGGTTCGCGGGCATACAGGCGGACAAGACCAGGCTTGCCGAGCTGCACGAGGAGGTCCCTTCCGGGCCGGCGCGCCGGCCCGGGCGTGCGGTGCCTGCCCCGCTTGACGAACCAGCCGATGATGAGGTGTTTGGCGCCAGCTACCCGCGGCAGGCGGAGAACGGTGGCTACCGTAGGTACGGGGATGATGACTGGTACCGGCTTGACCGCGGAAACCAGTCGAACGGCGGGTACGGGTACCCCCCGAATGGGGGATCCCGGCAAAACGGGGGGTACGGGATGAATGGCCTGCATCAAGAGGATCGCGAGCATAGACCAGGTGGCGGTTATCAACCGGAAAAGGATTATCAGCGGGACGACGCGGCGGGCGGGCTCCCCGACAGGACGGGCGGGACGGGCGGGCTTCCCGAAAGGTCGGGCGGGCTCCCTAGCGGGCCAGACAGGCTCCCTGACAGGACGGCCGGGCTCCCTGGCGCGGCGGGCGGACTCTCTAGTGCGGCGGGCGAGTTCGCTGGCGGGTCAGGCGGGCTCTCTGGCGCCGACAGGACCGGGGTCTGGCAGCCGAGGAACGCCGGCCGGGATACGTCAATGGCCGCATCCGACTCGGTGTCGACCGGGCCTGGGCCCGCAGTCGGCGGACCCACTCCTGCGGTCAGCGTGACCAGCGAACAGACCGCCACGCAGCGGCTGTATGGCCTGATCGCCATCTACACGCTGGCCGAAGGCCGCGAAGCGGAATTCGACGCCCTGGCCGAACAGGTCGTTGATGAGGTTCGCGTCAGTGAGCCCGATGCCCTGGTCTACGCGGTGCATTCGGTGCCGAACGCGCCGATGCAGCGGATCTTCTATGAGGTCTACCGCGACCGGATGGCGTACGAGGAGCACAAGCGGCACCCCTACATCCAGCGCTTCGACGTGGACCGCAGCCCGTACGTGCTGGCCACCAACGTGATCGAACTCGGCACCCAGCAGGCGAAGCTGTCTCCATTGCCTGGGCTGTCCCGGCTGTTCGGCCACGCTGCCGGTGAATGAAGCAGATCTGACCCCGGCGGCCGGGCACAGGATCACGCTGCTCGGCCGGCCCGGCTGCCATCTCTGCGACGAGGCACGGGCGACCATCACGCGGGTCGCCGCGGAACTCGGCGTGGCCTGGGAGGAGCGCGATATCACGCTGTCGCAGGACGACCTGCGCGAGTACTCGGAGATGATTCCGGTGACGCTGATCGACGGGGTACAGCACGACTTCTGGCGGGTCAGCGAGCAGCGGCTCCGGGCGGCGCTCAGCGGGTGACGACGGCCTGCCTTACCCGCTGTCGGCCCGGCCGCGATCCGGCCGGCTTTGTGCAAACATTCACAAGGGCGTAACGTGAATGCGTCACAGCTCGAGCGGCGGGCCGCCAAGGCCGCGCAGCCCGCGGGACCCGTCGCCGCGATCCCCCAGGAGCGCCGGCGCATGTCGCATCGTCCGGTGTCTGCCAACGGCAGTCACGGTATCCCGGAAGCCACGGTCGCCCGGCTGCCGGTATACCTGCGTACCCTCTATGCACTCGCGGAGAACGGCACGGCCACCGTGTCGAGCGAGGAGCTTGCGGTGGCCGCGGGAGTCAACTCGGCCAAACTCCGCAAGGACCTCTCCCACCTCGGGTCGTACGGCACCCGCGGCGTCGGGTATGACGTGGAGTACCTGGTGTACCAGGTCTCCCGCGAACTCGGCCTCACCCAGGACTGGCCGGTGGCCATCATCGGCGCGGGCAACCTGGGGCGGGCGCTGGCCAACTACGGCGGCTTTGCCTCCCGTGGCTTCCGGATCGCCGGACTGCTCGACTCCGACGCCGCGGTGGTCGGCACCAGGATCGCCGGGCTTGCCGTCCAGCATTCGGACGAGATGGAGACGGTCGTCCGGCGGCACCGGGTGTCGATCGGCGTGATCGCGACTCCGGCCGGATCGGCGCAGAGCGTCTGCGACCGGCTGGTGGCGGCCGGCGTCACCAGCATCCTCAACTTCGCGCCTGTCGTTCTCAGCGTCCCCGATGGCGTGGACGTGCGTAAAGTTGACCTGTCAATCGAGCTGCAGATCCTCGCCTTCCACGCCCAGCGCAAGGCGTCGATGAGCGGTCCGGCCGTTCAGGTGGTGGGCTCATGAGCATGCTCGTGGTAGGGCTGAGCCACAAGAGTGCGCCCGTCGCGACACTCGAGCGCGCCGCGATCGGCGGCGATGATCTCAACAAGCTGCGGTACGACGTCTTCCATGCCGAGCACGTCGCGGGGACTTTCATCGTGTCCACCTGCAACCGGGTGGAGATCTACGCCGAGGTGGACAAATTCCACAGCGGGGTCAGCTCGATCTGCGAGCTGCTCGCCAGGCATTCCAGCGTCCCGCCGGCCGACCTCACCCCGCACCTGTACGTGCACTACGAGGATCGCGCCGTGCAGCACCTGCTCGCGGTGGCCTGCGGGCTTGACTCGATGGTGGTCGGCGAGGGCCAGATCCTGGGCCAGGTACGGCAGGCCATCGGCGTAGCGCGCGAGCAGGGGACGCTCGGCCGGGAACTGGGCGAACTCGGCGGGCTGGCGCTGCGGACAGGAAAACGCGCGCATGCCGAGACCGGGATAGACCGGGCGGGCGCGAACCTGGTCAGCGTCGGCATAGGCCTTGCCGCCGCCCGGCTGCCGGCCAGCGGCAGCCCCAGCGAGGATGGCCTGCTGCAAGGTAGCCGGGTGCTTGTCGTGGGGGCCGGCTCGATGAGCGGGCTCGCCGCCGCCACGGCTTCCCGGATGGGCGCGGGCAGCCTGATCGTGGCAAATCGAACCCCCGATAATGCCGAACGGCTGGCGGCCAGGCTAGGTGGCAAGACGGCGGCGCTCTCGGAGCTTCCTGACGCGGTGGAATCCGCGGATCTGGTGATCTCCTGCACCGGCGCCGCCGGAGCCGTGATCACCCAGGCCACGCTGGCCAGCATTATGGCCCGGCGCGCCGCAGCCGGCGGCCGGCCGCTCGTCTTGCTGGATCTGGCCATGCCGCGTGATATCGAGCCGGCCGCCGCGGCGCTGCCCGGCGTAAGCCTGATCGACCTGGACACGATCGGCGTGGCCGTCGATGGCAGCGCGCACGACGAGGACCTGGCCGCGGTACGGGCCATCGTCGCCGAAGAGTTCGCCGCCAGGGCGTCCGCGGTGCGGGCGGCAAGCGTCACCCCGACCGTGGTCGCGCTGCGGGCGAAGGCCGCCAAGGTCGTGGACGCCGAGCTTGTCCGGCTGACCGCGCGGCTGACCGGCCTCGACGATCACGCCCTCGGCGAGATCGCGCAGACCGTCCGCCGGGTAGCCGACAAGCTGCTGCACGCGCCGACCGTCCGGATCAAAGAGCTGGCAGCCGCCCCTGGCGGCGACGAGTACGCTGCCGCGCTCCGGGTGCTTTTCGACCTCGACCCCAAGGCGATCGATGCGGTAACTCGCGTCGACGTGGAGCTCGGCACGGATCAGGAGGTGCCAGAGTGACTACTCCCGTCCCGCCGCTGCGGATCGGCACCCGCAGGAGCCCGATGGCCATCGTTCAGGCCGGATACGTGGCCAGCCTGATCACGCAGCGGACCGGGCGCGCGGTGGAACTGGTCCGGGTGACCACCTTCGGCGACGTCAGCCGGGCTCAGCTCAGCCAGATAGGCGGCACCGGGGTGTTCGTGAGCGGGCTGCGGGCCCGGCTGCTGGCCGATGAGGTCGACATCGCGGTGCATTCGCTGAAGGACCTGCCGACCGCCGAGGCAGAGGGAATCGTGCTCGCGGCCGTGCCCGCGCGGGACGACCCGAGAGACGCCCTGGTCACCGTAGACGGAGCCAAGCTCGCCGACCTCAGAGCGGGGGCGCGAATCGGGACCGGGTCACCGCGCCGGGCCGCCCAGCTGCGGCTGCTCAGGCCCGATACGACGCCGGTCGCGGTCCGCGGCAACGCCGATACCCGTATCGCCAAGGTCGGCAAGGGGCAGCTCGACGCGGTTGTGCTCGGCTATGCCGGGCTGGCCAGGATCGGCCGCCTGGACGCCGTCGCCGAGGTCTTCGAGCCCGACGAGATGCTGCCCGCGCCGGGGCAGGGCGCTCTGGCCGTCGAGTGCCGCAGCGGCGCAGCCGAGCTGCGCGCACTGCTCGCGACGGTCGATGACCCGTCGAGCCATACGGCGATCACCGCCGAGCGCAGCCTGCTGGCGGCGCTACAGGGGGGCTGTAGCGCCCCGGTAGGGGCGTATGCGGTCCATACGCTAGGAACGGACATGGTGCACCTGAGTGCCGGCGTCTTCGACATTGACGGCGGCGGTGCAGTGCGGGCAGGCGGCGACGGTAAGGCGGCAGCGGCGCAATCGCTGGGCCGCGAGATTGCCGAAGAGCTGCTGCACCGCGGGGCAGGGAACTACATCAGCGTGCTCTCGGCACGCTCGAGTGATGGGGGAGATCCGCAGTGAACCCCACAGTTGCTGCTAGCAGCCCGACCGATGACACAGCGACGAAGGCCGCAGCCGCGCGGGAGGGATGGGTTGCCTTCGTCGGCGCGGGGCCGGGCGACGAGAGCCTGCTGACGGTGCGCGCCGCCGACCTGCTTGGCCGCGCCGATCTGGTGGTGGCCAGGCCCGAGGTGGCCGAGGGGGTGCGCCACCTGCTGTCGCCAGCAGCCGTGCTCGCCGACGTCGCCGATCTTGACGCTGACCCGCGGATGATCGTGGCCGCGGCCAGAGCGGGCAAGCTGGTCGTGCGGCTTTACGCCGGTGACCCGCTGGCGTTCGCCGCCGGGGCGCAAGATGCGGCGGCCTGCGCCAAGGCCGGAGTCCGGTTCGAGATCGTGCCAGGCCTGCCCGCTGCCACCGCGGTGCCTGCCTACGCGGGAATCCCGCTGACCAGCGAGGCGCGGGCGGACATTCGGGTCATCCATGCCGCCGAGATCAGCCGAGCGCCAGCCGGCCCAGGGCCGCTGGTAATCCTGGGCGCCGAGGCGGGTCCTGCCGACATCGGCAAGATGCTGGTCGCGGCGGGCTGGCCGGATAGCACGCCGTTCGCCATCACCTGGAACGGCACCACGACCGCGCAGCAGACGGTCGTCTGCGCGCTCGGATCCGTTGCCGCGGATCTCAAGGCGGCCGGAGTGAGCCCGCTGACTACCTACGGCCCCGCTGTGGCGGTGGCCGGGGAAGCGGTGTCCGCCCGCGACAGCCTGTCCTGGTTCGAGACCAAGCCGCTGTTTGGCTGGCGAGTTCTCGTGCCGCGCACGAAGGAGCAGGCAGCCGAGGTCTCGCTGCGGCTGCGGCAGTACGGCGCGGTGCCGCAGGAAGTGCCGACGATAGCGGTCGAGCCGCCGCGGACCCCGCAGCAGATGGACCGCGCCGTCAAGGGGCTTGTCACCGGCCGGTACCAGTGGATCGCCTTCACCTCGGTGAACGCGGTACGCGCGATCAGGGAGAAGTTCGAGGAGTACGGGCTGGACGCGCGTGCTTTCGCCGGCGTCAAGGTGGCCGCGGTAGGTGAGCAGACCGCCGCCTCGCTTCGCGCGTTCGGGATAGTGCCCGAGCTTGTGCCCGAGGGAGAGCAGTCAGGCGAGGGGCTCGCTGCCGAGTGGCCGCCCTACGACGACGTCCTCGACCCGATCAACCGGGTGCTCTTGCCGCGTGCCGACATCGCCACTGAGGCGCTGGTGGCGCGGCTGACGGAGCTGGGCTGGGAGGCCGAGGACGTCACCGCGTACCGGACGGTGCGCGCCGCACCGCCGCCGGCCCCGGTCCGTGAGGCAATAAAGGGCGGCGGTTTCGACGCTGCCCTGTTCACCTCCTCGTCCACGGTGCGGAACCTGATCGGGATCGCCGGCAAGCCGCACGCGCTCACGGTGATCGCCGCGATCGGGCCGCAGACGGCGAAGACCGCGGCCGAGTTTGGCCTGCGAGTGGACGTCATGGCTCCCACGCCGTCCGTCACCGCGCTGGTGGACGCGCTCGCCGAGCATGGCGCTGGCCTGCGCAAGGCCGCCGCCGAGGCGGGCGAGCCGATGCGCAGGCCGAGCGAGCGGCGCCGCGGCGCCCGCCGTCGGCACAGGTAGGCGGCCAGGTGAGTTCCCGCTTCCCGGCCGCCAGGCCGCGCAGGCTACGGCGCACGGCGGGGCTGCGAAGCCTGGCCGCGCAGACGTCGGTGCGGCCAGGAAACCTCGTCCTGCCGATGTTCGTCAAGGAGGGCATCGCCGAGCCGCAGCCGGTGGCGTCCATGCCTGGTGTGCTACAGCACACCAGGGACAGCCTCCGTAAGGCGGCGACCGAAGCGGTGGAGGCCGGTGTCGGCGGGCTGATCCTGTTCGGCATCCCGGCGGTCAAGGATTCCCGCGGCTCCGCCGCTGATGACCCGGCAGGCATCATTCAGCTGGCCCTGCGCGACCTGACGGCAGAGGTCGGCAGCGACACCGTGCTCATGGCGGACCTCTGCCTGTGCGAGTACACCGATCATGGTCATTGCGGCGTGCTGACCGACGTCCTTGACGTGGACAACGACGCCACGCTGGAAAGGTACGCCTCGATAGCGTGCGCGCAGGCGGTCGCCGGGGCGCACGTGGTAGCCCCGAGCGGGATGATGGACGGCCAGGTGGGGGCGATCAGGTCCGCCCTGGACGAGGTCGGCTACGCCGAGATCGCGATCTGCGCGTATTCGGCAAAGTACGCCTCGGCTTTCTACGGGCCGTTCCGCGATGCCGCCGAGGGTGCCCCCCTATTCGGTGACCGGTCCGGCTATCAGCAGGATCCGCGCGGAGCCACCGAGGCACTGCGTGAGGTAGCGCTGGATCTGGACGAAGGCGCCGACATCGTCATGGTGAAGCCTGCCCTGGCATACCTTGATGTCATCAGCCGTGTCGCCGACGCGGTTACTGTGCCGGTAGCGGCCTACCAGGTGAGCGGCGAGTACGCGATGGTGGAGGCCGCGGCCGCCAACGGCTGGCTGGACCGGGATCGGGCGATCATGGAGACGCTCATCGCGATCCGCAGGGCCGGGGCGGACATCATCTTGACCTATTGGGCAGCCGAGGTGGCGCGACGACTGTCGCGCTAGGTGCGTGCAGGTCGGCGCGGAGCGGACGAGGCGCCCGCGCGAGAGCGGAAGAGCGCTGGACTGGGAGCGGAGCCGATGGTCGATGTGATGCTGCGCCGTGCGCGCCGCAAGGAGCGCGTGGCGCGAGAGCAGATGGCCTCGGCGGCGCGGCGATACGCTGACATGGGCTGGCCGGTGTGCCAGGGCGCGCATCCGCCGCGCGGACTGCCCGGAGCGCGCGAGAGCGGGCGGGCATGTTCCTGTGACCGGATCGGCTGCCCCGCGCCTGGTGCCCACCCCGTCTCGCCCACCTGGCAGATGCAGGCCAGCGCGGATCCGGCAGCGGTCGGGCGATTGTGGTCGGCGACGCCAGCGGCGAACGTGATCCTTGTTACCGGGCGGGTGTTCGACGTGCTCGACATTCCGGTAACGGTCGGCCTGGCAGCGCTTGACCTGATGGAGCGGGCGGGAACGCAGCCGGGACCGGTGGCCGCCAGCGCCGACGACCGGGCGCTGTTCTTCGTCGCCACCCGCGGAGCGCCCGAGATGCAGGACGAATGGTGGTCCTGTCACCTGGATTGCGTTCCCGACGACATGACGCAGACGGCCGGCCTTCGCTGGCACTGCCGCGATAGCTACGTGCTCGCGCCGCCGTCCAGGCACGGCGCCGGCCTGGTTGCGCACTGGATCCGTGAGCCGTCCGGCCGGCCGCTCCCGGACGCGGTGCGCATGCTGGAGTATCTCGCCGACGCATCGGGGGAGACGCCGCGGTGACCGTCGGTGATCGATCCGCGGACCTGTTCCGGCGGGCAACCGCACTCATGCCGGGCGGGGTGAACTCTCCGGTCCGCGCGTTCGGTGCCGTGGGCGGCACACCGCCGTTCATCGTGTCCGGCTCCGGCCCGTACCTCACCGACGCCGACGGCCGGGAGTACGTGGACCTCGTCTGCTCCTGGGGCCCGATGATCCTCGGGCACGCCCATCCCGAGGTGACCGCGGCGGTGCGGGAGGCGGCTGGGAAGGGTACGTCGTTCGGCGCCGTGACTCCCGGCGAGGTCGAGCTGGCCGCCGAGCTCACAGCGCGTGTCCCGGTGCAGAAGATCCGGCTGGTCAACTCGGGCACCGAGGCGACGATGTCGGCGCTGCGGCTGGCCCGCGCCTTCACCGGGCGGCCCGTGGTGGTGAAGTTCGGCGGGTGCTATCACGGGCACGCGGACGCGCTGCTCGCCGCGGCTGGATCGGGAGTAGCCACCTTCAGCCTGCCCGACTCGCCCGGGGTGCCGGCGGCGATCACCGCCAACACCCTGGTGCTGCCGTACAACGACGCGGAGGCGGTGCGTCAGGCGTTCGCCAAGCACGGCGCTCAGATCGCCTGCGTGATCACCGAGGCCTGCCCGGCGAACATGGGAGTGGTCCCGCCGCTGGCGGGATTCAACGAGCTGCTGGCCGGCCTGTGTCGCGAGCACGGCGCGCTGCTGATCATGGATGAGGTGCTCACCGGCTTCCGCGTCACCTCCTCCGGCTGGTATGGCCGGGAAGGCGTGGCCGGGGATCTCACGACGTTTGGCAAGGTAATGGGCGGCGGCCTGCCTGCCGCAGCGTTCGGCGGCCGGGCGGAGATCATGGATATGCTCGCCCCGGTCGGGCCGGTTTACCAGGCGGGAACGCTGTCCGGCAACCCGCTGGCCACCGCGGCCGGCCTGGCGACCCTGCGGGCCTGTACGCCTGAGGTGTACGCCCGGGTGGATGAGGCCGCCGCGGCCGTGATCAGCCTCACCGCCAGCGCGCTGTCCGCCTGCGGCGTGCCGTTCCGGCTACAGGAGGGCGGCAGCCTGTTCTCGGTGTTCTTCGGCAACGAGCTGCCGGTGCGCGACTTCGGCGAGGCGCGTGGCCAGTCGCAGGCCGCCTATGCGGCGTTCTTCCACGCGATGCTTTCCGCCGGGGTATACCTGCCGCCCTCTGGCTATGAGGCGTGGTTCCTGTCTGCGGCGCATGATGCCGCGGCTTTGACCCGCATCGCCGAAGCGCTGCCCGCCGCCGCCCGCGCAGCCGCGGCCGTACTCGTCTAACCCGGCCGCCTCAGTCCGGCCAGGCCACCTGCAGCACCACGGGGGAGCTGCGCAGGCACGTCAGCAGCGGCACCTGACGGGACCCGGTTGGCATGGACCGGGTGAAGATTGTCGCGGTGTCTTGTCCCGGTCCCAGACCCGGGCCACTGTGCGGCGCGCGCACCTGGCCGATCCTTATGACCAGCGGATCGGCCGCGCACTTGTGCATAGCCGCGGTGGCAGCCTGCTTGCTATTGCCCAGCCGGAATACGACCTGCAACTGGAAGGGCGGACCGCACTGACCCGCGCACGCTTGCGGTGCCGCGGAGCAGCCGGCCACGCCGAGTAACGTCGCCGTGAGCAAGATGCAGGTGCCGGATCCAGCGCACGTACGCCAGCGACTGCCCATGCGCCCTTCCCCGGTGCCGTATCTGTCGCTCCTTACCTTGTGACGCAGCTCACTCGCCCCTGGTTCCGCGCTCGATGCTGGCAGCGGCGCGCACTGCGCGGCCGGACTCGTCCAACCCGGACGCGTCCAACCCGGACCCGGGCGGCCAGCCCGCCGGTCTCGACTGGGACACCAGGTGAGCGTGGGGCTTCAGGGGCGTGTGAGTCCCGGAGCGCATAGCGTAGATGTGACAGCGCTGACACTCTTTGGACACGTCGTGTAATAAACTGTCGTTTCCTGATCCCAGACGACCGTGCGGTGCCCCGCGGACCCTGCCGACCGGATCACTCCCGTCACACCGACACCACCGACCCCGTGAGCCACGTCTTCCATAGTGCCGCCGAAGATCGATGTGGCGTACCCCCCCACCGGTGGTGGGCTCCGTCACATCGATCTTGGAAACGTTGCGGAAGGAGGCGTCTCCGGGCCGCCTTCCCCGGGTGCCGGGTGCCGGGTGTCGGCTGTCGGCTGTTCGGGGATTCCAGACGGTGGCGCGTGCCAGTC
>PMSU01000129.1 GCA_003168255.1 Actinomycetota bacterium
GATGAATGGCTGGACTCCGATGTGCCCGCCAACTACAAGACGCAGCCGCTGGGCCAGGACTGGGCTCGTGTCGCCAAGGTCTGCGAGGAAGCGGGCGAGGCGATCGACGCCCTTATCGGCTGCACCGGCCAGAACCCCCGCAAGGGCTACTACGGACTGTCGGACGACCTGCTCGGCGAGCTGGCGGACGTTGCCGTCACGGGAATGCTCGCCATCCAGCACTTCACCAAGGACAACGCCCGGACCGCTGAAGTGGTCATGGCGTCGCTGGAGAAGGCGGCGAAGCGAGCTGCCGAGGCCGGTTATGGAGACCCCCGATGAGCACCGAAACCGACGCCGCCGAGTACCTGGCCGCGCTGACCGAGATCCTGACCGTCTTCGATGACGACCCTGCGATGACCGAGGACCTGCTCACCGTCCCCGAGGATCAGCGCACTGCCGAGGCCGCCGCGCTGGTCCGGATCCGCGAGATCGGCCGAGGCGTGATGGAAGGCCGGGGGACCGCTTTCAGCGAGACCGCCGAGGCCCACATCCGCCAGGCCGGGCGCTACGTGGCCGCCGCCGAGGAACTGGCGGGCGCGACCAGTTACGAGGGCGGACTGCGGCGCACGAACGACCTCCAGGCGGCCCAGGTCCACGCCACTCTTGCGCAGACCCTCAAGGCTTCCGAGCTGATGCCGATGATGGCCGAGCTGGTGGAGAGCATCCGCCCGGCGCGGGCTGAGGTTCCGGCGGCTGGCGACGAGACGGAGCCTGCGTCATGACCGCCTCCCGGGACACCCCCGAGAGCATCACCCGCGACGAGCTGGAGGCGTACTACAAGCGCATGACCCACGCCGGTGGCGAGCTTACGGAAGGGGCTGCGGACCGCGTGTTCGCCAACATCCTGGCCCACCGTGAGCCCGAGTACGAGCCGGGCGCGATGTACCGGGATGCGGACGGAAAGATCTGGCTGTACCTGCCTGAGCGCAACTACGCCTGCGCTGGCAGCTGGGCGGACTGCCCGTGGCTGAAGCCGGGAGACGCTGCTTCGTACAGCCTGAACTCGCCGAAGCGCCCCCTCCACAGGCTCGTCCCCGAAGCCCCCCGCCCGTCCGAGGCTGATGTGCTCGCCGTGATCGTGGCGTGGACGAACGAGAGCAACCTCTACCAGAACCTGGCCTACAGGATGTGCAGGCTGTTCGGAGCGAGCGATGACTGAGCAGGCGGAAGCACCGGAAGTCAAAGAGGGCAGCGACGAAGAGGCCGTCCTTGCTGACGTCGGCGAGCGCGTGAAGCTCGCCCGCCAGGGTGCCCTGCTGACCCAGGCCATGCTCGGCGACTCGCTCGGCATGACGGGGACCGCCGTGTCCTACTGGGAGTCCGGCAAGCGGGACATGGGCATTGCGGTTCTGCTGCGCATCGCTGAGGCTTGCCGCGTCCCTGCCTCGTCGTTGCTGCCCGCAGAGCACCAGGACCACGCGGCCGAGTCGGCGGGCGAGGGCCGGTTCGCGACGATCGCGTTCATGGGCCACAACGAGTACACCGGCTACGTCACGGAGATCGTGAAGAACGGCCAGCCGGCCTATCACGTCGACCTGCCCGAGAAGCTATGGGGCGGCAATCCGCTGAACTACGTGGAGTACGCCGCGTCAGCGTGGTTCTCGGACCGGCCTGTTACCGAGGAGTACGTGCGCAGGCAGTGGGAGTCACGGGTCAGGGCTGCGGCCGAGCGTGCCCGGCAGGAGGCCGAGTGGCGGCGGGCGCAAGAACAGCGGGCACTCACCACCGGGGAGTTCCGCGCCAGCGAAGGCATCGGAGATGACGATGACGACGAGGGGTATCTGGACGATGACGACTGAGCACCAGCTGGAAGCCCCGGCCCGTTACCGCGTCCGCGAGCCCGTCACCCTGGACGCAATCCGGTGGACCGGAGGCAACGCCGAGGCTGTCCGCGAGTTCGGCGCGGGCCCGGACTTCATCCCTGTCGGCTGCTGGGTGCTGAGGGGCGTCACGGGGCATGTCTTCACCGTTGATGCGGAACGGTTCGCGGCCATCTACGAGCCCGCAGGCGAGGAGGAGGCCCCGTCCGTGTCCTCGCCTCCCGTCGCTGCTGCTCTTGGGTCGGTCGAGGAACTGCGCCGCATCGCCGATCAGGACATCGGAGGGAACGCGCCATGGCTGGCGGATAAGCTTCACGCCTTCGCGGACCAGCTCGCCGCAGAGATGCGCGGCGAATGCCAGATGGCCCCTTCCGTCGCTGCTGCTCTTGACCGTGAGAGCGTCCGTCAGCTCATCCGCAACACGATCGACGAGGCATGGCTGGCGGCCGAACCGAAAGCCGAGATGGTCACCGACGCCATCTGGCCCCTGCTGGAGCACGCTCAAGCGGCAGCAGCGGGAAGCCATGAGGGCGTCCGGCTGTGGATGCTGGACTGCGGGGAGCTGGTGGCGAAGTACCGGGCCCGCGCGGAAGACGCCGAGGGGAAGCTGGCCGAGCTGCACGCGCAGGCCGCCGAGGCTCAAGACCTCGCCGAGGGTGCCACCGAAAGGGCTGGCGCCGCCGAGGCGAAGCTGCGCCAGATCGCCGCCTACGTCACCGGCAACCGGCGCGTCCGGGTTCAGTTCATCCTGGGCATCATCGGCAGCGAGACCCAAGAGCGCAGCGAGGAGAAGGGGCCGGATCATGGCTAGCGGAATGCGCGCCTTCCTCGTCACCGCCGAGATCGGCCTGCGGATGGACATGTGGGCGGCCGTGGCGGGGTTCACGAACTGGATCGAGGGGCGCGGCCCGGCGACGCGCGAGACCTGGCAGGTGATGTGCCCCGGCAACTACGCGGAGGGCTTCCTGGACATCGCGCGCACCGTCGGCGTCACCGTCGAGCAGATCGAGGGCAGCGGCGATGACGAGCGGTACGTGATGCTCATCGGCGAGCCCGGAACCGGCTGGCAGGAAGGGGCAGGCAAGTGACCGACCCCCGCGAGCCCTATGGGCGCATCGTCCACGAACAGCGCGTCGCCTTCGAGTCCGAGAGGTCCGCGCTGAAGGACCGGCCCGGCTTCATTCTCCAGCCATGGGAAGACCGCCACCCGGAACAAAGGGAGCTGGACATGCGAATCGGCGCCGCTGTCGGCGCCCAGGCCCTGGCTGACGCCGCACCCGAACCGATGACCGCGGCTGAGTGCGACCGCCTGCGCCAGATGGCCGGCGAGCACGGGGGCGCGGTCAAGGCCGTCAGGAAGGCCCTGGTATTCGCCCGCATGGAAGCGCAGGACGGCCCGGACGAGGCGATGGTTGCTGCCGCGTGGGCCGCGCTGAAGGTGCTGAGCGGCGAGGAAGGGGCCGACCATGAATGACCTTCTAGCGGCCCTGTCTGTCCCCTGCGGCGACTGCGGCGGGGGCTTCGAGGTCGCCTGGTGCCATGCATGGGGTGCGTACCTGTGCGTGTCCTGCCGGGCCCAGCGTAACGACGAGGCACTCCGCGTCCCTCCGGTCAGGATTGAGTCCAAAGCTGTCTATCCGTCGAGGGAGTCGATGGAAGCGGCGGTCCGTGAGGCTGAGCTTCAAGCCGCAGCGACGGGAGAGCAGACGTGACTGCGGGCCTCAGATGCGACGGCCCCGCGTGCCCGGCCTTCGGCGACTCCGCGTGCGGCAGGCGAGCAGGACACCCCGGCCCGCACCGCTCGGCGGCATCGCTGTCCCGCCAGCGCGCCCAGGCCCCGAGCGGGTCACCGGAGGTCGCCGCGGTGATCCGCGAGGCGCGCAGGAAGGCGGGACTCACCCAGCGCCGCCTCGCCGCGCTCCTGGGCTTCACGGAGCAGTGCGTGCAGTGCTGGGAGCAGGCGACGAGGACACCGGGACCGGAGAGCTGGGTGCAGCTTGAGCTCACCCTCGGGCCGCTGGGGATCGTA
>PMSU01000044.1 GCA_003168255.1 Actinomycetota bacterium
AGCTGCTGTATGAGATCGGCGAGCCCGCCTACCTCAACCCTGATGTCGTCGCGCACTTCGACACCCTGCGCGTCGAGCAGGCCGGCCCGGACCGGGTCCGCGTCGGCGGGGTGACCGGCCGGCCCGCGCCCAGCACGCTGAAGGTCAACATGGGCTACCGGGCCGGCTTCATCGGCACGGCCCAGTTCACCTACACCTGGCCAGATGCCTATCTGAAGGCGAAGCGGGCGCTCAGCCTGCTCGACGAGCGGCTGCGCAACGCCGATTTCCACAGTGACGAGACGCGGGTGGAGTGGGTGGGACACAACTCCATGTGGAGCCCGCTCATCGGTGAACCTGACGATCCCGACGCCGCCGAAGTCACCGTCAGGTTCACCGCGCGCTGCCCGAGTCGGCAGGAGGCCCGGAAGGTGTTCTCCGAGCTCGTGCCGATCTGCAACAACGGTCCGGCCGGTCTCGGAGGCCTGGGTACCCGGCTGCCGATTACCGAACTGTTCGCCGTCTGGCCATGCCTGATCCCGCGGGATCTGGTGCCGTCGGCGGTCGAGATGATCACGGTCTAGGAGCATTGATGCGGGTATTTGACCTGGCCCCGTGCCTGGCGGTGCTGACCTCGGCCGAGCCGAACGTGGGCGTCATCGCCTACGACGACGGCGGATTTGCCATCCTCCGCGAGCAGCTGACTGAAGAGCGGGTCAAGGAGCACTTCGGCCCGCTCGTGACGGGCCCGGTCCGCCGCTATGAGATGCCGAATATCCGGGCGCTCAACTTCGTGCTGAACGGCGGCCTGAACGGCGGCGGCACCCAGTCGCTGCGTTCTGATGCACTCGGCAAGGTCATGTACGCCTGGCTGCTCCGGATGGAACTGGACGTAGCGCATGACTAGTACGACCGAAGGGGCTGGCGACGAGGCCGAAGCAGTTGGGCTCCGCGCCGTGACCGGCGCGGAAGCGGACGTGCTGCAGATCTTCAACCCCCGGTCGATTGCGGTAATCGGCGCCTCCAACCGGCCGGGATCCCTGGCCTGGTGGCCGTTGCACCTGCTGCAGCACTGCGGATTCCAGGGTGCGATCTTCCCCGTCAACCCGAAATATCCGGAACTGGAGGGCATCACCTGCTATCCGTCGATCGCCGACGTCGGAGCCCCTATCGACGTCGCGATCATCCCGTTGAACGCCGCGGCTGCGGCCGACGCCGTCGACCAGTGCGCGGCGGCCGGGGTTCGCAGTATCGTCCTGCCCACCCAGGGTTTCGGCGAGACTGGCGAGGCCGGCCTCCGGCAGGAGCAGCAGCTCATCCAGCGGGCCCGGGCCGGCGGCATGCGTGTGGTGGGGCCGAACACCGATGGTGTCGCGAATCTCGCCACCGGAGCCGTCATCTCGATCCAGCCACTGTTTGAGGAGCGGATCGCCCCTGGACCGGTCGCCGTGGTTGCCCAGAGCGGCGCGACGGCAGCCTCAATCCTGGTCCGCCTCAAGCGGGAGGGTATCGGCGTCCGGCTGTCCGCGAGCGTCGGCAACGAGGGTGACCTCGGGCTCACCGATTTCCTCTCGGTCGCGTTGCAGGATCCGGACGTGCGGATGATCGTGTCCTTCGTGGAGGCGGTCCGTCGTCCGCGGGACTTCTACCGACTCGCCGAACTCGCCGCCGAGCTGGACAAGCCACTGGTACTGCTGAAAGTCGGCCGTTCCGAACAGGGCGTGCGGCGGGCCAGCGCCCACACTGGCGCGCTGGCAGGCGCCGATGAGCTCTATGACGCCGTCTTTCACAAATACGGCGTCGTCCGGGTCGGCGAGCTCAGCGAGCTCACCGCGGTGGCGAAGATGTTCCTCCGGGCACCCCGGCTGCGCTCCACGGGAGTCGGCATCATTTCCAGCTCCGGCGGCCAGGCCGGGGCGGCTGCCGACAAGGCCATCAGCGAAGGACTGCAGGTGCCCGCCCTTTCACCGCACACCGAGGCGGCCGTCGATGAGCTGCTGACCTTCGGTGCCGGCTTCAACCCGTGCGACCTAACCGGCGAAATCGCGACCAAGCCGCAGTTGGCCGCACAGGTTTACCGGGAATTCAGCAAGAACGAATCCATCGCCGCCGTCGTCTACATCCGCAAAAAGCTGCTCGGCGACGTCAGCATGCGCTCCGCCGGCCCGGTCGTCGAGGCCAGCAAGGAACCCGGCGCCGCACCGCTCGCCATCTATGCCATGGACGGCTTCGTGGCCGGCCCCGAGGAGAAGATCTACACCGAAGCCGATGTGCCGGTCTTCGACTCGCTGCACGATCTGTATACCGCAGTCCGGGTCCTAGGGCAGCGCACCGTATCGCTGGCTCATCTGGCGCACCGCGTACCCCCCCGGGTACCGCTCGGTGAACGGCTCCCGGCCGCGGCCGCGGGCGCGGGCGCCATCGACGAGGAAACGACGAAGCTGCTGCTCAAGCGCTACCAGCTCACAGTCCCAGCCGAGATCGCCGCTGCCGCCGACGAGGAGGCGGCGGTCGCGGCGGCAGAGACCATCGGCTACCCGGTGGCCGTCAAGATCATCNNAGGCGGCAGGCCCTGGGCGGGGCCGACCCCGACGGCCTGCTCGTCCAGGAACACGTGACCGGCGGTGTCGAGGTCATCGCCGGCCTCAAGATAGACGAGGACTTCGGCCCCTTCGTCCTGCTCGGCATGGGCGGCACCACCGCCGAGTTGCTGCGGGACATCTCGCTCCGGCCGGCCCCGGTCACGCCGGATGAGGTGTTCCCGATGATCGACGAGCTACGCTGCGCCGCGCTGCTGCGCGGCT
>PMSU01000164.1 GCA_003168255.1 Actinomycetota bacterium
AGTCGCAGATCGTGGAGACCCTCATCGAGGAGGCCATGAAGCTCGCCGAGCTGCCGGAAAACGGCGGCGTCGCGCCAGGCGCGCCCGAGGTCACGGTCTCCTTAGGGGCCCGCGGAGCAGCAAGCCGCAGGTTTCGTGATNNACGGGGTCGGTGGTGCCGGTGTGGCGGGAGTGATCCGGCCGGCCGGGTCCGCGGGCACCGCACGATCGTCCGGGATCAGGAAACGACGGTTTACTCCACGACGTGTCCTCAGCCCGGCGTAGCGGTCAGCTGGCGTCAGCCCGGCGTAGCGGTCAGCTGGCGTCGCGGCCGGCGATGACGAGCCGGCCCACCCGGTCGGTCACCAGCGTGCGTGCCTCCGCCGGGAACTGCTCATCGGTGACCAGGGTGTCTACCTCGTCCAGATCGGCGAACGAGCTCAGGCCGACAATGCCCCACTTGGTGTGATCCGCGACGACGATGACCCGGCGCGCCGAACGTACGAAGGCCCGGTTGGTCTCGGACTCCGCCAGGTTGGGCGTGGTCAGGCCGGCGCTCGGGTCGATCCCGTGGCAGCCAAGGAACAGCAGGTCGAAGTGGAGTGACCGGATGGCGAGGTCTGCGATCGGGCCGACCAGCGCCTCCGAGGGCGTCCTGACCCCTCCGGTGAGCACGACGGAGGCAGCCGCGGGGGCCATGGTCAGCCGCCTGCCTGGCTCCCTCGAACAAGCTGGCCACCCGCATCGAATTGGTGACGACGGTCAGGTCGGGCACCGCGAATAGCTGCTCTGCCAGCGCGTACGTGGTCGTGCCCGTCGAGAGCGCTACCGCCGCGCCGGGCGTGACCAGGCGCGCAGCGGCCCTGGCGATCATTCCCTTCTCCGGGAGCTCCCGGACAGACTTCGCTTCGAAGCCAGGCTCGTGACTGCTGGGGGCGAGATCACCCTGGACAAGACCGCCGAGGAGACGTCGGTCCAAGAGCTGACCAACCTGGTGATCGCCGAGTACCGCAAGGCACTGGAGGAACGCCAGCACACCGCGTGAGGCGATCCCCCGGCGAGATCACCGCGGGCTGCCCGGCAGGGGTGGCGGTCGGTCGCGGCGGGCCGGCCATCGGGCAAGATGGCTACCATGCCGCGCCGCCCAGGAAACAAGCAGCTGAGCCGGGGGAACCAGCCGCCGCGCCGTCAGGTCCGTCCGCCCTGGTCACGGCGGTCAGTCATGACCTCGGCGGCTTGCACCGTGATCGCGCTCACGGCCGCGGCATGCAGCTCGGCCGGTCCGGCGGCGGATAGCTCACCGTCGGCCGGATCCGCCCCGTCCGCAGGCGCGGTCGGTGCCGGGACGGCCACCCCGCTGCGCTGGCACTCCTGCTCTCAGCAGGGGACGCAGATGCAGTGTTCCAGCCTTCAGGTGCCGCTGGACTACAGCCATCGCGGCGGCCGGAAGATCACCCTCGCGCTATCCCGCGTCCAGGCGACCGCCCCGCCAAGCCAGCGCCAGGGCGTGCTGCTGGTCAACCCGGGAGGACCCGGCGGCAGCGGGCTCAGCCTGGCCGGCGACGTGGCGGAGAGCCTGGATCCCAAGGTGGCCTCGGAGTACGACATCATCGGGTTCGACCCGCGCGGCGTCGGGTCGAGTACGCCCGCGCTGCACTGCGAGCCTGGTTTCTTCTCCGGAGTGCGGCCCGACTACATCCCGGCCTCCCAGGCGGCCGAGCAGGTCATGGAGAACCGCGCGAAGACGTACGCGACGGACTGCGAGAAGAGCTTCGGCTGGCTGCTGCCGTACATGACCACCGAGGACGTCGCCAGGGACATGGATTCCATCCGTGTCGCCCTGGGCCAGCAAAAGATCAATTACTTCGCCTACTCCTATGGCACGTATATCGGCCAGGTGTACGCGACGCTATTTCCTGACCGGATCCGTCGCATGGTCCTGGACAGCACGGTCGGGCCGGCCGGCGTCTGGTACACCGACAACATCGACCAGGATTACGCCTTCCAGGGCCGGATGGACGCGTTCTTCGCCTGGGTGGCCCGCTACGACAGCACCTACCATCTCGGCTCTACCCAGGCCCAGGTGCAGCAGGCCTGGTACCGGGTGCGCGCCCGGCTCGAGACCCATCCGATCAGCGGTCCGTCCGGCCCGATGATCGGGCCAGACGAGTACGACGACACATTCCTGCAAGGCGGCTACGAGGACAGCCTGTGGCCTGGGCTGGCCGCCGCCCTCGCTGCCTATAACCAGACCGGCGCGACCAAGCAGATAGTCGGCCAGTTCGAGCTCTACGGCGCCCAGAATGAGAACCAGTTCGCCGTCTACAACGCGGTCCAGTGCAGCGACGTGAACTGGCCGCGCAACTGGGCGAAGTGGAATAGCGACACCCGGCGGGTGTACCGGACCGCACCCTTCGAGGCCTGGGATAACGCCTGGTTCAACGCGGCCTGCGCGTTCTGGCCGGTGAAAGGGCCCGCTCAGCCGCTACAGATCAAGGGTGCCGGGCTGCCCGGCATCCTCATGCTGCAAGGCACGCTCGATCCTGCCACGCCGTACGCAGGTGCCATGGATGCGCACCGGCTGCTGCCGAGTTCGCGCATTGTCGTCGTCGAGGGCGGCGGCAACCATGGCCAGTCGCTGGCATTCCCGCCGAATACCTGCGTGAACGGCTACCTGAACCGCTACCTGGACACCGGGAGACTGCCTGCGGCCGGGGGCTCTGGTGCCGTCAATGCCACCTGCCCGGCGCTCGCCGATCCGACACCCAGTGGGTGAGCGAGGGCTCTTCGCCGAAGGCGAGCGGGGTGGCTAGCACCCGCGGCGCTGACCCAGTTGCCACGTGCAGATACCCTAGAAGCGTGCTGCGTGTCAAGGCGCCGTGGTCAACACCGCTGCGCCTCCTCGGTGATCGCGATCGTGATGATGTGCTTGCCATCTGCGATCGGGATCCGGTGCTGAACGTCTTCGTCGCCTCCAGGGTGCGGGCAGTCGGGCTCGACCCGCCCAGGCTCGGCGCGCAACTATGGGGTCATCAGGCCGGCGGGCGGCTGGCTTCGCTGTGTTACGCGGGGGCGAATCTCGTACCGGTGGCGGCCACGCCCGATGCGATTGTGGCGTTCGCCGACCGGGCCCGCGCGCAGGGCAGGCGCTGCTCCTCCCTAGTTGGACCCGCCCCTGCGGTCGATCAGCTGTGGGAGCTGCTGGCGCCGCACTGGAGCCGGCCCCGCGATGTCCGCCGGTCGCAGCCGGTGATGGCCATCTCCGGCCCGCCCGCGGTGACGCCCGACCCGCTTGTGCGCCGGGTCAGGCCGGAGCAGCTGGACGTCCTGTTTCCGGCCAGCGTGGCCATGTTCACCGAGGAAGTTGGCATATCCCCGGTGGGTCCGGACGGCGGTGCGGGTTACCGCGCCCGGGTGGCCGAGCTGATCAGCGTCGGCCGAGCGTTTGCCAGGATCCACGACGGCGAGGTGATCTTCAAAGCGGAGATCGGCGCGGTCACCCCGCAGGCCTGCCAGATCCAGGGGGTGTGGGTCCGGCCAGAGTGGCGCGGTCGCGGGATAGCCGGGCCGGGGGTCGCCGCCGTGGTCGCCGAGGCGGCGCGCAGCTTCGCGCCGGTCGTGTCGCTCTACGTCAACGACTTCAACGCGCCGGCCAGGGCGGCCTACCGGCGGGTCGGTTTCACCGAGGTGGCCACGTTCATGTCCGTCCTCTTCTAGCCTCGCCGCGCACCACTCGCCGTCACGCGCCGCGCCGCCACTGGCCGCGCCGCCACCCCCGCCAGAGGCAGGCTCAGGCGGTGCTCGCCCGGCAGCTTTCCATGGCGCGGAGCGCCTGCTCCTCGTGGTCGGGCAGGTGCAGCTCGCGGAAGATCGGCAGGCATTCCTCCAGGTACCTCATTGCCTGCTCGCCGTGCGCCAGCGCCAGGTGGCTCTGCGCGATCTTGAATAGGCACACCGCGTGCGCGCACTGCGCGTCGTGCTCCCCGAATGCCGCCGCCGCCTCTGACAATGCCACGATAGCCTCGTCGTAACGGCCGAGCCCGTTGTAGGCATCCCCGAGCAGGTCGAGGAAATACGCTTGGCCAAGCATTTGGGTAGATGCGCTGACGTGATCGCTCATGCTCACGCCACCCCCTCCTGCCGTTCGAGGTCTCACCCCCAAGCTGAGACCTGACGCCGTAGCATACTGGTCGTATATCGCATGTAAGTCGCACAGGCGGGCAACCCGATTCCGTGACCGACGCAGGGCAGGACGCATACCGTCAGGCCGCCGCCGCGTATCTGCGCGAGCTGCTGCTGCGGCCCGGCCGCTACCGGCGGCGGTGGGAGCAGTATGCCGAACGCAGCAGGCCCGGTCAGGTAAATCAGCTGGCCGTTGCCGAGGTACTCGCCCGCTACCGGTGGAGCCACCCGCGCACCGACGGCGACGCCGACGTGCTGGCCCGCCAGCTCAAGGACACGGTGCTGCGGGCGATGTCCGGCAGGATGCTGAGCCGGGCAACGCTATCGCTGTTTGTCGAGGCGTTCGGTTTCTCAGCTGCCGAGGCAGAACGGCTGCGGCGGCTACTGGCGGGATCGGGCCGGATCAGCGTGCTGTCCGGACCCAGGGCCATGCGGCCCGAGCTGATGGCGGAAGTGGCCGACATCCTCGGCCCGCCCAAGTATCAGACCGTGTCCCTGCATGATCATCTCAACCTCGGCGTGGAGGGCCTGATTGTCCGGGCCCGGACGCTGAAGGTGGTCGAGGCGATTGCCGACGGCCTGGACCGCATTCCGTTTATCCATGACACCGATGCCCTCACCCTTGAGGTGGGGCAGGGCTGCCAGGGGGTATCGGGGTATCTCCGTGAGCTCAGGGAGAACGTCTACACCACGGACATCCTGCTGGCGAAGGAGCTCTCGCTAGGCGAGACCCTGACCCTCGAATACTGGAACACCTATCACTACCTCGATGACCGGCTGGACGCGCGGAAGTGCCAGTACCGCCGTGCGGTGATGAGGCGCGCGGAAAATTTCGACATCCGGGTGGAGTTTCACCCCGACCGCCTTCCGCGAGAGGTCTGGTGGGCGGTGTGGGACGGCGTGGACGGTGATGTCATCACTCAGGAGCCCGTCACGCCGGACAGCCAGCATTCGGTGCAGAGATACATGAGGTTCATCGAGAAAACCGTGGTCGGCTTCCACTGGGCCTGGTGATGCCGTCTGTCGGCAGCGCTAGCCTCATCGTCATGGGGGATGCGGGACATGAGTCCGATGTCAGCCAGGAGTCCGATGTCAGCCAGGAGTCCGATGCCAGCCAGGAGTCCGATGCCAGGCGGGAGGTCGTCTCCTGTGGCGAGGCGGCGAGCCAGGCCGCCGGCGGGCTGGCCGCAGCCTCCGACGCGGTCATCGACGACGCGCTCCGCCGGATGGCCACCCTGCTCACCGAGCAGGCTCCCGCCATCCTGGACGCGAACGCCGCCGACATGGCCCGCGGCGCGGAGCAGGGCCTAGGCCGCGGCCTGCTGGACAGGCTCCGGCTGGATTCCGAACGGCTGGCGGCCACCGCGAGACAACTCGAACTGCTCGCCAAGATGCCATTTCCGCCGAACGGCTCCGCGCTCGACCCACTGCCAGGCGGGCTGCGCCTCGAGGAGCGCCGCATTCCCATCGGGGTGGTGGGCGCGAACTTCGAGGCGCGTCCCGCGGTAACCATCGACGTGGCGTCACAGCTGCTCAAGTCGCGCAACGCCGGGGTACTGCGTACCGGTGCCGCCGCGCTCGCTTCGGCCGCCGCGCTGGTCGACCAGGTGATCTCCCCAGCGCTTGACGGCGCCGGAATCAGCGCGGGGGCGTTGCAGCTTGTCCGGACCGCGGACCATGCGGCGGCGGTCGAGCTCGTCCGGCAGCCCGCCCTGATCCGGTTGGTCATCCTGCGCGGCAGCGGCGAGAGCACCCGGGCGCTGGCTGCCGAGGCGGCCAGGGCCGGCGTCCGCACCCTGGCGCACGCGGACGGCGGTGCCGTCCTCTACCTCGACCGTGCAGCGCAGCCCGGCCAGGCCAGCGCGCTGATCACCGAGAGCCTGGACAGGCTGGGCGTCTGCAACCGGCTGAACCTGCTGCTCATCTGCTCCGCTAGCTGGGACGAGATGCTCCCGGTCGCCATGGCCGCGCTGGCCAGGGCGCAGGTCACCGCGTCGCTGCCGCCGCACGACCATCCGCTCGGGTATGAGTGGGCACTCCAGGCTGGCCGGGAAGCCACGGTGACGATCGCCGCGGTGCCGGACGCCGCCGCCGCGGCGCAGACCGCGAACGCGCAGACGTCCGGGCTCGCCGCCGCCATCGTGACCTCGGACGCCGTGGCGGCGCGCGAGTTCCTCGGCAGCTACACCGGGACAGGGGCGTTCTGGAACGCGAGCCCGAGGCTGCTGGACGGATTCAAGCTGCGCGGCGTGCCGGAGACAGGCATCAACGTGGATCACGTGCCGGGCCCGCGCGGCCCGGTCACCTTCGCCGACCTGTGCCTGCGGCAGTACGTAATCACCCCGGTGTGACAAAGGCGGGCCGACCGGAAAATCATGTGACCATTTCCGGACAGCTTGCTAAGGTTACTGGCCCTCACCCCCCGATGCCATCGAGGAGATCAGCCATGCCCGCTGCCAGTCACACAGAACAGGAGCCTGCCGAAACCGAGTCCGATCCTTCCGGCGACCCCGCCTCGCCACCTGGGCGGGACGCCGCCGCGCGGAGCGCCGATCCAGTGATCGCCGCCGAGCGCACCCATCTGCTCCGGTCCAGGGAGTTCCTCAGCCTGATGCGCGAGGACGTGCTCTCGCTCAAGGCGCTCGGCGGGGATCCCGTGTCGGAGGAGTATCTCAAGGCCGACCTGTACCGGCGTGCCGAGGCGCTGCGCGACCTGCCCGACACTCCGCTGTTCTTTGGCAGGCTCGACTATCTGGAGTCGCCGGGGGAGGAGGACAACCCCGGAGCCGAACGGTTCCACATAGGACGGCGGCACGTGCACGATCCGGACGGCAGCCCGGTGGTGATCGACTGGCGAGCGCCGGTGTCCACGCCGTTCTACCGGGCCAGCGTGGCCGAGCCGATGGGGCTGACCAGGCGACGGCGGTTCGGCTTCGCCGGCGGTGAGCTCACGGCCTACGAGGACGAGGATTTCACCGCGCCGCCCGCCGCCGGCCCGCCGGGCGATGCCGCGGTGAGCCGCATCATGCTCGACGAGATCGAGCGGCCGAGGTCGGGGCCGATGCGTGACATCGTGGCCACGATCCAGCCCGACCAGGACGACATCGTGCGCGCCGACGCGGATCAGACCATCTGCGTGCAGGGTGCGCCAGGGACCGGCAAGACCGCCGTCGGACTGCACCGGATCGCCTACCTGCTGTATGCGTACCGGGAGCGGATGGGCCGCCGTGGCGTGCTGGTCATCGGGCCTAACCGCGCCTTCCTCTCCTATATCCGCAACGTGCTGCCGGCTCTCGGCGAGACGGAGGTCACCCAGGTCACGATGACCGACCTCGTCGCGTCGCTGCCTAGCCTGCGCGTCCGCGGCAGCGACTCCGAAAACGCCGCGAGGATCAAGGGGGATGCGCGGATGGCGGAGGTGCTGCGCCGCGCGCTGTGGGCGCGCCTTGCCGAGCCTGCCGAGGCGATCATGCTGCCGCGCGGATCCCGCCGCTGGCGGGTCCCGGCGCATGAGCTCGCCAGGCTCGTCGCCGAGCTGCGCGACCGCGGTGTCCGTTACGGCGCGGGCCGCGAGATGCTGGCGCACCGGATCGCGCACGTGATCCTGACCAAGATGGAGGCGGCCGGGGAGACGTGTGACGACCGGACGCACGACGCGGTGCGCCGGACTAGGCAGGTGCGGGCGGCGGTGGACGCCATCTGGCCCAGGGCGGATCCCGTCCGGGTAGTGCACGCGCTGCTCTGCGACGCCGGCGAACTGGCGATGGCGGCGCACGGCCTGCTTGACGACGCCGAGCAGCGCGCGCTCAGCTGGGACGCCCGGCAGCCAGCCGCCAACCCAAGCCCGAGTCCGAGTCCGAGCGCGGGCCCCGGCTCGCGGGCCGGCCGCAGCCCAGGCTCAGCCCGCTGGTCAGCGGCCGATCTCGTGCTGATCGACGAGGCAATCGACCTGATCGAGCGGACCGCGAGCGTGGCGCACGTAGTGGTGGACGAGGCGCAGGACCTCTCGCCGATGGAATGCCGCGCCATCGCCCGCAGGTGCGAAACCGGGTCGGCGACGGTGCTGGGCGACCTTGCTCAGGGCACCACGCCCTGCGCCACCGCGAGCTGGCCCGAGCTGCTCGCCCACCTCGGCAAGGGTGACGCCCAGCTCCGCGTTCTCGAGGTGGGCTACCGGGTGCCGCGGCAGATCCTCGAGTTCGCTAACCGGCTGCTCGACGAGATCGCGCCGAGCCTGACCAGGGCTTCGTCGCTGCGGCATGATCCCGGCTCGCTGGACATCGTGGCCACCAGCCCGGATCACTTCGGCAGCTCGCTGCTTGCCGCCTGCGCCGAGGCGAGCGCGCGGCCAGGCTCGATCGCGATCATCGCGGCGGATGAGCAGGTGACCGCCCTGTCCAGGATCCTCCGCACGGCAGGCCTCGGGCACGCCGTGCTGGACGCCACTCCGGGTCCCGGCCGGCTGACCATAGTCCCCGTCAGCCTGGCAAAGGGGCTGGAATTCGATCAGGTCATCGTGGTGGAGCCAGCCCGGATCACGGCGACGGGCAGCCGCGGCCCGCACCGCCTGTATGTCGCGCTCACCCGCGCGGTGTCCCGCCTGACGGTCCTGCACACCGAGCCGCTGCCCGCATTGCTGCAATGACGGGCGACCGCCCGTTCAGGAAAGTCTGGGGTGGCCTTCCTTCAGGCCGACGATAAACGCCCGCCATACGGCTGGGCTGAACTCCAGCCTGCCGCGACCGGGATTCTTGGAATCACGGACCGCGATCCGGCCGCCTGAGCCTGCCACCTCGATGCAGTTGCTGCCTCCTTCATTACCGCCACTGTATGAACTCTTGCGCCAGGCCCCTGGGGGAAGATCGAATGCGGGCATGTCGTCAATCCTCCGTTCGATAGCTACAGTTCCTTCGCCACAGACGTGATAAGAGCCGCGGACTCCTCAAACGAGAGGGCCGTGGCTCGCAGGTGGTTGAAGAGCATGTTGTACCTGTCGATTTCGTCGACTTCCTCTAGATACAGGGTGCTTGTCAGGTCCTCTAGGTACACGACGTCGGGGTCCGCCCGCTCGGGGAAGGCGAGAATGACGAATGGCTTTCCCATGCCCGGGTGGGCGCCCGCGACGAACGGGATCACCTGGACGGACACGTTCGGCATGACCGCGAGCCCCACCAGGTAATCGAGCTGCATGCGCATCAGGCCCCCGCCGCCGACCGTCCGGTGCAGCACCGCCTCGTCGAGCACGGCCCATAGCTGCGGCGGGGCATTGCCGGTAAGCGTCGGCTGGCGGGCCATCCGGAGCGCTACCCGGCGCTCGACGTCCTCCTGCGAGCCCGTCAGGTTCCCGGCGCTGATCACGGTGCGCGCGTAGTCCTCGGTCTGTAGCAGGCCGGGAATGAGGTTCACCTCGTAGGTGCGGATCTCCGCCGCCGCATCCTCGAGCCCCACGTACGTGGCGAACCGCGGCTGGATGGTGTCGCTGTAGGCGTGCCACCAGCCCTTCTGCCGCGACTCCCTGGCCAGCTGGACAAGGCTGTCCCGCTGCTGCGGATCGACCCCGTAGAGCTCGAGCATGTCCCGGACGTCCCTGGGTGATACCGACACCCGGCCGGTCTCCACCCGGCTGATCTTGGAGGCGGAGCACTCCAGGTGCTCAGCGACCTCCTCGCAGGTGAACCTGGCCGCCTCGCGGAGCCCGCGCAACTCAGACGCCAGCCGCCGTCGCCTGACGGTGGGGCTGTGCTCGCCGGTCATCTGTCACCTCCCGCTGGGTGGCCCCAGGCGTGACATTCGGTTCAGCGCCTCTTACGGTTACGGTTCACCAGGTGCCCACTTGTTCGCGTGGCAAACTGCCCGGCCAGTCATGCGTGGCCTGATAGTCAGTGTGGCCACGTGATGAGCACGCGTCCAGTGGGACCCGTGATTACGGTTGTTCTTTGCCCGCGCCATGGCCGTCCCGGGAGTGAGAGGCATTTCGCAGAATTCCCTCAGGCAATTACGGAATGCATGTTGCATCTGGCCGACTCCAGCGTCATGCTGAACGTGACACCACTCTACGCGCTTATCCAACTACCAGGGGTGACTTCATGACAGTCAGAGCGCAGCGCAGCTGCGAGTCGTCCCAGCAGGGCAGCGACTACCTCGAAGGACTTGCCGAGGCGCTCGCCCAGCGTGGGATGCGGACCAGGCTGATGGCACCCCAGGGGCGGATCCCGAGCCTTCATGTGGTCAATCCGCTCGCATCTGCGCTGGCTGAGGACATCTACGCGGGCCGTGGCCAGGACGGCACCTGGTGGTTCTGGTGGTCCTGGGCTGAGCGGATCGGCGAAAGCGAAGATCTGGATGCCGCGGCAGCGCAGATAGCGCGAGTGCTTGCGCAACACGAGTAACCGGCACGTCAGGCGGCCATCTCGCACCGGGCGGCTATCGCGTGCCCGGCGGCTATCGCGTGCCCGGCGGCTATCGCGTGCCCGGCGGCTATCGCGTGCCCCGGGCAGAGCAGCCCCGCGTCATTGCACGTGACGCACCTGCGCCACGCTCAGCGTGTCGGCGGGAACCCCGGGAACCCCGGGAACGCCAGGCTCGATCCCCGCCAGAAGGCGGCCCTGACCGCGCAATCCTGCATCGCCCGCGCGCCAAACCGGCGCAGCCCGGCATCGCCGGCCGCTACCAGGCCAAGGTAGGCGGTCGTGACGCCATCCTCCAGGAAGGTCGCTAGGGCGACTGCCTCGCCGGACGTGTGCACCGGGAATGGCATCTTGTAGGCGTCGTCGGCGGCGACCGGCTGGGTCCCCCGCGCGCGCAGCATGGCGGCCAGCGTGTCACTGGCCGACCGGTGATCATTCCAGAACGCCGTCGCGGTGCCCTGCCGCGCCCCCGCCAGGTAGGCGCCGGCCACGCCGTAGCCGAAGATGGCGGCGTTCTCGGCGGCCAGCACGCTCTGCAAGGCATCGGTGCCGGCAGTCGCCGCTGCCGCGCCTACGCCCCGGCCCGCGTCCGCGTCCGCGCCAGTCAACGCGGACTCCGGGCCGAGCGCAGGACCGCGACATGCGTGGCTTCGGATGCCCCGATGCTGGCGAACAACTGGGCCAGGGATGGCGTCACGGCGGCGAGCCAGCCGATCAGGGCGGCGGCCTCATCCCGCTCCGCCGCTCGCAGGTACGAGATGGCGGCGGCCTGGCTCAACGGGATCCGCGGCCTGCGTGGGTGCGCCGTCGCCGACGGGGACGCTGACGGCGACGGAGCCCCCGCGGGAATCACCAGCCGTGCCCGCAACTGGACCAGGTGCTGCTGGTGCTGGCGCAGCAGCGGCGAGACGGTGCCGGTAAGCGCGGGGAAGGCCGAGATCACCGCTGCGTACCTGGAGATCATGGCGTCCTCGGCGGCGATCACGTCCCGCAGTACCCCGACGTCGGGGGCCGGCTTCGGCGGCGTGGCCCAGGGCCAGGGCCGCCCGGACGCGCACCCGGCGCTGCCGGCGGCCGCGAGCGCAGCCAGCATGGATGTGGTCAGCACCCGGCGCCGCGTCGGGTCTGCCACCGAACCTCCCGCCGCAGGGCTTGTTGGCAATCACCGCCGAGCGTATGTCCCCGCGGGACGTCCCGGTCGGCCGGCGGACTGTCTGCCTCCCGCCGTGCCGCGGATAGGCTAACAGGGCATGACAACAGCACAGCTGGCAGCCGAGGAGGTCGTGATGAGCGGTAGTTCCCGTGACGTTGCGGCAGGTCCGGAGCCTCTGACTGGCCTGCTCGAGCCAGTGATAACAGCGGCCGGGCTTGAGCTTGAGTCCATCGCGATCGGCCGGGCCGGCCGCCGTAGCCTGCTGCGGGTCGTGGTGGACGCCGAGAACGGCGTGAGCACGGACGACATAGCGCTGGTCAGCCGGGCCGTGGCGGCGCAGATCGACGCCTCAGACGCGATGGGAACCGGTGCCTACACCCTTGAGGTGTCCTCCCCAGGGGTGGACCGCCCGCTCACCGAGCCGCGGCACTGGCGCCGGGCGACCGGCCGTCTTGTCCGGGTTTCTGTAGTCGAGAATTCGGTGGAATCCCGGCCGCGAGACGCTACCCCATCGTCATCCCTAACGGCGGATGCCGACCAGTCACGCACCATCGAGGGCCGGGTCGCGGCGGCAGGGCCATCCGGCGTGACTCTCGAGGTCGACGGGGGAAGTCGCGAGTTCGGCTACGCCGAGCTCGGGCCAGGGCAGGTGCAGGTGGAGTTCAACCACGCGAGTGACTGGGGGAAGTTCGCCCACGACGGTACGGACCTGGCAGGGGTGCAGCCCGATGGACATTGACCTGAGTGCCCTGCGCAGCCTGGAGAGCGAGAAGGACATCTCGACTGAGCTCGCCCTCAAGGCGATCGAGGATGCGCTGCTCGTCGCGTATCACCGCAGCGAGGGCGCGGCGCAAACGGCGCGCGTGCTGGTGGACAGGGGAACCGGGCACGTGATCGTCTGGGCGGCCACGACCGGCGAGGACGGCGAGGTCATCGGGGAGTACGACGACACGCCGGATGGATTCGGCCGCATCGCCGCGACCACGGCCCGCCAGGTGATCTTGCAGCGGCTGCGTGACGCGGAAGACGAGCTGACCTTCGGCGAGTACGCCGGCCGCGAGGGGGATGTGGTGGCCGGCGTGATTCAGCAAGGCAAGGATCCGCGGGCGGTTCTGGTGGATCTCGGCAAGATCGAGGCGATCCTGCCATCCTCCGAGCAGGTCCCGGGGGAGCGCTATGCGCATGGCGAGCGGCTTCGCTGTTTTGTCTTGCATGTCCGTAAGGGTCACCGGGGTCCGTCCGTCACGCTGTCCCGGACCCATCCGAACCTGGTCAAGAAGCTTTTCATGCTCGAGGTCCCGGAGATGTCCAGCGGCGTGGTGGAGATCGTCGCGCTCGCCCGCGAGGCCGGTCACCGCACCAAGATCGCGGTCAGGTCTCATCAGCACGGGGTGAGCCCGAAGGGCGCCTGCATCGGGCCGATGGGCAGCAGGGTCCGGAACGTCATGACCGAGCTGCACGGTGAAAAGATCGACATCGTGGACTACGCGGATGACCCGGCCGAGTTCGTCGGGAACGCGCTCTCGCCGGCCAGGGTCTCCCGGGTGGACGTCGTGGATCCCGTGGCCAGGATCGCCCGGGTGACCGTCCCGGACTACCAGCTGTCGCTGGCGATCGGCAAGGAGGGCCAGAACGCCCGGCTGGCCGCCAAGCTGACCGGCTGGAAAATCGACATCGTGTCGGACACCGCGACGGAGAAACCGGCCAGTCCGCAGCCAGCCCAGGGCGCTGCCGACTCCCCGACACGGTAGACTTGTCCGCACATGGCCGAGCGGCCCCTGCGACGCATGCGCTCCGCGCCCGTGGTGCGTACTTGTGTGGGGTGCAGGGAGCGCGCGGCCAAGTCCGAGTTGCTTCGCATTGTGCTAGCCGGGAATGAGGTTGTTCCCGATCCACTAGCGCGGCTGGCTGGTCGGGGCGCGTATCTGCACCCCAGCCAGAGGTGCTTTGAGCGAGCACAGCTTCGTCGGGCGTTCCCCCGCGCGCTGCGCGTGCCGGGGCCGCTTGGCGCGGCATTGCTTACCGAGTATCTTTCAGGACTGACAGCGTGGACGGAAACGTCTCGGGAAAGCGGGTCAAGACAGCGATGAGCGCCCGATGAGCACAAGGCGATGAGCACAGCAGGCTGACGCTGGCCCAGGGCAACCACTGCTCCGGACCGGCTGGGGGTCCGGGAAGCTGGTCCGGGTAAACCGGACCGAGTAGAGGAGTGCAGTGGCGAAGGTCCGGGTTTACGAGCTCGCGAAGGAATTTGGTGTAGAGAGCAAGGCCGTGATGGCCAAGCTCCAGGAAATGGGCGAGTTCGTGCGCTCAGCGTCCTCGACGATCGAGGCGCCAGTCGTACGCAGGCTCAAGGAGTCGTTCGGGTCGCAGGCCGCGAAGGCCGCGACCGCGACCATGACGGCGCCGCCCCGTCCGGCGGCACCAGCATCCGGCGGCCAGCAGCGGGACGGCAGGACGGCCAGTGCGCCGGTGCCAGGCCCCGCGGTCGCTGCCCCGGCGCCGGTGGCTGCGCAAGCGCCCGCGGCAGCCGTCGCCGAGTCGCCGGTCAAGGTCAGCGATCCCATTCCGGCCAGCCCGGCAGAGGTGATCCCGTCCGAGACCGGCGCGGTAACAGCGCCGGCCGTCGGCGACGTCGCCGCGACCCCGCTCCGCAGCGAGCCTGGCCCAGTGCCCGGTGGCACCCGGCCGGCCCCAGGCCTCCCGGCTCCCGGCCTCCCGGCCGCCGCGCCGGGTGTGCCGCAGCGGCCCGCCCCGCGCGGCGGGCCCAGGCCCGGACCTCGGCCGGGCAACAACCCGTTCAGCTCGACCCCGACCGGCATGGGCGCCGGCCCGCCGCCGGCCCAGGTCAAGCCGGGAACTCCGGGTCCCGCCAGTCCTGCCGGACCCGCGGGTCCTGGCCAGCCGGCCGGCCGGCCTGGGCAGCCAACGGGCGGGACGCGTCCTGGCGGCGCAGGTCCTGGCCGACCCAGCCCCTCTGACATGCCGCGGCCTGGCGGTCCGCGGCCAAGTCCGATGAACATGCGGCCCCGGCCTGGCACCAGCGGCCCTGGCGGCGGTGGCCCGGGCGGCGGCCGCGGCCCCGGCGGTCGGCGTGACCGTCGCCTGCCGATACATCGTCAAGCGATAGTACGTGCTCCGGAACAACTCTTCGTCGGTCAGGAGACGAGCTGCTGGAC
>PMSU01000051.1 GCA_003168255.1 Actinomycetota bacterium
TACCGCACTACCCGGCCCCCAAGAGACCGAGAAGCCCCCTGACCAGCGCCGGTGCGGCAACCTATCCAGGCACCGGCGATCTGAGTGCTGCCCTGCACCGCAGAGCTCGGCTCTGACCAGCCATGATCGGAAACCACCTACATCTCTGACGTGCACCCCTCTGGCCTCCCTCTGGCCCCCCTCCGGCGCCCCTCCGGTGGTAATGATCCTCCGCGGGATGACATGGGCGGATGCGCGCCGACGGAGTACCTGTACGTTAGGAAATCCGGGGTGGACCTGCCGTCGAGGACCAGCAGGTAGCGGTTTTGGTCGCTAGCTGGCCCGCCTTCGACCCGACGACTCGCTCAACGCCGTAGGCGCGGCACCGCCGCGCTCGCCGACGCCGGATGGCTCCACTGGCCGCGGCACGGTCGCGCATCCCGTCAGTAGGCGGGGGCGGCAGTTACCCTAGGGTGCCGCGCAGCGCGCATTGTCGTGCCCGGCCGTCATCGCTAGCGGAAGCTCTCGGGAGGCGTAATGGCGCGTGCCTCAGTCCCTGCTGTGTCGGCGCTGCGGGCTCGCTATGAGCAGCGCAGTGAGCGCCTGACCACGTTGCGACATGTCCGGAGTGCGCTGGTGAGCCTGGCCGGGCTGATCGGCCGGCCGGTGATGAACCAGGCCGGGGAGCAGATCGGCCAGGTAGCCGATGTGGTGGCCCGATGGGACGGTGATCAGCGGTATCCGCCGGTGACCGGCCTGATCGTGCGGGTAGGGCGGCGGCGGGCGTGGCTGCCGATCGAGGCGGTCGAGGAGTTCCGGCGTGACCTGATCCGGCTGCGCACGGCGCGGCTGGATCTGCGGGAGGTGACCCGTCGGCACGGGGAGGTCGAGCTGGCCCGCGACGTGGTCGATCACCAGCTCGTCGACACCGACGGCGCGCGGGTTATCCGGGCTTCGGACCTGTACCTGGCCCGGGTGGCCGGGGTGGTGCAGCTTGTGGGCGTGGACGTCGGGTTCAACAGCCTCCTGCGCAGGCTCGGGCCGGCCAGGTTCCGGTCCCGGCCGACCCCGGAGAAGGTCATCGACTGGGCGAGTATCACGAGCTTCGGCTCGCAGCGCGGGCCGGGCGGCACGCTACAGGCATCGGAGGGGGGCCTTCAGCGGCTGCGCCCGGGTGAGCTGGCTGACCTGCTGGAGGACCTGGGCCGCACCGAGCGCCGGGACCTGCTTGCCCAGCTGACCCCGGCGCAGGCGGCGGACGCGCTGGAGGAGATGCAGGCGGAGGAGCTGGTGCAGCTGCTGCGGGAGTCCGAGACCGCGGACGCCGCGGAGCTGCTGGGCCGGATGGAACCCGATGAGGCCGCCGACGGGCTGCGCGGGCTGGATCCCGACGAGCAGCAGGAGCTGCTGGCCGCCATGCCGGCCGAGGCCCGCGGCCGGGTGGCCCCGCTGCTGGGCTACGGCGAGCGGACCGCCGGCGGGATCATGACCACCCTCCTGGTCGTCGCTCGCCCGGCGGAGACGATTTTGCAGGTCCGGGACCGGCTGCGGGCGAACCGGGAGCACGACGAGGATCTCGCCGGGGTGATCGTGCTTGGTGATGACGGGCGGCTGCTGGACGACCTGACGATGACCGAGCTGTTCCTGGCTGACCCGGGTGCCGCGGTGGACGACCTGATCGGGCCGCCCTGGCCGGTGACCGTCACGCCGGACGCCGACCCGGAGCAGATCGCCGAGCGGCTGGTAGAGACCCGGCATTCCTCGGTGGTCGTGGTCGATGAGGAGGAGCGGCCGCTGGGCCGGATCCTGGCCGACGACGTGCTGGACATGCTCGTGCCCGACCGGGTCCGGTTCCGTTTCCCCCGGCGCCTGTCGTGACTGGCCTGCGGGAGGGCGCACTGCCGCCGCCCGGCGAGGTGGCTCCCGGCCGGCCCGGCCCGGTGCGCCGGCCGCTTCGCCGGCGGGTCCTGATGCTGCTCGCGTTCATGGGCCCGGGGATCATCGCGGCGAACGCGGGCAACGACGCTGGCGGGATCGCGACGTATGCCAGCGCGGGGGCGCAGTTCGGGTACCGGACGCTGTTCGCGATGCTGCTCGTGACCGTGGCCCTGGTCGTGGTCCAGGAGATGTGCGCGCGGCTGGGTGCCTACACCGGGGAGGGCCTGGGGGCGCTGATCCGCGAGCAGTTCAGCATCCGGGTCACGGCGTTCGCGCTCGCCGCGCTGATCGTCGCCAACGTCGGGCTGGTCGTGTCGGAGTTCGCCGGGATCGCCGCGGCGCTGGAGCTGCTGCATGTTTCCCGGTACATCAGCATCCCGGTCGCGGCGGTGGCGATCTGGGCGCTGGTGGTCTTCGGGTCCTACAAGTACGCCGAGCGGCTGTTCCTCGTGCTGAGCCTGGTGTTCTTCGCCTACCCCGTCGCCGCGTTCCTGAGCCACCCCGACTACGCCCAGGCGGGCGCCCAGCTGGCCTACCCGCACTTCCTGGCCACCAAGGCGTTCCTGCTGCTCGTGGTGGCCCTGATCGGCACCACCATCACGCCGTACATGCAGTTCTACGTCGCCGCGGCGGTCGCCGACCGCGGGATCGGCCCGGCCGACTACCCCGGCGAGAAACTCGACACCATCGCCGGGTCGATCTTCTGCAACCTGATCAGCATGTTCATCATCATCGCGACCGCCGCCGCTATACACGTCCGGGCCCCGCTGGAATCGGCGAAGCAGGCCGCCCAGGCGCTCACCCCGGTCGCCGGCCGGTTCGCCACGCAGCTGTTCGCGATCGGGCTGCTCGGCGCCAGCGCGCTGGCCGCCGCGGTCGTCCCGCTATCCACCGCCTACGCGATCAGCGAAGCCACCGGCGCCGAACGCAGCGTCAGCAAGTCCTTCCGGCAGGCACCGCTGTTCCTCGGCTTGTTCACTGGCCAGGTCTTCATCGGGGGGGCCATCGCCCTGATCCCCGGCAACCTCATCAAGCTCCTGGTGGAAGCGCAGGTGCTGAACGGGCTCATCACCCCCATCCTTCTCACCTATGTCCTGATCCTCGCCAACCGCAGCAGCGTGCTCGGCGACGCCACGAACGGCCGCGCCTTCAAGATCGTGGCCACGATCAGCGTCGCCGCGGTCGCGGTCCTGTCGGTGACCGTGCTCCTTCAGTCCGTCCTAGGCGGCCTCGGCCTCACCTGACCAGGGCAAGCCCGCAGCATGCGGGTGGCCGTACCGCGGGTCCACTGGCCCTGGCCAGTCGTCCTCATACCGTTCCGGGCCCGTTTCGCCGCTGCCGGCGCCGCTGGCTGCGGTGCCAGCCGTCGCCGGGTGGGCGGCGGTATAGTCAGAGCTGGTGAGCCGGGAAGCCTGGTCGGCAGCGTTCTTCTAGCGCGAGGGCTCATCATGCATCGGCGTAATTCGTCTTCGGCGCTTGCCTCTCATTGGCGCTCGGACATGCTGCGCACCAATCTGTGGCTGGTTCCGGGGATTGAGGTGCTGGCGGCCATCGCGACGTTCGCCGTCACGCTGACCCTTGACCATGCGGCCTACCGCGGCGAGTTCGGGCTTCCGTCCTGGGTGATCAGCGGGACCGCCGACGCGGCCCGGCAGATTCTCACCGCGATCGCCGCGGCCGTCATCACGGTGGTGGGCGTCGTCTTCTCGATCATCCTGGTGACCCTCACCCTGGCGTCCACGCAGTTCGGGCCGCGGATGCTCCGTAACTTCATCCGCGACCGCGGCACGCAGCTGACCCTGGGGACGTTCGTGGCCACGTTCGTGTATGCCGTGCTGGTCCTCGTCTCGATCGGCCCGGGATCGAACGGGGACTTCGTGCCGCACATCGGGGTCACCGTGACGCTGGCGCTGATGGTCGCCGACATGGGCGTGCTGATCTACTTCATCCATCACACGGCGACGTCGATCCAGCTGCCGCAGGTGATCGCGAGCATCGCGCGCGACCTGTCCGGGGCGATCGAGGTGCAGGGCGGTGATGACGGCCGGCCGGGCTCAGAGCGGATCGGGGAGAGCGGCCCGTCAGCGGCGGAGCTGCGCACCCGGATGGAGCAGGACGGCGGCGTGGTCCGGGCGCCGGCGAGTTCATCAGGCACCCGATCCTGGTGCGGTTCGCTGCCGGCGCGGACGCGGTCATCGCCCTGGACTACCGGCCAGGGCACTTCATCGTCCAGGGGCACCCGTTTGCCGCGGTCTGGCCGGCCGAGGCCGCGGAACGCGTCGGCGACGCGCTCAGGCGGGCGCACGTCACCGGGCCCTACCGGACGCTCACGCAGGACATCTCCTTCGGCATCGACCAGCTCGTCGAGATCGCCATCCGCGCGCTGTCACCCGCCGTCAATGACACCTTCACCGCGCTGACCTGTATCGACTGGCTCGGCGACAGCCTCTGCCAGATCACCCGCCAGTGGCACCCGCCGCGGGTGCACCGCGACAGCGCCGGGTACATCCGGGTCCTGACGGCCGAGCCCGGCCACGAACGCCTGGTGCAGCGCGCGTTCGAGAAGATCCGCCAGGCCAGCCAGGGCATGCCCGCCGTCATGATCCGCCAGCTCGACGCGCTGGTAAAGATCATGGCCGACACGTCCAGCGCCGGGCAGCGCCGGGTACTCCTCGACCAGGCCGCCATGATCCAGCGGGCCAGTGAGCGCTCGGTGCCCGAGGGAGCGGACCGGGACGACATCCGGCGCCGGTATGAGGAAGTGCTCACCGCTGACAGCCGGCCCGGGGGATGCAACAGCGCCGCGGGCACCGCGCCGGGGTAACGTCCCGGTCAGCTGCACCGGCGAACCCGGGCCGTCCCTGGCGGGCAGGGGAGCCTTACCCGCCGCGCGGGGATGAGACGCACCCCGGCGGGCACGCCGGGCCGGGCGGCTGGTTCTGGTCAGCGCCCGCTCGGAGCGTTCCGACTGGCGCTGAACGCGCGCCCGGCCTGATCTGCCAGCGTGACTGCGACCAGGCGCGCCTGTAGCGACGGCTTCGCGCCCGGCTTCGGCTTCAGCATGAACCGCCCGTAGTACTGGCCGTTGCCGAACGTCCGCAGCTCGACCTCCCCGGCGGGAAGTCCCGACAGGTCCGCGTCCCAGCGGCCATGCTCGGTCATCACGCTGCCGTCTGGCTCCAGGCGCGGCGGATGGCCGAGCAGCGACCCGTACTCGAAGCGGCATCCGTCCAGGCCCAGCAGGCCGGTCAGCTGCTCCTTGACATAGTCGGCAACGGCATCAGGAGACGTCGCCGACGTGGCCAGCGACGCGGTTGCACGGATCTGCGCGAGGTAACCCGCATCGGTGATCGTGATGACCTGGAGGCGCCGGGCGCGAGCCGCCAGCTGCGACACCCCCAAGCCCACGGCCAGCAGCAGGACCGCGGTCTTGATATCGGATGAGCCGCGGATCGTGAACCGCTCATAAGGCAGGGTGAAGAAGAAGTCGAACCACGCCGCCGCCGATATCGCGGCCAGGGCGCCCGCGACGCGGCTGCCGAGGGCGGCTACCGCGACCACGACCACGACCAGCAGAAGGGCGACGTCCGTGTCCGGCCAGCTCGCCCGGAACGGCAGCAGAGCCGCTGCTGCCGTCAGCGGCGCCGCCAGCCCGGCCGCGACCGCGGCGCGGTCCCTGGTCAGGTAGCCAGTCACCGGTAACACCTCCAGCCCCGGGTCAGGCCTGCTCGCGCCAGAGCCGGACCGCCCAGGCGACCAGGACCACCAGCACCACCAGCGCCTGGGGCAGGGGCAGGGGCAGGGGCAGCGCGGGTGCCGGATGCGGCTGCGCTCGCCACCGGTGAGCTATCTGCGGGTGCGTTCCCTGGGGTCATCACAGCTCCTGGTCGACGAATCCGAAAACGCGAATATCGCGCCGACCAGACTTCCCGGCTCACCTGCCCACGAGCATAAGCCCCGCCGGCACCGCTGCCAAGAGACACCGCGCCCGCTGGCCCGCGGCGGCGCTGGCCAGTGGGCCGGCTGGGGCGTCACGTGCTGGCGAGGAGCACGAGAGAATCCTGGAGTGACCGAGTCCGGCTCCGCACCCTCGCTGTTCCCGCTGCGTACCGTGTGGGCGCGGAGCCTGGAGACGCCGCTCCGGCAGTTCCTGCGCACGGAGACTGGCAGCTCGGCGGTCCTGCTCGCCGCCGCCCTGACGGCGCTGGCCTGGTCGAACATCGACTCGTCCGGATATGCGGCGGCCTGGCAGACCGAGGTGTCAATCCGCGTCGGCACGACGGGCCTGGCAGATAGCCTGCACGGCTGGGTGAACTCCGGGCTGATGGCGTTCTTCTTCCTGGTGGTCGGCCTGGAGGCGCGCCGTGAGTTCGACATGGGTGAGCTGCGCGAGCGGCGGCGGCTGGCATTGCCGCTGGTGGCCGGCCTGGGCGGGATGATCGTGCCGATCGCGATCTACCTGGCCGTCAACGCCGGGCGCGCTTCAGCGTCCGGCTGGGGCACGGCCATGTCCACGGACACAGCGTTCGCGCTCGGCCTGCTGGCCCTGGTCGGCCAGGGCGTGCCCGACCGGGTACGCACCTATTTGCTGACGTTCGCGATCGTCGATGACGTGGCCGGGATCGTGGTCATCGCGCTGGTGTACAGCGCCCACATCGACCTGACCGCGCTGAGTACCGGCGTGGCCATCCTCGCCGCGGTGATCGTGGCGCGCAGGTCGGGTGTCCGCAGCGGCGCGGCCTACGTGCTGCTCGGGGTGGCGGCCTGGATCGCGTTCTTCAAGTCCGGGGTTGACCCCGTGGTGGCCGGCCTGGTGATGGGCATGCTCGCGCTGGCCTACCCCGCGTCGCGGAGCGACCTGGCGCAGGCGTCTGCATCGTTCCGGCTGTTCCGCGAGCAGCCCACCCCCGAGCTGGCCCGCGACGCGCGGGAAAGCGTGCGGACGGCGATCTCGCCGAATGACCGGCTCCAGCAGCTGCTGCATCCGTGGACGAGCTACCTGATCGTGCCGCTGTTCGCCCTGGCGAACGTGGGAATCACGATCAGCGGGAGCTTCCTGGCCCGCGCCTACACCTCGCCGGTCACCGTCGGGATCCTGCTCGGCTACGTCGTCGGCAAGCCGGCCGGCACCGTCGGCGCGGCGTGGCTGCTGGCCCGGGTCAGCCGCGGCCGGATCCGGCCGCCGGTCGGCTGGGCTGCGGTCACCGGCGCCGGGATGATCGCGGGCATCGGCTTCATCGTGTCCCTGCTGATCGCCTCGCTCGCCTTCCACGGCACGCAGCTGGCCGAGGCGAAGGTGGGCGTCCTGTCCGCCGCAGTATGCGCATCGGCCCTGACCTGGGCCGTCTTCCGGGTCACCGCGATGCTGCCGAAACGGCTGCGGCTCCGCGCGCTACTCGGCACCGCCGACACCATCATCGACCTGGCGGTTCCGGCCGACCCGGACCACGACCATGTCCGCGGCCCGGACAAGGCGCCGGTCACGCTGGTGGAGTACGCCGACTTCGAATGCCCCTACTGCGGCCAGGCCGAGCCGGCGGTCCGGGAACTGCTCGCCGACTACGGCGACCTGCGCTACGTATGGCGGCACCTGCCGCTGACCGACGTGCACCCGCACGCGCTACTCGCAGCCGAGGGCGCCGAGGCCGCGGCCAGGCAGGGCAAGTTCTGGCAGATGCACGACCAGCTGCTTGATCACCAGGGCGCGCTGACAGTCAGAGATCTGACCCGGTACGCCGGCGAACTCGGCCTGGACACCGGCCAGTTCACCCGCGACCTGCGCAACCGCGCTGGCCACGCCAAGATCGCCGCAGACATGGACTCCGCTGACCTCAGCGGAGTCTCCGGCACCCCGACCTTCTTCGTCAACGGCAAACGGCATCACGGCGCCTACGACATCAGCACGCTTTCCGACGCAGTGCGGACGGCCAGGGCGCGAGCCCTGATCAGCCGGGCCGCGCAGCCACCCCGCGTGTAACCGCCAGATAGCGATCCACCCGCCTGCACCGCAGCAGCCTGATCGCTGAAATTTCGGGCGCGTCGCACTAGCTCACCGGCTGGCACGGGGGCTCCTGGTCACGGCGGGCTCCTACTATGGTCAGGTGCCGCAGACGATAGGCGTGCAGCCGTCAGGGGGCCTGCGCCGGCCGATATCTCCCCCGCGCCCCTCGCTGGTTGCGCCTGGCTTCCGCCTCGTGGCGGCCATCGTGGCCGCGGCCGGCGCGGCGGTCATGGCGCTGACCGGGGCGCTGGTCGCGGGTCATACGAGGGAGGAATGGCTGGACCGCGCGGTCGATAACCGGATCATGGCCGCCCCCGGCCATGCCGGGGCGGCGTACGCGGTAGCCCAGCTGGGGTCTCCGGTCTCGGTGACCGTGATAGCCGTGGCGCTGTTCCTGGCCTGCCTGCTGACGCGGCGGTTGCGGGGGGCCTGGCTGGTGGCGGTGGCCGCGCCCGCGGTGGGCCTGAGCGACGTCGTGCTGAAGCCGTTCATCCACCGGACCTACGCAGGTTTCCTGAGCTTCCCCAGCGGTCACACCATGGGCGCGTTCTCGATGGCAACTATCGCCGTGGTGCTGCTCATGGGGCCGCTGCACCCGCCGGTGTCTCGTGGCGTGCGCGGGCTGCTGGCCGCCGTCGCGGTGCTGACCGGCTGCGCCGTGGCGCTCTGTCTGGTCGTGCGGAGAATGCACTACTTCACCGACACGCTGGGGGGCGCGGCGCTGGCCATATCGATGGTCCTGGTCACCGCCCTCATCATCGATGCCGTCGCTGACCGCCGGGGGAAACCGCCACCCGCGCAGGCGTGAAAACTCCCGCCTGCCCGCTCTTGAAGCCGACGCGGCGTGCGGTCCTCGCGTGTGGTGCGCCCGAAATTCTGGTGGTTAGGGCACGTCGTGAAATTCCTGGTCCCGGACGATCGTGCGGTGCCCGCGGACCCGGCCGGCCGTATCACTCCCGTCACACCGGCACCACCGACCCCGTGAGCCGCGTCTTCGGCAGCCCCGCCGAAGATCGATGTGGCATGGCCTACCACCGGTGGGGGGCTCCGTCACATCGATCTTGGAAACGATGCGGAAGGGGGCGTCGCCGGGCCGCCTTCCCCGGTGCGGGCGCCGGCTGTTCGAGGACTCCAGGTCTTGACCAATATCGGCGCCTTCGCGTTCTCCCCGAATGGGCAACCCGCGCTCCGCCTACCAGTTCCTGACCCGTGTACCGCTTCAGGACTCGACATAGGGGCTGTGAGCTGCGGTGTCCGCCAGCAGAACCAGTCCGCCGCACCCACAGACGAGGCCCGGCAGCACCCGCAGGCCGATCCTGTGGGTGTCATGTGACCGGATCTGTGTGGTGATCCGGCGGGCCCGGCCCGCCCGAGCAACCGCGTTGAGGCTGGCCGAGGGTCCAAGATCGGTGCGTGCCATTGGTGTCCTGCGAGCAAGAAACCGGATCCGAAGTGCCTCAGAGTGCTGGCGGGTTCTCTCTGGCCTGGAGCCGGTGATGCGGGAGTTGACTTGATCGGATGTCAGCGGGCATCAACGTCAGCGCGGCGGGTCGCTGGAGCCGGGTCGGACCAGGCCCGATTCGTAGGCGAGGACCACTGCCTGGGCGCGATCGCGCAGCGCGAGCTTGTGCAGCACCCGGCTGACGTGCGTCTTGACGGTCTCCTCGGTGATCACCAGGCGGTCCGCGATCTCGGGGTTCGACAGCCCCTCGGCCAGCAGCCGGAGCACCTCGGTCTCGCGCGGAGTCAGCTCGGCTAGCGTCACCGCCGCGGATGGAGCGGGCGCTGTTGGCCGGAGCCGGGCGAACTCGCTGATCAGCCGCCGGGTGACGGTCGGAGCCAGCAATGCCTCGCCGGCCGCGACGACCCGCACGGCGTCGAAGAGCCGCTCGGCCGTCACGTCCTTGAGCAGGAACCCGCTGGCGCCGGCGCAGAGCGCGTCGTAGACGTACTCGTCCAGGTCGAAGGTCGTGAGAATGATGACTCGCGGCCCGCCGGCGCCGCCGGTCAGCTGCCTGGTCGCCTCGATGCCGTCGGTGCCGGGCATCCTGACATCCATGAGAATGACGTCCGGGCGCAGTTCGCGGCTGATCCGCACCGCCTTGGCGCCGTCCGACGCGGTGCCCAGCACGGTGAAGTCCGGCTGAGTATTCAGCAGCGCGGCGAAGCCAGCGCGGACCACCTCATGGTCGTCGGCCACCACGATGCTTACGGACGGAACGGGCCCGGTCACCGCCCGGCCTCGGCCTTCGCCGGCAGCGTGGCCTGGACCAGGAAGCCCCCGCCGGGAGCCGCGCCCGCGCGGAACTCGCCGTCCACGGCCGCGGCTCGTTCCCGCATGCCGAGCAGGCCGTGCCCTGCTGCGTCCGGTCGGCTCGGCTCGGCGGCCGGACCGGGTCCGTTGTCGCGGATCCGGACGTGCAGGGCGTCGTTGTCGAAGTGGAGCTCCACATCGACCGCCGCGCCGGGCGCATGCCGCCGGGCGTTGGTCAGCGCCTCCTGCACGATGCGGTAGGCAGCCAGCTCGACGCCGGGATCCAGGGTAGTCAGCCAGCCGCTGACGATGAGCCTGGCTCCTATGCCCGACACGTCCCTGGCCTCGTCGAGGAGCTCGTTGAGCTGGGCGAGCCCCGGCTGGGGCTGGCGGTCGGCGGTCTCGACGCCGCTGTCCTCGCGCAGTACCCCGAGCAGCCGTCGCATCTCGGTCAGCGCGGCCCTGGCCGTGTCGCCGATCGCGGACAGCTGCTGCGCTCCCGCCGCCGGCATCCCCGGGGTGGCGAGCCTGGCCGTCTCGGCCTGCACCGCGATCATGGAGACATGATGCGCGACCACATCGTGCAGCTCGCGGGAGATGCGGGCCCGTTCCCCGCGGGCGGTGTTCTCGAGCAGGGTACCGGCGAAGGCCTTCGAGGTGGCGGTCTGCTGAGCCGCCAGGCTGCGGGACTGGAGCGCTGCCCCGGCGCAGGCGGCCAGGGGGCCAAGGCTGGCCGCCGCGATGGCCAGCACGGTCCCTCCCGGCGCCGGCCCGGTGGCGTGACCTACCGCAGTGACCAGGGCGAAGACGAGGAACGGGAGGGTGAGCCCGGCGGCCAGCAGCTGCGGCCCGCGGCGGCCGAGCCGGTACAAGACGATGACCTGGGCGAGCAGGCCGGCGATCGTGAGCAGCCGGAAGACACCGAGTGATACCAGGTTGGCCGCGCAGATCGCGGTCGCGGCGACCGCAGGCCGTTCCCAGAAGAAACCGAGCGGCAGGGTGGCGGCCAGGCTCGGGAGCAGAACCACAAAGGAGGCGAGCAGCCAGCCGGAGGTAGCCACGGCCGCCAGCGGGCCGCTCGAACTGCCCGGGGTCTGGCTCACCGCGGCCGCGCTGGCCTGACCGGCAGCGAGCACCGCGAGCAGCACTGCGACCACCATGGGCGCACGGCGATCGGCGGCGACTCGCCGTACCATGTCCGCCCGGCGATCGGCGGTCACCCGCCGTGCCATGGCGGCGAGGCTGTCGCCCCAGCGTGCTATTCGGCCCACGCTTGCTATTGTCGCCGCACCCGGCCGGTCCGGGCGTCCCCCTGGATGTGCATCCTGGCATCCCCCGCGCGGGGGATGCGGTCCCGGTCACGTCCCCCATGCCAGCGATGCCAAAGACGGCTCCGCGGCGGGATGCCTGCGACCAGCGAAATCCCTAGCGTGGATGGCATGGAAGCGACTATCGAAGTTACCGGCCTGCGCAAGCGGTTCGGCTCCACGCTCGCCCTGGATGGCATGTCGTTCATCGTCAAGCCAGGCCAGGTCACCGGGTTTGTCGGACCGAACGGTGCCGGGAAATCCACCACCATGCGGGCCATCCTCGGCCTGGATGCGCCCGACCAGGGCAGCGCGCTCATCAGCGGCCAGCCCTACCCCAAGCTACGGCGCCCGCTCAGCCACATCGGCGCGATGCTGGACGCCGCCGCCCTTCAGCCGGGCCGCACCGCCCGCAACCACCTGCTGTGGCTGGCTCACTCCCAGGGCCTTTCCGGCAGGCGGGTCGATGAGGTGATTGAGCGGGCCGGCCTGACCTCGGCCGCACGGCGCAAGGCCGGCGGCTTCTCCCTGGGCATGCGGCAGCGGCTGGGCATCGCGGCGGCCATGCTGGGCGATCCGCCCGTGCTGATGTTCGACGAGCCGTTCAACGGCATGGACCCCGAAGGCATTATCTGGATGCGCGGGTACCTGCGCTCGCTGGCCGCCGACGGCCGGGCCGTGCTGGTGTCAAGTCACCTGATGAGCGAGCTGGAGGACGCCGCCGATCACCTGGTGGTCGCCGGCCGCGGCAAGGTGATCGCCGACACCAGCGTGGCCGAGCTGATCGCGGCCGCGTCCGGTGACCGGGTGACGTTGCGGACCGGCTCACGGTCGGAGGTGATGACGGTTCTGGCGCACGCCGGAGCCACCGTCGCCGCCACCGGCCGCGACACGCTGGCGGTGTCCGGCCTGACCGCCGAACAGGTCGTCGCGCGGCTGGGCGAGTCTGGGGTCGGGTTCTCGGAGATCTCGGCGCACCGGGCCACGCTGGAGGAGGCCTACATGGAATTGACGAGGGACGCGGTCGAGTTCCGCGCAGAGCCCGCAGAGGAGGAAGTCCGATGACCGCGACCATCACTCCGTACCGCCCACCCCAGCAGGCCGGGCGAGACGGCTTCGCGCAGTTGCTGCACGCCGAGTGGACCAAGTTCCGCACCCTGCGTGGCTGGGTGATTGCCGTCGTCATCGCGACCTTGCTGATCGGTGGAGTCGGGGTGCTCTTGCCCCGGGGCGGCTGTCCGGGCGGCGGCGGCGGGTGCGTGGTGCCGCACGTTCCGATCGGACCAGGCGGTGCGGCGGTCAACGACAGCTACTCCCTCGCGGGTCAGCCGCTGCCCGGCGACGGGAGTATCACCGCCCGGGTGACGTCGCTGACCGGCCTGATCGCACCCGACCAGAATTTCGTCGGGCCGAACGGCCCGTCGAACACCTTGAGCCCGGGCCTGGTGCCGTGGGCCAAGGCCGGGATCATCATCACCGCCAGCACCCGGCCCGGATCGGCCTACGCAGCGATGATGGTCACCGGCAGCCACGGCGTGCGCATGCAGTACGACTACACCAGTGACATCGCGGGCCTGCCCGGGTCACTATCGGTCGCGTCCCCGCGCTGGCTGCGCCTGACCCGCTCGGGCGACGTGATCACCGGATACGACTCGGCCGACGGCAGGCACTGGACCGAAGTTGGTACGGCGACCCTGGCCGGGCTGACTGGCACCGTGCGGGCGGGCATGTTCGCCACCTCGCCGCTGAACTTCACGCCGAACTTCCCGACCTACGGCGAGCCGGGCGGAAGCGTGTCCGACAGTGTGGCCACCGGCGCCTTCGCCGACGCTGACCTGCGTGGCGGCACGCCGGGTGGCCGGTGGACCGGCCAGCAGGTCGGCGCAGAGGACGCGAACTACAACGGAGCGCCGCCGAGCGGTCTCGGATTCCGCCAGGCCGGCGGCCGGTTCAGGGTGACCGGTTCCGGCGACATCGGGCCGGTCGTCGCCGGCGGGGTCAACACCAACTACGTCACCGGCACCATCGAAGACCACATGTTCGGAGTCTTCATCGGGCTGCTCATCATGATCGTCATCGCGGCCATGTTCATCACGGTGGAGTACCGCCGCGGCCTCATCGCCACCACGCTGGCCGCCAGCCCGCGGCGCGGCCGGATGCTGGCGGCCAAGGCAGTGGTGATCGGCCTGGTGACGTTCGTGCTCGGCTCGGCCGCCGTCGCGGTGTGCGTCATCGCCGGCAGCCAGATCACGCATGCCGCCGGGACGTACGTGCTGCCGGTCAGCTGGCTGACCGAGGCCCGGGTCATCCTTGGCACCGGTGCGATGCTCGCGGTGGCGTCGGCCCTGGCGCTGGGCATCGGCACGGTGCTGCGCCGCAGCGTCGTCGCCGTCGCCGCGGTCATCGTGGCGATCGTGCTCCCGTACATCATCGGCGTCACCGGGATACTGTCGGCCACCGCGTCCGAGTGGGTCCTGCGGGTAACCCCGGCCGCCGGGTTCGCCATCGAGCAGAGCGTCCCGCAGTACCAGCAGGTCCTCGGCCACTACGGGCCACCCGACTACTTCGCGCTGGGACCGTGGTCCGGCCTCGCCGTGCTCTGCGCGTACGCCGCGGTCGCCCTCGGCCTGGCCACCTGGCTGCTGCGCCGCAGGGACGCCGGAGGTGCGGCATGACCCAGACGATGACCCACGGAAGGAACCAAACGATGACGATCGCACGGCACGGGCTGCCCCGCCCGGCCGGGACCGCCTGGGCCGGGACCGCCTGGGCCGGGCACGCCTGGACCGGACTGTCCGACGCGCTGCGGGCCGAGTGGACCAAGTTGCGGACCGTGCCCGGTACGGCCTGGATCCTGACCGCCATCTGCGTGCTGACGGTCGCGGTCGGAGCCGCGACCGCAGCGGCCACCAGGTGCGGCGCCGGCACCCGGTGCACGATCGACCCCACCAAGGTGAGCCTGACCGGAATCGAGGTCGGCCAGGCTGTCGTCGCGGTCCTGGCCGTGCTGATGATCAGCGGCGAGTACAGCACCGGGATGATCGCCGCGACCTTCACCGCGATGCCGCGGCGCTGGATGGTGCTGGCCGCCAAGGCCGCGGTGCTGACCGGCCTGGTCCTGGTGGTCGCGGTGGTCGCGGTGGCCGGGAGCCTCGCGGCCGGGCGGCTGATCCTGACCGGCAACGGCCTCACCGCCGCGCACGGCTTCGCCGTCGTGTCGCTACACGGGCCAACGGTCCGGGCGGCCGTGGGCTCGGTGCTCTACCTCGAGCTCGTCGGCCTGCTCAGCCTGGGCATCGCCACGATCGTGCGGGACTCGGCCGCGGCTACCGGAGCGGTGCTCGGCATACTGTACGTCCCACCGGTCATCGCCCTGTTCCTCGGCAGCGAGCCAGCCTGGCAGCACTGGGTCGAGCGGTACACGCCGACGAACGCCGGCCTGGCGATCCTGAACACCACCGGGCTGCGCGACCTGGTCATCAGCCCGTGGGCCGGCCTCGGCGTGCTGGCCGCGTGGGCCGCGGCGGCGCTCCTGGCCGCGGGCGTGCTCCTGCGCCTCCGCGACGCCTGAAAACGTGGCCGAAACTGGCGACCTGGCTGGCCAGGCAATAACTACGGAGAGGTGTCAGTGGGAGGTGATCTTGTCGATGGCTGCCGGGCTGATGCCGATGTTCGGGTCGATGGCGTGGGCGGTGTGCAGCGAGGTCGTAAGGGCGGCGACGGCGAGCTGGACGAGGTGCTCGCGGGGGACGTCGTGGTAGGTGATGTGGTCGATGATGAGTTCGTCCAGGTAGCCGACCCATCCCCGCATGGTGGAGCGCAGGAGGGGTGTGACCGGTTCGTGCACGCCGATGCCGCGCAGGATGCGTTTGGCGCCTTGCCAGCGGAGGTCGTCGATGATGGCGCGGACTTCTTGGTCCGAGCCGTTGCCGCCGCGCATCAGGGCCAGGAACGCGGCGGCGTGCTCGTCCATGTAGGCGATGTGCCGGTGGATGGCGTTGTGCAACCGTGCGGCGGGGGTGTCGCCGTCGGGTGGGCTGTCCTGAAGGTTCTTGAGGTGTTCGGCGGCGTATTGGATGGTGGCCAGGTAGAGGCCGCGTTTGTTGGTGAAGTGGTGGGCGATGAGGCCGTAGGCGACGCCGGCTCTCTTGGCGATCTCGGTGGTGGTGACCTCGTCGTAGGCGTGTTCGGAGAACAGCTGCGAGGCGGCGCTTACGAGCAGGGCTCGCCGGTCCGTACGTGCGGTCTTGGTGTCGGACGGCCTGGCCATGGGAAAAGCCTAGGGGGCGGCGCCGGCCGGCTCGCTGACGACGGGGTTCTCGATGTGGCCCAGACCGTCGATCTCGACCCGGACGGTGTCGCCAGGGCGTAGGAAACGGCCGGTCGGCCAGCCGGTTCCCGCGAAGGTGCCGCAGGCGATGACGTCACCGCGTTCCAGCGTGCAGAAACCCGACAGGACGCTGACGATCTCCGCGGGGGAGTGGATGAGATCGGCGATCCGGCCGCGCTGGCGCCGCTCGCCGTTGAGCGTGGTCGTTAGTTCGAGGTCGGCGGGGTCGATCTCGTCGGTGGTGACCAGCCACGGCCCGAGCGGGCCATGGGTGTCGTAGCCCTTGGCCAGCAGCGGTCCGGTGGGGTTGTCGGTCTGCCAGTCCCGCACGGACACGTCGTTGGTGATCATGTATCCGGCGATCGCGTCCCTGGCCTCGGCCGGCGTGAGGTGGCGGGCGTGAGTGCCGATCACCACGGCGAGTTCACCTTCCCAGTCGGTGCGGGAGGCATTCCTCGGTACCCAGATCGGATCGTAGGGTCCGGTGATCGAGCTGGTGGCCTTGGAGAAGAAGAACGGATATCTGGATCTGGGATGGACGAGCAGGTAGCCGAGTGCCAGCCGGATGAGGCCGGGCTCGCGCAGCAGCCAGCCGCTCGGCCCGCCGTACGGGCTGCCCGTCTCGCAGCAGGCTCAGCAGGTCGGCGGGACCACCGCCCACCGCGGCCAGATCTGCGAGTTCGTCGTCGCCGACGACCGCCGGGCGCGGGCCCTCGGCTGACTGGAAGGTCGCAAGTCTCATCGGGACTTCCCTTGCTTGACGGATCGGATCGGGTGTAATTAGCATCAATCATTGATTGATAATCAGTCAAGTTTGGCGGCGACATCGACATCGACATCGACATCGACATCGACATCGACATCGACGGAGCGGGCGGGTGAGCCGCAGATCCCTCGCGGATGCGGGGATCGTGCTGACCGGAGCGTCCAGCGGGATCGGCAGGGCACTGGCCTTCGCGCTCGCCGAGCGGGGGGCGAGGCTCGTCATCGCCGCTCGCCGGGTGCCCAGCCTTGAGGAGATCGCCGATCGGATCGAGCTGGCCGGCCGTACCCGCCCGCACGTGATCGAGGCCGACCTGTCCCGTCCTGGTGCCGCCGCCGGTCTGGCCGAGAAGGCGACGGCCGCGCTGGGCAGGGTGCAGGTGCTGATCAACAACGCGGGGGTCGGCTTGGTGGCCGGGCAGGGCCTGGTCGGTGACAACGAGCAGGCGCGGGCGGTGTTCGAGACGAACCTCTGGTCGCCCGTCGCGCTGACCTGGTCGCTGCTGCCCGACCTGCGGGCCGAGCGCGGTCTGGTGGTCAACGTCACCTCCAGCCTCCAGTCGGTGCCGGTCCCGCTGCTCGGCTACTACGGCGCGTCCAAGGCGGCGCTCGCCCACCTGACCCGCACGTTGCGCCACGAAGTGGCCGGTTTTGGCGTCTCGGTGCTGGAGTACGTCCCAGGAGCGACCGACACCGACGCCCGCGATGTCGGACTGTTGCCCTGGCGGAATGGGCCGATGCGCACTCCGCCTCCGGTATCGGCCGAGTCGGCGGCCAAGGCGATCGTCAAGGCCATCGAGCGCGGCGAACGGCGTCGTGTCTACCCCGCGACGTCCCTGCTGCCGCTGGAGATCCCGGCGATCGGCCGGTTGATCGCTGCGATCGTGACCCGCCGTATCGACACCGGCCCCACCCCCACTCCCGGCTCCACTCCCGGCTCCACGATGAAGACCAGGACATCTCCATGATGATCACCCCACGGCAGGAGAAGACCGGTGCCATCCTCGGGGTTGTGTTCTCCGCGGGCGCCAGCACTACTGCTGGGACCTCGACCTGTCCATCCTTCGCGAGATCGTTACCATCGACGGATACCCCTCCTGTTCGTCGGGAGTTTCCGCCCCGGGCTTTACCGCTTTGTCGTGCGATGCTAGTGCAGCAATGAGACACGCGGATGGCAGTGGGGTGCAGGCGGCAGAGTCGCTTGCGGTGCGGGCGCTGGAGCGGGTACCCGCCTTGGCTGACGCACTGGTGTGGACCATCCAGGAGCAGAATCCCGGCTATCGCATCATGGCCGTCGTGCCGCGTGACGATCTGTGGCGCTCGTGCCATGACAACATTGCCCGCGTGCTGGAGCTGATCGCCGAGGGCGCGGCCGAGGGCGGCGCGGCCGACACCGACGAGCGTTTCGACGCCGCGCGGGCGACCGGCCGGCGGCGGGCCGAGCAGGGCATGCCGCTGGACGACGTGCTGCGCTCGTTCCGGCTGGGCGGCCGGCTGGTCTGGGAAGCCCTGATCGACCAGGCGCACGCCGACAACCTGGCCGGTACCGACGGCCTGCTGGATGTGGCGACCCGGGTATGGGAGGTCGTCGACGCGACCTCGGCGCAGGTGACCGCCGCCTACCGCGCGGCGGAAGGTGACTTGCTGCGCGCCGATGCGCAGCGGATGGCGGCCCTGTGGGAAGGGCTGCTGCACGGCCGGGCGAAGGACACGGCGTTCGCGCACGAGATTTCCGGGATCCTCGGGGTGCCCGTGGAGGGCAGCTACGTGGTCGTGCTGGCCGACGCCGGGGCAGGCAAGAAGGCGACCCAGCTAGCGCAGCGGCTCGCCGCCCAGGACATCGTCTCGGCGTGGCAGGTACGCGCTGATTCCCTGGTCGGGTTGCTCGCCTTGCGGCAGCCCGCGCTGGACGGGATGCTGGGCGTCCTGCGCGAGGTCCTGACCACCCCGGCGGGTGTGTCCCTGGCCGTGCGCGGCCTGGCCGAGGTGGATGCCGCTTACCGGCAGGCCGCGCTCGCGCGGCGCACCATCCTCGGCGACCGGGCGGAGGTGGCCGCGCTGGGGGAGAGGCTGGTGGACGCCCTGCTGCTCAGCTCGCCCGAGCTGGCCAGCCAGCTCGTGCACCGCTGGCTGGGGGACTTGCTGGTCATCGCGCCCGTCGAACGCGGGCTGCTGCTCGGGACCCTTCAGATCTGGGCCGCCATGGGCGGCTCGATCAAGCACACCGCCGACGCAGCGTTCTGCCACCGCAACACGGTCCTCAACCGGCTACAGCGGATGCAGGCCATCACCGGCCACGACTTCGCCGACCCGTCGTGCCTGGTCGAGCTCAAGCTCGCGCTGCGGGCCGCCGCCCTGCTGCCCGATTACCCGCGGACGTAAATTACCCGCGAACGCGAGTAGTCCGCATCGAACTACTTGTGCACCGCGCACAGCTGGAATGCGGAAAAAGTAGTCACGACGCTGATAGGCACTTACCGCGCGCTCGATGACACTGTTAATCACCATTTACAAGCATGATTCTCCTCCTCCGGGGGATCACCTCCCGCAGCAGCCGTCACCTGGGACGACGTGCGCCAGCTATGTCCAATTCTGCCTAATTCATGGCAGTTAGGCTCACCGAGAGAGGCTTCTCCTTGGCGGCTCATCATGATCCATCGGACAATTCGGATGCACAATCCTCCGGGCTGGATCGCCGCCGGTTCCTGGGTTTTCTTATCGCCGCCCCGACATTGGCGGTGGGCGTACAGTTCATCCCCGGGCTGGCCGGCCGGCAGGCCGCGGACGCATCGATCATCACGCCGCCGGAACCGGAAGAGATCTTCGATCTCGGCGACGCGCAGGACCTGGCAGCCGCGCCGACCGCGGGCCTGATCACCGTGGTGGTCAACCCCGATGGGACGGCGTCGTTCGCGGCGATCCGTACCGAGGTGGGCCAGGGCATGACCACGGCGATCGCCATGATCATCGCCGAGTACCTGGACATAGAAGTGCATCAGGTGAGCATCACTCTGGCCGACGCGCGCCCTGAGCTGCTCCTCAACCAGCTCACCGGTGGCTCCAACTCGATGCGCAGCCAGTACACTCCGACCGCCAACGCCGCGCAACTCGCGAAACAGCAGCTTGTCGCCGCGGCGGCCAGGAAGTGGAACGTCTCACCCTCGGCGCTGCGCACCGCCAGCGGCACGGTGATCCACCCGGACGGGCGCAAGGCTGGCTACGGTGAGCTGGCCACGCTGGCAGCCGTCACGAAGACGCGGCGGGTGGCACTGCCGGAGTTCAAGGCCAAGGATCGCGCTGAGTTCAGGATCCTGGGTCATCCGACCCCGCGCATCGACGCGTACGACATCGTGACCGGGCAGAAGACGTTCTGCACGGACATCCAGGTTCCCGGTGCGCTGCCGACCATGGTGGCCCGGCCCCCGACGATCAACGGGACGGTCGTTTCGGTGAACAACACCGAGGCGATCCTGGCCATGCCCGGCATCACCGACGTCGTGCCCATCTCCACCGGCGTGGCGATCCGCGGGCAGACCCACGGCCAGTGCATCGACGCGATCCAGAAGATCAAGGTGACCTGGGGGCCCGGGACGGTCGACAGCTATTCCGACTCGACAGTGCTGTCCGCGCTGGTGGCCGCGGAGCCGCCGTTCCTGGTGCCGCCGGTAGGCGACCTCACGACCGAGGGCGCCTTCACGTTCTACTTCGCCAGCAACACCCCGCTGGAGCCAGACAACGCGATCGCCGTCGTGACACCCACCAGCGCGGAGATCTGGTCCTGCCTGAAGGTGCCGATCGACGCGCTGCAGGACATCGCCATCCAGCTTGACCTACCGCAGGACGCGGTGACCGTCCACGTGGCCGAGGGCGGCGGGTCATTCGGCCGGCATCTGTTCCACGACGCGGCCACCGAGGCGGTCGAGGCGGCGCAGAAGATCGGCAAGCCGGTGCACCTGATGTGGTCGCGCACCGACACGTTCCGGCAGGGCCGCACGCACCCGATGGCCATCTCCCGGGTCCAGGCGACCACGCTGCTCGGCAACGTGGTCACCTACCAGCAGTACCACACCGACGTGCAGACCAGCTTCAGCCACGGCCTGGGTGAGATCCTCACCGCCACCGCGGCGAGCCTGCCCATCGTGGGCAACTTCACCTTCGCCGAGACGATCTTCCTGCTGTCCCAGTCCTCGCCCTACAACTTCGGGGTCACCACGCAGCTGCTCAACGAGATCCCGCTGGAGTTCAACACCGGCAGCATGCGCAACATCTACTCCCCCAACGCGGTGACCGCGGAGGAACTCATCGTCGACCAGCTCGCCGCCCAGTTCGGGCAGGATCCGGTGGCGTTCCGGCAGGCGTTCCTCAAGGACAGCCGCGTGCTCGCCGTGCTGAACAAGGCGGCCGAGGTAGGCAACTGGGGCAAGACGATGCCCGCGCACTGCGCTCAGGGGATCGCGGTGCACTCCGAATACCAGGCTGCGGTCGCGGTTCTGGTCGAGATCAACTGCACCCCGCAGGTAGTGAACCGGAAGGTCCATAACGGGTACACCGGCCCCCGGGTCACTAAGGTGCTGGTCGTGGCCGACCCCGGCTTCTGCATCAACCCGCTGGGCTTCGAGGCGCAGATGATCGGCGGCGTCGAAGACGGCATCGGCCTCGCGCTCACGGCCAGCATGCATCTTCAGAACGGCCTCTTCCTGGAGGGAAGCTGGGACAACTTCTTCTACACCCGGGAGTGGAACACCCCGCCAGACATCCAGGTCATCATCACGAACACGTCGAGCTCACCGTCCGGTGCGGGTGAGCTGGCCGTCGCGCCGACGTTCGCCGCGGTGGCGTGCGCGTACGCCCGCGCCACCGGCACCATGCCGACCTCGTTCCCGATCAACCACGGCACCTTGGGGTTCACCCCGTACCCGGCCGAACCGTCTACGCCGCAGTCGCCCACCGACGGCCTGAAATACACCTTCTGAGGAGTGCTCGTGCCCACCTACACCTTCATCCTCAACGACAATCAGGTCAGCGTCGACTGCGACGGGAACGTGCGGCTGCTGTGGGTGCTGCGCGACATCCTGGGCGTCACCGGGCCGAAGTACGGCTGCGGCCTGCGGGTCTGCCGGGCCTGTACGTGCCACATCAACGGCCTGGCGTTCAACCCGTGCTCCGTTCCGGTCTCGCAGATCAAGCCGACCGACAAGATCACCACGATCGAGGGGCTGGCCGCCACCGACCCGACCGGCGAGAACGGCTTGCACCCGATGCAGGAGGCGTGGCTCAAAAAAGACGTCGCCCAGTGCGGCTACTGCCAGCCCGGGCAGATCATGACCGCGGTGGCCCTGGTCAAGGAACTCCAGTCCGAGGGCCGCGAGGTCACGGACGCGGACCTGGACAAGATCCGCAACATCTGCCGGTGCGGCACCTACTACCGGATCCGCGAGGCGATCAAGGCAGGCGCCAAGAACATGTGAAGCGTTTCGCCGGCGGCCCAGAGCGGGTCGGCATCATCGGATCGGTCACCAGGCCATACTGCGGGACGTGCGACCGGGTCCGGCTGACAGCGGACGGCCAGATCCGCAATTGCCTGTTCGCCCGGGAGGAGAGCGATCTGCGCACGGCGCTGCGAGCCGGCGCCGATGATGGCGAGGTGGCCGCGATCTGGGAACGTGCCGTGCCGCCAAGTGGATCCCGGCTAGGTGGAAGAGGGGGACGGTCACCAGGCTGACCGTGCCCATGTGCGCGTCGGGCAATTCGGCGGGAAGGCGGCCGGTGAGGACGAGCCCCCGCAGGTGGCAGGCAGCCCGGGCGACGGCCCTCTCGTGCTCCGCCACGGTCAGCCGCCGGTCCCCCTGCACGAGTAGCTCGCGCTCCGGCCATCGCCTGGCCGTCAGGAGGAAGTCTGCCACCGCGCGGGGACGCTGGCCGTAGGCCAGACAGGGGTGCCCGGCTACCTGCACTCGGCTGACCTGCCTCCCCCACGCGGGCAGCTCGCGATCTGCCATCTGTCCACCTCGCGATGTCGTCGGCGCGCGGGCCACCGGACCTAGATGCTGCTATTCATCGACATGGTACAACATAAAGAATTTTGTTCCTTGCAGTGTCTAGTATAAGACGGCGTCCGCCAGCAGAGAGCAGGCTATGACTGAGTCCGCCCTCTTGAGCAGGCACGTCAACCACTACGGATCGTCGCGATGGAGCTTGAGGCTCCGCGGCCTGGGGAGGTGACGTCGAGATGCGGGCGGTTGCAGGGTTGATCACCTCAAGAGAGCGCGCAGCGTCCACGCTCTCGCCGTTGATCGTCATGAGCGGGTTAATCGCTACACCACCAAGTTCTGCCAGCGGGATACGCTGACATCCGATTATCTACATCACCAGTGCCCAGATCATCTGATCTGTATAGTAGGATCCATGCTCATATGGAAATCCGCTCGGGCGGTCACCCTCGGGTAGTCAGCACAGAGGCGCCATGGATCTGAAGGTCACGAAGTACTCCATCGACCCCGCCGGGATAGCGACCGTCACGCTCTCGCGCCCGGGCCGGGCGAACTTCCCGCCGAGTACGGGCTGTCCTGGATCCTGCCGCGGCTGATGGGTGTCACGCATGCCGCCGATCTGATCTTGACCGGCCGCATGGCGACCGCAGGCGAACTACGCCATACCGGGTTCTTCACTAAAGTGCTGCCCCGGGAGGGGTTCCTGGAGGCGGTCTACGATTACGCCCGGACACTGGCGAGTGTCTCCCCGTCGGCGGCGACCACGGCGAAGCGGCAGATCTGGGGCAACCTGCTCAGTGCCGACCCGGCTGCCTGCGTCGAAGCCAGCAAGCTCCTCATCGGGCAGCATATGAGCCACCCTGATTATGCCGAGGCCATCGCCGCCATGAGGGAGGGCCGGCCCGCCAAGTTCGGGCCGGCACCTGGCGGCGAAGGCCACCGCGGGCGAAGGACCCAGACGACCCCGAAGTAATATGCCGCTGCGCGCGTTTACCGGGCTGGCCAGGCCGGCTCCCTGCTGAAGAAGGATCGTGTGAGCCAGACAGCGCCAAGCGACGGCAACGCGCTCAGAACGCGTCCTGAGGAGGCCGCGCTCACGCCCGGCAGCGCCAAATCCTTGCTGCTGACCATCCTCGGCGAGCTGGTGTGGCCGACGAATCGTCCCGCGCGGACGGGGGCCCTCCTGCACGTGATGAAGGGGCTGGGTCTTGAGGAGCAAACCGCCCGGCAGGCGATTGCGCGCGGCGCCGCGGCGGGCTGGCTCCGCGCGGAACGCCGCGGCCGGGAAGTGAGCTGGCACCTGACTGAATCAGCCAAGCGCATCTTCGAGGAGGGGTCACGCCGGGTCACTTCCATGGTCAGGACCTTCGATGACTGGGATGGCACCTGGCTGATCGTGTTGGTCTCCATCCCTAATTCGCACCGCTCTGCCAGGAAGAGGCTGTACACGGGCCTTACCTGGGCGGGATTCGGCAATCCCGCACCTGGCGTATGGCTAAGCCCGCACCCCGAGCGCCGCCAGGAGGTCGCCTCCCTCATCGGCCAGCTGGACCTGATCGCTCACACCATGTCGTTCCGGGGGCGGGTGTCTGACATCGGCCTCGACGAGAAGCGCATCGTGGCCAGCGGCTGGGATCTGGATGCGATCAGTCAGCACTATGCCCAGATCCTCGCTGCGTTGGCGGATGCCCATCCCGCCCCGGGGGACGACATGCTGTTCACCCACATACGCATGATCAGCGAATGGCAGCGCTTCCCGTTCTCTGACCCCCACTTGCCCGAACAGCTTCTGCCGGACTGGATCGGGCGCCAGGCCGCCCAGCGGATACGAGACCTTCGTGCCCAGTGGCTCATACCTGTCCGGGATCGATGGGCCGAGGTCAACGCAGACGGGGAAGAACCCTAACCGGCGGAGGCTCCGGCCCGCCTGCACCGGGACATTCCCCACGGTCGTCGGCTTCGTCGCGGTGCGGCCGATCGTAATGGGGGCGTAGGCGCGCAGAAACTCCTCGATCGCGGTGTCCATGAGCCCTGGCTCTGCCACCAGCCGGCGCCGGTCCGGCCCGCGATCGCGTCGATGAGGGCGGTCGCTTTGGCGCGCGTGATCGCCTCAAGCTCGCGGATCCGCGGTTTGGTGAACAGCGGGAGCAGGACGCGGCGCTGCCCGTTGTGCTCTGGCGGATCTGACGTTATGGGAGGCATTTTCAACTCGCGGCCGGGAGGCGGAACGGGGCCGGTCGCTTCCAGCACGCGTGAGGAGAAGGTTTCGGGATCGTGCGCGATCCTGGTTATCTCTTCGTGCCGGACTGGCAGGACGGCGCCTCCTCGCCGCGTGGTGCGCGCGACGGGGCATTCGGTGCGCATCGCGGACCAGGTTGAGTAAGGGTCTTCGAGGTAGGCGGCATCGAACTGATCGAAGTCGGTCGCCCAATCCGCGGGCAGCCTCCTTGGCTCCATGCAATCACTCCTTGTGGCCGAGAAAGGTCAATCCAGCCGCTGCGGCTCTTCACCGGATGCGTCAGTCTCACATCAAATATACTACAAGATATGAATCTTAGTTCCGACGCATGTCAACTATCGGGGGGTGACGGCGGGCACTGGCCTGATCTCAAGGATGCCGTCATCGCGCCGTTCGAGTTGCCGCGCGCACTGGCCGAGCGCATAGGCCGGCGAGAAATGGCTGACCTGGTCAACCAGCCCGGCCACGAGGTCGCGTCCGTTGACTTGCCTGAATCCAGTGATGTCATAGATCGGCTTTTCCGGGTACATCGCCGTCACCTGGCCACCCAGCTCAGGAAGGGAGTCGATGGTGGCTGGCGGGGTCCTGAGCACGCGCCGGTGATCAGGGAGCATGGCCCACCGGAGCCCGCTCTGACTCCGCATACCCCATCGCGGTGATCTTCTCGTGCGCCACGTCGGCGCGGATCTTCCCCTTCGACCGCTCGACCAGTTGCTGGCTGGCCGGCGATCGGTGATCGGCACGGCTCCGTCGCAGCGTCGCCGTCCCGGCTGCCCCGCGGGACCCGATCGCCACGTACCGGGCCCGTTCGCCGCCCTGATCGCTGCCGCCACGGCGGCGGCGCCGGTCACCGCCTGCCCCTGCCAGGCGGCACGCCGGTCGCACGTGTGCGAGGCTGTGCAGGTAGCCGTCCGGAGGAGGTCTGCATGGCGGACGCTGGGCCGGAGCGTGAAGGCTCCGCAGAAGAAGAGAAAGAGATGAAACGCAGGTTCCGCGAGGCGCTGGAACGCCAGCGCGCCGAGCAGGCGGAGGCGAACGCGGCCCGTGGCGGCAAAGACGCCGGCAAGGTGCAGGGCGCCCACGGCCCGGCCGGGAGCCGGCGGTCGTTTCGCCGCAAGACCGGCGGCTGAACGGACTGAGCACACCCGGCAACTGCCGGACGACCTCCAGGTACGCCCAGCGCAGCGGGAGGGGGCCGCGCCAGTAGCCGTAGACCCTGTCGTCCAGCCCCAGGGATGACGTCGCACGCCGTGATGCCTCGCATGCCTCGCGGTGTGCTTGCCGGACGCTGGCGATGGTGTCGTCGTCATGAAGAATGAACGACTCGTCCGAGGTCGCGGGGATACCGATCTCAGCACGTGACCGGCATCTGACAGCTTCGTCAAACCAGACCTTCTCAACGAAGGTCGCGTGCTTCACCAAGCCCAGCAATGTGGTCCGGGAAGGCACCAGCGACTGGCGCGCCTGCTCCTCCGTCAGCCCGTCCAGGCAGCGATTGAGTTCACCGCGATGCTCGTCGAGGAACGCCTCGAACTGGGCACGGGCTGGCTGATTGATGACATCCTCAGCGAACGTCGCTGGAAAGGATGGCATAAGCGAAGCATTTCAAGAGCGCCGCCCACGAGCAAACTACCGCTCATCGGTATGCGAGCGGGTCGGCTGCTGTGTCGGCGGCGCACGCGGATCATCCAGATTTACGATCATCACGGACGGCACCGTCTCTCTCAAGTGGCCGCGCCGAATCGGGCGGGTTTGTGTGCACCGACGGCGATGACTGACCACGGAGCGCGACGCTGTCGGCGAGCCTGTAACGCTGGCGGGGGAGTGCTGTGATTTTGCGCAGGCATTGGCCGGGGCGACGGTTGCGGTGACATCTGGGCTGGGATGCCTGGGGCGCTGGACGCGATCATCCCATCATGTGGCTCAGCCCGGAGTTGTTCGGTTAGGCGGCGTCGGCGAGGATGCGGTTGGTTACTTCGGTGAGTTTGGTGCGAAATTGCGGGTCGTAGGCTTCGGGCCGGGCGCGGGAGGTCGTGAGCCCGTCGAAGAATTGCCCGGTGACCTGGCCGGGATCTGAGGCGGTGATGAGCCGCATGGTTGCCTCGCCTCCCTCCTGGACCGTGGAGACGGGTGTGACGCCGGCGAGGGTGACCATGGCGGTGTTCATGAAGGTCGCGGGGTGCAGGCAGTTCACCGTGACCGTGGCCGGGTCAAGCTGCCCGGCCAGGCTGATGGTGAACGCGGCCAGCGCGAGCTTGGATCTGCGATAGGCGTCCACGCCGTTGTACCCGTGCTCGAACCCGGTATCGGCGGGGTCGAACGGGACCTGGCCGAGCGAGCCGACGTTGACCACCCGGGAGGGGGCCGATGCGGTCAGCAGGGGCAGGAGCAGCCTGGTGAGCAGGACCGGTGCGAGATAGTTGACGGCGAACCGCAGCTCGTGACCGTCCGCGCTCAGCTGCCGTCCTTCGCCGGGCGCGCCGAAGCCGACCGCCGCGTTGTTCACCAGCACATCCAGCCTCGGCACCTCGGCGCGGATCTGGGCCGCGAGGTCGCGTACTTCGCCGAGGGAGGCCAGATCCGCGACGTAGCAGTGGGCGCCGTCGCCGAGTTCCGTGGCGAGGCTGGCCACGCGCGCTGGGTCACGTCCGTGGGCCAGGACCGTCCAGCCGGAACCCGCAAGGTGCGTGGCGAGGTAACGCCCGAGCCCGGAGGTGGCGCCGGTGATCAGTACGGTGGGGGTGGTGTCGGGCATCTGTCCTCCAGCACGGTCGCATCTCCATCCCGCTGCCCCGGGCTTCCCTGAGGAAGACATGCAGGAACGGCGGCCGACTCTCCTGATTCTCTCTCCCTACGGGGTGCCACCGGTGTCGGCTTGCCGTGGGTGGGCAGCAGCGGCGCATGAGCCTTGCGCACGGCCCGAGCGGGCCCCAGGTCCTGGCCCATCACGCAGCAGGCCGGATACTGGACGAGCACCCGGGCGTGGTGGATCAGGTGTGGCTGGGGCCAGCGCAGAAAGCCCTGTCTACGTAGCTATTGGTGAGATGCCCTGTGCAGCACGCCGTCGATCACTACGTCGATGGCGAAGCGGAGCCGTTCGTCGACATCTCCAGCGACCAGCTGAGCGGCGTGGGCAGTAATGAGCGGGAAGTCGTCGGCCGGTAGGCGGGCGAAGTTAGCTGTGATTTCGGCAGCCAGCGCGCTGGGGTCGGTGCGCCGCAGCTTGGCCTCGATCGCGGCGTACGTCACCTGGGCCGCGAGGATGTCGGCCGCCCACGCGGCGTCCTGAGCGTCGAGGCCGCCAGCAAGCAAGATTCCCAGGAGGTTCTCCAGCAGCCGCATGGACACTTCGGTTCGTGGCGGGTCGACCATGGTCGCTGCGGCCATTCCGGGATGTGTGACGAGTTCCGCGCGCAACCGCTCCAGGAGGCTGTGCAATTGGGCACGCCACCGCGATGGATCAGGTGTTTCCAGCCTGACCTCGGCGATGATGCGATCAAACATCGCCTCCAGCAGGCCGTCGCGACCTTCGACATAGACGTACAGCGAGCCGGGCCCTGTATCCAAGGCGGCCGCGACCCGGCGCATTGATACAGCTTCCAGGCCCTCTGCCTTGAGGATCGCGAGGGCGGCGTCGACGATCGCCTCTTCGCTCAGCGGCGCCTTTGCCGGGCGGTCACGAGTCGAGCGGGGGCGGCCCGATGTCTTCATGTGCGGTGGACCTCCAGGTTCTGCCCAGCAGGGCAGCGATCACGCTTGACCTTGACGCTACGCCGCACGTACAGTGTATGTCACGAACAGTGTTCGTGACATACAGTGTATGCGAGACTTTTCGGAACGGCTCGCTTCTACTCACCAGAAAGCCATCATGGACACCGCTACCACCAGCCCTTCCGCCGGAGCGCAGATCTACAGCATGCGCTGGATCGTGGCGGCCGTGGTGCTGGCCGCCAACACCATGGATCTGCTCGACGCCACGATCGTGAACGTCGCCGGCCCCTCTATCCACCGCGACCTCGGCGGAGGTGCCAGCACGATCCAGTGGCTGAGCGCCACCTACACTCTGGCCTTTGCCGTCCTGCTGATCGCGGGGGCACGGCTGGGAGACATCTTCGGCCGCCGCCAGATGTTCCTGCTCGGCCTGCTCGGGTTCATCGGCTTCTCGGCCGCCTGTGCCGTGGCGCAGGACGTCGGCATGCTCATCGCCTTCCGCGCCCTGCAGGGAGGCTTCGGCGCTCTGATGATCCCGCAGGGCTTCGGCCTGCTGAAGGAAGTCTTCGACGACGAGGAACTGGGTCGGGCAACCCGCCTGTTCGGCCCGTCAACGGGCCTGGCCATGCTCGGCGCACCGATCCTCGCCGGTGCACTCATCGACGCCAACCTCTGGAACACCGGCTGGCGACTGGTCTTCCTCATCAACGTGCCGATCGGCCTCGCCGCGCTTCCGCTCGCGATCCGATCGCTGCCGAGCGGGGTCAGTCACCCCGACCTCAAGCTCGACGTCGGCGGCGTCTGGCTCGTCGGCCTGGCGCTCGTGGCGATCATCTACCCGCTCATCCAGGGCCAGGCCGACGGCTGGCCAGTCTGGACGTTCGCGCTCCTCGCGGTCGGCGCGGTCCTGCTCTACCTCTTTGTCCGCTACGAGCGACGCCGCAGCCACAACGCCTTGATCGAGCCATCCCTCTTTGCTAACCGCATGTACCTCAGCGGCATCGCGGTCATGCTGTCCCTATTCGGCGCCTTCGGCGGACTCTTGCTCTGCGTCTCGCTGTACGGCCAACTCGGCGAAGGGTGGTCGCCGATCCACGCAGGTCTGACCCTGACCCCGATGGTCGTCGGCCTGATCGCCGGCATGCTCGTGTCGGGCATGCTCGTCAAGCAGCTCGGACGCCACTTGCTCCACATCGGCATCCTGTTCATCACCGCTGGCACTGTCACGCTCGCCCTGATGCTGACTGGCGTGCACAGCGCCTCGACCTGGGACCTGGTTCCCGGCCTGCTGCTGGTCGGCGCGGGAGTCGGCATCGTGCTTGGCCAGCTCATACAGTTCATCCTGGCCGCGGTCAAGATGAACGAGGTCGGATCGGCGGCCGGCGTCATGGAAGCTTCGCAGCAGTTGTCGACCTCGCTCGGCGTTGCGGTTCTCGGCACCATCTTCTTCGCGATGTTCAAACACCACCCCGCGACCGACGCTCTCCGGATCACCTCATGGGTGTGCCTCATCCCCCTGGCAGCCGCCTTCATCTTCGTATTCCTGCTGCCCAAACACGCTAGGGAAGAAGAAGGACACTGAGAAGGTCACCTTCAGCTCCGGCGACGCTGTCCACACGCTGGCCTAAGGCAGCCTCCTGATCGCAACTGCACCTGCTCATCGCATCGTCGATCCGCGCCCAGAGTGACAATCCACCAGGCCCTGTTCACGGGTCCAGGTGAGGTGCCCGGCAACCCAGTCGACGCAACGTCACCCGCAGGATGTTCCCTTGCGTGAGGAGCATCCCAGCAAGACCAACATCGTGAGACGGGCAGGCCCTCTGATGCGGCTTATCTCACCGTCGCGGTTGTCCTCGCCCTGGGAGTCCTCGTGTCCGTAGCGCTGTACGTTCAGCAGCGCCGCCGCGCCCGCCCCTGCCGTTCTCCTGCGCAGCGGCCCCGGTGGACACCGGCCCCTGAAGAACCTCCTGCCTAACGGCCGCTACCCGATCCATCCCCGCCGCTGAGCCGCGGCGCCGGCGGCGAACCTGCTGGAGACGCTCAGCCGGCTCAAGATGGCCGCGATATGCCGGCGGACAGTTGTCGTGCTCAGTCCCGCGCGCCGCGCGATCGCGTCGTCGTTCAGCCCTTCGGCCATGAGCTCCAGGACCCTCTGCTGGGCCGGTGCCAGCCGGCCATCGGGCGCCGCCGTGCGCTCTGGCCTGAGCGGCGTGGCCCGCTCCCACAGCAACTCGAAGTAATCCCGCAGCGCGCTAATGATCACGGGGGCCCGGATCACCAGTGCCCCTGCTGTCCCGGCCTGGGTGAGGGGCAGCAGAGCGGTGGCCTGGTCGGCGAGCTTCATCTTCATCGGGACTTCCGGCAGCAGCCGGGCCTGCTCTCCCGCATCGGCGCAAACCTGGATAACCCGCCGGGCGACCGGATCCTCCATCGCGGCCGCGGCGTAGATGGACCGGCACCGCACCCGGCCGCCGAACGCGGGCAGCGGCGGCTGCGCGAAGTCCTCGGTCAACGGCATCTCGGTGTACAGGTTGTCCAGCGTCATCCAATCCTTGCGCGCGGTGTTGACCAGCGTTGACGATAGCTCAGTGATCTCCGTTCGGTCAGAAATAACTGCCACGAGATGCACGGGCAACGAGCCGTTCATGCCGGTACCAAACTGGGCGGCGCAGCCTGGCGTGGGCGACCCATGCCCGATGCCTCCGCCTGCCGCCGGGCAAGGTGATCCAGCCCGCCGAGCTCGGGACGCGTAGATCAATGCAAACTCACCGTCATCGATGTTGGACGGCGCCAGTCAGGATTTCCGACAATTTGCCGACAATCCAGACGTCTGGCGTACCTCGGCGACAGCGCCCGCGCATGCTCACGAGTGCGATCCCCGTTGGGCACCGCCTTCAGCCTGCCCAGCGTGCGGATCCCCGGGCTGGACATCGGCGACTGACTGGGCGTGGCGGCCACTGGTCAGTGCCCGTACCCGGCGTGGCCGTCGCGGACGATTACGCCCTCATAACCCGGCAGCACCCCGCCGACCGCAGACCGGTCACCGGTATGCATGCAGGTCAGATAGCGGGTGCAGGCCAGGTGCACCTACTGGGTCCGGCCCGCCGCGCGGGCCGGGTCTCATCGGCATGCACCGCCGGCGCCGTCTTTAGCAGCGTCCGCACCCGGTTCATGAAACCGCTGGCCTCCACCAGCCCGGCGACCCTGCCGCAGATCCCGGCCATCCAGCCCAGCGTCCTAGCCTCGGCAAACACCGTACCGGCGTCGCCTGATGCGGGCCTGTGCCTCACACGTTCCGTTCCATCTCGGGGCGTCCGTGTACAAATCCGTTCACGAATCGGCCTCATGACCTGCCAGGAGGCAATATGGTCGCGAGTTGTTCGATGGCAAGCCGATCCGCACCATGGGAGCGCCAGCGGCCGAAAGGCGGATGCGGCCGACGGACTGCTGCGGTCCTTCGCACCTTCTGATCCGTAGCACCCAAGAGGCTTGTGGACGGCTTGTGGACCTGCTCAAGGGCCGTTCAGGTGGCGGTTGTCGAGCAACTTTCAGAAAGACGGACCGCCCATCGGTTAGATTTCACAAGGGGTAAAATAAGAGATGTCTAAACTTACGACGTTTTCAAGGAGTATTCCGTGGCAACGACTCAAGCCGCAGTCTCCGCGTTCGTGCTCATTACTGTGCCAGCAAATAAATCGGGCGACGTCGTCCGCATGCTGATGGAAAAGTACCCAGAGTTCGTAACGGAAGCCGCTGCCGTGTACGGAGAAGCGGACGTTATCGCGAAGGTCGAAACGCCATCAGTCCAGGCATTGCACGAGCTGGTTATGGACAACATTCAAAACTTGCCAAATGTACGGGTTACAAGGACATTTATTATAATTCCACAACTTCACGAAGTGAGGTAGGTAGCCGTGAGCGGCGCCGCCTTTGCCGCGATCGGTGCGATAAGCGGTGGTTTCGTAACAGCCCTCTCAGCTCTTGCTCTTTCATATTATCAACGTACCAGCGCCCAACGTGATGCGCATCTCCGCCGGGCTTTCGAGAGCCATTTCGCCGAGTATGAAGTCATCTTTGCGACTTGCCGTTCGACTCTTGATGCATTGAATGATTATGTGGCAGTGGAGAGTAAAGCCGCACGGAGAGACGATCCATTTCTTTTTCAGCTGCTCGATATATTAAAGGACAACGCCTATAAATACTGCCTTGCCGTCGACTGGAGACACAATCCAGCGATGGCCTACCTGGAGCTATCTCTAGAAGAAAAATGCTTGCGGCTGAGAGATCTGTTGCTCCAATGGCTCTCAGTTCCTAGAATAACGACCGGCGACATCTTCAGCATCCGCCGTGATGGTCGGACATGTGCTCTTTCAGCGACCGATGTGCGGCTGCTGAGGGTGGGAGACTACCAAGAGTTAATAATCGAACGGAGTCCAGTCGTTGCCCGCGCAGCGAATGACGGAAGAGTAATATCGGACATCCGAGCTTCCGCGACATTGGTTATCAAGGAGCTAAGAGCTGTCATGGCGTATTAGACGGAGGCAGTAACGTAAGCCAACGAATGCAGCATACCGATATGCTACAACACCGAGGCTGCCAGGAGGCAAGTTGGAAACGGAGTCCAGGGTGAGAAGAACGATAACGGACTGGAACTGATCGAGACTCAGCCCTGGGATCATAGCGCTGAGGCGCGTTTCTATCAATGTGGCCGATGACTGAATATGCCTCGTATTATCAGCTTGGGAAGCGAGGCGATTACGGCCGACAGCGGCCCTGACCTAGCGATAGCGGAAGTCAGCTGCCATGGGATCTACGACTACCGACCTCTCATTAATTCAGGTCGGTAGCTTCCTCCCCCGTATCAGGAGGTAGGTCACGTTCCGGTCAGGCTGAGCTAATTTAGTTCATCTCGCTATTCTGGTTAGGTGGCCGCTACGCAGTGGCGGGGATCACCAACGATGGCACATACCTGTGCCCGTCTCGCTCATAGAGGTGCAGGTCAGCGTGGAGAGAGGTGAGCCGGTGGCCCAAGCGCACGGCGAATTCGACCGGCGACGCGCAGAACATGTGGACGCGGGCGGCGCGGACGTCGAATACTGCGTCTCGAATCGCGTTCGCAGCCCCGATGGTCATCGAGGCGATGTCATGAGGCAGGAGATCCCGATTGCCGCCTTTCCGTCATATGCACAAGCGGTTAGTGGCAGGTTCGGAGAGCTGGCTCAAGGTATCGGAAGCGAGATCGCTGACGTTCACTCCGAGAAGATCGATCTCAATAGATACATCTCCTGACGCCGCTCCCTTGTCGAGCGCTAGGCGTAGTTCTGGATGGCCGTCGTGATCGGCGCGGCCAACGTCACCGTGTCGGCCGTGAACGGTTGTTCGCCAGCCAGCAGCCTGATTGAAGACTCTTCCAAATGCGATCGCCGCAGAGAGGTGGGATCGGATTCGCAACCTAATGTCTCGCCGCTGTGTCCAGCGCGCGGGAACATCTTGTAGATCACGAATTCCGGTGAGATAGCGTTTCCAGTCTTCTGAGTCTCCGGGGCGTCGGTCGGCTCCTGGCTGCAGTAGGGCTCCGAGAAGGCTGTTGCTGACGGTCGCGGCCTCCCCTTGAGTGATTGACAGCGTGGCCTGATCGAGGGTCACTGGCGTCCATAGGGTGGAGATGTCCTTGCCTGTCGCTTTGCGCACGCGCTCGGGTGCCTCTGTTCGCGGGTCGCCGAGGCCGTGGACCAACGGCCTGAAGTGCCGGTGCGAGGGGGGGGTCCCGGTAGAAGAGGAAGTGTCGAGTACCGATGCCTACCAGGCATCGCAACAGGTTGTCAGCGGAGCTGGCTGTTGAGGAAGGAGTGCAGGTGGGCGCCGAGGGCTTCGGAGTCCGTGACTGCGCCGTGGATGTAGGTGGAGGCGCGGGTGCGGAGTACCGGCATGCCGAGGAGGTAGAGCCCGGGGGCGCTGGTGACCACCCCGCCGTCGTGGCGGATGTGGCCGGCGTGGTCACGGACGGGGATGTCCAGCCAGGAGTGATCGGGCCTGAAGCCTGTCGCCCACAGCAGCGTGGTGATCTCTCCGCTGGTCAGGTCCAGCTCCAGGGGAGTGAGGGGATCGACCTGCGTGGGTGAGAGGCGGTGCGCTGGCGGGAGTTCGTCGCCCAAGCCGTGCGCATTTGCCCAGTTGTCGGCTCTGGCGAGGAAACGGTTCATCTTCAGGTCGGCGAGGGTGCAGGTGTTGCGGAGCGACCCGGAGAACTGGGCGACCCCGTCGCTAATGCGGCCGAGGCGGCCGACGAGGCGGATCCCCTGCGCGGTGAGCGTGTTGAGGTCGGTGGCGGCTGGCTCGGGGGTTCCGGTGAGTTGCGGCGAAGGCAGGTGGCGGGCCCGGGTGAGGTCATCGATCTGGTCGTAGCGTTCGGCGAGCACTCCCATGATTTCCAGCCACCAGAAGATGTCGCGGCCGCGGTAGCGGCGGGGCAGCCGGACGTGTTCGCCGACGGCCAGGGTCACTGGGCGCCCGGATCGGTGGATCTCGCCGGCGAGCTGGACGCCGGTGGCTGACGCTCCGACGACGAGCACGCCGCCGTCGGGGAGCTGGCTGGGATCGTGGTAGGTGAGCGGGGTGAGCGTCGTGATCGACCGGGGGACGGCGCCGGTGACAGCAGGGATCGCTGGCCGGGCGCACGCCCCGGTCGCGAGCACCACGGCCCGGGCGTGAAGCATTTCGTCGTTGGCCTGGATCTCGAAGCCTCCCGGTGTGGTGCGCACCGTGTGCACCGTCGTGGCGGTGCACACCGGTGCGGCGGCGAGGCGGGCGTAGCGGGTGAGAGTGGCCACGACGCCGGCGGCGGGCATGTAGCCGCGGGGGTCATCCCCGGCGTAGTCGTAGCCGGGCAGCCGGGTGAGCCAGTTGGGGGTGAACAGCCGCAGGCTGGGCCAGCGCTGGGTTCGCCACGAGTTCGCCACCTCACCGCGCTCGAGGACGACGTGGTCGATGGAGCGTTCGGTGAGGCGGCGGCTCATGGCCAGGCCAGCGTGGCCGGCGCCGATGACGACTGCCGTGGTCTGCATCATGCGGGCGGCTGGGCCGTGGTCGTTAGGCTCAGGCCAGCTCGACGAGCACGTTCGTCGGGTTGGCCACGACGTCGAAGACCGCCGAGCGTTTCTGCGACTGGGCGATCAGCGCCTCAAGGTCGTCACGGGAGGCATCGGCCTCGATGGCGAACCGGACGGTGATCGCTTCGAATCCGTTGCGCACGTCAGGGTCGGCGCCGAGGATGCCCAGGATGTCCATCGCGCCGTCGATCGTGGCGGTGACCGAGCGGAGCTGGATGCCCCGGTGCTGGGCCACCGCGGCGACGCCTGCGGTCAGGCACCCGGCAAGGCCGACCAGGACGAACTCCACCGGCGTGGCGCCGTTGTCCTCGGACGCGAAGCACTCGGGATGGTCGGTGTCGAACTCATATGTCGTGCGGTGCTGCTGCTCGGCGCCGAGGCCGGCAAAGCTAGCCACGGTGGAGTGGCTGTGCGTGCCGTTGCGCCAGGTGCAGCTGGCCCGCCAGGTGAACTGCGCTGCTTCCGGCGCGGCCGACAGCGCGTTGCGGGCATCGAGCAGGGCCTGGACGTTCACGCCGTTCTCGACGGGACGGTCGGTGATGGTCATCGGTGTCTCCTTTGATTCGGACTTGATCTCGGCGCGATGGGATGGTCATTCAGCCCGGTGCCGGGCCCGGACCGAGGACTATGGGGAGCGAGACGAGGCCGCGCAGCACGAGGCCGTCGCCGTGCGCCCAGGCGAGCGCGTTACGGTCGACCGCGAGCCTCAGGCCGGGGTGACGCCCGAGCAGGGTTTCGAAAGCGACCCGGGCTTCCAGCCGGGCCAGGGGCGCGCCGAGGCAGTAATGCGCACCGTGGCCGAAGCCGAGGTTCGGCCCGTCGTTGCGGCCGATGTCGAGGACGTCGGGGGCGGGGAAGCGGCCCGGGTCGCGGTTGGCCGAGCCAAGGCACACCAGTACCTGTTCGTGCCCGGCGACCGCCACGCCGCCGACCGTCAGCGGCTCGGCTGTGACCCGGAACGTGGCATGCGGGACTGGGGCGGTGAACCGGATGAGCTCGTCTACCGCGGCAGGAAGCTGCCCAGGGTCAGCCAGCAGCGCCCGCAGCTGGTCAGGATGATCAAGCAGGGCCACCACCCCATTGCCGATGAGGCTGGCCGTGGTGTCGTGGCCGGCCACGACAAGCTGGAACAGGGTCGACAGCAACTCCTGGGTGGTGAGCCCGTCGTCGCCGGCGGCGACCAGCACGCTGACCAGGTCCTCGGCCGGGTTTCGCCGCTTGGTGTCGACGAGCTCGCGCAGGTAGGCCACGATCTTGTCGGATGCGTCGACGGCCTCGGCTGGCGGCTCGCCCGCCCATCCGGTCAGCAGCACCTGGAACCAGGCATGCAGGTCTGGGCGGTCGGCTGGGGGGATGCC
>PMSU01000198.1 GCA_003168255.1 Actinomycetota bacterium
CCACCCACCCGCCCCCGGCACGCCGAAACCCGCTACTCGGCCCTGACGGGCCTCCCAGCCGGCGCACCAGGCCAAAACCAAGACCCACGGTGCCCTTACGGGCGCAGCCTGAATCGGCATGACCTCCGGTCGCCACTCGACACGCCCGGGGGCAGAATCTCACCATGGCCAAGTCTGCCCCAACCAGGCCCGCCGCCTACGCACGCGTGTGCTACCCCGCCGGCCGCAGGCAAGCCCAAAAGATCGAGTACGAGCGCGCACACCTGCTCCGAACCGCTCACCGCCTTGGCTGGCCAGAACCAACCATCTACATCGACACCGGCTCTCAGGCGTCCAACCGGCCAGCCTCAGCTATGAGGACCCTAGTCGAATACATCCGCGCTGGCCTCCTCGACTGCGTGATGATCGACATGCTCGCCCAGGTCAGCGACAACCCAGCCGACCTCATGGCCTTCTTCGACCTATGCGCCAAGCGCAGCGTCGACGTGTACAACGGGGCGGACGAGCTACCGCCCCCCGTAGCATCGACATCATCCGCACTGCCCTCAAGCGGAACGCTCGCGGCGGCCACGATGTCAGACCAACCCGGCCCAGGTGCTTAGCCCCAGAGTGATCACGCCGGCTGGGCCTGCTCCACCTCATCCATCAGCAGCCGCAGTGTCAGGCTCTGCCGGCTCACCGGCAGGTTGTCCAGTGCCCGCCGGGCGTGGGCGATGCCGCCCTTCACGTCCCCGGCCTTGGCCATCATCAGCCCCCGGTGCATCTGAATATGCGTCGCGAAACGCGGCAGCGTCGCAGGCCGGGTCCGGTCAGCAGCATCCTGGGCCTCCACCGCCCCCCGCTCATCACCCATCCGGGACAGCAACATCGACGTGAACGTATGCAGCCGCCACTCCGGGATCGCATAGTCCGACACCTGCTCCGACGACCCCGCCACATCAAACACGCGCCTACCCTCGTCCAGCATCCGGTACGCCGTCTCGGTATCCCCCCGCGCCCCGGCAACATGCGCCATCGCGATCACCGCGTTCAGCCGACCCAGCGACGGCTCATCCGACAGCGCAACCGCCTGCCGCGCCAGCCTGCCCGCCGTCGTCAGGCCCTTGCCCTCATAAGCCATCGCCAGCGCCGCCCGACCCCGCACCCACACCCGCGACGACAAATCCTCCGACCGGTCAGCCGCCGTCACCGCCAGGCTGTACCAGCGCGAGGAATTCCCCGCACCCGGCGTCGTCTTGGCATACAGCGCCAGCAACCGCGCCGCCACCGACCACCGCTCCGGCCCCTCTAGCTGCTGCTGGAGCACCACCAGATCCCCCGCCAGACGGGACTGCAACTCACCCGCCCCAACCGTCATGTAGTCACAGCCGTATTCCTCCACCCGCGACTGCCACTCATCCAGCGACGGACGCTCACCGATCGCCGCAGCAAACCCCCGGCGCAGCAATTCCGCCGTCGCCGCAGGCGCAACCACGCTCGCGGCAATCCCCGCCAGCACACCCCGGCGGCCTCGGTCCATGTCTTCTCCCAGCACGCGTTCGTAAGCAAGCACCACATCCGGGCTCGCCGCACGCTTCCCAGTCTCGACATTGCTCAGATGACCACGCGTGTAATGCGTACGGGTCGCAACCTCCGACAAACTCAGCCCCGCAGCCTCCCGCGCGGCTCTCAGCTTCCCACCCGTATCAGTCACCAGATCAGACCCACGATCACATTGAAGACGGCTGAATACACCAGGTCATAGCGCTGCGTATGAGCCAGGTCACATGCTGTTTCGCAGCTACACAGCGCACCACGACCAGAACACTCCGTCAATTCCACCCAAAGGCTACGGGAGAACCCAGTGTACGACCCAGTCACCCGCACCTCCCTGGCCGACTACACACAGCGATCTGCCAGCCAGCCGCCCGCACCTGGCCCAGCCAGCACGGCCCACCCCTCCGTTCGCACCCCGCTCGACCGGCTCCGCGCCGCCGCTATCCAGCGAATTGACGCCCACACCAACGACAACGGGCGCTGCCGGCTCTGCCGGTGCCCGTTCCCCTGCACCCACGCCCGCCAAGCCGAATTCACCCTCGGCGCGCTCTAACCGCAAACGGAGGCAACGATGCCCACCTCAGCCCACGACACCGACCCCGAGCAAGCCGAACTAGAACGCCTCGCCACCGAACTAGCCCCCCACGGCCTCCACGCCGAGCTATGCACCCCGCCCGGCAAACTGCCCTACCTCCACGTACGGAACCCCCAGGCCACCGTCTTGAACGAACGGATCTACGCCCAGGCCGGGGCCTACTGGTACAGCTGGGCGCAGAAGCTCACCGACACCGACGACCCCGCCGACGCCGCCCAGACACTGGCCCGCGTCCTCGCCACCACCTCTGGCGAGTAACACCGATGCCAGTCACCACCAGCCGCGCCGGACGGCCCTCCAGACGTGCGGGATCCCTCAACGCACAGCCGCCCACCACAGGGCCGGCGGAGCTGATCACATCAGCGGAGCAGACAAGAGGAACCAGCCCGTGGAACCGGCGGACGACAACGCATGCCGCGCCATCGCCGAGAAGATCAACCAGATCCGCCCGCAATGGCTCGTCATCTGGGGCTGCTACTCGCGGCTGTTCTGGGCCTACCCCCTGTTCGACATGGACCGCCGGATGCTCGTGCACGCCAGCTACCCGGATGCCCTCATCCCCCGCATGGACGAAGCCGAGCACCGATTCCGCGCCAGGCCAGGGCAGCATCCGCACGGGCGGCACGCCGGCGAGTGAGTCCCCGGCCCGCGTGATCGCGTCACTCCGTNNGATCACGCGGGCCGGCTCCAAAGCGGAACGCTCCAGCGCCGCGCCCTGGGCTGGCCCATGGCGCAGCCCAGGAGGGGGACAACATAAATGGAGACGCAAGCACCGGCTGACCTGGACACAGTCCGGTTGTGCCGGGCAGCGAACATCCTCCATGCCCTGGCACGGGACATGCTCGCCGGCTCTGGCCTGGACATACGCCAGCGGCGACACGAACTCGTCATCAGCAACCCACGAAACCCCGACAGGGGCCGGATCTACATCAACTACCTCACCGGTGAGGTGTCCTGGCAACGGCCAGTCTGGACCTACTACGGCTACCTCAAGGGATACGCCCAAGCCCCCGAAGCCGACTCCGACTCCGAGCCGCCCGCCGACGCCCAAACCATCCTGCGCGCCCTCTGCGGAGACGACGAGAACAACCCCGCGTCATGAAACCCCGGCCCGCGCCGTGCCCCCAGGCCGGCCGCGACCCGGCCACCACCAGCCGAGCCACAGCCGCCCCGAAGGTATCCTTCGATCCCCCTATCCCGCGCCTAAGCCTTCGCGATCATGAAGTGCTGGCGGCGCGGCCCTGACTGGCTGGGTGACTTCCCGGTAGTGGTCACGGGCGCCAGTGCTCCCCGGGTAACCTCGGTGATCATGACAGTCGAGGCGACGCGGTTCGCAGATCCGCACCAGCGAACCGACAACGGGCACGCACGGGGCGGCCGCCCCGTCATCGGGATCAGCTCGTACACCGAACGGGCGCAATGGGGCACCTGGGATACCCCGGCCCTGCTGCTGCCGCGCCGCTACGGGGACAGCGTCGCCGCAGCCGGCGGCATCCCGGTGCTGCTGCCCCCCTTCCCCGGCATCGAGCACGCAGCGCTGCGACTGGACGGGCTCATTCTCTGCGGCGGCGGCGACATCGACCCGGCCGAGTTCGAGGCCGCACCTCATCCGGAGACCGGCGGGATCCGGCCCGAGCGCGACGCGGCCGAGTTCGCGCTCGTGTCGGCGGCTCTCGAGCGAGGGCTGCCGCTGCTCGGCATCTGCCGCGGCATGCAGGTGCTGAACGTGGCCCTCGGCGGCACGCTGCACCAGCACCTGCCCAGCGTGGTCGGCCATGACGGACACTGCCCGATTCCCGGGTCCTACGGGTCACACCTGGTCAGGGTCGCTCCAGGTAGCCAGCTTTCCGGCATCCTCGGTGGCGCGGGACAGCTCGACGAGTTGCCGGTGCCCACCCACCACCACCAGGGCATCGACCGTCTTGGCGACGGCCTGATCGCCACCGCCTGGGCAGCCGACGGGGTCATCGAAGCGGTCGAGTTTGCCGCGCCCGAGCAAACCGGGCAGAGGTTCGCGCTGGGTGTCCAGTGGCATCCCGAGGCCGGGACCGACCCGCGGCTGTTCCGGGCCCTGGTCGCCGCCGCGAAGTCCTTGGCGGGGGCGGCAGCCTGACCCAGCGGTAACCGCCCATAGACTCGGTTCCCGTGAGCAGTAGCCCTCCGGCCGTCATGGTCACCGGCCTGGTCAAGCGCTACGGGAGCGCGACCGCGGTGGACGGGCTGAACCTCGTCGCAGACCGGGCGAAGGTTACCGCGCTGCTCGGTCCGAACGGCGCGGGCAAGACCACCACAATCGAGATCTGCGAGGGCTACCGGCGCGCGGACCAGGGCACGGTACGCGTGCTCGGCCTGGACCCGGCTCGCGACGTCCGTGCGCTCGCGCCCAGGGTCGGCGTCATGCTCCAGTCCGGTGGCCTGCCGCAGGCGGTCAGGGCAGGCGACTACCTGCGGCTGATAGCAAGCTTTTACGCCCGCCCGGTGGATCCGGCCGGGCTGCTCGACCGGCTCGGCCTTACCGCCTGCGCCGGTGTCCCGTGCCGGCGCCTGTCCGGCGGCCAGCAGCAGCGGCTCTCGCTTGCGGCCGCCGTTATCGGCAGGCCGGAACTCGTCTTCCTCGACGAGCCGACGGCCGGCCTCGATCCGCAGGCCAGGCACGCCACCTGGGACCTGATCACGGAACTAAGGACAGCGGGCGTCAGCGTCGTCTTGACCACGCATTTTATGGAGGAAGCCGAACGGCTGGCGGATGGCGTGGCCATTATGGATCACGGCCAACTCGTCGCGGAAGGCACTCCGGCCGAGCTCACTGGCACCGCGGGCCAGCTCAGGTTCAGGGCACAGCCGGGACTGAGCACCGACAGCCTGCTGTCCGCGCTGCCCGGTGGCACCGCCGCCAAGGAATCGCCCGAGGGCTATTACGTGATCGAGGTGCAGGGCCGGGTGGATCCCCAGCTGCTCGCCGCGGTCACCGCCTGGTGCGCCGAGCACGGCGTACTGGCCAAGGATCTGCGGGTGGAGAGCCGCACCCTGGAGGATGTCTTCCTCGAGCTGACCGGCAGGGATCTCCGCTCATGACCGTGCCTCCCGCGGCCGATGCCAGGCCAGCCGCGGCCGCGGAGCCTTCGCCGTTCGTGCCTGCTCCGGGCGCGGCGCCGCTGCCACGCATGATCGCGGCGCAGGCAACGCTTGAGGCCAGGACGCTGCTGCGCAACGGCGAGCAACTGCTGCTCGTCCTGATCATCCCGGTACTGCTGCTCATCGCCTTCAGCCGGGAATCGTTCGTCAACATCGGCGCTGACACGCGGCAGCCTCGGGTGGATTTCCTGGTGCCGGGGATCATCGCGCTTGCCATCATGTCCACCGCGTTCACCAGTCAGGCCATCGCCACCGGGTTCGAGCGCCGCTACGGCGTGCTGAAGCGCCTCGGCGCCACGCCGCTGTCCCGGGTGGGGCTGATCGCTGCCAAGACGGTCACGGTCATCGCGGTCGAGCTGCTGCAAGCGGTGATCATTATCGGAGTGGGCCTTGCGCTCGGCTGGCGGCCGCATTCGACAGTGGCCGGTGCTGCCTGGGCGGTGCTGCTCGCCGTCGTCGGAACGGCGGCGTTCAGCGGGCTCGCCCTGCTGATGGCCGGCACGCTGCGCGCCGAGGCCACCCTGGCCGCCGCCAACCTCGTCTACCTCATCCTGCTCGGGGTGGGCGGGGTGCTGTTCTCGCTGAACAAGTTCCCGGCCGGGGCGCGCGGCCCGCTCAAGCTGCTGCCTTCGGGCGCGCTGTCCGACGGGCTGCATAGCGTGCTGCAGAACGCCGGCGGCCCGCCGGCCGCCGATCTCGCCGTGCTGGCCATCTGGGCGGTCGTCGGCATCACGCTCGCCGCCCGCACGTTCCGCTGGGAGTGAGTGAGCTTCGCGCCACCAGGCACCGGCCGCGTGGCCTGCTTGATGCCGCACCGCCGTCGCTGCTTGCCTGCACCGGAATCGTGTCGCTGCAGGTCGGCGCTGGGCTGGCCGGGCGGATGTTCGGGGAGGTCCCGGCCGCCGCGGTGACCGGGCTGCGGCTGTGGTCGGCCGCCATCGTGCTGGCCATAGCAGGCGGACCTGGCCTGCGCGCCGCGGTGGCCGGACGCGCGCCGCGGCCGGCCTGGCGCGACTGGGTTGTCGTCGTGTCGTTCGGCCTCATTCTTGCGATCATGAATTTCTCGATCTATCAGGCGTTCGCCCGGATACCGCTGGGCATCGCGGTCACCATCGAGTTTCTCGGGCCGCTGGCGGTCGCGGTGGCCACGTCGCGACGGCTGATCGACCTGCTGTGGGTGGCGCTGGCGCTGGGTGGCGTGGTGCTGCTCAGCCGCGGCGGCCCTGGCACCGCGCTGCCGCGCGGCGGTCACGGGCTGGAGCTGGCCGGCGTCGTCTTTGCCCTGGTCTCGGCCGCGTGCTGGGCGGCGTACATCCTGCTCAGCTCGGCCACAGGGCGGCGGTTCAGCGGATCGTCCGGGCTGGTCATCGCCATGATCGTCGCCGCCGTCCTGGTGACGCCGACGGCCGTGATCGCGGGCGGCACGGTGCTGCTGCGGCCTGGCGTGATCGCGATCGGGATCGGCATCGGATTGCTCTCCTCGGTCATCCCCTACCGGCTGGAGCTCGAGACGCTGCGCCGCATCCCGGCCGGGGTGTTCGGCATCTGGATGAGCCTGGAGCCAGCGGTGGCCGCGCTGGCAGGGCTGGTCATGCTCGGCGAGGTTCTGCGGCCCGGCGAGTGGGTCGCCATCGGCTGCGTCGTGCTGGCCTGCGCGGGCACGGCCCGCGGCGCCCGGACGGCCGGGGCGTGACGGCGCACCCCCCGCTCCCGCGCGGCCGGAGCCGCAGCCCTGCGCCGCGCGCTCGGGTGC
>PMSU01000209.1:0-35234 GCA_003168255.1 Actinomycetota bacterium
CCCCCGGGCTCCCGTTGCCCCCTGGCGAATGTCGTCGATGTGGCAGCGCCTACCACCGGTGGTAGGTAATTCCACATCGACGGGTCTGGCCGGGGGTGCGGTCCCTTCTGCGGGGGCCTTCATGCCGCCTGCCCGGGCGATGAATGTGGCAGAGCCCCCCATCGGTGGTAGGTAACGCCGCATTCATGTCTGACCCTGTCCTCTGCGCGCCCCGCGAGGCGTGTCCGCCAGCCCCACCTGCCCCGTCTGTCTCAGACATCCCTCCCGGTGTCACCTCGCCCGAGAACCGTGTCAGATGGCCAGGACCAGCCCGTCGTGGGCGGTCTCGAACGAGACCTGGTCCAGTCGGCCGAGCACCTCGGCCCCCATGTGGGTCAGTACGATGCGCCCGCTGGCGAGCAGGTGCCTGCGGGCAGCCAGGTCGGCGTGGCAGAGGTGGTAGCGGATGTTCTTGTCCATGCGATAGGCCTCGGCAATGAGCAGGTCCGCGCCGGCGGCGACCTCAAGGAGGACATCGGTCCAGGCGGTATCGCCGGTGTAGGCGATGACCCGGTCACCGAGCCCGAGCCGTAGCGCGAGCGCCGGAGCGCCGCTGGGGTGATCGACCTCCCAGCCGGTGACCTGCACGTCGGCCACGGTTTTGGCCGCCCCGGGGGCAAGCTCCACGATGTCCACGCGGAACCGGCGGGATACGGCAGACGAGCCCGGAAACAGGCACTCCATGGCCTCGGAGAGCCTGCGGGCTATCCCCGGCGGGCCGGCAATGGTCAGCGGCTTGGTGCGATGGGTGAACTGGCCGTCGAGGATGAGGAACGGCAACCCGCCGAAGTGATCCCCGTGCAAGTGAGAGACGAACACCGCGGCGATCTCGCCAGGATCGAGGCGCAGGCTCCGCAGCGCAGTCAGCGAGGTGGCGCCGCAGTCCATCAGCACGGCGTCCTGGTCTGCGTGGCCACGGAGGTGGATGCACGCCTGGTAACGGCCGCCGCTGCCGAAGGCGTCGCCTGAGCCTGCGAAGGTGACCGTGACGCCAGAGCCGCCGGAAGTGCTCATCCGGGTCGCCGCGCGGCCGGGCACCCCACCCAGCAGCCGCCCCCCCCGGTAGCCGCCCCCCCGGCAGTCGCCCTCCCGGCAGTCGCCCCCCGGCAGCCACGCACGACGCGGCTAGCTGCCCACCCGGAGCGCGTCCAGTGCGTCCCGGAGCCTGCCGACGCGGTGTTCCAGCCGCACGGTGCAGTCAGTCATGACGGGATCGCCACCCGATGCGGCCTGCCCCGAGATGACGGCGACCAGGTCCTCCACGGCGGCAAGCCGCCCGGACAGCTCGGTCAGCAGCGGCTCGGCTCCGGCGGCAGTGCCGGCGGCACTGCCGACAGCAGTGCCGACAGCGAGAGGGTCGCCCGCCTCGTCGGTTCCGAGTCTCGTTGCCGCACCGCCCTCGGCGAGGCCGGGCGCGCTGGCCAGCTGCGTGCGCAGCAGCTCAGCCTGTTCATGCAGCTGGAGGTTCTTCGTGTAGAGCTCGACGAAGATCGACACCTTGGCGCGCAGGACCCATGGATCGAACGGCTTGGCGATGTAGTCGACCGCGCCGGCCGCGTATCCGCGGAACGCGTAGTCGGGCTCCGAGCTGGCCGCGGTCAGGAAGATGATCGGAATGTCGCGGGTCTTGGCCCGCCGCTTGATGTGCGCCGCTGTCTCGAAGCCGTCCATCCCCGGCATCACAACGTCGAGCAGGATAACCGCGAAGTCGCCGGTGAGCAGCGCCTTGAGGGCGGCATCGCCGGAGCGCACCGGAACGAGGACCTGATTCAGCGACGACAGGATCGCCTCAAGCGCGGTCAGGTTCTCTGCGCGGTCGTCAACCAGCAGGATCCTGGGTTTCGTTGTCAACGTCACGAGCTCCCTTCGGCGTACGCTGGATTGCCGCTCACCGCGCGGCCGCTCACCGCGCGGCCGCTCACCGCGCGGCCGCTCACCGCGCGGCCTCTCACCGCGCGGCGGCGCGTTGCAGCCAGCTCCGCATGACGCCCAGCAGATGCCCGGTGTCCACGGGCTTTGTGATGTAGTCGGACGCGCCGGCGGCGATGGTCTTCTCCCTGTCGCCCTTCATCGCCTTCGCGGTCACCGCGAGGATGGGCAGGTCCGCGAACTGCGGCATCCGCCGTATCGCCTCCGTGGTCGCGTATCCGTCGAGCTCGGGCATCATAACGTCCATCAGGACGAGTGCGATGTCCTCGTTTCGCTCGAGCACGTCGATGCCCTCGCGGCCGTTCTCGGCGTACAGGACCTCCGCGCCGCAGCGTTCGAAGACGCTGGTCAGCGCGAAGACGTTCCGCACGTCATCGTCCACGATGAGCACCTTGACCCCCGCCAGCGCATCGTCGGGCACCGCCATCGTGTCCGGCGGGGGCACGGCGGGTCCCGGGGCTTCGTTCGGAAGGCTTGCCGGAGATCCGGGATGGCTCACCTCGCCCCCCTCGGGTATGCCGCGAATCGGCAGGTAGAGGGTGAACGTGCTGCCGTGCGCTGGCCGGCTGTCGGCCCGGATCTCGCCGCCGAGCACACGAGCGATGTCCCTGCTGATGGACAGCCCGAGGCCGGTGCCGCCGTAACGGCGGCTGGTGGTCCCGTCCGCCTGCCGGAAGGCGTCGAAGATGAGGCGAAGCTGGTCCGCGGCGATCCCGATGCCGGTGTCGCACACCGAGAACGAGATCACCTCGGGCTCGCTGCGCAGCGGCCCGGTGAAGGCGACCCCCTCTGACCGGGTGATGCGCAGCAGCACGCCGCCGGATGAGGTGAACTTCACCGCGTTGGACAGCAGATTGCGCAGGATCTGCTGTAGTCGCTGCTCGTCGGTGTACAGCAGCCCGGGCACGTTGGGTGAGACCTCGACATCGAAGGTCAGGTCCTTGTCGGCCGCCATCGGCCGGAACGTGGCATGCACATATTCCACCAGCGTGCTGAGCGAGAGCTCCGTGGGCTGGACGTCCATCTTGCCGGCCTCAACCTTGGACAGGTCGAGGATGTCGTTGATCAGCTGAAGCAGATCCGAGCCTGCCTCATGCACCGTCCGGGCGAACTCCACCTGCTTGGCGGTGAGGTTCCCGTCCGGGTTCTCGGCGAGCAGCTTGGCCAGCACGAGCAGGCTGTTCAGCGGCGTGCGCAGCTCGTGCGACATGTTGGCGAGGAATTCCGACTTGTACCGCGACGAGGTTGCCAGCTGCTGGGCCCGCTCCTCGAGCGTTCGGCGGGCCTGCTCGATCTGGAAGTTCTGCACCTCGATGGCTCGGTTCTGCTTGGCGAGCAGCGCCGCCTTCTCCTCGAGCTCCGCGTTGGACCTGCGGAGCTCGGCCTGCTGGCGCTGTAGCTCGTCGGACCGCTCCTGTAGCTGGGTGGTGAGGCGCTGAGACTGACCCAGCAGGGCCTCTGTGCGCGAGTTCGTCATGATCGTGTTGATGGTGACGCCGATCGTCGGGACGAACTGATCGAAGAACGCCAGCTGCTCGTCGTCGAAGTGATGCAGCGACGCGAGCTCGAGCACGGCGAGCACCCGGCCCTCGAAGGTGATCGGCAGCACCACGAGGCTGACCGGGCTCGCCTCGCCGAGTCCCGAGCCGACAGTGAGATAGCCAGCCGGCGCGTCCCGGATCAGGATGCGCTTGCGCTCCAGGGCGGCCTGGCCGGCCAGCCCTTCGCCGACGGTGAAGTGGCTGACGCCGCCCCGGCGGAAGCCGTATGTGGCGATCCTGGTGAACTCCTGCTCACCTTCGATCGGCTGCTGACCCGAGGGTGTCGCCGGTCCCTCCTGAAGCCCGCCCTGGCCGGGCACCGATTCCCCGGGCAGTTCGACCGCCGAATGCGCGGACAGGTAGAAGGCCCCGTACTGAGCCGAGGTCAGCGGGGTCAGCTCGCTCATGATCAGCCGCGCCACCTGGAGCAGGTCGCGGTGACCCTGCATCAGGCCGGAAATCCTGGCCAGGTTGGTGTTCAGCCAGTCCTGCTGGCGATTCGCCCTGGTGGTGTCGCGCAGGTGGGCGACCATCAGGTTGATGTTGTCTTTCAGCTCGGCAACCTCGCCGCGGGCCTGCACCGCGATGGACTGGGTGAGGTCCCCCTCCGCGACCGCGCTCGCCACCGCCGCGATAGCCCTGACCTGCGTGGTGAGGTTACTGGCCAGGCCGTTCACGCTCTCGGTCAGCCGCTGCCAGGTTCCGGACACCCCGCCCACCTCGGCCTGTCCGCCGAGCCTGCCCTCGGTGCCGACCTCACGGGCGACCCGGGTGACCTCGTCGGCGAACGCGGACAGCTGGTCGACCATCGTGTTGATGGTCGTCTTCAGCTCCAGGATCTCGCCGCGGGCGTCGACGTCGATCATCTTGCTCAGGTCGCCGCCGGCCACCGCGGTGGTCACCTGGGCGATGTTGCGCACCTGGCTGGTGAGGTTGCTGGCCATGAAGTTGACGTTGTCGGTGAGGTCCTTCCACACTCCGGAGACGCCGCGGACGTGTGCCTGGCCGCCGAGCCTGCCCTCGGTGCCGACCTCGCGGGCGACCCGGGTGACCTCGTCGGCGAATGCGGACAGCTGGTCGACCATCGTGTTCACGGTCTGCTTCAGCTCGAGCATCTCGCCCTGCGCATCCACCGTGACCTTGCGGGTGAGGTCGCCGCGGGCCACCGCGGTGGTGACCACGGCGATGTCGCGGACCTGGGTGGACTTCTGCGTGACCTCCGAGTTGAGCATGGAGAGCTGGGCCGCGACCTCATCGACGAGGGTGCCGATCTGCGAGAGCATGGCGCTCTCACCGTGCCGGAAGTCCTCGGCCCGCCGTGCCCGCGGCCGGAAGTTGCCGTCGCTGAGCGCCGCCAGCGCGGCTCGCACCGGTTCGAGATCGGCGTCGGTGTAACGCACTGCGGAATGCTCCTGGGACGCAGGCCTAACCATAAATGATCTCCCTCCGCGCAACCTGGTCGCGACCTTCCGGCCGGAACAGCTCCGCGGGCAGGTGTTTGCTCTCTAGGCTATGGATGTCACAAGTCTGTCACGATGGAAGCACCGGCCATGACCGAAAGCGGGCAGTCAACTGAAACCCCACGAGGGGGATGTGCAGGAACCTGACGAACCGATAGCGACCGCCACGTACGAACCCGAGCCTGCCGCCGCCGCGCAGGCTCGCCGTTTCGTCCGCGAGACGTTGTGGTCGTGGGGCGTGCCAGGATCTGCTGCCCAGGCATCCGGGCTGGTAGATGACGCGGTGCTGCTGACGAGCGAGCTGGTCACCAATGCCGTGGTGCACGCGGGCACGCAAGTCCAGGTCAGTTGCAGGATGGGCAGCCGGGCGGTCGAGGTGGCCGTGCGGGACAGGCATCCGGCCCGCGCGCTCAACGTCGCGCGGCAGCCCGCTGGGGATCCCGCCGACCGCACCAGCGGACGAGGGCTGATGCTGCCGTCCGCGCTCGCGACGGCGTGGGGGGTAACCTACGCGCGCACCGCGAAGTCGGTGTGGTTCAGGATCATGTTCGCTGATTACCCGGCCGACGGCAACGGCGCCCTGAGCGGTGCGCCGGACGTGCTGGCCCTGCACGACAGGGCCGGTGGCGAGCCGGACGACCTTCTCCTCGACGGGGTTGACGCGCATGACAGCGGGCCCCTGACCCATCGGCTGGACCTGGGGAAGCTCGGCTACGACGAGTTGCTCAGGCACACGGTCGAGACGGCGCGTGACGCGGTGGACGCGGACGCCGCCTACGCGCTCGTCGCCGACGAAGACGGAGAACTGCGGATGCGCGCGGCCGCCGGGCTCGGGCCGCCGGCGGTGCTTGACGCTCTTGCCGGGCATGCTTCCCAGGCGCAGAGCATCGCATCGCGGTCGGTCATGACGGTCCCGTTCCTGGTAGAGGGCAGGGTTACCGGGATCCTTGCGGCGGCGTCTGGCGAGCCTGATCGCTTTAGCGAGGGCGACTCGGCCCGGCTACAGCGGGTCGCCGACCGGATGGCGCTGTCCCTGGAGCGGTCCAGGCTGGGCGAACTCGAGCGGGCCAGGCGCGGCCGGGTCAGTTTCCTTGCCGAGGCGAGCGACCTGCTGGCAGGCACGCTCGATCAGGAGAAGATCATCGCCCTTGCCGCGCAGCTGGTCGTGCCCCGGCTGGCGGCCTGGTGCGCCGTGCTGCTGGCCGACGACGCCGGTGCTTATCGCCCGGCCTATGTGTGGCATGCCGACGAGTCCCGGCTCGATGCGCTGGCCCAGCTGCTCGATGCCATCGCGGTGCCGGATGTGCCGCCCCGCGGCGGCGGTCGCAGCTGGTCCCTCGCGCTCGATGACCCCGCCGGGCTGCCGCCTGATGCGGTAGAGCTGGCATCCGGTTCGGCCTGGTGCTTCCCGCTTTCCGCCCGCGGCCGGAGCCTCGGTATCCTCACGATTGGCCGGCCGCGCGGCGGCAGCCTGCCGAGGGAGGTCAACGATCTCGCCGAGGACCTGGCGCGCCGGACCGCGCTCGCGCTTGACAACGCGCAGCTCTACGAACGGCAGCAGGAGACCAGCCGGGCGCTCCAGCGGAGCCTGCTGCCGCCCGAAGTGCCGCAGATCCCCGGCCTCGACCTCGCCGTGGCGCATGAGGTAGCCGGTGAGGGCAACGAGGTCGGCGGCGACTTCTATGACGTCTTCGCGGCCGGGGATGGCCGCTGGCGGTTCACCATCGGCGATGTGTGCGGCACCGGTCCTGCTGCCGCCGCGGTGACCGGCCTTGCCAGGCATACCCTGCGCATCCTGGCCGGTGAGGGATACAGCATCGCCGCGGTGCTCGACCGGCTGAACCGGCTGCTTCTGGATGAGGGCGCGGGGGCGACGTTCATCACGCTCATCCACGGCGAGATATGCACCGTCACCGGCGACGGGCGCGATGATGCGCCCGCGGTCCGGCTATCGCTCGTGTGCGCCGGGCATCCGCTGCCGCTGCTGCTGCGGTCCGGGACCGGCGCCGGGCCCGCGCCGTTCCCCGAGGCGGCCGCGGAGCCGCAGCCGCTGCTCGGGGTGATCGATGAGCTCACGTTCGTCGCGCAGGACGTCTTCCTGTTCCCCGGTGATCTGGTGCTCTGCGTCACCGACGGAGTTACCGAACGCCGGGAGGACGGCCGCCTGCTCGACGACGACGACGGGCTCGCCAGGCTGCTCGCCGACTGCGCCGGGCTGAGCGCGGGCGCGGTCGCGGCCCGGATCCAGCGGGGCGTCAGCGACTTCGGTACCGGCCCGTCCGCCGACGACATGGCACTGCTCGTGCTGCGCGCGCTCTAGCCAGGCGGCCCTACTTGGCATCCATCCCGGGCCGGAACGTCTCGCCGCGCAGCGCCCGCTCCACCACATCCACAGCGCGCGCCGCAGCCACCAGCCTGCGGCCTTCCCTGCGGTAGGCGGCCAGCACCGCGTCCACCGCGTGCGGCGGCAGCGTCTGGGTCAGATCGGTCCTGGCCATCCGGTACCCCTGGCGCGCCCCCTGCACGGCCGCAGCCAGGTGATGACGGGCCATCGTGGCCAGCGCCACCGGGTGCCTGCGCAGCACCCCGTAGAGCCGGTAGTCCGGAGGGACCGCGTCGAGCAGCCAGGCCACCGCGGTCGCCTCGAACCCTTCGCTGCCCGGCGGATGCACCCCGGCCGGCCAGCCAGGCGGAAGGTACGCAGGCATGGCCACAGGATAGCGTATTATCGAATGAATATTCTAGTGCGTGGTGCATCCGGCGCGGGAGCGGCGCCGCGCTCGCGCCGATATCATTCCGGTGCTATGGCCGGGAACCCTGCGCCTGACTGGTATCCCGATCCACGCAGCCGTGGGGTCCTGCGCTGGTGGGACGGGGCCAGGTGGTCTGGCGAGACACGTCCGCAGGCGGGAGCCACCGCTGGATCAGGGCAGCTACCAGCAGGCCCGGCGTCCGCCGCCCACGTTGACCCCGCTCCGTTCGGCGGAATAGAAAACCCGCCCCCTCCGGTCACCGGGGCCCTCGGCCAGCCAGCCACGGTCTTCGGGGGTTCCGGGACGGGGGCGCCCGGCGACGCCGATGGCGGCGATCCAGCCGGCCCGCAGGCGTCGTGGCGCGAGCCTGCGCTCCAGGCATGGGCGGCGGTGTACCCCGCGGCCGAGCCCGCGACGGGCAAGAGCGCGTTCCCGGTCAGGCGGTGGGTGCTCGGCGGGGCGGCGGCGGCGGTCATCGCGGGAGTGGCGGCATGGTTTCTGGTGGGCGCGCTGGGCGGACACGCGGTCGCGGGCCGGCCGGCCTTCCACGGCGGCGTGGTCACCGACAGAGCCGCGGGAATCAGCTTTGCGATCCCCCGCGGCACCGGCTGGGCCAGGGTAGCCAGGCCCGCTGACGGTTTCACCACAATGTTTTACCGAACGGTGCCAGGCTCCAGGTCCGCCCGAATGCCGGACTCGCCGGTGGCGGCCGCCGAGCCGCTGCCAGTTGCGATCGCCTATCACGGGACACAGGATCTGCGGTCCGATGGCGTCCGGGCCGCCCAGGTGGTCGCGAGGCGCTACTTCCCCTGGTACCACGGCCGGCTGGACACCGCCGCCCGGCGTCAGCCAGGGCCGGCCGCCGGGCAGCTGGCTTACCTGGTCACGTTCGGCATCGGTGCCGCCGGCGGGCACGCGGGCCAGACGGCTGCGGTCGTGATCGTCAGCCGCGGCCAGGGCAACCGTCCCGGACTGCTGTTCGTGAGCATCGCGGACGGCACGAGCACGCGCCTGATCGGTCAGATCACCGGGACGGCACGCCCGGCAGCCTAGGGCGACGGCACGACTGAACGGGGATTCACTGTTATGGCTGGCGCCGTCCGCCGGGATCAGGTTCGGTGTGCCGCCGTCCGCCGGGATCAGGTTCGGTGTGCCGCCGGCCGCCGGGATCAGGTTCGGTGTGCCGCCGTCCGCCTGGGTCTGGGCCTGGGTGAAGCCGGCCGCCCGGGTCGGGTTCTGACTGAAGCGTGCCACCGGGCTGGATTCCGGGTTGCATGGGCTGGGTGCCGATAGGCACGTAAGGTGGCGTGGCCCGGAGCCGTTCCTCAAGTTCTTGCATGATTTGCTCGGCGGTGTTGCCCAGCCGCCTGTTCCAGAGTTCCAGCTCCGAAGTCCACTTCTTCGCCGCCTGCCCCGTCCAGGCGTCGTCGTCCCTGACCGTCTTGCAGGCGGGCCGCAGCGCATTCGCCAGCCCTTCCTCGGCGCCGTACACCTTCGCATACAGCGTGAGCAGATCCTGGTAGGCGGGGTTCGGCTGGGTGCCGTGCGGAGGTATGACAGGCCGCCCGATTCGCTGCATCGGGTCGGGGAAGGACGCGGGTGGCGGGTGACTCATCGCCGGTTCAGCTCCCCTCGGCGCGATGCGCCGCAGGGTCCCCGGCGGGCCGCTGGTCCGCTGGCGCTGACCCGGCCATAACCAGGCGGAGCCCTGGTCCGGTGGGCTGGGCGTCAGTGCCAGGACCCTCGTCCTGACCTTGTGCCTGGCCGATGTGCAGATGCGGGGCGCCTGTCTCCTGCTGAGGTACGGACCGACCGTCGGGCTCGGCGGCGGCGGGCGTGCCGTACTCGCCGGCGTTCCTCAGCAGCTCATCCAGTGCCGCCTGCCTGCGGTCTGCTTCCTTCTTGTCTTGGTCCTTCTTCCTGCTCTTGGCCACGGAGGCGCCAAGCACGGCGAGGCCGGCGGCGCCAAGGGCGGCGAAGAACGCGATCGCGTACTGCGGGTCCGACGCATTGCGTTCGATGTCGTCCCAGACGCGGTCGGGGAGACTCTCGCTGTGCTGCGCCGCGTGGGATACCCGCTTTGCGTCCAGCCCGGCGTGCTTCGCCGCATCCGGCGACGGCTGGCCGGCGGCAGCCGTCGTGGCTGATGCCGTGTGCCCGTACGGGTCGGGCGGGGCGGCCGGTGCGCCCACCCCGGACGGGTAGCCACCTCCAGGAGCCGCGCTGTCACTCCCCGCGCCAGATCCGGTTCCGCTCGTCCCGGGTCCGCTGCTTGTGCCAGAACCAGTAGTGCTGCCCGGAGAAACGCCTTGAGCACCAGGTTGACCGCCCATCCTCGGCGGCACCGTGTGCTCGTCTTCGCGGATCTTTTGCAGGCGCTCGGTGAGCTCCGAAATCTGATCGGCTGTCCAGTGCTCGGCCTGGTGCACGGTGCCAATGCTGATCCCCTGCGCCGAAAGAGGCGCGGAGAACTCTCCGGCGAAGGCGGCGATGCCATGTTGCGCGGTCCGCAGCTCACCGATGAGCGACTGCATCTTCTCGGGATTCATCCCGACGAAACCCTGATCGTCGCCGTGGTTCACATCGCCTCCTAGTCCAGCACGGATTGCCGACTGACTAGACGTTCGGCAGCGGGCCGCAGACCTTCGTCGGCCAGGTGCCATTTGTCGCTGCGTCCGTGGTCCAGTCGGCAATCGTCTTGTACGGCTTGAAGGCAGAGGTGTGCGGGTACGTTCCCTCGTTCTGTCCAAACCACTGCGAGAACGCGCCGTTGGAAATTACCCGCCCGTCCTTGTACCAGCCGTCCTTCGTCCCCTGAGAGGCCACCGCCATGTTGCCATCTGACTTGTCCCAGATGGGAATGTTGTGCTGGGCGAGGCACTGGACGAACAACGGGTCAAGCTTGTTCTGACGGGCGGTCACCGAGCTAAACGAGTCCGTGCCGCCGGGCTTGGGGCCAGCCCCGCCCGAGGAAGAGCATCCGGCTGTCACCAGCAGGCTTGCCGCCCCGGCAATCAGCAGGATCGCGTGCAACGAACGTCCGGTCACTTTCGCCATCTGGCAATCACCCGCCGCCGGTCGTGTTGCTGACATCTTTTTCCAGCTGCATCCAGCTCAGCCACTGCTGGTACAAGCCATCGAGCTGCGAGTCGGTGGGATCCGGCGCGCTCTGGTCATTCACCCACGTCCCGTCGTGCTGCCCCCACCATTGCCAGAACGCGGCGTTGGGGACAACCTTGCCGGCTTGGTACCAGCCCTGCTGCGTGCCTTGCTGCGAGACGCTCTGCCAGCCGTCCTGCTTGTCGTAGACCTTGACGCCCTGCTGGGCGAGGCCCTGCACGATGGGGATCATCGCCTGGAGCTCGGCCGCGCTGTAGACCTGCTGGCCCGCCGCCAGCTGCTTGGCCGCGTTGTCGGTGCTGAACTGAGGGATTTGCGGGAAGCCGAGGGCGGCCATCTGCTGGTCCCAGGTCAGCGCAGTGCTCGCGGCCTTGCCGACGACCGGGATGTCGCCGATGAACTGCTCGCCGAACGAGATCTCCGCGTTCAGCTGCGCGTTCTGGGCATCCTCTTGCTGCTTCCCGGTGTATTTCAGGTTGTTGTTCTCGTCGATCAGGCGACCATACAGCGAGGTCAGGTCGGCGTAAGGGTCCGTGCCGCCCTGCTGAAGTCCCTGGAGCTGCATCCCGAGCGCGAGGCCGGCCTTTGCTGCCACCGCGCCCTTGATGTACCCGTAGTTCGTCGGGGTGGAGCCGAGCTGCTGAAGGAACGGGGAGAGGTCGTTCTGCGGGATCTGGATCTGCCAGCCGCCATCCGGCTTGCCGTTATTGCCGGTGGGCTCGTAGATCTGGAACGGTCCGGCATTCCTGGAGGAGTACGCGATATCGGGCAGGTAGCGCATAAAGGTGTTGGTCAGTGCCTGCTCGACCGCGGGGTCGAAGCTGGGCTGGGGGTTCCCGCTGTTGTCGAACCAGCCCGGCGGCGTGTTCATGATGATGTTGGCCGCGGCCTGGGCGGACAGCTTGTATTGGTTGATCGGGTCGTTGGGGTCGCCTGCGCCGCGTCCTGCGGAGGTGGCAGCGTTGAGGAATTGCGCGACCACCGAGGAGGGCAGCGTGTTATTGATCGTGATCACGTCTTCGGGTATTTGCGCGCCGGACCCCACCGCCTGCATGGCGGTGACGCCGACAGGGATCTTGCCGCCGTTCATTCCGAACGGGTAGCCGTAGACGATGTTGCCAGCACCTGGCACGACCCCCTCATTGAGGATCAGCTTGGCGATCCCGGCGCCGTCAGGGCCGCCAAGAACCTGCCAGGAGGCGTCCTTGTTTTGCGCGTCGGCCTGGAGCATTGCGGTGAAGGGCTCGTAGTCGGCGATCGCGTTCTGGTATTTGGTGAGATCCCCGGCGTAGAACGGCTCGCCGTCGCCCATCGGGATCACCAGTTTGCCGTTCTTCTCGTCCTCGAAGACCTTGTCGGTCAGCTGGGCCAGCAGGCTGGGGGCGTCCTGTTTCCCGGTGGTCGGATTCGCCTCCGAGGTCGCGTAAGCAGACCCGCTCGGCCCGTACTTGATCAGCATGGCGGCGGACCAGGGATTCGGGGTGTTGACGATGGCCGACACCGCCGCCGGCGAGAGGCCCGTCTTGTCTGCGACGGCCAGCCCCTGACCGTAGGTGGCCAGGATCTTCTGGTCGGCCTGGCTCAGCACGGTGAAACTGTCGTTCTCGTTCTGGCGGCCGGAGGCATCCTCGTTGTGCAGTATCGTCGCCAGGTTTGCCACCTGGGGCGCCGCCTGGTTGTAGAACGCCTGTAGGAAGGCGGCGCTGTCCGGGTCGGTCGCGTCGACGTGATCCTGGATGTCTTGCTGGATGGCGGCGATGGCGGCGCGGGCGGCTGCCGGGTCCTTGTTGGCCTCGGCGGCGGCCAGTGCCTGTGCCTCTGCCTTCGCGTCCGCGTCATCAAGGGCCGTGCCGGACCAGGGGATGTCGACGGTGGGGATGCCGTTGGTGTCGTTGACGTTGCCCGAGGTGGCAGCGGCGATCGCCGCCAGCCGGGCCCTCGACCGCATGTCCGCGGCGTCGGCGGGCGCCCGGCCTAGCGCCTGCTGCAAGGCGGCCAGGCTGACCGGGGAGCCGGTGCCGCCGGACCAGTAGGAGTTCAGCGTGCTCGCGATGATCGGCACGTTCGCGGCCAGCACGTCCCGCAGGTTCTCCAGGGCGCTGGCGGCCTGAGCCACCCGGTCGGGGTTGACTCCGACCTCACCATCGCTCATGTCCGTTCACCTCACTTCACGCTCAACGCCGCTGTCGATACCGGAATCATGCCCTGGCCGGAATCATGCCCTGGCCGGATCAGCCGGATCAGCCGGATCAGCCGGGTCAGCCGGGTCAGCCGGGTCAGCCGGGTCAGCCGGGTCAGCCGGATCAGCTGGGGGCCGGCTGGCTGGCGTGCTCCTGGGCAATTTTCTCCATCTGGGAGCGAACCGCCACCACGACGCTCGCCTCGGCATTCGGCAGGCCGTTCAGGCAGCTCAGCAGTGTCTTGTAGGTGCCCATCCAGTTGCCGATCCATGCCTGGGCAGGCTGACCGAGCCAGGTCTGAGGGTCCAGCAGCCCCTGGGCCTTGCTGACCGCGCCCTCGATAGCATCGGCGGCACCCTGGACCCTAGACATGTCGTTAGACGCGCTCTCGACGGCCTCGGCAACCAGATCTCCCCATCCCATGAATGCAGCTCCTTAGCTGTAGCCCTGAAGTTCATGGGGTCAGCCCGCGCCCCGCCGGTATTTCAGCGAACAGGCATGGACGGATTGTTGCGTGTTGCCCGTGATGTTAGCCGGTTTCGCATCACGTCGGCCACTAGGCAGCGGGAGACCTACGACTGGTTTGAGCAGGATGGGCGCGTTATGCGAGAGGCAGGTGTAACATCTCCACCACCGTGCCGTGACCCTGTACCTTTGCGATGCGAACAACTGCGAGGAGCAGCGGGCGGACGGCCACCTGACGGGGGCACAGAGCCCACATACCATGGAGGGGAGATCATCCCAGATGGCAGGATCAGGCACCGTCGCCACGAACGCGGGCGAGATGGCCGCAGTGGTTCAGAAGATCCAGAGTGACTTCCAGTCGCAGATCATTCCCGCGCTGAACGCCTCTAACAGCACCATGCAGGCCACCGCGCCGTGGGCAGTCGGTAACAATTACAACACGATCAGGAATGACACTCAGGAGTATGTCACCAAGGCCGTCCAGGCGCTGGACGAGTGGCACCAGGCAGTGACGCAGGCCCTTCAGAAGGTGACGAGCAACATCATGGCGGCAGGCGGCGGCTGATCGCCTGACTAAGACCGAGTGCGCCCGGGGCGAGCCGCGAAAGCTGGCCAGCCCGGACGGATCCAGATAAGGCGGCGAGCCACCAGGCTCGCCGCCTTATTGCTTGCGCCTACCCGCGCCGCCTACCCGCGCCGCCTACCCGGGCCGCCTACCTTGCGCGTACCCCGGGCCGCGATGTCACTCGCAGACCGCGAGCTGGATCGCCGTCACCGTGCCCGACCGCACCAGCAGGCCACGGCCAAGCGGCCCTGGCCCGGCGTTGCGCGGCAGCCGCACGCCGAACAGGTCGCCGTCGGTGGGCGTTTCGACCGCCACCAGCACGCCGCAGCGAGACTTGAGTGCCTGCGGGATGAAGCCCGTGTACGCGCGGGTGAGATCACCGACAGGTCCGGCCATGATCAGCCCGTGGTCGGCATCCCTGCCGCTGAGCAGGATCTTCTCCAGCGGCTCGGACAGCGGGCCGTTGAACAGCAGCTCGGCGTCGTCGGCCACCACGACGTAGCGCTCGTGTCCGTCGATCGCGTCCTTCAGGGCGGCGGCGTCGGTCCCGATCACGGCCAGCACGCCCTTCTCACCCTCGAGCGACCGCAGCGGCGACCGCCGCGGCGTGATCACCACGACCGGCGTGTCCTGAGCCAGCAGCGACCGGGCCATCGCCATCAGGGTGCTGGACCTGCCGCTGCGCGGCGGCCCGGCGATCACCAGGCCCGGCCCCTCGTCTCGCACGTCCAGGCCGCGGGGCGAAAGCTCGTCGCCGCCGACCCCCAGCAGCGCCCACAGCGGGGACGGCGGAGCGAAGTCCGGGTCCAGCTTCAAGGTCTCGTCGTAGCTGATCCGCACCGGCAGCGGGTCCACCCGGAGCGGCCGCAGCGAGCGCGAAGGTCGGCCGTGCTGGTCCAGGGATCGCTGGCCCAGCCGTCGGAGCGCGGCCACCTGCGCGGGTCCGGACGGATCGCGGTCAAGCAGCGCGACCTGCGCCTCAACGGGCTGGGTCGGCCCATCGAACATGATCCGGCCGGCCGGCTGGTGGCTAGGCATGCTGCGTTCGCTGAGGCCGATCAGGCTCGCATCTGCTCGGTCGGTGAGCCGCAGCAGCATCCGCTGGCCAAATACCGTCCCGGCCTGCCCGATAAGAGCGGACCGGTCGGTGGTGACCACGGCGCGCAACCCGACCGCCGCGCCCTCCCGCAGGGTCTGTAGCAGCGTGTCGATGAGCCGCCCGTAGTCGTACTGCTCGAACGCCGCGAAGTAGCCCTCCCACCAGTCGAGCAGCAGCAGCATCCAGGGCAGCTTCTCGTCGTCGGCGGCGTGCGCCCGCTGCTCCGCGATGCCGCCGAAGCCATGGGCGGCGAGTACCTGCTGGCGGCGCATGATCTCGCCGCGCAACTTGCCGAGCAGCCTTTCGACCCGGTCGGTCTGGTCACGGGATACCACCGCGCCGCAGTGCGGCAGCCCGGACAGCGGCAGCATCGCGCCGGTTCCGCAGTCGATCGCGTAGATGTGCACGTCCGACGGAGCGGCGTGCGCCGCTACCGACCCGGCGATCGTGCGCAGCATGGTGGACCGGCCGGTCCTCGCCGCACCCGCGATCACCATGTGCCCGCCGTGTCGCATATCCAGGGTCAGCGGCTCCCTGGCCTGCCGGAACGGAACGTCGGTCAGCCCGTAGGGGATCGGCGGGACGTCGCCGCCGATCTCACCCGGAGCGGCGGACAGCTCGGCCAGCGTGACGATCTCGGGCAGCGGCGGCAGCCACGGGCTCGGCTGCTTGGGAACGCCCAGTTTCGCCGCGGCCCCGCCGACCGCGTCCACCAGGACAGACAGGTCCGTGACCATCGTGCCGTCATCGTCGGCTGACGTCGGGCCTGCCGGAAGCGGGCGGCCAAGACCGGCCCACGGCACCGCGATGACCCGCGCGGAGGCCTCGACCGGGCCCGCTCCGGGACGTCGCCCGCCGATCCTGGCCGACTGGACCGCGGCCGGCGCCGCGGCACCCGAGCGCACGAAGCACCGGCCAGGCGTCGACTTGGAGATGTACGCGGCGTCGCGCGTCTCGATGACGTCGGAGGACTCGTCCGCGTCGGTCACCCGCAGCGCGATCCGCAGGTTGGTGTTGGCCCTGATGTCGGCGCTCACCACCCCGGCGGGCCGCTGGGTGGCCAGGATCAGGTGCACGCCGAGCGACCGGCCGCGCTGGGCGATGCCGACCAGCCCGGTGACGAAGTCCGGCAGCTCAGTGACCAGCGAAGCGAACTCGTCGATGACCAGCACTAGCCTGGGCAGCGGCGCCAAGGTGGGATTGACCCGCCTGGTGTCCCAGTAGTCCTCGATGTCCTTGGCGCCGGCGTGCAGCAGGATCTCCTCCCGCCGCTTCAGCTCGGCCGATAGCGACGCGAGTGCCCGCTGCGTCAAATGCCCGTCCAGGTCGCTGACCATGCCGACCGTATGCGGCAGCCTGGCGCAGTCCTTGAACGCGCTGCCGCCCTTGTAGTCGATGAGCACGAACGTCATCGAGTCGGGCCGGTTTACCAGCGCGAGCGAGGCGATGAGCGTTTGCAGCAGTTCTGACTTGCCTGCGCCTGTGGTTCCCGCGATCAGCCCGTGCGGGCCGTCAATTCTTAGATCTATTCCGAACGGCCCATCGGCCCCGATCCCGATGGCCGCCGATGTGGTCCGGCCGAAACGTTTCCACACCGCGCACACATCGTCAGGGGACGGGTCGGGCATGCCGATCAGGTCGAGCAGCCGGGCCGAAGACGGGATCATCGCGTCGGCGTCGTCCCGGCTCACGTCCCTGACCGGCGCCATCGCGCGGGCTACCCGGTCCGCCCAGGCGACGCCCACCTGGTCGGCCAGCACCGGGCCGAGCACGTCAAACCCGCTGCCCTGCAACGTCACCCAGCCCGGCCGGTCGGGATCCCAGGAGGCGACGGTGGCGCACTCCTCCGGCAGCAGGCGTTCGGCTTCGTCCAGGCAGATCGCCTGGAGGCCGGCCTGGCGGGCAGCGGCGAGCACCTGAGGCATGCCGGGGATGCGGCGCAGCACCCGGGCCCCGTCGAGCACGACGAGGATCTTCGGCCCGAGCGACGGGTCGGAGCCCGCCGCGCCGCCGTGGCCGCCCATCCCGCCGCCGTGGCCGCCCATCCCGCCGCCGTGGCCGCCCATCCCGCCGACCATCGGGCCTGCTGTCTGCTTGAGCCGCTCGCTGACCAGTGCGGAGAGCTCGGCCACCCGCCGGGCCGCGGAGTCAGGGTCAGGCCCGACCAGCGACAGGCACTCCTCGCCATTGCGCGGCGCGCAGTGCGGCAGCCAGCGGACCCAGTTCCACTGCGGGCCAGCCGCCTGATCGGCGGCGAGCACGACAATCTCCAGGTCACGCGGGCTGTGCAGCACCGCGGCCTGGGCGACCAGCCAGCGGACGAGCGCCCGGGAGGCGTCGGTGGGCCCGGCCAGGCCGATCACCCCGAGGCTGGGCATCGGCAACGTGACCGGCACGCTGCGCGCCAACGGCACCGTCGGCACCTCCGCATCACGCGGCGCGCCCTTCTCCGGGACGAATTCGATGTTGGCTGGCAGGTCGGTCAGGCCTATCCGCAGGTGCAGCGCGTCAGGATCGGTGCCGCGGCGCTCCCATAGCCGCCGCCGCGGCCCGGTCGCGGTGAGCAGCACCTGGGCGGGATCAGGAGCCGCCTCGCGCCGCTGCGACTCGTCGGCGGACCGCTCGCCGGCGATGACCGAGCCGAGCCCGGCCATCTTGCGCTTGTACTCCTTTATCCCGCGCTTGTAGGAGACCCGGCCATGGCGCCGGTCACTCAGCCACTGCCCGATCACCATCACGGGGCTCATCAGCATGAACAGCGCGAAATAGTAAGACTTCGTGACCTCGATCATGATCACGCCGAACGCGAGCGGCGCCAGCGCGGCCATCAGCTGAAGCCGCGCCTTGTCGGCGCGCTTCGGTTCGATCGGGATCTCGACCTTGCGCGGCCGGAGCGACGGCAGCAGCCGCGGCGGCCTGTTGTACGCGAGCCCGCCGTCGCCGATCGGCGCCAGGTGCGCGTCCGGATGCTCGGGGCTGGCCAGGGCGAGCACGTGCGCCCCGAGCTGTAGCAGCGAGCCCTGCGGCCACGGCGCCGCCCTGGTCAGCGGCTCGCCGTCGAGCAGCAGCGGCGCCCCCTCGCTCTGATCGTGCAGCGGCTCGATGATGGCCTGCCCCGCGGACCCGCCCGGCCCGATCACCAGGCGCGCCGCGTAGGCCGGCAGCCCCGTCCCGGTCACCCGGATGTTGCAGTCCGGCGAAGCGCCGAGGGTGAGCGTGCCAAACCCGAGCCGGTGCACCGTCCCGGCGGCGGGCCCGCCGACGACCCGCACCTCGGCAAGGCCGGTCGGCTCAGCAAGGGAAGTAGCGGCGGCGGCCCTGGGATCGGTCGCGACCAGGGCACCGTCCCGGAGCACGGCCATGGCCGGGGCTCGCGGGTCCAGCGGCCGCCCGTCCAGCCACAGCGTCTCTTGCGCGGTGGCCAGCGACGGTGCGAAGCCGCCCCGGGCTGCCGCGGGCAACGCGATGACCGGCGCCAGCCGGTGCGCTCCGCCCGCTGCCCCGCGAAGCGCGGCGGCCACCTGCCCGACGACGGCACCGTCGTCCCCGCTGACCACGAGATCCTGCGGCCCCTGCGGGGTAAGCGCCGTCAGCGCGATCCGCATGCATAGCCTCCGCGACTGTCCACCGGAGCCCGGTCGCGGGACTCCAGCCCGCCGAGCCGTGGGTCACGCCATGCTATCCGGATTGCCCGCCCGTGGCATGATCACGCCGCCGGCCGCGGGCGGTCACCGTTAGAGTCGTCGTCGTGACGGACTACGACGATGGCAAGATCGCCTGCACGGACGCCGAGCTCATCATTCGGCACTACTACTTCCCGGTCGGCGACAAGCGCATACCGTATTCCGCGATTCGCGAGGTGCGCCGGGTGCCGCTGGGCTTCATGGGCAAGTGGCGCATCCACGGCAGCGGGGATTTCGTCCACTGGTTCAATCTCGATAGCCACCGGCCGCGCAAGGACACCGCCCTCGTCATTCATCTGAGCGGCGTGATCAAGCCGGTAATCACCCCAGACGATCCCGACCGCGTGGTAGCTGAGCTTGCCGCCCACGGCGTGACCACCACAAGCGGCACCGAAACCGGACTCCGCTGAGCCGAGCCAGTCACGATGAGGTCATGGCTGCTACCGCTGCTGACTATGCCTGGTTTGGGGACCGGCCTGCTGGGCTGGCCGAAGCCTATTGCCTGACGCTGGCGCGCGGGCTGAAGCCCGAGGAGTTCCTGGGCCGCATCGGGGCACTGCCAGAGCGGTCGCGCATCGGGGTCGATGCCCTGTTCAGGCCGAGCATGCGACGGTGGGACACGTATCCGAAAGCTGGCCTGCTCATTGGCGTCACCAGCGTGCCTGGCGATGGTGGTGACTGGGCGCTCGGGATCGAGATCAACGGGTTCCTCGGCGTGACGGAGGAGGTGGTGGTACCCCTCTCGGCGGGTACCACGGTTGTCTCGCATTTCCGGGACGCCAATGCGACGGATCACTTTTACTGGATCAACGACTGGCGGAGCGCCTGACTGGCGTGCGCGTGACTCCGGCACTGCTGGCGGAAGCCACCTACGCCTGCGGCGTAGCTACGGTGCCGCCAGCGTGACATGAATGCGGCGTTACCTACCACTGGTGGGGGGCTCTGCCGCATCCATAGCGATGGCGGCAGGGTGACCGAGGTCCGGACTGCTGGAGTATGTTTCTGTCGAAACGTCGGGGATTACGCCAGCCGACGATATGAGTCTGCCGTCGAGCAAATGAGGGGAATACCTTTTCTCGGGAAATGGTGGATCGAGGCGACTTCGTATGACGACTTTCGTAAGCGAGGGCTTTGGGCGCTGCCGTTCGGCGCGCTTCTAGTGATCATTGGGATCTATCTGCTTGTTAGGTTGGGCCTTGTGGGATCAAGAGCACCGTGACTGATGTCACAGCTGTGCCTGTAGTGACTCAGAGGTACGGGCGTGCAAGCATGCAACAGCTGAAGGCTATGGGCTGCGGTGAGCGCGGATTGAGCCCGAGTCCGCAGGTGAATCGGGTCGCGTGCGTGTAGCGATCATGGGCGTCACCAGGCATAATGATCACGCAACGTGGTCATGACGTGGCTCTGCGGGCAGGAGTATGTGACCTACCGGTCGCAGGTTGACTACAGCGGTGCGCACCGGACCTTTGGCAAGATAGGTTCGCATAGCGACCCAGCGAGGCCGCCGACCCGGCAGAGCCGCGTCATGGGAGAGCGTCGGGAGCGTCCCTACAGGAGATGCCGCAGGCAGGGAGACACCGAAGCGATGTCAAGCGACAGAGGCACGATTCCACGCGGAGCTAACGCTGGCGCGTGGCCAGAGCCGACTGCGCCTGCCGGGCGGAGACTGCCAAGCGCGCCGCGTGAGCGCAAGCCAGCTCTGGCGGCTCTCGCCGTGGTGCTGGTTGTCGGCGGTGCTCTGGTCGCGGCCTTGCTGGTGATCAGCGCGGGTCACAAGACCGGCGCTATCGAGATCTCGCAGTCGGTTGGTCAGGGACAGAAGATCCCGCTGAGTTCGATGCAGGAAGTCCAGGTCACCTCCGGTACTGGAATCGACTACGTGCCCTGGAACCAAGCAGGCCAGGTCGCGCACACCTACGCCTCAACCATGATCCCCACGGGGACACTGCTTACCCCCCAGATGACGGTCGCTACCAATAACCTGGGTAAAGGAATGACCGTGGTCGGACTCGCGCTCAAGGACGGGGAGCTGCCGGACGGGCTCCAGGTCGGGGATCACATAGACGTCTATGAGACAAGTGACTCCACCGGTCGCTGTCCTCGGCCCCCCAACAACTTGCTGACGATAGACGCTGTAGTGCTGGATATCGGGCGCCCGGCTAGCACCTCCGCTGACGCCGTGGACGACGTACAGGTCGCGGTCAATCCGCCTGATGCGGCTGGCGTGTCGTGTAACGCCGCCAACGCCAACGTCGGCGTCGGCATCCTGCCGGCTAACGGCCAGGGTGCTGCGAACCCGTCGTCGGCCGGGACAGGCTGACCTATGGCGCTGATCGCGGTTGCCGCGGACAAAGGGGCGCCTGGGGTAACTACCGCGTCTGTCGCGTTGGCGGCCGTCTGGCCCCGGCCTGTCCTGCTCGCCGAGTGCGACCCGGCGGGGGGAGACTTGGTCTACCGGTTGCCTGCCGCAGACGGCGGCCGCCTCGACCCCCGCCGTGGGCTGCTCAACCTGGCCGTGGCCGCGCGCCGAGGACTCCAGCCGCGCCAAGTCTGGGAACACTCGCAGAAGCTGCACGGCGGCCTCGACGTCCTCGCCGGTGTGAACGGCGCCGAGCAGGGCGCGGGTCTTGAGCTGCTCTGGGGCGCGGTGGGAAGGCTCCTCGCCGCCGTCCCCCAGGCTGACGTGATCGCCGACTGCGGACGGGTCGGGGTGGACGGCCCGATTTACGACCTGCTCGCCCACGCGGCGTCTGTGGTGCTGCTCTCTCGTGCCACGGTGGGTGAGGTGATCAGGCTGCGCGACCGGGTCAGCGTACTGGCGGCCGCCCTGAAGAAGCGCGGCCGGTCTTCAGTCCGCATCGATGTGGTGGTCGTCGCCGATTACAGGCACATCACCTCCGCCGTCGAAGAGGTGGGCCACGCGCTACGGCAGAGTGGTGCACCGGCCCGCGTCGTCGGCGCCCTGGCCCACGAGCCCAAGAGTGCCGAGCAACTCCGTGGCGAGTGGGGCGGCAAGCTCGACAAATCAATGTTCATCAGGACCGCGCGCGCCATCGCCGCAGACCTTATGGCCGGCCTCCCGGAGCCTGCCGCTGTCAGTGCGCAGTCAGCCGGCGCATCGGGTCATAAAGCTGAAGCCCCTGTTCAGCCACCGCGCCCTGTAGTCGCCAACCCGCAGGGCATCGCGGAACGGGATCATCGGGCCAGCCAGCAGCCACCAGGAGCAGGCCAGCCTCAGCCGTCCTACCGGCCTGCCCCTGGTGGGCCGACGCAGCAGTTGCCGCATCGCTCAGCCGCGCCATCCTGGCAGCCACACCAGCCCGTGCCCGCGGTGAGCCCGCGGCCGCCCGCGCCCGGACAACCGGGGATACGCGGCCGCCATGCCGGCACGCCGGACGATCCCACGATGGCGCAGGCCCAGCCCCAGCCCGAACGCGACGAAACGCAGTCAGCCACGCAGCTGCCCGAGGCGACCTCGGGCACGCCCCATGGCCGCCCGAGGGGGCGGTGAGCGATGGACCACACCGCTGTCAAACGGCTTCGCGGCGACGTCGGCGACCGGCTCGCCGAGCAGCGGCGCCACGACGCCGCATCCGGCCTGCCGCCGATGTCAGGCGAGGACGAGCGGCAGTTCGCGAGGGCACTCATCGCCCAGGTTCTCGAGGAGCACGCACGCAGCGAGATCACCTTCGGCCGCCCGCCGCCCAACGCGCAGGAGGAAGAGGAGCTGGCCTCGGCAGTCCACGCCGCGCTCTTCGGCGTGGGACGGCTACAGCCGCTGCTCGAAGACCCGCAGATAGAAAACATCGACATCAACGGCTGCGACCAGGTGTTCCTCGGATACGCCGACGGCCGGGAGGAGCTCGGCGGGCCGGTCGCGGAGAACGACGCTGAGCTGATCGAGCTCGTCCAGGTCCTCGCCGCCTACTCGGGCCTGTCCAGCCGTCCCTTCGACACTGCCAACCCGCAGCTCGACCTGCGACTGCCCGACGGCTCAAGGCTGTCCGCGGTGATGGACGTGACGCTGCGGCCTTCGGTGTCCATCCGCCGTGCCCGGATGGGCAAGGTGTTCCTCGCCGACCTGGTCGGCAATGGCACGATCTCCCCGGAGATCGGGTCGTTCCTTGCCGCCGTGGTGGCGGCGAGGAAGAACATCATGATCGCCGGGGCGACGAACGCGGGCAAGACCACGCTGCTCCGCGCGCTTGCCAATCAGATCCCGGCTGAAGAGCGGCTCATCACCGTCGAACGCGCCTTGGAGCTCGGCCTCGATCACTTCCCCGAGCTGCACCCGAACGTGGTCGCGTTCGAGGAGCGGCTGGCCAACATGGAGGGTCAGGGCGCCATCTCGCTGGCCGAGCTTGTCCGCCGCTCGCTGCGGATGAACCCCAGCCGGGTAATCGTCGGCGAGGTGCTCGGCGACGAGATCGTCACCATGCTGAATGCGATGAGCCAGGGCAACGACGGGTCGCTGTCCACCATCCACTCGAACTCTTCGCTCGAGGTGTTCAACCGCATCTCCACCTACGCGATCCAGGCCGCCGAACGGCTGCCGGTAGAGGCGACGCACATGCTGATCGCCGGCGCGATCGACTTCGTGATCTTCATCGAGAAGCGGAACGATTTCTCCCGCGGCGGCAAACTCCACCGCTTCGTGAACAGCATCCGCGAGGTTACCGGCATAGACGGCCGGGTCCAGTCAAGCGAGGTATTCGCTGCTGGGGCGGACGGCCGCGCGGTGCCGCACGCCCCGGTCTCGTGCGCCCGCGAACTCGCCGTGCACGGTTACGAGCCCGGACAGGGAGCATGGCGATGAACGGCTCGTCCGCTGCCCCGCTGCTGGCGATCGTGGTCGGTGCCGTCGTCGGCGGCGGGTTGCTCCTGCTGATTGTCGCGATACGCGGGTTTCCGCCCAAGCCGCCGAGTAAGAAATCCGGGCGGGTTGAGTCCCTGCTCAGGGAATTGCTCAGCATCCGTGGCGCAATCGCCCTGGTAGCGGGGCTCGTCGTACTGGTGGCAACCGGCTGGATCGTGGCCGCTGTCGGGACCGCGTTGCTCGCACTTGGCTGGCGCGGGATCGGCGGCGCCGCCGGCGAGCGCAAGGCGATGGCAAGGCTGGAGGGCCTCGCCCTGTGGACGGAATCGCTCCGCGACACCATCGCCGGCGCGGTCGGCCTCGAACAGGCGATTCCCTCCTCGCTGCGGGCAGCGGCACCGGCGATCCAGGGGCCGCTGACTCGGATGGTCGACCGGCTGCACACCCGCACGGCCATGCCAGAAGCTCTCGCCAGGTTTTCTGATGATCTCGACGACCCAAGCGCGGATATGATCATCGCCGCTCTCGGCATCAACGCCAGGCTCCGGGGTCCTGGCCTCCGGGATCTGCTTTCCGCGCTGGCGGCATCGCTCCGCGAGGAACTCGATATGCGCAGGAAGATCAACGCTGACCGCAGATCGACCCGGCGCAGCGTGCAGATTGTGGTTGCGGTCTCGGTGGGTCTGGCACTACTGATGGCGATCTTTAACCGTGGCTACGTGCAGCCTTACAACACGGCGGTCGGCCAGATCGTGCTGCTCGCAGTGGCAGGGCTATATGCCGTGGCATTCCTCTGGCTCAGAAACCTGGCAAGGTTCGACACACCCGAGAGGCTGCTCACCCTGACGCCGTCGGCCGCCCCGGCTAAGACGCCCGAGACGGTGGCCGCGTGGCAGGGTGGTGCTGAATGATCGCGGCGATCATCGTGGGTGCCGTCGTTGGCGGCGGGCTGTTCCTGTTCGCCTTCGCCCTGATCCCGCGTCGGATGAGCCTGGCCGGCCAGATTGCCGCGCTCGAAGCGCCCGCCGCGAAGGGCCGGAGATCGACGCTTCGCTCCGAAGCCGAGGAGGAAAGCGAGTTCAGCCGCAGGCTCGGCTCTATGCTCGTGAAGTTCTGCGCCGAGCAGGGCTGGGAGTTCCCGTCGCTGCGATCGAACCTCTCGCTGGTCGGCAAGTCCTTTGAGAACTATCTGGCGACGAAGGTATTGCTGGGGTTCTTTGGCCTTCTGATCGTTCCGATCCTCTTCGCCGGGCTGTCCGTCATCGGCCTCAGTTTTCCGATCATCATTCCCGTGTGGATCGCGCTGGTTCTCGCAGTGTGTTTCTTTTTCCTCCCCGACCTGGAAATCAAGCGGGACGCCGAGCAGCGCAGGAAGGATTTCCGTCACGCAGTGGGGGCGTTTCTCGATCTGGTCGCCATGAGCCTGGCTGGGGGGCGTGGAGTTCCCGAGGCCTTGATGGGTGCCAGCGAAATCGGTGGCGGCTGGGCGATGTGGCTGATCAGGGATGCGCTCGCGAATGCCCGGATCACCGGGCAGACTCCGTGGCAGGCGCTGGGCGCGCTCGGCGAGGAAGTCAAGGTCGACGAACTGAGGGATCTGTCCGCCGCCCTCAGCCTCGTCTCCGAGGACGGTGCCAAGGTACGCGAGTCGCTGACCGCACGCGCGGCCAGCCTGCGCCGTCGCGAGATCGCGGAACTCGAGGGCCAGGCCGGAGAGCGTTCGCAATCCATGCTGGTCGCGCAGATGGTTATGTGCGCGGGCTTCATGATATTCCTCATCTTCCCGGCCGTCGTCGCCCTGGTTGGCGGTCTTACATGAAGGCAAATCCTGGTAGGAGTGAAATGAACAGGACCCCAAGGTTCTTCGACGGCCCTTATGGCACCTACGTCCAGACGTTGCTCGCGATCAGATTTTCTGAACTGCGAAAGAAAGTCAGCCAGCATGACGTCGGTGCATCAGCGATCGAACTCGCGATCATTACCGCGGTCATCGGAATGGTGGCGCTGCTTCTGGCCTACGTCATTCGCGACGTCGTAAACACTAAGAAGGGTATAATCCAGGGTCTCTAGCATTTAAAGGAGCAAGGCGCGGTGGCAGCCCGGATGATCGCGCAACGGTTCGTAGCACGCCGCTGCCGGGAGATGGCAGCGGATCAGGGCTCGAGCGCGATCGAGCTTGCGATCCTGGCACCGGCGTTGCTGATCCTCACCATGCTCGTGATTCAGTGGGCATTGTGGTTTCAGGCTCGCCAGGTGGCGCTGGACGCTGCCCAGGCCGGCGCGCGGGTTGCCAGGGAGCAGCAGGCGGGCTGGCCAGGCCAGTCGGTCAGCGAGGCACTGAAATTTTACAATGAGGTAGGCAGCAAGGTAATCACCGGGCTTGCCGCGCAGGTGAATCCCTATGGCGGCCAGCCGAACGCGGTATATGTGACCGTGACAGGTAACGTGCCCACCTTGATTCCAGGCATTCCCACGCTGACGGTTCATGAGACGGCGGGAGGTGACGTCGAGTGCTTCCGGCCGGCAGCGACAGGCGGACAGCAGTGCGGCGGCTGACCGGTCCGGACCGAGGGTCGATGGCCGTGGAGTTCGTCCTGCTCGCGCCTGCCTTCATCCTGCTGATGCTGCTGCTCGTCGTGGGTGGCCGCATCGTCGAAGCGCAGGGCCAGGTGGACGGAGCCGCGCGGGATGCGGCGCGGGCGGCCTCGGTGCAGGACGACGTGGGTAACGTGCAGGCCGCAGCACAGAACGCCGCTGATTCTGACCTCGAGTCGCCAGGCCACAACGAGTGTCCCAGCGGCATGGCCCCGCCGCACTGGACGGGCGGAACCGGTGCGGGCGAGGTCACCGTCACCATCAAATGCACGATCAACCTGAGCTTCTTCCCCGGCCTGGGCGCTCTTACGCTCACCGGGCGGGCACTGGCGCCGCTCGACACGTACGTGCAAAGAAACTGGTGAGGGCAACGTTGCTGTACGGCGGTCAAGAGACTGAGCGCGGACATGACCGCGGCTCCGTCTCGCTGTACCTCGCGATCTTCGCGATCGCCGCGTTTGCCCTGCTCGCCTTGCTGGTTGACGGCGGAACCGCGATCAACGCCAAGGAGCGTGCCGCGGACATCGCCGAGCAGGCCGCCCGCGCGGCGGTGAATCAGGTCGATGTCGGGGACCTTCGGTCAAACAACCCCACCGTGGTAATCGGACCGGGAGCGTGCGAGGCTGCGGCCAACATCGTCGACCGTTACCCGATGACCAGCCATACGACCGCCCGCATGACGAACTGCAACGCGCCGGTAGGCGCCACGACGGCCACGGTCTATGTGTCCGTGCAGACCACCCCCGTCTTTCCGGCATTTTTCGGTAGCTTCACGATGACATCCCACGCGAGCGCGAAGCCCGTGTGCGGGATAACCCAGGGAGGTCAGTGCTGATGGCGCCGCCGATTCCAGGTCTCAGGCGGCCGGTGGCCGTCCATCGCCGCTCCGGCGGTGACATCGTCGCCGGGGTCCTCGCCATCCTCGCTCTCACGGTGCTGACCGTGGGCGTTCCCATCGCGCTGATCACCGTGTTCGGCCTGCCGATCCCGCACAGCAAGCCGACGCTTGGGCTGCTCACCCACCAGGTCAACGTCCTGAGCATCGTCCAGATCCTGTCCATCATCGTCTGGCTGGCCTGGATCCAGCTGCTGTTCTGCGTGGTCGCCGAGATCAGGGCGGCGATCAGGAACGTCGGCGTGCCGGCCAGGGTGCCGCTGTCCGGCGGCAGCCAGGCGGTCGCGCACCGGCTGGTCACGGCCGCGCTGCTGCTGGTCAGCGCCACGGCGGCACTGTCACCTGCGTTCGCGCGCAGCGGTCCCGCGCCCCAGGCGGCTAGCACCGTCTCGGCCATCGCCAGGGCGGGCTCGCAGGCCCAGGCGGACGTGACAGGGCATGAGGCGGTGTCGGCCAAAGCGGCTGAGGCCGCGGCCGTTCACGGGCCGAACGTCGAGAAGATCTACGTAGTGAAACCGCCCATCGGCCGCTACCACGAGAGCCTGTGGGAGATAGCCGAGAATCACCTCGGCAACGGGCGGCGCTACCCCGAGATCTTTGAGATGAACAAGGACCACCCGCAGCCCGACGGGACCAAGCTGACCATTGCCAGCCTGATCAGGCCGGGCTGGGTGCTGCGGATGCCGCGCGACGCCTACGGGCCGGGCATCGAGATCGTTTCGCATGGCATGCCGGGCGGCGCGGCAGGTGCCGCCGAGCAGGCGGGCGCCCGCCAGGCCAGGCAGGCGGCAGCCGGCCCGCAGGGCGCCGCGTCCGGGGCCGTCCAGGGGCCGGCGTCGGCTCTACAGGGTGGACCGGGCGGCGGATCCGGTGCGCCAGGCGGCGGCGGACCCGGCGGCGGCGGCGGATACCACGCGGCCTTCGCCCCGGCCCAGGGCCCGTCCGGCGGCGCGCTGCTTTCCTTCCCCTACGAGCTGTCTGCCGCGTCGCTGCTCGCCGCTGGCGTACTCACCGCGCTCGGCCAGCGCAGGCGGCAGCAGCTCTGGCAGCGTGCGTTCGGCAAAAGGGTTGTCATGCCTGAGGGCGAGGCCGGCCTGGCCGAGGCGGCGCTGCGGCTCGGCGCGAACGAGCCGTCGGTGCGGCTGCTCGACACCGGGCTGCGGTCGCTGTCGCAGGAACTCGCCGCGCGTGGCAAGACCCCGCCGACGGTATTCGCCGCGCACCTCGGGCAGGTCAACCTCGACTTGTGGATCGCGCCAGCCGACAAGAACCCGCCGCAGCCCTGGCTGGCCGTGGACGACGGCCAGGTGTGGCGGCTGCCGCTCGGCGCCGTGGCGGGCCTGGACCCGGACGAGGCGGGCGCCGCGCTGGCCCCCTACCCGGGCCTGGTCTCGATCGGCACCAGCGACACCGGCCGGATGCTCGTCGATCTTGAGGTCGCGCACGGCCTGATCGCCGTCCGCGGGTCGCGCGGCATGGTGCAGTCGGTGCTCGCCGCGATGGCGGTGGAACTCGCGACCAACAGGTGGTCGGACCGGATGCAGATCACCTTGGTCGGATTCGGCCCCGAGCTTCAACTGCTTTCTCCCGAACGGATAGTCGTCGCCCAAACACTCGAGGAGGCGATGCCCGCGCTGGAGACCAGGGCCGCCGAAGTCGAGCACGCACTGGCATCGTTCGGTACCGATTCCGTGCTCACCGGGCGTTCCCGCGGCATGCACCCGGACTCCTGGGCGCCGCATTACCTGATCATGGCTATTCCGCCCACTCCGCAGCAGCGGGAGCGGCTGCTCACGCTGGCCAGCACGAGGCACCGGACAGCGATGGGTTACGTGGTCGCGGGCGACATACCGGGCGCAACCTGGTCGTGGGACGTCAGCGAGCAGGGCCGGCTGCACGCGGGCGTGCTCGGGTTCGACCTGAAGGCGCAGTTGCTGCCGCCGCAGCAGTACGCGGCCATGGTCGACTTGTTCCGCGCCGCCGGGCAGGACGGCGGCGTGGCGCTCGGCGACCCGCCGCCCGACGCGGCGCCGCCCGCGCAGCTCGTTCCTGGATCACCGATGGCGGTCGAGGTCAGCGTGCTCGGCCAGGTGGCTGTGCAGGCGCCCGGCAGCATCGAGCCGGACCGGGTCGGCGTGGCGACCGAGATCGTGGTGTACCTGGCGGCCCATCCCGACGGCGTCCACCCCAATGTGCTCACCGGTGCGATCTGGCCGCGAGGCGTCACACCCGAGGTCAGGGACGCGGCGCTGGGCCGGGTGCGAGACTGGCTCGGCGCGGACAACACCGGCCATCCCAACCTGGTGACCGATGCGGCCGGCCGCATCAGCCTCGGGCCGCAGGTCCGGATGGACTGGCAGGTGTTCCGCTCGCTCCTCGCCTATGCGGCACGGGCCAGGCACGCGGCTGATGACGACGCGGTGCCGCAGCCAGCGGGCGGTGAGGTGGCGCGGACCGGGCAGGACGAGGTGGTCTACCTGTCCAGGGCGCTGGATCTGGTGCACGGCCAGCTGCTCGACGGCCGTGATCCCGGCAGGTACGCCTGGCTGGCCGCCGACCCCCTCGAGTACGAGGCCAGCGCCCGGGTGGCGGACGCCGCGCACCGGCTCGCCGGGCTGCGCCTCGCCGCGGGTGACGCGCAGGCGGCGATGGACGCCGCCAGGGCCGGGCTGCGGCTCGCCTTCAACGACGAGCTGCTCTGGCGCGACCTGCTCACCGCCGCGCACGCGACCGGCCAGGAGCACGTGCTCCGGGCCGTGGTCGGCGAGGTATCGGCCCGGGTCTCGCTGGACGAGGTGCTGCCCAGGATGGCGCCGCAGACCGAGGCGCTCATCGACGAGCTGCTGCCATCGTGGCGATCGTCGGTTGCCTGACCGCCGCTGCGGCCGGGCTGGTGATCGGCCCGGTGCTGCGTCTTCTCGTCGTCCGCCTGGCCGTGCCATCCGGTGAGCCCTGGCGCCGTGCCTGCCCGGCCTGCGACAGCCCGCTCCGGCCCGCCCGTGCCGCGCTGCCTGTCCTGTCGCCGGCTGGCCGGTGCATCGCCTGCCAGACTCGCCTAGGCCCTCCTCCGCTGTCGGTCGAGGTCACCGCGGTGGTTCTGCTCGGCCTGCTGGCGGCCAGGGTCCAGCCAGGCCTGGTGCTGACGGCGGTGTGCTGGCTGGCTGTCTGCGTGATCCCGCTGGCCTACATCGACGCGGCCACCCACCGCCTGCCCGATCTGCTCACCGGTCCTGCCTATGCGGGCACCGCCGCGTTCTTGCTGGCTGCCGCGGCCACCGGCGAGAGCTGGCCCAGGCTGGGCCGCGGCCTGCTCGGCGGCATCGCATTCGCCGCCTTCTGCCTGGTCCTGTTCCTGATCAGCCCGTCCGGGATGGGCCCGGGCGACGTCAAGCTGGCGGCCAGCCTGGGCACCGCGCTGGCCTGGCTGGGCTGGGGGGCCCTGATCGCCGGCGCGCTGGCCGGGTTCCTGCTGGCGGCCTGCTACGGGGTAACCCTGCTGGTCCGGGGGCGGGCCGACCGCAAGACCCAGGTTCCCTTCGGTCCCTTCATGATCGCGGGCACGTTCCTGGTCCTGGTGATCGCCGGCGTTGGCTAGACCCGGCCGGCGTTCCCGCGGGAACGCGCTACGCGCTCCGCGTGAGAGCTGGGCCGTGGCGCTTTCCCGATCATGCTGGCCGTCAGCCGTTGAGCCCCTGGATCTCCGCGATGGGCACGGTCGTGGCCCGGCTGACGATCGGGATCTGCGGAAGCCCGTTAGGTCCCGGGCCGTCGAGGTTGCCGGCCCCCCAGGTGACGTTGAACGTCACGGTTGCCGTGATCGTGGCCCCGTTAGTCGGGCTCTGCCACAGGACTCCGCAGTCCGGGGCAACGCCCGGCCCGGAGCTGGGCGGCGGCTTGCCCACCGGGGAACGCGAGCCGTCGATGCCGCAGCCAGCGGAGTACGACGTCCCTTGTGCACTGGGGGTGACGGTGAATCCGCTAGTCGCAGGCTGCGCCCATACGGTCGCCGACTCGTCACCGAGCGTCGCCGTGACGTTGTAGGTGCCGTTCGGATTCGCCCGCTGGATGACGGTGCCGCCCTCGGCGGCCCAGTTCGCCCACACGTAGGTCGCCAGGTTGACATAGCCCCTGCGCGCCGGGTTGATCGTCAGGGTCGGCTTGGGAATCAGCATGTGGTTGTAGGCGAAGGCAGCCAGTGTCTTGGTCGGGATGGGCGGCACCGGCAGGGCCTGCCCCGGCTGCACGAAGTAGAAGAGCGGAAGCAGCAGGCATGCCGCCTTCCCTGCCGCGCTCGCGGCCGGGTTGACCGGAAGCATGTACCAGGTGCCGGCCGGGCCGCCGTCCTTCAGCTGCTTCTTGGCTTGCTGTACGGACGCGGCGATACCAAATTGGTCGCCCGCCCCCGGCTTGACGTAACCGAACTCCCCGATGATGTACGCGGCGCCGGTGGCCGTATTGCCTATCGGTTCCCACAGGCATGGCGGAGGAGGGATGTCGACGGGGACCTGGGCGGAGCCGACGCCCTCGGTGTAGTCACCGCGCAAGGTGATGAGGCTGCTCAGCGAGACCGAGCAGGTGGGGCCGAGGCAGCCGACGACGGGTCCCGCGTTAGCCGGCGGCGCCACCAGGAGCAGGGCGGGCAGGGCTGTCGCGATGATCCCCACGAGGGCGATGCGTCGAATCATGGTCCGCACTCCTCTGCCCGCGGATAATAAACAACAGGATAGACCGACACCACGTGCCATCCATGGTTCTGGGCAAGAACGTCGGTATTGAGGTAATAGTGCTGGTCTGCTGGGGTGTGATCGGGGATGACCTTCCCCGTGGTCAGGCTGGTGTTGTCGGAATGCGAGTCGTCAAAGCATTCTGACACGTCGATATCGCCCTTGAGCGTGGGGTCAGCGAAGGCCCGCATGTGCGAGAAGCGCACCGTTCCGTTGAAAGACTGGGTGGTGATGTCCGGCGTGTCCAGCGTCGACCTCAGCCCGGTCAGGACGCTGCCCGAGACGTAACCGGTCCAGCGCTGATCCCGGTTTCCCTCGTACTCCGCGTAGAGGAAGGCGAGCAGGAAATCCTTGGCGGTGATCACCGCCGGGACTTCGCTGGCGGCAGCAGGAAGCCAGGAGGGCATGATGATATGTACATTCGAGCCGAACGGAGGCCAGGTCAGCCCATCAGCGTTGGTGGTGGACGGCGGGGAGGTGTTCCCCGGGGCCAGACTTCCGCCGGGATGGAAAGTGCCCGGCGTCGCCGAGCCGCAGGCAGCCACCAGCGCGACGCAACTCACCAGCAAGACACCCGTGAGCGCCCGCGGTAGGCACCCGCGCGACATGTGACGTCCTCTCCGTTCTCGGGAGCAACGAGAGGAACTCTACAGCGACCGCTCTTAGCGGCATCAATCCTTCACCAAGATGATATGCGAGCAGGCACGGAGTGACGCGGTGTATGTCAGGTGATCGCTCGGCAGCGGTTCTTCGCTCAGTCTCTACTAGCGGTAGCAGCGGTTGGCGTTATTTCGTTTTGACTGTTTTGCCTGAATCAGAAACCCTCGGGGCCGCAGTACGTTACCTGCGGCCCCGAGGGCTCCCCGGAACTTTCTCTCCGCCTCACGACATCAGTGGCCTTGCGGTGTCGGCCGCCTCGCGGCGTGGCTGTGACCGCCGGCGGCGCGCAGGATGCGCAACGCCGCACTGGGCCTGGCCGTCGTGTCTGCGTGAACGGAGCGGTCGCGGCGGATCCGGCGTGTCAGCTTGGCGCGCTCCGACGCGATTGCCTCAATCCGCATGTCCTTGATTCGCTCGGCGGCCAGCGCCTCCATGAAAATCGGATGCATGGCTTCCTCCTTGGCGAGGGGCCGTACTGCCGGCCCAACACGCTTGACGATCGTCGTAAGGCCCCGGCCCTGGCATCGGGCGGATGCCCTATCTTCCCGGCGAGCCGAGCCTTACCAGCCACGTTGCCGCCGGGGTATGCCTTAGGCCCGGGATACGTCCTAGGTACGGCAACCTCGTGACATGCTCCGTTCGGTATCCAAACGCAAATAAACTGGTGAGGCCGCACTCGGCGGTAGCTCACCGTGACGACCCAAGCGAGACTGACGCATGCCCGTAATCCAGCCATCCGCCACCGCAGGCCATCTAGCCACCCGTGACGATCTGCGCAACGTCGCGATCGTCGCGCACGTGGACCACGGCAAGACCACGCTGGTGGACGCGATGCTCTGGCAATCCGGGGCCTTCCGGGCGAACGCGCACGTCGCCGACCGTGTGCTCGACTCGGGGGACCTGGAGCGGGAGAAGGGCATCACGATCCTGGCCAAGAACACCGCGGTTCGCCATGGCGGCATGACCATCAACATCGTGGACACGCCAGGGCACTCGGACTTCGGCGGCGAGGTGGAGCGCGGGCTGTCCATGGTGGACGGCGTGCTGCTGCTGGTCGATGCCAGCGAGGGACCGCTGCCGCAGACCAGGTTCGTGCTGCGCAAGACGCTGGAGGCCAAGCTGCCGGTCATCCTCGTGATCAATAAGGTGGACCGAGCGGACGCACGTATCGCCGAGGTCGTGGACGCGTGCTACGAGCTCTTCCTTGACCTGGACGCCAGCGAGGAGCAGATCGAGTTTCCGATCGTGTACTCCTCCGCGCGGGCCGGGCGGGCATCGCTCACCAGGCCGGCCGATGGTGCGCTGCCCGACTCGCCTGATCTCGAGCCGCTGTTTGAGGTGTTGCGCCAAGCTGTCCCGGCCCCCAGCTACGACCCCGCGGCGCCGCTACAGGCGCACGTTGCCAACCTGGACGCCTCGGCTTACCTGGGCAGGATCGCGCTATGCCGGGTGCATAACGGCACCATCTCCCGTGGCCAGCAGGTCGCCTGGTGCCGCCGGGACGGCAGCATCGAGCGGGTCAAGATCACCGAGCTCTACCTGACCGAGGCGCTGGACCGGGTGCCGGTGGACAGCGCGGGCCCAGGGGACATCATCGCCATCGCCGGGATCGGCGAGATCATGATCGGCGAGACCCTGGCCGACCCGGACGACCCGCGCCCGCTTCCGCTGATCACCGTGGACGAGCCGGCCATCTCCATGACGATCGGGGTGAACAACTCGCCGCTGGTCGGCAAGCCGACCGCCGTTCCTGGCGGGGGGGCCACCAGCGCGGCGCGCGTGCACACCAAGATCACCGCTCGGCTGGTGCGGGACAGGCTGGACCGCGAACTGGTCGGCAACGTCTCGATCCGCGTGCTGCCGACCGAGCGGCCCGATACCTGGGAGGTCCAGGGCCGCGGCGAGCTTGCCCTCGCCGTGCTCGTGGAGACCATGCGGCGCGAAGGGTACGAGCTGACCGTGGGCCGCCCGACGGTGGTCACCCGCGAGGTGGACGGCGCGGTGCACGAGCCGACAGAGCGGCTCAGCGTGGACGTGCCGGAGGAATACCTGGGCGCGGTCACGTCCCTGCTCGCCGTGCGCAAGGGCCGGCTCGAGAACATGATCAATCACGGCACCGGCTGGGTGCGGCTGGAGTACACGGTGCCTGCCCGCGGGCTGATCGGGTTTCGGACGCAGTTCCTCACCGACACGCGGGGGACCGGCATCGCGCACCATGTGTTCGAGGGCTACGAGCCGTGGGCCGGGGCGCTGCGGGCCCGTCCCAGCGGGTCGCTCGTGGCTGATCGCTCCGGGCCAGTGACCGCCTACGCCATGTCCGGGTTGCAGGAGCGCGGCTCACTGTTCGTGACGCCGGGCACCGAGGTATACGAGGGCATGATCGTGGGCGAGAATTCCCGCTCCGACGACATGGACGTCAACATCACCAGGGAGCGCAAGCTCACCAACGTCCGGCAGTCCACCGGCGAGGAACTCGAGCGGCTTGTCCCGCCGAGGATGCTGAGCCTGGAGCAGGCGCTGGAGTTCTGCTCGCCGGACGAGTGCGTGGAAGTCACGCCGTCCGCCGTTCGGATGCGCAAGACCGTGCTTGACGGGAAAGAGCGCGGCCGCACCCGCGGTCGTCTGGCCCGCGAGCGCACCTGACGATCCAGCGACCGGAGCGGTCCTGCGCAAGATTTCCCCGCCGACCCTGTGCGGCGCTTCCCCCGCC
>PMSU01000209.1:35253-37254 GCA_003168255.1 Actinomycetota bacterium
GCTTCCCCCCGCCTGTGCGGCGAGCCATCTCTGGCCTGCGTTGATGCATGAGTTGATCCGTGTAGGGTAATTCCCGACTACACACGGTGATTGTCGCGTCACGGGGGGTCCGTCGCGGCGTCATCGCCCGAGGGGGGAATATGACTCACACACTGGCGTCTGTGAGCGTCAGCCAGAGTGTCCAGAACTTGCTGAACACGGTCGCGCATTCGCTGCCCAAGATCGCGGTTTTCCTTGTCGTCATGGTGATCGGCTGGCTGATCGCCAGGATCGTCAGGAGTGCGGTCCAGGCGCTACTGCACCGGCTGCACTTCGACCAGATGGCCGACCGCGGCGCCATCGGGCAAGCGCTCAGCAGCCGCGGCTACACAGCCAGCAACCTGGTTGCCAGGCTCGTCTACTACGCGGTGCTGCTGGTGACCCTACAGCTCGCGTTCGGGGTGTTCGGGCCCAACCCGGTCTCCACGATGCTCGACGGCATGGTGTCGTGGCTGCCCAAGGCGGTCGTCGCACTCATCCTCGTGGTGGTCGCCTCGGCGATCGCCAAGGTGGTCAAGGACCTGCTCGGCGCGGCCATGGGCGGGCTGTCGTACGGGCGCTTCGTAGCCAGCACGGCCGCCGTCGTCATCATCGCGCTCGGCGTGATCGCGGCGCTCAACCAGATCGATGTGGCGGCGAGCGTCACCGGTCCGGTGCTGATCGCCGTGCTCGCCACCGCGGGCGCGATCCTCGCCATCGGCATCGGCGGCGGCATGGTCCGCCCGATGGAGCAGCGGTGGGAGCGCATCCTGGACGCTGCCGAGCGCGAGACGAGCAGCATGGGTGCCTACCAGCGCGGCAGGCAGGATGCGCTCAGGTCACCGGGCGCGGTTACCGGCTCGCAGATGGGATCGGGCACCGGCCAGGAGGCCCACGTGTACGCAGGCCACAGTACGCACGCGAGCCATGAGGCGAACCCGTACGCCGGCCCGGCGACGGACCCGTACGCCAACCCGGGGGCAGGCACCTACACCAGCCCGGATGCAGGCACGTACGCCGGCCCGGATGCAGGCACGTACGCCGGCCCGGATGCTGGCCAGTACACCGGTCCCGATGCTGGCCAGTACACCGGCCCGGATGCTGGCCAGTACAGCGGCCCGCCCGCGCCCCAGGGACCTGGCCCGATGGGCAGCAGAATGCCGCAACGGCCACAGGGGCCCGGCATGCCGCAGCACCATCACGGACAGCCCGGCATGCCGTAGACACGACGCACGGCACGCGCACGTGCCCCCGGCAGGCGGTGGCCACCACGCCCGCCGGGGGCACTGCGTCTCGGCTCCGGGCACTGCCGTCTCGGCACCCGGGTAACTGCCGCCTCGGCTCCGGGCACTGCCGTCTCGGCACCCGGATATCAGTCAGGTCAGGTCCGCGGCAGGCCCAGGGTCGCCGTCATCAGCTGGCACACGCCCGCGAGCCGCAGCGACTCCCAGTCCGCGCCACCTCCAGGCAGCGGGACCCAGCCGCGGCCGACTGCCGCCTCGACGAAGCCGCGCGCGTACCCCAGCAGCGAGTACACCGCCGGCCGGTCGTCGTCGCCGCCCAGGTCAGCGACAGCATCCCGCACCTCAGCCGCATGTTGATCCACCGCTGCGAGCATGCCAGGAAGCCCGGCCGAGCGGGCCAGCCCCGACTCGCCGACCTCGCCGGCCAGCCGCAGGGTAATTTCGGACAGTTCGGCAGACACATAGACAACAATACCCATACGGACATCAAACGTCACGACCAAAATTGGCCAGAATCACCGCCAGCGACAGATCCAGTCCTCCGGGTGATCTCATGCGGCTCCGAGGACGCCGCCGCCGCAGCAAACGGCGCACGTCCGATCACTGCGCCCGCACCGGGGAAGGCGGCCCGGAGACGCCTCCTTCCGCATCGTTTCCATGATCGATGTGGCGTAGCCCACCACCGGTGGTGGGCTACGACACATCGATCATGGAAACGATGCGGAAGGAGGCGTCTCCG
>PMSU01000140.1 GCA_003168255.1 Actinomycetota bacterium
GCCGCCTGACCAACCAACCAACCAACTTGTTTCAGCCATTCAGGACAGCCCACCGGAGGCGTTCTCGGCTGGCACATCCGCGTCCCGCAAGTTGCGGGGGCGACGCAGGCCCGGAGGCTGCACGAGATCGACAGGGTGCTTCATCAGGGGTGCGGATCCGCACCCCTGGCCGATTACTCGGGGCCGGTGTCCTCAGCTGCCGTTCGCGGGGTTGTCTGGGCCGACGAATGCTCCGGAGTCCTTGCAGATGTTGGCGCTCCCGTTGATGCCGCCGTAGGTCTTGCTGAGATTCTGTGGGCTTGACGAGGAGGAGGACGAAGACGACGAAGGGCTGCTGAGCCCGTTGAAGCTCGACCCGATTATCAGGTAGATGGTGCCTGGCGTGAGGCTGGGTACCTGCTGCACCTGTACCGAGCTGAGCTCGGCCTTGAGCGTGTTCACCATGGTCATGTCACTCGACGACGAGTACTCGATGACGTTGCCGGTGTAGTTGGAATTGGATGCATTGGTAGAGCCAGTCACATGGAAGCCCTTGCGGGTCAAGTCGCTGGCCGCCTTAGCAGCCGCGCCCTGAAGGCCATTGCCGTTGAGCACCTCGACCTGAACGTCGCTCGGGCTGGTGGTTGCCGTCGTGGTTGCCGGCTGCGTCTTGGGAAGCGAGGTGTCGTGCGCGACCGCGTAGAAGAGCTGGTTCGCCTCAGGCTGCTGCCAGAGCACGCGGTCGTCGTTGCCCGGGTCGGGAATGTTGGGCACCGTGACGAACTGGACCGACTGTTCGCTCAGCCCGCGCAGGTCCTCAGCGAGCGACACCATGGCGCTCAGCGAGAGCCCGTTGTCTACGGTCAGTGCCTTCGAGGCGTCACGCAGGACCGAGTACATCTTGGTGTAGTCGCCGAGCAGCTGACCCGACTTCATCTCTTGCATGAGCCCGGCCATCAGGTACTGCTGACGCTGGATCCGCTGCAGGTCGGAGCCTTCGCCGACATAGCGCTCGCGCCAGAATGCGAGCGCCTGCTCCCCGCCGACGTGGTGCTCGCCCTTGGTCAGGTCGAGTCCGGACTTCGAATCCTTGATCGGCTCCGGCAGGCAGACGTTCACCCCGCCGATGTCGTTGATGACCTTCTCGAACCCGGTGAAGGTGAGCCCCACGTAATGGCTGATGCGGATTCCGGTTTCCTGCTCAACGGTCGTCCACAGGCAGGGCGGGCCGCCATAGGCAAAGGCGGCGTTCAGCATCTCGGTCTGGTCGGGCTCGGCTGGCTGGCCGGGATCGCCCAACCCGTCGGCCTTGCATGCCAGGATTGGCACCTCGGTGTCGCGGGGCAGGCTGATCACCACGGCACCCCGTTGATCTGGCCTGATGTGCACGAGCATCATCGTGTCCGAGCGCTGGCCCTGAACGTTGGCGCCAAATTTCTCGTTGCTGCCCGCGCGGCTGTCCGAACCGACGACCAGGATGTTCTCCGACGCGTCATACGCGCGCGGACGGTTGCTGCTGTTGCCGAGGCTGGAGGTGCTGAACGTCTCGATGTTGTGCAGCGTGTTCAGGTAGGCCGCGTAGGCGACGAGCGATGTGCCGGTCACCAGGACCGTGACAACGACCGCGATCCAGGCGATGATCCGCCCTTTGCGCGAGCGCTTTCGCCGTCTGGCATCCGGCGTCCGGCGTCCGCGCGGCTCGTCTCCGCCCGTGTCGTCGAGATCGTCGTAGCGGCTCATAGCTCCCCAGCGCCTCACTACCTGTCATCTGGCGCGCAGGCTCAGGTGCTGCGTGCAGATTATCGTATGCGCATTTTGTCCGATGGGGGATTCGTTGCGCGGAAGCCGGGCTGCGCCACGACCTCGGTTCCTTTGACCTGCGCCCATGATGTACGACGATCACAACGCGCACCTGGTTCCCCATACAGTGGGTACGTGCGTCCTGGACTCCGCCGATGGCGTCAGCCTGCCGGCTCCGGCCTGCCCGAGGATGAGTCCGGCCGCCCGGACGAGACGGGCCCGCCTGGGGAAGCCGATCAGCCGGGAAAGCCCGGATCGCCGGACGGCTCCGCCGAGCTAGAAGAGGGCGGACAGCCGGCCTCTTCCGCCCAGGTGGATGAGGCGGGCGAGCTGGATGGTTCCGGGGGGGCAGGTGGCNNGCGGAAGAGACCGGCGAGCTGGGTGAGGCCGGGTCGCCGGACGATTCCCAGGCAGACGGGACTGGCGAACTGGGCGATGCCGATGCGGATGAGGATTCCGCCCAGTCTGGTGCCGTGGACGAGCCCGCTCCATCCAAGTCGCGCCTGGCTCGTCATTCTCGGGCGGGCGCCTCGCGGCTAGCCCGCCATTCACGGGCGGCCGCTGCGCGCGTCCCCGCGTCAGGCAGCGGGTTTTCCCGGCTCACCCTGCTCCCCGCGCTGCTGGTCATCGCGTGGCTGCTGCCTGCTGTGCCGCTGCTGCTTGCCGGGAGCTTTGCGCTCGCCCCGATGCTCGTGATCTCCATACCTGTGGCGCTGGCACTCATCGTCTTTGGCCTGCGGCGGGTACCAGGCCGCTGGCCGATGAGCGCCCAGACCCGGCCGGGACTGGGCCGCCCCGCTCCGTGGTGGTCGCTGCTCGCCACGGCCGCGGTGGCAGCGGGATTCACCGCATGGCAGATCGTGATGAACTCGCAGCAGGTCATCGTCACCCGCGACCCGGGTATCTACCTGCAATTCGGCTACTGGATCGCGCAGCACGGCTCAACCGCCATCCCGGTGTCTGCGGCGGCATTCGGCGGGGCCCACCCGGGCCTTAGTTTCGGTAGCGTCGGCTTCGTCCAGCACGGTGCCACGCTGTCACCGCAGTTCCTGGCCGGGCTGCCGAGCGTGCTCGCGGCCGGGTTCTGGGCTGGCGGAATCAAGGCCGGGCTGCTAGTGCCGCCCGTGCTCGGCGGGCTCGCGGTGCTCACGTTCGGCGGGCTCGTGGGGAGGCTGGCGGGATCACGCTGGGCGCCGGCCGGCGCGATCGTGCTTGCCCTCGCCCTTCCCCAGCAGTACACCAGCCGGTCCGCGTTCAGCGAGACGCTCACCCAGATACTGCTCTTTGGCGGGCTCTGCCTGCTCATCGATTCGCTGTGTGCGCCGCCCGCGGCGCCGGCCAGCCCGACGACGAAATGGTGGCGGGCTAGCCCGAGTCCGGCGACCGTGCTGGCCGCCCTCGGCGGACTGGCCCTCGGCCTCACGGCGGTAATCCGGGTGGACGGGCTGAGCGATCTGCTGCCGGCCATTCCCCTCATCGGAATCATGTTCGCGGCCAGGAAGCCGCAGTGGCTCCCGTTCGGCATCGGATTGATCGTGGGTGCGGGATACGGACTCGCCGACGGCTATCTGCTCGCTCGACCGTATCTCGACTCGCTGGCGTCCTGGATGCGGCCGTTCGGAATAATCGCTGGTGCGGTGACTGTGGTCACGCTGGATTGCGTGCTGGTGTGGCGTTACGCGAGGCTGGACCGGAAGATCAAGCGCCTGCTGGCCGCACGGCCGCTGCGCTGGCTTCCCGAGCTGGCCGCGGGGCTGACCGTGCTGGCCTTGATCGGCTTCGCCATCAGGCCGTACGTGCAGACCGTGCGGGGGGATGGCAACCGGGCGATGATCGCCTATGTCGGCTACCTCCAGCGGGTCGCCGGGCTGCCGCTCGACCCGCGAAGGCTGTATGCGGAGGACACGCTCTACTGGGTGATCTGGTACATCGGGCTGCCTGCCCTGCTGCTCGGTGTGTTCGGGATCGCACTGCTGATCCGGCGGGTCGTGCGTGCGCTGATCACCTGGAGTGACCCCGCCGGTACGGCCCGGCTCTGGGTGCTGCCGCTGCTGATTATCGGCTGGGCGACGGTCACCGTGCTGTGGCGGCCGGGCACCGTCCCCGATCAGCCGTGGGCCAGTCGCCGGCTGGTGCCGGTCGTGCTGCCCGGCCTGATCCTGGCCGCGGTATGGGCCGCCGCGTGGCTGACCGACCGGGCGGGTCAGCGCGGCGCAGGCAAGGTGGTGTCGTCGGCGGTGGTGGCGCTCTGCGTCGCCGCCATCCTGCTTCCCACCGCGCTGACAACATTCGGCATCGGCGTCGCCCCCTCGCAGCGGGCCAAGGTGAAGTCATCGGCGACCGGCCTGGCACTTCAGCGGACAAGCAGGGGAGAGACCAGCGCGGTGGGCCGGCTGTGCAGCGCGATCGGCCCTAGTGCGTCGGTGGTCATCGTGGATCCGCGGGTCGCCAACGAATTCACGCAGCTCATCCGGGGCATGTGCGACGTTCCGGTGGCCCGGATGAACCGGCCGTCGGCCTTTGGAGTGCAGGCGGTGGTGACCGGGATCGAGGGGGCGCGCAGGCGTCCCGTGCTGCTCGGCGCTGACCAGGCGGAGCTTGCCGCCTATGGCCCGCTGCCACGCGAGATTCTCAACCTGGTCACGACGCAGGACGCGCACGAGCTGACCCGGCCGCCGACCACGACGTGGCCGGCCCATTACGTGATCTGGATGTCGCAACTCGGCTGAGGGTGCACGTCGTTGCCTAGGCTGCCGGTGTGCGGTTTGGTGATTTCAGGCTGGAGCGGTACTTCGGCGAGTGGGAGTTCAGCGCCAGCATCTTGCTCGGCAGCAGTGATCCCGAGTCGATGCGCATTGGCGATCTTCTTGCGCTTGCCGACGAGGACGGCCGCAGGCGTTGGGAGGAGCTATGGCTCGGTTACACCGAGTCGGCTGGCCTGCCGGCGCTTCGCGAGGCGATAGCGGGTCAGTTCGCCGGATGTGACGCGGGGGACGTTCTGGTGTTCAGCGCCCCGGAAGAGGCGATCTTCCATGTCGCTGCCGCCGTGCTTGAGCCGGGTGATCACATGGTGGGCATCACGCCGGCTTACCAGTCGTCCTACGAAGTCCCGCGTTCGGTGGGCGCGGAGGTCACGCTTGTGCCGCTGCGCGAGGACCGCGGGTGGGCTATCGACGTCGACGAGCTCGCGGCTGCCGTGACCGCGCGGACCCGGCTGATCTACGTCAACTCCCCGCACAACCCGACGGGCGCCTTGATGAGCGCTTCTACTCAGAGGCGCCTCATCGAGCTTGTCCACTCGTGCGGTGCCTACCTGTTCAGCGATGAGGTGTACCGGGGGCTTGAGTTCGATCCGGCGGACCGGCTGCCCGCGGCCGCGGACCTGCATCCGCGGGCGATCAGCCTGGGCGGCCTGTCCAAGGCATACGGCCTGCCGGGCGTGCGGCTGGGCTGGACCGCATGCCGGGACGCTGGGCTGAACCGGCGGATGCTGGCGGCGAAGGACTTCACCACGATCTGCGCGTCGGCGCCGAGTGAGGTGCTTGCGCTGATCGCGGTCCGGGCAGCGGATCGCCTGGTTGACCGTGCCCTGACCGGCATCCTGCGGAATCTCGGCCTGGTCGATGGATTCTTCGCTGAGCGTCCGGAGGCGGTGCGCTGGGTGCGCCCGCGAGCCGGCAGCGTCGGCTTCCCTGAGCTTCTGCTGGGCATGCCTGTTGCAAGGTTCTGCGAGCGGCTGGTGGCCGAGCATGGCGTCCTGCTGGTGCCGGCGGGCATGTTCGAGTCGGCGACCAATCACTTCAGGATCGGGCTGGGCAGAGCTAACCTGCCGGACGGTCTCGAGGTACTGGGCGACTTCATCGCTGGGCTGGACGCGGGGCAGGCGTAGCGGCAGGGCTTTGGGTGCTGGTCACGAGCTTGTGACCCGGCCGATTTGCTCGTGGCGCCAGGGCGCCATAAAGTAGGGACACGCGACGCGGGGTGGAGCAGTTCGGTAGCTCGCTGGGCTCATAACCCAGAGGTCGTAGGTTCAAATCCTACCCCCGCTACCAAGAAGTAGCAGGTCAGAAGCCGGTTCCCGGAATCAGGGAACCGGCTTCTTGATCGTTTGTCCGTGATTCGTCCGCGGGATCAGACCTCATCGGACGACACTGAGCTAGAAAAATCGTCATGCGATGGCATGGATCGGGGAGACGCAGCGTCTCCCTCTTGAACGTCCTTTGCGCCGCGAGATGGGGCTCTGCAACCAAGATCCGATGGCACGCTGGCCTGGGGCCACACGCTCCCGTGGACACCCAGCTTTGTTCCTCTCGCGTAGGCGTGGTGGCCCGGTGGCCGGGAGTCCCGACTGGACTACGGCCGTGGTACGCGGGGAGTCTGGGGGTTGTGGCCTGAGCGGAGTCGCCGGGGGGTGGCGTGTTCGTGGTTGCCCGTTTCGCTGCCTGGCAGGCGTTCCGCCTGGTGGCGCGGGTTGTCCTTGGCGGCGAGCCGCGCGGCGTTGCCGGGGGGATTCCGCCGGCCTGGGGCATCGTTGGCCTGTGGGTGGGGCTGGCTGGACGTCCGCTCGGCTTGGGAGATCAGTGTCCGGGCTGCTGTGTCGATCGCGGCGGCGCGCAGCAGCATGATCGGGTCGGCGACCCGCAGGCCCCGGACGACCTGCTCAACCGGTCCCGGCTCGGGTGCCCTGGCGTCGGGCTGGTCGCCCAGCGCTGTCGCGTTCGCGAGGTTGCGTGGGCCTAGTTCCCTGGGATGGCTGCTGTGGTGGGGGTCGGCCGCCGCCCGGGCCAGCGCGAGCGGGCTGCTCGGCGCGTCGGTGGCAAGAGCCAGGCCGGCCAGTGCGCGGGCGGCCCGGACGTTGGCGTCTGCGGCGGTCCGGTAGGCCTGGAGTATGGGCTTGGTCCGGTCTGTTGGTGCCGTCGCGTACGGGCGGGGGACATCGTAGCTGCCAGGCAGGGAGCGGGTGGTGACGTACAGCCGCCCGGCGCGGTCGGCGGCTGTGACGGCCTGGAGGTGGGCGGCGGCGACGCAGGCGAAGGCGTCACAGGCCTGGTGGGCGGCGGCTACGACGTTCAGCGCGCGGGGTGCCAGGCCGGCTGGGTCACGCAGCGGGCAGCCTGCCGCCCTGGCCGGGCTCCAGTCCGGGTCATCCCAGGTGAGCCGGCCCATCCGGAGGACGAGATCGGTGAGTTCGGTGGTGAGATGGGTGGCGTGGCCGCGGGTCTCGGTCGCCAGCCCGTACCAGGTGGCGGCGACCCGGCGCCACGCTGACCCGGCCTCGGCAACGGCGTCGGCGGCGGCCTGCAACTGCTCCCGGTCCAGGGGGTGGTCGCTGTCTGGGCCGGGGTGGCTGGCCAGGGAACGGAGAAGGATTTCGCTGGCGTGCCCGGTCACGGCGGCAGCGGTCGCTGTCCAGCGCCAGGTGTCGGCGGTGGCAGCGGGCGTCCCCCCAGCACGTTCGGCGGAGCTGAACACCACGGCGCGCAGCCGCTCGGCGCTGACGTTGATGCCCGCGCACAGTTCGGTCATGGCTTCGGCGGTGCCGGGGGGCAGCCGGTCGGGCCGCTGGGCCGGCGGGAGGGCGCGCAGCAGCCGGGCGTCCTCGGCGGTGGCCGGGTGCGCGGCGGCGGCGGGGTGCGCGGCGGCGCCGGCCGTCCACAGCCACAGGGTCGCCGTGTGCAGGGCGTCACGGACGGCCGCGGGAGCGGGTGCCTGGGCCGGGTCGGCCGATGCCAGGCTCGCCGCCCAGGGGGCGAGCTGGCTGGACCAGCGGGTGATCTGTGTCGTCAGCGCCCGGGTAACGGGCAGGGAGGTGACGGCGGGCGCCCAGGGTGAGCGGTCTGCCTGGAGCTGGCCGGGGGTGGTGGTGCGGTGGGTGTTCAGCAGGTCCCGGCCTGCGGCGAGCGCGGTGGCGGCTGCCGCGAGGCCGCGGGCGGGAGTGCCCCCGGGCCCGCTGGCGGAGCTGCTGATGGATGTGGCTTTGTCCAGGCAGTCGGCGGCGTTGTACAGGGCTGTGCTGGCGTCAACCCCAGCGCGGTCCCACGCGCTCAGGTCTGTCCTGGTCACGACCTCGGTCATCTGAAAGGGGGTGCGGTCATCAAGGCAGCGGGCCATCACGGCGACGAACCGGCCCAATTCCAGCGCCGTCGCGGCCTGGCCAGCGGACTGGCTCCCGCCGTCGGCGAAGGCCGCCTGCAGATGCTCATCGGCCTGGCGAAGGAAGTCGCCCAGGGTGACCCCCGTCATTACCTGTCCGGGCCGAGCAGGTGACGGATGCGGTCGGCCTCGCGGCCAGCATCCTCGCAGGCGCGGCGGTCACCGGGGTCCACAGCCTGGTCTGCGGCTGCGTGCAGGCGGAGACCCAGGGCCGTCACCAGGCCGGCGAGATCGTCTGCGATCTGGTGCGCGTCCGCTGAATCTGGCCGGGTCAGGCAGGCGGGCTGGCCGGGAGTAGCGGGCATCGACGGCGCGAATCCGACCGCGTCCCTGCCCTCGGCGGCGGACGCCGCCGCGAACATGAACGCGGGGAACATGCCCGGGGTCAGGCCGGCGGACTCGCTGGCCACAGCCTGGACAAGCTCGAAGGCGTCCCAGCCCGCCGCGAGCGTGTTGCCTACGCCCTCAGCGGCGCTCAAGCGCTCGCGCATCATCTCGATGTCCCGCATGCCTATCTCCCCGTCTCGGTGAACCAGCAGTTACCCCGCTCTGCCCGCAAGCACGTTCACCGGGTCCAGGCGCATACACGCACCTGCCTGCGGATAAAGCTGCCTTATCAGGCTGCCTTCCGCAAGTGGATGCGGATTGTGCGGGCTCATGCGTCACCAGTCATCAGGAATTGGCATTCAGCCTGCCTGGGTGGTGGTCAGGCGCGCCCGCAATTCGGCGAAGGGGTCGTATCCGAGACGCTTGATTTTATTTTCCTGATTGCGCAGGAAGGACGTGAGCTTGGGGTAGGGAATGCGAAGCGGCAGGGCTGGCGGGTCATCGAGATAGTCGCCGAACAGGCAGCCCGACACGTGGGCACAGACGCACACGAGGATGTTGCAGCTCGCGCACAGCAGGCCGCGCACGTACCCGGTAAATGGATCATGGTCGATCTCGGTACCGGCCCAGCGGCGGCAAACATGGCAATCACGGCCGAACGCCTGTGATAGCTCGATACGGACACGCCCGACCGGGCTGCGCTGATCGTGATACGGCGGCCATCTCACCTGCGCGGACGCCCCGTAGCGCGCTGGGCATCGCTCACGCCGGGGCACGGACGCGGGATCTGCCAGGTGCCCGGTCAGGGCCATCACCCATCGGGCGTCGATGCCATCGCTCAGGTTCTGGCCACAGTCGCACCAGTCCTCTTGGGCGTAGGCCCCATCGGGGAGCCGGGCGGCAGCGCACGCGGGCTGGCCATCGGCGCACAAGTGGTAACGGCCGTCGCTGCCGAGGATCGCGACGTGATCGCCGCTGGGTGCGTGGCCGTCCTGCTGCCAGCGGCACATCCCCCAGCGTCCTTGTGCGAGACGGGACTCGATGTCCGGGCGCGACCATCGCAGCGCGAACCGCCACACCAGGTATTCCGCCCGGTGCCGGGGCAGCTCAGCAAGGCAGGTGGCTATCCGGGCGTCCGGCCTGGCCGGTTCGGCGAGGGCTGGCCGCCCTTGGTAATCGGGATAACTCACACCGGCAAGCTACATCCGTGGTGCGACAATCCCATCTTGCGTACAGGCCGCTGCCTGGCCTCAGGTGGACCGCCGGAGCCGGGCCTCGCGAGCGTGGTGCCGTCGGATGCGCTACACGCCGCCGTTGTTCTGCGGGTCAGGCATCGGGGGGATGGTCTGCTGCGGGGTGTCACACCACAGGTGGCTGCCGGAGTCATCGACGGTGAGCCCGAACCTGCCGCGGTCTGGCATCCCACGCTCGGCCCAGTCGTCGAACGCGGCCTCGGCCTCATCCCACAGGGAGCGGGCCCCGTACTGGGTGATGTGCACCTGGCCTGTACCGGGCAGGTAGTCGGCGGCGGCCCAGGATCCGTTGTCCCCGCGGTTCTCGAAGAGCAGGAGGGAGAACGAGCCGTCGGCGTCGTCGATGGCCATCTGGGTGACGCCGGGCTGGAGCGCGGCCAGCAGCAGGTGCAGCCCCGGGTCGCCGTAGGCGAGTTCGCGTGGGTCGAGCGCGCCGTCGCGGGTGCGGGCCGCGTCGGCGTGGTGGGCGTGCCAGCGGCTGCGCTGGGACCGCATCATCATGTAGCCGCAGCCGCCGTGGAAGCGGCCGGTGGCGCGGCCTGCGGAGTCTACGTGCAGCCGGAGCTGGTGACCGGCGTACCCGTTCGGCAGCCAGGGCAGCACGATGACGGCACCCGGGCGGCACTGCCGCACCCAGGCGTAGGGGATGTGGGTGATCCCGCAGGTGACGTGCACCCGGTCATAGGGTGCCCCGGTCGGCCAGCCCAGCGCGCCATCCCCGGTGATGACGGCGGGGTGGTACCCGGCGGTCTGGAGACTGTGCTGCGCCTGGGCGGCGACCTGCGCGTCAACCTCGATCGTGGTGACCCGCTGCTCGCCGAGCCGGTGCGACAGCAGGCCCGCGGTCCAGCCTGATCCGGTGCCGATTTCCAGCACGGTGTTGCCGTCGCGGACGGCCAGCAGCTCCAGGAAGCCCGCGGCGATGGCCGGTTCGGACAGCGAGCTGGTCGGCACGCCGTCGCCGCTGGCCACGGGGGTCTGCCCGTCGTCGAGCTGGATGATGACCGGGGTGGCAGGTGCGTAGACCTGCCGCATCCACCCGGCTGGGTCGGCGGCGCGGTCGATAGCGTGCGGTTGCCCGCCCGCCGGCTGGGCCCACGCCTGGGCGGGCGCGAACAGGTGCCGGGGCACCGCTGCGACGGCCTGCAGCCAGCGCGGGTCGCGGAGATGACCCTGCTCGCGCAAGGCGTCAGCCAGCGCGGCAGCAGCCGGGAAGACCTCCTTGTCTGCCGCGTGCGGGCCGGCGGTGGTGGTCATCGTCACCTTTCCTGCAGCAGGTCCGCCAAGGCGGTGGCGACGGGCAGGCCGGTCTCGTCGGCGAGCCAGCCCCAGGCGCCGCCCTGGTTGGTCTCCAGCAGCGTCCATGCTCCGGTGTCAGCATCCAGTATCAGGTCTGCGGCGCCGTAGAGCAGGCCAAGACGCTGATGCAGCCGCACCAGCCCGTCGTTGACCGGCCCGGGAAGCTCGATCTGCTCGTAACGGTGATGACCATAGGTCGCCCGCCAGTCAACCTCACCCGGCTGTGTGCTGTCGATCGCGACGGTCAGCACGGTGCTGCCGGCCACCACGGCGCGAGCCTCGCGGGCTCGTGCTATCTGGGGCTGGAAGAGGTGGGCGGTGTGGGCCAGGGCGGGGTCCAGCAGGTCGCCGACATCCTCCACTACCGTGGTGTACAGGGCCCGGATCTGTCCTTCGTCGGCGTGCCAGATACCCGATAGCGGTTTGTAGATGACCGGCCTGCCCAGCGCCGACGCCCACGCATGGGCGCGCTCGGGCTCGCTGGTGATCAGGGTCGGCGGGATCACCAGGCCGGCCTCGGCAGCGGCGGCCAGCTGCACCGGTTTATATTCACACCGGGCTGCCGCGACTGGATCGTTCACCCACCGGCAGTCGGCCAGGGCCTGCAGCACGCCGCCGAACCCGCGCCGCGCCTCGCTGTAGGCGAAGAGTTTTTCCGGGCCAGACATGCCCTCGGGCATCTTGAACTGGGTCGGCTTGCGGTAGTAAACAGCCCGCACCGCCGCCAGGTCGATCGCCAGCTCCCCGCCGATCATCCCCGACCACGAGCCACCAGGGCCGATCTGGGCGGCCAGGGTCAGCCGCACCGGGAAGTCCGCCGGGTCGAAGGTGTGCACCGCAACTCCCCGCCCGGCCAGTTCGGCGGCGACCCGGCCGGCGGTCGCATCCGCCGCGTCGGTGAGGATCAGCACGCTCACGCGCGGCACCCTGCTGCTAGTCGGACTTGGTTTCCTCGCTGGTGCCGGGCTGGCTGTCACCTCCGCTGGTCGATGATGTCGGCCCCTCATGCTTGCCGCACCGCGGCCGGGGCACCCGCAGATACCGCAGCCCCCACGGCCGTACGCTGGTGGCCGTCGCGAAGCTGCCGGTCAGCAGATGCCCGGCCGGATCGAGCGGGAACAGATCCCCCACCCGGGCCAGCAAGGCGCGCGATTCCCCATCGGGCGAACAGCTCAGCAGATCTACCTCACCGGCTGAAAGCGCCGTGATCTCGGACATCATGCACCTCCCCCTCGACAGTGACACCAGACCGGCGTCATGTGAAGTGGGCCAGCAGACTATCCCGGTTGCAGCAGGTAACGGCATGCTTACCGCACCCACTACGGTGGCAGTGCTCCGGGCACCGCAGTGGTCGACGGTGCCACAGGAGCGGTTCTACGCTTGAAGCGGGCCGCGAGGGCCCACCGTCGGCACACATCGAAGCCAGATGAGTGACATCCCATCGCTTACACCGTCTTACCGGGGGAGACCGCTAGTGCAGACCATGAGCACCAGGGATCACCGGGCCGTGCTCCTGGCTCCCGATCACGTTCCCGGCGAGTTCGGCGGGAGCTACCAATCCGCCTGCCTCGCGCTGGACCTGGACCCGGTTCCCGGTGGTTACGCCCTTTATCTCATGGACATGATGAACATCCGGGCGACGATCATCAGCACCGACACCGGTCCCGTCCGCCAGGCCAAAGACAATGCGGAATCCGGCGGCGACGGCTACTTGCTGTCCAGCCGCCTGGCCACCCGCAGCATCATCGACACCCGGTGGGGCTGGCCCGAGGAACTGGGCGGTGGCCCACGGTGCCAGTTCTGCCGCAACCCGCATCCAGCCTGGATCTACGAAGGCCCCGCCGTCGAAGTCCTGATCGGCGAACCATTCATCGACTTCGGGCCGCCTCCCGTGGTCGGCAGCGACATTGTCGGATGCATCGACTGGCCAGCCTGCGATACCTGCTACGACCTGATCGAAACCGCCGACTTCGATGCCTGGCGCGGCCTGCTCGACCGCTACGGCGACCCCGACGTACCCATGCCCGTGCAAACCGCCTGGCGCGAGTTCTGGACCAGCCACCGGCCCCCGGCACCCGCTCCGCCACCCCCGTGGACACCGCACCGCCGCCGCCGTTCCGCCGACAGCATCGCAGCGCATTGGGACGACTTCACCGCAGAGCAACCCGTCGACGACGTTGTCTTCACCAGCGATCCACACGTGCCGGGCCTGGCTGGCGTCGACGCTGCCCTCGAAGCCGCACACGGCTACCTGCTACAGCCGCCGCTACCCGGAGCCGTCCGCTCCTACCCGTATGGAGAGGGCGCCAGGATCATCCGGGCTGACGGCGACGGCTGGAGCCTGGTCGGCCGCACCGACTCCATCAGCTTCATCCTGCTGGACACCGCACCCAACCTCACCCACCTCATCGGCAGAGGCCCAACGTTGCCGTCCCTGATGACCGGGCTCGACCGGATCGCCCAGGCTGAACCTGAAACAAACGGGCAGTCATGAACTACGCAGCAGTTGCCTTGGCAAATCTGCTCTGAGCCGTCCGTTTAAGAACGCAGGCGCTGGTCTGGGCACCTGTTGTCGCGCCGGGTCCTGGGTGATGGCAGTTAGGCTGCTGCGGCCCAGGTGATCGGCATGGACAGCTGTCCGCAAGGGCTATTCGGCAGGAGCGGCCGGGCTCTATGGACTCTAGGTTTCGGCCTGGCCGGCTGGTGTCGCGAGCGTTGCGCTTGGCTGTGCTGGCCGGGCGTCTGGCGCGCTCATCTCGTTGATGAAGGCGGCAACCATGGCGATCATCTGGGCCGAGTCGATCCGGCTCCAGCTGAATCCGGCCGTGACCTGGTCGCGGTGACGTGCCGGGTGAGTGACGAGTTTCAGCGCGCGGCGGACCACTCGCAGCCGCTCGGCCTTGTCCATCCCCCGGCTGTTCTGGAATAGGGCGCTTTTGAGAGCTGGATCAATGTTCTCGTCGTCGTCTCCGAACGCGAGTGTCACCTGATCGAGAACATCCCGGAGTTTCCCGACCGCGTCACGATCATGCCCGCTCACCATGTGACCTTGCGCTTCGCCGAGCAGGCGAACGGCTTCAGCCAGCTCTGGCTGGGCCGCCGGGCTGGGGATAGGCACCTCAATCAGAAGGGTTTGCTGGTAACCCATTTGCGAGAGCACGTCCACCCAGACGCCCTGGTTGACAACAAACGGTTCCTGGTTGCTGAACGCCTGGCCGTCACCGAAACGGCCGTTGAACCACACATCCAGCGCAAGGTCCCGTCCGCCGCGCGCTGCCTCGATCGCCTCGATCCGCGCACGGTCCAGGTCGCAGGTCAGCTCGATGTGTGCCTCGTTGGTGCGCGCCGCGTATGAAACCACCGGCAGGTACCCGGGCATCGGCTCGAACCGCCCGGCCGGCCGCCCGGCTATGCGGACCTCAGCCAGCAGTTCCGCCAGCTGCGGCAGGTCCGGCGCACCCGAAGAACCTCCGGCGGGCTCGACGATGATGTCTACGGTCACGCCCAGGCGGAAGAACCCGAGCCCAGGTGCCCCCGTAACCCGTGACACTGTCACACGCCCGAAGGACCCGCCGCCCGCTGGGCCGTTCAGCAGGAAAGTCATGGCGGCAATTATCTACCCGGGTGCCGTGCTGCATACCTCTTATGCGTCTAGCCTTCCAGGCATGTCGTCTGATCCGTTCGCAGACCTGGCCAGCAGCACCGAGGCGTTCGCGAGGGAGTTCCGCGGGTTCATGAGCCGTAACCCCCGGCCGGCGCAACGATCTCCTGCTGAGACAGAAGCGCATGGCGAGCCGTTCGCAGGTGACTGGAGCGACCACCCGTCGAGTGACGTCTTCGCCACGGCATACCTGGCCGCTGCGTCCTGTACCGACCACCTTCTTGGCCTGGCCGACGTCCTGAAATCCCGCAACGCCGTGTTCGCTGCATACACCCTTGCTCGCGGCGCCGTCGAGGCAGCCGCGCTCGGCTGTTATCTGACCGACCGGGACATCGATGGCAGGGAGCGGGTCCGCCGGACGATGAACTACCGGCTCGACGCCATGTGCGAGCGAGTCTGGCTCTTCCAGGACATGCGCGGCGAGTATGCCGCCGGGAATCTGGCCGAGACGCGGCAGCGGATCTCCGACTTCGGCCGCGGCGCCCGCCAGCACGGGTTCAGTTTCCGCGACATGAATGGCCGGGGGCGCGCGGCCTGCATTGGTTCGGAACAGCCCAAGGCGATGACCCTGATAGGTCTTGCTGTGGACAAGGACATGCCCGAGCTGGGGCGGACTTACCAGCGACTGCTGAGTGCGACCGCTCACTCCGGTGTCCATGGTCTGGCACGAATGCTGACGCCCGTGTCGCCGAACGAGGGCCGTCCGGGCGAAGCGCTGGCTGCTATCAACGTCGATCCTCGAAGTCTCGCGGTGGAGCTGGTCGTCGGGCCGCTGACCGCGCACGGCCTCGCGAGAGGCATCGAGTGGTTCACCGGCTGCGACATGAGCGACCTTCACGGCCCCGCAAACCAAATGCTCAGGACCTGGTCGCGTATCGGCCAGTTGAACGGGCGGATGGCGCCAGCATGACGTAACGGGTACCACCAGCCTCAGACCTGGCGAAACGCGCTCAGGCCACGCGGTCATGGCGGGCTAGGGGGCTCTGGCGGGAGCGCCCGCCTGGTGCCCGCCCTGACTGGTCCCTGCCCGTCTTCGGTGAGGGCCTCTAGAACGCCAGCTAGTTCATGAGGGGATTGCTTCTGCGCTCTGCCGGCGAGGCTTGCAGGGCTCCTGGGGATGTCGCTGCCGGGGGATGACCAGGTCATCGTCGCTGCGGTCGGCCGCGATGGCGTATCCGGCTGCGGTGATGGCCGTGGTGTAGGCGGCAGCATCTCATCCTGGCGGAGGCCGGATGCCCGGGGTGGGCAGTAGTACTGGACCCGCACGGCGCCAGGGGCGGGGTTGGTCACCAGGTAGCCCGGGAGTCCGTTCTGGTGCTTCTTCGGTTTCGCGCCGCGGTCGAATCCGGCCGCGCCCAGCAGGGTGGAGATGTCCCGGGCGGCCGATGGGTACGGGTAATACCACAGGCTCTTGATCCCGTCGCCCATCTCGTTGGCCTTCGACGGGTTGCTCCAGGAGTGCTCGCCGCCGCCCGCCCAGGGCTTGCACTTGCCGTAGAGCTTCCAGCCGTCGAAGCGGTACAGGTTGCCCTCCTTGCCGGGCAGCGCGTAGGAGACGGCTGCCTGCACGGGCGCGTCCCAGTAGTCCCAGCGGCCCGCCAGGTAGTCGCGCCACAGGCGGAGCATGACCCGCATGACGCCCGGGTGGTCCGGGTGCCGGGCGATCCGCGCGAGGTCGACGACCTGGAAGCGCGACTAGCCGGCCGAGGTCGCGCCGACGGTCGAGCCAGACACCGTGACGGCGACGGCCTTCCCTTCCCTGTCAAGTCATCGTGTCGAAGTTCTGGCCACTATTTCCTGTGACCGGTTCGAATGTCAGCGGGTGCGGCGTCCCGGCCACGCCTCGCGGGCACGAGCCCCGCGTTGCCGTCAGCCTGTTATTTCTGATGCTTGGGCGGGGGCGGGCGTGAGATAGTGCCCGGCATGGCAGCGTCTGCGACCGTTCCTTCTCCGTTCCCCGCGTCCGCGATCGAGGAGGTCTGCAAGGTTCTCGGCGACGCGGTGAAAGGGGACCAGATCCCGAACCTCATCGCCCCGCTGAAGGTGCCCGAGGAACCGGGCGGGCCGGGCACCAAGTGGAAGCGGCTGTTCAATGTGGTGGTGGCCAGGCAGAACAAGTCGCAGGACGGCAAGGCGCTGGTCCGCTTGGTCATGGAGGTCATGACGCCAGTGCGGTTCGACTCGACGGCGGAGTTCGAGGCGGTCCGGACTCGGGTGAACGAGCGGCTGCTACTGAGCGGGTTCGAGGTGCGTAAGGATGGCGTAGTCGTCACTGTCCGGGCGGCGAGGACCGTCGAGGAGGCGCAGCAGCGGGCCGACGACCTGCGGGCGGAACTGGTCCGCCGGGACGTGCACCCGGACGTGCTGGCGTTCTGCCGCGCCGAGCTGATGCAGCAGAACTACTTCCACGCTGTCTTGGAGGCGTCCAAGAGCGTGGCGGACAAGCTGCGGAACCTGACGAGCACGACCGGGGACGGCTCACCACTGGTCGACGCCCTCTGCTTCCCAGCCGCCACCCCGCGGGTCCGGTTCAACAGCCTGGCCACCGAGTGGGAGCGCTCGGAGCAGACCGGGATCGCGACCCTGATGAAGGGGCTGTTCAGCACCTTCCGCAACCCGGCCGCCCATGCACCCAGGGTGGCCTGGGCCACCTCGCGCAGCGACGCTCTGGACATGCTCACCCTCACGTCCATGCTGCACCGCCGCCTCGACAAGGCCGACGTCAGGCAGACGGTGCCCTGATCTTCTCGAGCGGGTCCAGGCATACTCCTTCTCCGCCTTAGCCGATCAGCTGTCTGAAGTTGCTCAGGTACGCAGCATTGTCCACGTCGCTTTGAGCAGTTTGCGGTAGTCGTCGCCGCGGATACCGGTAACTTCGTATACCGCGTGTGCTAGGTGCAGGGCCCCCTCGGCTCGTGGTGTGCCGAGCACGCACAGTTCGTCGAGAACATCCTGGTAACGACACGGGATTCTCCCCACGTGGGAGAGGAGGCTCTGTTCGGCGAAGTCTTCAAGGACGTCCATAGCCACTTGTCCGGGACGAAGCGTGAAACGGCTCCATCGTCTCGTGACTTCGCGGACATGGTAATCGCGCTGTCCCGGGCTCAGGCTCATTCCGAGGTCGTTCGCGACTCGCAGGACGATCTCCTCCGGGCTGTCGCTCACTTTCGCCGTCCACGCGGCCCGGAATGCCGCGTGCCTCCCGCGGGCGGCACAAGAGCAGAGAACGGCCATCGCAGCGCTAAACGCCGACAGCAGTGCCGTGCCGACCGAGTGCCAGTCGTGGCTAGAGACCGGCTGCCGACCTTCGCACGCATTCGCCGCCCAGCCCCTGTAAAGCCGTTCGGCGACGTCGTTGTCGCTGTGGTGGATGGCTGTCCGCAGGTGGTAGATCAACTCGTCGAAGACGTGCGCCGCGTCGCCGTTTGTGGTTTCAGCCAGGAGAAAGCCCACGTCCAGCCTCCAGCTTTCCCGCCAGAGCTGGTAGGCCCGCGAGACGAGTTCTCCGAACTCTGCTTCGCTACTTACGTCCGCTGGCCAGGAGGACAGGAAAGCGGTGTCAAGCGCATCCCCTACAGAGATGCGCCGGTGCTGTGCCAAGGTGACGCAGTGTTGCCTGAATTCCGTGAGCTCAATTCGCATTGGCCTGCGGTCTCGGGATGCGGGCGGACCGGCTGGTGATCGGGTCGGCGATCGCGCCCCGCATGTTGAATGCGATATGGAACGTGGGCAGGACCTCGTGCCTGTTCCTGTAGTCGGATACCGAGAACCGGAGCGGGATGAAGGGCACTTCCGTGTGCAGCTGGTCGACCCACGCGGTGCCGCGCCTGCCGTCTGGCGACACCGACATCACCCTGCCGGTATACCTGCTGGGCGTCCCGTCCGGGTTGGAGGCGAGGTACTTGGAGATGACCCGCGAGGACACGTCGCGCGACTCCTCGTTGAGTTGCCGGAAGACGTCCTTGGAACTCTGGTAGTGGCCGCGGTGAAACAGGCTCAGGCCGCGGAGAAAGTCGAGCCGGTAGCGGTCGTAGCCGGCTGCATGAGGAATCGCGTCGGTGACCGCCAGGCACTCCTCCCAGTCGTCGGCTGTGAACGCCACTACCTCGCGCTCGCCGCGCAGGAACGGTTTACCCGTCTTCGACTGCCAGTACAGGTCGAGAAGCAGGCGCGCGCACCGCCAGTCGGCCCGGACCTCCGCTGGCGCCTCAAGGAGTACCCGCACTGCCACCTGGAGGCTGTCAGGCGAATCGGCTTTCGCTGCCCGGGCAGCGAGAAAGTAGTACGCCGCCGGGTCGCTGTTCTCGCTCAGGGCGATCAGGTGCCTGGTCTCCATGGCCGGGTCGTTCAGCAGCTCGGCCATCTCCACGTGCCTCAGGTCCCACTTGGCTCGCTGCGAGGGGCTGAGCACGTCGGAGTCCAGGGAGTCCAGCGACGCCTGCGCGTTGGCCAGCAGGTCGATCTTCTCCTCATCTGGCACCATGCCGGATCGCAAAGCGTCTCTTGTCGTCCACGCGATGACGTCGACCGGGTAAACGTTCTCCGGGTCCAAGGCACGAGCCCGTAGCGATGCCGTGGTCACGGCCGACATGAGCGCGAGAACCTGGGAAGATTCCGTCTCGTCCCCATGCGCCGACAGCTCGAAGATCTGCGCGCCCTCGGCGCTCGCGAGCTCGACGAGGAGGTTCATGCGTGACCTGGCGGGTGCGTCGGTCTCCTCGAGGGTGGCCTCGAGCATCCGTTGCACGTTCCGCATGAGCGCGAGCCGCTCTGTGTGCCCGATGACGTTGTCGCGCTGTGCCCACATGACGTACTCGCGCGTCAGGTTGGCCTCAAGCAGGGCCAGTCGGTGGTTGGTCTGTCTCCTGCTCTGCCGCAGCTCCGCGAAGGCCTGCGCGAGTTCCAGGTAGTGGGGGGCGAAGCGGTGGTTGTCCGACTGCGGCCCGATCTTTTCCAGCAGGTCGGCGATGAACTGGACTTCGCCGCCGCCCCAGCTGCTGAGGACCGGCCGCAGGTTGGCGATCAGCTGGATGGCGACCTCGACCTCGGTGCGGACGGTCAGGTCTTCCCTTGCGAGCAGCTCCGCTTCCAGCTGCGTCCGCGTACCGAGGAACTGGTCGCCGTTGTCGTCCTCGGCCCAGCGGAAGATGTCGAAGTTCTTCACCAGGTCGATGAGGTGCCTGGCGCCTTCCCTGCCCAGTACGCGTAGCGCAAGCTCCAGCGGAAGGGGCAATCCGCGCCTGCCGGCGACCAGGACCATAGAGGTGATCCTCTCGGCGGCGCTCCGCTCCTCAAAGGAGAGCCTGATCAGCTCGGCGTGGGGACGCTCCGTCGGCCTGAGTTCGCCGATGTTGAACCCGGCGTCCTTGAGGGCTTGAGCGACGGCCGTGAGGCGGTCCCCGCCCGCTTGCGGTGCGGTCCTGGAGAGCTTCTCCATGCCCACCTCGGCGGCCCGCATCTCCTGGGCAAGCCCGCGTCGCAGGCCATATTCTGTCTCCGGGAGGAGCCGGTAGAGCACCGCGAGGAATGACGAGTCGAGTCCCGCAACCACCTTGTCGGAAACGGACCCCCCGAAGCTGGGCAGCCACTCAGCGAGCCCGCGGATCTCGGTCGGACTGAGCGCGGGGTTGACGATGATGAGGTTCCGTCGGCGCTGGTGCTGCGACGGAAGGTAGCAGCTGCCCACGATGAGCACCCGCAGTCCGAGGGCGCTCAGCTGACGCTGGAGCCCGTAGTACTCATCGACGTCGACCATGCCGTCCCAGATGAGCAGGGTCGGCAGGCCGTAGTTCTGGTCGGCCCACGACGCGTAGGACTCGATGTCGGCCACCGTCGGCCGCTCGCCGCGTACCGAACGATGAAGCACCGCGGCCCGGCCGGAGCGCGCTACGTCCAGGGCGAGCGCGCACAGTGCGATCGTCTTGCCAGTCGCGGTCTGTCCCCCGACGATGATGGGATCGGGCAGCCCGAGTTCGTCCAGCGCGGACTGGACCCGCTGAAGCAGTCGCCCTTCGAAGTCACGCCGGAGGTTGTAGCCGCTGGCAATCGCCTTCCACTGCGGCAGCCCGTCACCCGATCCGAGGAAGTTCCTGAATCGCTGGTAGCGCATCGCGGACGACGCCGACGTGAACGGCTCGAGCAGCTCGGTGTTTACCGGCCGCGCCGAACCCACCACGCGATTCCAGGTGTCGATGTCAACCTCGGCGAAGCTGTCGCCGACAGGAATGAACCGGCCGCCCTGGGCCCCGCGGCCGGCTGAAGCCCGCTGGAGCCGCCCCGCTTCCTCCAGTGCGGACAGGACCGCGCCGAACGTCTCCGAGTGCGCGACAAGCACGCCCCGGTCGGTCGCGGCTCGGATGAACGGGTCGGCGAGCAGTCCCTCACCGGCCGAGAACAGGTGAGCCTGATGCGCCTGGAGCCGGGTTACGAAGGTGTACAGGTCCTGCGGCCGGAGCCAGTCATCCAGGCCGTAGCCATCGATGACGAGCACGCCCCACGGCGTGATGATGGTGTCCGCGAGCGCGTTGAGCGTCTCGGCCGCCCTGGCTCTGGACTCAACCTCTGTAATGGCGTCGGCGGGCGGCCACTCATCCTCGGGCAGCCCCAAGCCGCCGAACAGGTATCGCAGCTGAAGCTCCGTCGCGGACCTAGGGTGCCTGCCCAACTGCGGCTGCGCGGTAGGCACCACCCGCCGCCAGTCCCGGCGGAAGACCCCGGGCAACGACGAGTCGATACGCGAGGTGAACACGCCGTTCCACGGGTAGTCCGCCGCATCCGACAGCCATCCGGGAACAGGCTCGGCCGACATCGTCCGGTCATGTTCTGAGTACGCCTGGTCCGCCGACAGCCCGCCCGATCCAGCCGCCACAGGCTGCGGCACCGGTCCCGCGGAGTCACCTGTCGCCTGTCCGAGCAGCAGGAAGGCAGGGCCTTCCACCAGCCGCTGAAGCAGCGTCGCGAACTCCGGTTCCATATGGCGAGATTAGCGCCAAGGCAGGTATAATCGCATCATCGGCCGCCAGGACGGCAAGCGCGCCTGACTATCGGCCCCGGAAGGCGCGTGCGGCCACAGTTCGCACCAAGCGAGTTGCGCATACCAGGCCTGCGCGTTTCCCGGCTGCCGCAGATAGGGTTGTCAGGAGCCTGAGGTGCGTGGGAAACGGATTCGATTCCTCACTGGGCCAGAACAGCCGATTGACACGAGATAGGTGTGTCATAAGAGGCGGGCCTGGGTTGCGACTCGCTCGCGCACTTGAGCCCGGAGGCCCTGTCGTACCTCAGAGTGAATGTCTGCGCGGACCGTTGCCGCGAGTTCCAAGGACACAGCCAGGCCATAGCGGACCGGTGTGCTGGGCCTGCCGACGTCTATGCGGCAATCCACGTCGATGGCTAGCGAGTCATTCGCCGTAAAAGCTACAGCTGCGCTGCCTTCAAGGACTTCATGCTGGACTGTGCCCTGGCGAACGGCATTATGATGCGCATCAATGCGGGCAACGCCAATTTCACCCTGCGGCGGTTGGACGAAAAGACGAGCCATTCGGTGTCTTTGACTGCGGACGTTGACTGGTGACAGCCAGCCGAGGGTAACCGTCAGGCGACGGCGCTCCGTGGTTGAGGCAAGGCTTGGCGGTAGCGGAAAGGCATAGTGATGGCGTTGGTTGCCGGTTATTGTGCCTGCCCCGAGGACTAGCACGCGCGTTCGGCTCGCTGTTGCCACTCGCGCTGGATCGACAGCTCCGTAACCGAGCAACTGCGTGAGATCGCGGCGCTCACTGGCAGCGTCGAGACCCAGCATAGCGCTCAGCCTCTCACGCAATGACCCCCACGATGCAGCGTGGACAAGGAGCGTCTTAGCCAGCACAGGATAGTATTGCGCATCAGGGAACGGGGAATCCCCATCTTCCGGCGCCAGGGCCTCCAGGATATCCAGCACATGGCTAGCAGTACGAGTAGCCAGAGCCGTCGCATTGCTTGTGCCATAGCTATAGGCCGTGGTATCGAGAACGCCGGGACCTCCTGGTGCGGCGACTCGGAGCCCTGGTCCACGAGCCGCCGTTCTAGCCGCACCCAAGGTTAGTTGATCCTGATTATCTGGCGGAGGACGTTGATACAGACTCCGGCCGCCCGGTAGAAGAATTTCCGGCTTGACCGACCGGCGAAAGCCAAATCCAACCGCATTATAGAGCGCTGGCATTCCAGGCTCAAGGCCATCCAGAACCGTGTCGGGGATTGATCCCGAAGCGGCGTCAGCATGCAATGCTCCCACGGTAACGACATTGACCGCTTCCGCTGGTGAAAGGAGACGGCGTTGCCGGGCGCGCTTGTAGGTCGAATTAGCGAGTGCGCTCTGGAGGTCATCGACATCCTGGAGAGCAGTAGACGGAATCGTGGCCGTAATGGGATGATTTCCCGCGCTGACCAGGATGACAAGGTTGTACCTGTGTGCAAGCCAGTCCAGCAACTTGGCAAGCGGGCTCATCCGGCGTGCAAATATTCGCGCTGGATCACCTATAGAAAGGTTGACGATCCGCACGCTGGGCGCTGCGGGGGGATGGTCACCGTCACCCTCAAGCATCCGGTGGAATGCACGATGAACAAGATCGACTAGTAGTTCGTCCCGCTTGACGGTCTCCGCCGCGCCGTCAAAGGGGTGTGGTTCAAGGATCGGGCGTACGTAGATCGGGGTCGATAGGGGGCGGCGAGGCGCATTCAGGTCACCATGGCTGATCAGCGACGCCATGGCAGTACCGTGATGTTGCTGGTTACTCGTATAGCGGGCGGCGAGTTCGTCTGGGTCATCGATAACCAGCCGGCCGGCAAGTGCGGCGTGATGCGCTAGCGGAAGCCCGTCGAGAAGAGCGACCTGCGGAACTGTGGAAGTCGGTGCCGGCATAGCGGTGACAAGCTGGTCATCGGCGATCTCAAGCGCTGGGATCATCATCGGCTGAGCCGGGGACATGAACATAATGTCTTCGGTTGTGAGCAACGCGATCGCATCAGGGCCGTTGGCGAGCACAGCGTCAACCTGAGCGTATGGGAGTTCTGCGAGCATTCCGTGGTAATCGGCTGCCTCAACGACTGCTGACCTGATGACCTGACCGCCTGCTTCCTGTACCAGTTGCGCTACATGCGCTTGCGCGTCATTCCGGCGCGTGTTGTCGCTGCGGAACCACAGCTCGATCTCGACGCGAGCGCTGCCGTAGGAGCCGACGACTGCAACTTCTTCTTCCCAGAGTTCTATTAGCCCGGTTTCCCGCACCCGGTCCTGAGCCCCCCACCGGCGGATTGACCGTAGCTGCGAGAATACGTTGCGCAGCGGATTCAGACCCCACTCGAACGATGCGGCAGGGTCAGCCTGCCATCCCTCGAAAAGGCTGATGAGTTCAGTGACCGCCTGAGCGTTGGACATCACCATGTAGAGGGACTCGCTGACGAGCCGATCCGTAGCCTGCCCCTCCTTAACGTAATGGAAGTCCTCGTCTGGCTCAGCGTCCTCGTCCTGGAACTCAGCCAGGAATTCCAGACCTTCGACATGCCTGACAGCACGCGCGAAGGCATCGACTGTGCCAACCAAGTCGAAGACCACGACCAGCTCGGGGTCGGGTTCCGTGGTACTCGGAGAGGCATCCGCGCGCCCAGCCCTCATCGCCTCGCGCAAGGTAGAAAACTGTGGCGTTAGCCGTTCCCCTTGCCGCCTGGCACTTGGCCGGGTGGGCGGACGGGGGAAGGGAGGCTTGTCCACCAGCGGGATGGGACCGGATGCAGGAGGACCGAAAGCCAGGATAGGCCGCGGTCCGTTTACCGGTGTGCCTGGGTCCGCCATTGCGCAAGTCGACTTTGGGTAATCTCGTGAAGGTTCGCGTCTGGCAGCGATAGCACGTAACGTCGCCGGACGTCCTGGGCAAACTGCTCCAGCTCAGCGTAGCTTGCGCCAGCCAACTTGTCCGCCAATGTGCGTGGTGCCAGCCCTAGTTCCCCACCCATGCGAGCCCGCAACGTCTCCAGGAACTGGGTTGCCTGTTCTCTGGATGGTGGAGCCAAGGTCAGGCGGACCTGGAATCTTCGCCACGCGGCCCGGTCAAGGAGTTCACCGTGGTTGGTTGCGCAGACCACGATGACATGAGACGGAAGCCGGTCGATCTGAAGGAGCAGGGTAGAGACAACTCGCTTGATCTCTCCCGTCTCATGCGTATCGGCACGCTCTTTAGCGATTGTGTCGAACTCATCAAAGAACAGCACACATCTTCGTGTACGCGCGAATTCGAATACATGATCGAGCCTGCTGGCTGTCTCGCCAAGGAAACTGGAGACGATGCCCTCGTAGCGCACAGAGTAGAACGGAACCATCGTCTCGGCCGCAATAGCCTCAGCAAGGCTGGTCTTACCATTGCCTGGATCACCTTCGAGCAGGACCCGGCTGCGCGGTTCGATCCCGTGACTCCGTAGCAACTCGGCACGGTGATGTTCCTCGATGATCTCCGAAGCTGCAGCGAACACACCGGGTGCGAGCTGGAGAGTCGAGAGGCGACGCCTGGGGACGATTTCGTGGACCAGATCGGCAACCGGACGGGCTGCGTCATCGCGTGTCAGCAGATCACTCGATCCCCAGGTGGTGATCAACTCTGACAGGCGATCAGCTACCAGGTGATGCTGGTTGCTGCGTTCTTCGGCGATGATCGCCTCGACGAGTACGCGGAACCGCGAGCTATCGCCACGGCGATGAGCTTCGACAAGGTCAATCACTAGATCAGAACGTGCCATCCCGCACTCCGCCGCCGGTTACCTTGTAGAACTCTAAGGGCAGGGTCCGACGAATCTCATCCGCCACCCCGTTCTCCCCCAACGATGCCGCACTGGAAGGTCCGGGAACATGCGCTAGATGGGAGAAGATTCTCTAGCCGAGACCTCGACACTATAACTGGAGGGCTCAGCTGGACGGGGGCTGGCGGAGGACAGCAGAGATTCATGATCGTCTGGTGATGCTGTCCTGGACGGTGGTGAGTGAGATGAACGCGCGGTTGCTGCCGAGTTGCCGGGGGGTAGGGCCTGCCGGCGTGGGAACGCCTGTCCCGCTGCGAGGCACGTCCCCGCCCGTTCACGGCTGAGTGTCGTGACTTCCTGGGGTGGCGGGGGATGGATGCCGGGCTGGTCCGCGCCGTCCGGTGCGGGTGTTCCAGTAGTCAAGTAGCTCGGCCAGGGAGTACTTCCCGTCGGCGCCGGGGGCGGGGAAGCCGGGCCGGTCGCGGTGCTGGGTGACGGTCTTGCGGTCCTTGCCGATCATCGCCGCGAAACGGCCCAGGGTGATCCAGTCCTCGGGGGCGGCTCGCACTGCGGTGGGGTCGATCCGTTCGGGTGGCTGGAGATCGGGCTGGGCGGCGAGCCAGGCGTCGAGGCTGTTCTCGTTGAACAGCAGCTCGCCTTGGCCGCCGCCGTGGCGGCCGCGGGCGGGGAGCGTTCCGGCCGGGTCGGGGAATCCGGGGCGGGCGCGCCAGAAGATCCGGACGTAGTCCGGGGTGCGCCCGTGCTTGCCTGCCCAGCGGCGCAGGGTGGTCTGGCCGGGCGGGATGTCGGGGGCAGGGGTATTGGGTGGCATCGGTTCTATGATCGGGCATTGGCGCCGGGTGCCGTGAGGTGGCTCGCCGCCGGGTTCATGTGTGGAACCCAGGACGGCCGGCGTGTGCCACCCGCCTAGCGGGGTCGTCGGCCGTCCGCCCATCTGCGCCCCCGCACTAGCGGACACGAGCACGGGCCTGCTCACGGGGTGAGGGCATGGTGGCCCTGCCTGTCGCCCGGCGGCTAGGGCCTGGGGTGGTGGTGCCGTTGGGCGGGCCGAGCGCAGGCCGGGGACCTCGCGGGCGAACGCGGCCTGGGTACAAGGCGGCGGCGCGTCCGGCCGGGGGATTCGGTTTGGTCGGCGAACACGTTCACCCTGGGGTCGCCGGGGGAATCTGCTGAGTCCTATGGGGCGGATTTCCTCGTCCTTGGCGACGTTGCGCCGGATGGTGATGGCCGGTCTGGTCATGACCAGGATGTCCCTTCGTGCCGGGTTGGGGGGTTCAGGACAAGAGCGGAGGGTGATGCAAGTGGCCCGGGCCAGGCAATCCGCTGGCCCGGGCCTCTTGCCGGGGTTGCTGGCTAGCCGGGCATGCGGCGGCCGCGGGTGTGGGCGTAGCTGGCGGCGACCTCGTCGGGGGTCATGGGCAGCCGGGCGGCTGAGGGCGGGGCGCCGGCGCTGATCGCCTCCAGCAGGAGCAGGGCCATGGAGTACTCCGGATTAGCGGCCAGGGCCCGCTGGGCGGCCACGTTGGCCAGGGCGCCGTTGCCGGACTGCCAGGCGGTGAAGGCCAGCAGCGACGCAGGCGCGGGCACGTACCGGGCCGGGGCGCGGCGCACCACGTCGGCCCATAGTCGCAGGTGCGCCTTCGCGTGCGCGGGCTCCATCCGAGCCCAGGCGTCGTCACGAACCCGCAGGTCATTGATGCCGACCGCGATCTGGGCGAACTGGTCGTCGGTGGTGATCTGGCGGCCGTCGCGGTAAGTGGCGATCGCATCCTGGACAGCACGCAGGCCCTCGGCGACCATCTGCTGCACAGCCGGAGCACGGCCGCCGGCGGAGGCGCCTCGCCGCAGGATGCCGCTGATGTGGTCCTCGGCGCGGCGGACGGCGTGGCGCATCGCATCGGCGGCCAGGCCGCCGGGCGGGGCGATGGTAGCGGCCAGCGCGGCCCGGTCACTCAGCGCGGCGTTGCCCGCTGCTGCCAGGGCCTGGGCGGCGGGGTGGTCCGCGGGGTTGAAGGGGACACCTTCGGGCGGGCAGCAGCGCGGGTCCTGGCAGGCATACGACCAGTACCGGCCGTCTTCGACGCGGAGCATGTCGTGCAGTGTGATGCCGGCCCGGCGCAGCTCGGCGACCATCGCGTCGGCGACCGGGGTGACGGCCGGGCCCGGCCCGTAACCGGCCACGATGGCCAGCCTGAGCTGGTGGCGCAGCAGGATCGAGGCGGCGTGTGCGGCGATCTTGGCTGCGGCGGCGGAGTTGGGCGGCTCGGGCAGGTCGTAGCGGAACGCGACCTGGATCCGGCCGCGCGTCGGGCCTGCGCCGATGACGACGATGCTGTTGGCCGGGTGGAAGCCGAGCAGGGCCGGGATGACCGCGAGCATGCTGTCGGCCGAGCCGACCCGCAGGAGGGGCCGGTCCGGGGTGGCGTCTGGGGTGGTGTTCGGTCCTGGGGTGGTGTTCATGGCAGGTCCTTTCGTGCCGGGTTCGTGTGTGGTGCCGGAGGGGGATGTGCCGTCCCTTACTTCGACATATATATACTACCACTTAATTAGCCCTGATGACCAGCGTTTGCTTGCAAGCGGGGCAACCCCGAGTCACCTGGACTGGCCGCAGAGGTGGATAAAGGGATCGACGAGGTTCGCGCGAGAACGAAACTCGCCCACGACGTGATCGCGGCGATGGGCGAAGAAGAACTATCAGTGAGGGTCGTGGAGCATGAGGAGGGGCTATACGGCAGCCATCCGTTTACTCAGGCTCGGGTCGCAATAGTCGAGGCGATCGCGATCTTGGCGCAACGGGAGGAAATCGCAGAGATCACGGGACCTGTCGGGCCGCGGCTCGTGGCCTCTGAAATGCATCCGATCATCTGGGGCTCTGCCGCCAAGCTCTGGGATGACGGCCATGTCCGACCAGCCGTCCAGACTGCCGCGACTGCGCTCGAAGGGCTTCTGCAGGGCATTGCCGGCCCCGGCGTGTCCGGTGAGAACCTCGCCGTCCTGTTCTCCCCCGGTGACCCCGCACCGGGATCGCCGCGCCTCCGGATTCGCGGCCTCGACCCGGCGTCGAAGACGTGGAGATCGGCACATGAGGGTGCCGCTGCGCTAGTCAGGGGCGCGTTCATGGGCGTCCGGAATCTGGTATCTCACCCCGGCTGGTCCGATCCGAAGCCCGCCGAGGCTCTTGAGATGCTGGCCATCCTGAGCTACGTAGCGCGTCTCATCGACCGATCTGATGTGGTGCAGTCTTCCTGACCACCCTGTCTTACCTTCGACGAGGACCGACAATCATCGCGGTCCTCATGGAGAGGAAGAGCGCCGCCCGACCGACAAGTGCCTTGGCGCGGACCGAAATCTTCAGTGAATCCCTACATTGCTGTGCAAGAGTCCGGTGAGGATGCCGGTGCGACCACCTCTATGCCGATGGCCCCGGGCTGCTGGCTGCTGCGGGCGCCGTCCTCCGGCGCGTGTGTTACGGCCCGGTGGTGATCTGGCGCCGGTCACTGCCCACGGCGCGGTCACCGAGATCGGCTCGGCCGCCGTCGGCGTGGCCCTGGCGCAGCGCCCCGGAGTGCCGGACCGGCAGCGGGCGCGGCGCCTTACCGAGCTTGGGGAACTGGCAGGTGTACTCGGCCTGGATGCGGGTGGCGTCGTCCGCCAGCACCAGGGCGGTACTCGTCCCGCTGCTGGTCGTTTCATCGGCGATGCCGGTGCGGGTGCGCTCGATCTGATCGGCGACGCCGAAACCGTAACCACGCAGGTAGTCACGGTAGAACGCAGTGGTCAGCGAGCGCCGCTCGGCCGGGCGTTCCCCAGGACGCGGCGGCCCGCAGTCCCTGGCCGTAAGCGCGGGTGGCGGCGCGGGCGGCCATGTGCATCTGCATCTCGATCGAGGGCAGCAGGACCCGCGGCGCGGCCAGCGTGGACTCGGTGCCGATGATGCCGAGGGTGCGCGGGTGGTTGCTGGCGTCGTTGCCGAAAGTGACGGCCTGGCAGCGGTAGGCGCGAGTGATGGTGAGCAGGGCGGCGGTGCGGGCCTTGCCGTGGCCGCCGGTGCCTGCGACGGTGTAGTCCAGGCGGCCGGCCGGCTCGGGGGGCTTGCCGGTGTCGGCGCGCACCGGGGCCTCGGTGATGGCGTGGCGCATCATCAGCTCGGCGGCTTTGGTGGCGGCGGCCTGGGCTTCGGCGGGTGGGGTGTCGGGGTGCTCGGCCCGGGTGAGCAGGGCCTTGACACGGGCGGTGATCTTGTCGCTGGTCATGTCAGGGTTCTCCGTTTCGCTGGGTGTCGTGTGCGGGCCGGGATCCTGGGGGTGTGCCGTCCCCGGGATCCCGGGTCATGCGGTTGGCGTGCTCGATGCCGCGTGATCAGGCGAGCATGCCGGTGCTGTGTCCCGGTCGCAGTTCCTCATCGGCGGCGGCCATGGCTTCCTGCGCGGAGGGGAAGGAACCGGGGGATAGCCGGGTGGTGTGCCGTCCGGTGGCCGTTCCGGCGGCACGCCAGGTCCACCGCCAGTGCCGGCGGGTCCGCCCGGGGGTCACCAGGGCGTAAGAGCCATCGGGCAGCAGAAGGCTGTAGCTCGACCACGGCCGGTACCCATCGCCGCCGGGGTGGCGCGCCTCGGCCCACTGCTGATGGGCGGCGGGGATTTCGCTGGCGAGCAGCCGGCGCAGGTAGAACCCGCGCTCCGTGATCGACAGCAGGTCCAGTCGCCGTTCCACGGCAGCACGGGCCTGCGGGTGAGTTTCACCCTCGACGTAGGCGATGGTGCGCTGGTGGCGGTCCATCACGCGCCAGGTGTCCGCCGGTCGGTCAGGGGTCCCGGTCACTGTGCTGCCTCCTGCCCGGCAGCCCCAGGCCCACAGGCCCCGCGCGGGCCGCCGGCTTCTGGCAGGGGGTGGGTGCCGTGGTCATGGGTGCGCACCGGGGTGAAGGTGCCCGTGAGCGGGCGGAAGCCGAAACGTTCGACGGTCAGCGGCGCCTCGCCCACCACAACCAGATCTCCGGTGCTGACTGAGCGCAAAAGCCGCGACCTGTATTGCCGGGCGAGTTCGACGGCCTCGGCGTCGCCGGGAGCGTCGTTGAACATGGAAAAGGCATGTTCTGCGATTTCCTCGGCCGTCCGGCCGGCGGATTCGGTTTCGTAAGCGAACACTTTTACCATGGGGTCACCCGGGGTAAATCCGCCGAATCCGGTGTGGCGGCCTTCCCCGTCTCTTGCGACATTGTGCCAGATGGTGATCGTCAGTCTGGTCATGACCAGAATTTCCTTTCGTACCGGGTTCGTGTGTGGTGCCGGTGGGGATGTGCCGTCCCTTACATCGACATATATATAGTACCACTTATGTAAGTCTGATGACTAGTGTTTCCGAAAATTTCCGGTCACAGTAAATGCGGGTCGCTTCCTCAATGAAAGCGGCCAATTGGGCGCGGTCGTTCTATCCGACCTGGCTGGGTGCGCGGTACCCGATCCGGCCCTTGCCGATGCCGATCGGGCCTTGGCGTGAACTCTGGGAAGGGGGGAGTGACCCAGGTCGTCAGAGTTGGCCACCGGGACCGGAGTGCTTCAGGCTCCATCGGCAGAACGACGTCAGCATCCTCATCGGCGGGGAGCTGTCCTGGCCGTCGCGCCGAGACCATCCTGCTGTCGGTGTCATCAACGACGAAGCCGTGCTCGCCCGCCACCTCGGGTGCAAACAGGGCCAGGACCTGCGCCTAGTGAGGCCACTTGATGATGACTTGCGGGCAGGGAATGACGCCAGGTGTCATTTACTGTCATTATTTACTTTCGGCTGCCAGCTGATGACGAATATGGTTTATGCATCCATGGCGCGAGAGTCAGCTTGCGGATTTCCGGGTAATGTGTGGGCTGACGGCCATTGGCCGGAAGCAAGATATAAATAGCGTAACACTATCTCCTGACCCGGCGGGGTCAGGAGATAGCACAGTCGGCGCGGGCGCACGCCGACTTGCCACCCCATGAGGGGGGCGAAATGCGGTTCACACTCCAGTTGCGTGAGTGCCAGAGGAAGGGAGGCCGTGATGGGGGGGACAACTCAAGTGCTCGGCGATGGAGAGCTGCCAGTGGCAGATAGTACGCGCCGTCGCCGCCCGCGCAACGGAGAACACCCGCACTGCAAGCGGGTGGCGATCTCGGTCGATTCTGATGAGTACGGCGAGCTGGAATCGGCTGCGGCGAGAGCGGGTGTGACGGTCTCGGCCTACGTGGCCGATGCGGCACTACGGTCGGTTCGCGGAGCAACAGTGCCGTTGAGCCTGCCGTTGCGGGATGTGCTTGCGGACTTGGTCCAGGCCACTGCTCAAGTGCAGAAGGTGGGGGTAAACCTGAACCAGGCCGTGGCGAAGCTGAATGCCACTGGCCAGCGGTCAGGTGACCTGCTCCCCTATGCCAGTCTCGCGGCGCGGGTCATTACCCGGCTAGATGAAGCGGCGGCGAAAGTAAGTAAGCGCCTGCCGTGATTGATGTCATCAAGCGTGGGAGGAATGTCGCTGGGCTCTTGTACTACCTATACGGCCCGGGTAAGGCGAATGAGCATACTGACCCGCACCTGGTGGCAGGCTGGCGTGACGTCCCTGCTCTGGAGCCAGCTATCCGCCCGGACGGGAAACGGGATTTCCGGAAGCTGGCCGGGCTGCTGAACGCCCCGGTCGATGCGCTCGGCCCGAGGGCAGATGTGAAGCCGGTATGGCATTGCATTCTTAGTGCCGCGCCTGCGGACCGTCTTCTTTCTGACGGTGAATGGCAGGACATCGCTGATGAGTTCATGCACCGGATGGGGCTGGCCCGCCGCGACGATGAATCTGGCGTACGGTGGGTCACCGTCCGGCATGGACTGTCAGCCGGTGGGATAGACCACGTTCATATTGTCGCCACACTGGCCCGCCAGGACGGGCGCAGGCCCTGGCTCCGTGATGACTATCTCCGGGCACGTGAGGCATGCCTGGCGATCGAGCAGCAGTACGGCTTGCAGTCCACCGCACCGGCCGACCGGACCGCCGCCAAGAGGCCTACCCGGGCCGAGAACGAGCGAGCGCAGCGTCTCGGCCGGACCGAGGCCCCACGGATCACGCTGCGGCGGCATGTCCAGGAGGCAGCGGCAGCAGGGGCCTGCGAGCAGGAGTTCTTTACCCGGCTGGAACGCGCCGGGATCCTGGTCCGTAAGCGGATCTCCGACCGCGATCCCGGGCAGGTCACCGGCTATGCGGTCGGTCTTCCGGACGACATGGCCCGTTGCGGCGGCCCCGTCTGGTACAGCGGGGGGCGGCTGGCCGCAGACCTCACCTTGCCCAAGCTGCGCCGCCGCTGGGAGCATTCCGGGAACGCGGAACACTCCGGAACGCGGCCGGAACAAGGGCTGTCCGCCCGCTCTGTGCGTGCCATGCTGCGGAGCACGGCGTTCTCCGCAGCGGAGCAGTCGCAGGATGAACCGGGGTTCTTCGCCCGGCTGGAACAGGCCGGGATCCTGGTCCGCAAGCGGTTCTCCGACCTTGACCCCGAGCAGGTCACTGGCTACTCGGTCACGCTGCCCGGCCACGTCGATGCACAAGGCCAGACCGTGTGGTACGGCGGCGGACGGCTAGCCGCGGATCTGACGCTCCCCAGCTTGCGCCGCCGCTGGAACGCCCCACCCGACGGCCGTGCGGCGCCGGTCAACCCTGAGGAGCGCCGGGCGATCTGGGATGACGTGGCCCAGGCTGCCAATCGTGCAGCGGAGCAGATTCGCGGCTGCGCCGGGGCAGAGCCCGCCGCCGCAGCCGACACGGCGTGGGCTGCGGCTGACGCGCTGCGCACCGCCGCGCGCGTCCTGGGCGGCGGATCCGCCGGCGTGCTGCTGGGCAAGGCCGCCGATCAGTACGACCGAGCGGCCCGCGAGTCCCATGGCCGGATTCCGCAGTCATGCTTCGCTGGAGCGGATCTGCGCAGAGCCGCCCGACTGCTTGCCGTCCTGGGCGCGGGTGGCGGCAACATGACCCTGACTGCTATCAGCCTCATCACCAGCCTCGCCGCACTCGCCGCCGAAGTCGCCAGGCTGCGCGACATTCAGCAGCGGACTGCCCAGGCAGCTGCAGCGCGTGCTGCAGCGGCTGAACTGCGCGAGGCCGCCCGACGTGCCCGGGAGCCAGTGGCAGTGGAAACTAGGGTTGCGCAGCCTGGCCAGGCAGCACCAGCCTCGGCGGCACGCCTGGCCCAAGCGGACTTCCCCCTCCCCCCACGTCACGCAGCCAAGCCCAGCCCGCACCGACCTGGGCCTGCCCCTCCGCCCGGATCCAGCCGTCGGCCACCCCGCGCTCCAGGTCCGAGGCGATGACAGGGTCCTGACACCCATAAAGATTCAGGACGAGCGGGCCTAGTGGTCAACCCGTGCTCGCAGGTGCTGGTGGCGGGAAGTAAGGTCGCGGTGCCGCTTGTACGCAGCCTGCCGAGTCCCGGCGGCGAGTGCGATCGATATTTGCGCCCATGTACCCCCAGCGCAGCGGGCGGCATCAAGCAGGTCGAGTTCGGCGCGTTCCAGCTTTTTCATCTCCTCCCGGAGCACGGTGAGCCCGGCGCAAGCAGTCTTAGAAACAGGCGCGGGATCCGCGCGGACAGCGGCCAGCGCCGAAGAGGCATCCATCAACGTGCCGCGCTCGACCCAGTTCTGCCTGACCTGCCCGCTCGCATAGGCGGCCGTCAGTACGGCCAGCGCCGCATCCAGGCTGTTCAGTGCCATGCCCGCACCATCTGGCGTGCTGTCCAGCGGGGCAAGGAGCCAGCCAATGCCACCTTGCCGACAGATCAGCTCGGCGATCGAATTGGCGTCGACCCACCGGGTGTCCGGCTGAGCAGCAGTTTCGGCCGCGAGCCGTCCAGCCAGCGCGGCTTCGGTGTCGTCGGCAGGCCGTTCAGGGTAGTCGGTCTGCTCGCCAGCGAGTTCGATTGCTCTCGCCACGGCGGCGGGGCGACCCGATAGCGGAAGCTGCCCAGCGCGGCCCAGACGGACAGCCTGTACCGGCATCGCGTCGTCTTGGACTAGCCGACACAGACGGATCGCATCCGGGTCCAGTCCCAGCCGTGGCGCCCGGGTAGCAACCGTTCCTCGCATGGTGACCGGGCCATTGCTCCAACTGACCATCCAAGCGCGGCCGTCATAACTGGTTTCGGTGACCACCCCCCATTCGGCTTGCAACTCGGCTGCCAGAGCGTGCATCTGCTTCGCGCGACCTTTGGCCGCTGCTGGTGCCATCGGGTCTCTACCACGCCGCCCTGAGTTAGGTGAACTATTGGTTCACGTCAAGTGAGGGTTTCATGATGGCTGCGGGCTTGGCCTGGCGTCAACCATTGGTTCACATCATCTTCGCAGGAGGGGAGTGATGCGGGGGGGCCATGCCATGAGCAGGCGCTGACCAGCTCAGCGGGGGAAGGGGATGCCGGTCCCATATTCAACTAGGCATACCCGTGCACAGGAGATGCCCCTTCAACTATTGGCGCTGTTGTGGCATAGTTAACCTCGCTACATTCTGGACTTCGCGGATAGTAGGGGATGGTCATGGCGGTCCGGATCAGGCTCGGCGACTACCAGAGCGTCCAGGGCGACCCGCTGGGTCGGGACTGGGTCGGCTGCTTCCCGCGGATGACTGAGGCGGAGGCATGGCAAGCCGGCCGGGGCGTGTGGAAGATGAACCGGGCCAGGGCCGCCGCTGAGCGGTTCTGCCTCATCACCGGCAAGAACCGGGTGCTGGCCGTCGCGGAAATCTCCGGCGCCGTCAAGTACCAGGACCGCATCGCGCTGCAAGGAGAGCTGCTGGTCGCTGGCCACCCGCTGTACGACGCCTACGCCGGCCAGGCCGATCCGCTGGCCAACACCTCGCAGAACTCTGTCACCTACGGGGACCTGCCCGAAGAAGCCGCGCTGTGCATCCGTCCCTGCGCGTGCGGCTGCGGGGAAACCACCCGTCGCTACTTCGCACCCGGCCATGAGATGAAGGCCATCCAGGCGCGCGTCCGGCAGCACTTCGGCGGGTCAGCGCTCGCCTTCATCCAGTGGATCGACCAGACGTTGCAGAACGCCACGAGCTGACGGCACCGGACAGGCTGCGGGTCGCGGTCATGCGTCGTGGGCAGTTGGTCCGTGTACAACCCGTTATCGCCGCAGGTCAGATCGGCTAAGGGTGTTGCGAAAGGGAGAGCAACGCGGGACTATGGGTGAAAGGAGAGTTACGTCAAGTAGGCATCATCCGTAACGCGGTGACGGCTCGGGGAGGGGAAGTATGCAGGCGCTGGCCAACAGCTACTGGTTCTGGCTCCTCTTGTTCGCGGGCCTAGCCGTGGTGTACTTCCTGCCGACACTGATTGGGCTCATCCGTGGAGTGGATCAACTTGCGTTCGTGGTCGTGCTCAACACAGTCGGCGGTGTGACGGGGGTCGGCTGGCTCGGAGCGTTGGTCTTGGCGTTCGGGCCGAAACGGCGACTGCCTGAACCAGTCTGGCTGACGGGTCCGGAACCTGAGTACTATCCGGTCCCGGGTATCAGCCAGCCATCGAACGCACTCTCCTACTACTAGAGGCCGAGAGCTATGACACCGCAGGCCAGCCTGAGGCAGGTTGATCATTCTGCTTACATCGCCGCGGTTCGTCACCATCTAGAAACCCAGGACATCGCCACGGTCGACGTGCGTATCAGCGTGTCGCCGGAGGGACGGCGCGAGGCGGTCATGCGGCTGGTGCCAGATGATTCAGCGCCGGTTGGCCAGGTTCCACTGGATGTGTCGGTGAGGTGGGATGAGGAGTACGGCTGGTCGCTGCTCGCTCGTTACGACAGCGCCCCACCTGTTCCCGGAAGTCCCGTGCACAAAGGGCTAGCTGTCCTGCCCGATCCGGATGACGTTGCGACATGGGTCGTTGTGCTGCTTGCCCGCCCTGACGTGACCCCTAGCCGGGAAGACGGTCCGTATCGGGATCGCTCGTCCGCGGATCCGGCATTCGAGGCCCAGTTGGCGCACTACATAGCTGTTCACTGACGTCACCGTGCATGCGGCTTTGGTGCTCGCGCCTGTGTGGCTCCCGCTGGACGGGGATGAGCAGGTTGGTTCACGGCAGCCTCGGCGGCGGCCGATCTTACGACGTACCGCGCGGAGTGTGGGTAACCCAGGGCCGCGTGAGCTGCCGGGTTCCGGGCTGTCCGGGTTGTTTCTCCGGGGTCACCGCTGGCCCGTCTCGGAAAGGCCGGGTCTTTTGGGGATGTGCCGACTCTGGAGATCGCATCAGCGACGGCACTGGTGACCTCAGAAGGCTCTAGCTTTAGCCGCTGCGCCACGCGGGCAACCTGACGGCCGATCTCCTCGGGTGGCATCTGGGCGATGAGCGGAGCTGTGGATCGCAGGGCGTTGCCGCGGCCTTCGATGAACTCGAGCCAGCGATCCCATCGGGCGATGTTGGCATCGATGACGAGGTCCGCCAGCGGTTGCGCGCGATCTGCGAGTGCGGCTGCGAGAGCCGGCCGGCCCGCTGTTTCGAGCATTCCCGCTGGATCCTGACCAGCGGAGAGCACGACGGCGGTGATCTTGTCTGTGACGCCGCGCAGGATCTCATATGCCTTAAGGGCGGCTTTCTGCCCCGCCTGGTCACTGTCGAGAGCGACCAGGATGCCTGTCTCCCGCACGTTTATGATCTCGGCCAGGGCCGCGACCTGACGCGGTGTCAGGGCGGTGCCGCAGGGGGCGAGCCCGGCGTAGCGCTCAGGGTCGGCGGTGCTGACGGCGATTGCGTCGAGAGGCCCTTCGACAATGACGGGCTTCGCCCCCCGTGCCAGTGCGCTGCGTGCCTCGTGCAGGCCGAACAGCAGATCGCTCTTGCTGTACAGCTCGGTTGCCGGGCTGTTGAGATACTTCGGCACCTCTTTGCCCGCCTGTGGGCTTGCCCGCCCTATGAATCCGGCGACTGCTCCTTCTGGAGTTCGGACAGGGAATATAGCCCGGTCACGGAAGGTGTCGATGAGTGTCGTCCGGCTTGACCGGCGGGCGAGTCCGGCTGCCTCAATGTCGGCGTCCTTAAAGCCGAGGTCGCGCAGGTGGTCAGTGAACGTGGTCCACCCAGCCGGCGCGTACCCAACGCGCCAGTCTTGCTGGACGGACTCGCCTAGGCCACGGCTCTCTAGGTAGACCGATGCCCAGCTTCCGCGGAGTCGGCCGGTGTAGAACTGCTCGGCCGCCGCTTGTAGCCGGGACGCTGTGCTGAGGTGCCTGGGTGGCGCGGCGCTAGCCGTTGCCTGGGCGATCTCGGCCTGCGTGCGCTGGTTGGTGGAACTGGCTTGCCCGGCGTTTGCGCGGGCAGGCGGTTCAGCCGTTCTCTCGGTCCTGGCAACTAGTGCCTGGCCCGCTGTCGTCATGGGAGCTGGGAGGACGGCATCCAGGCAGGTGAAGGCCTTCGCGGCGGCGCGGAGGATCCGGTCACCCACGGCCTGGATCAGCTCGGCCGGGTGGGCGCGCTCGTCTGTCCCGGCCCAGCTGGATACGTACGGGAAGCTGATCGAGGGAGTGCCCATGCCGAGCCGCGCTGCGACAAGGAGCGTGACGGAGTCGGCTTCGACCTTCCGGACCCCGTGGCATTCGAGGGTTCGGGTGCCGTCGAGGTAGGGGGAATCACCGTGCAGCAGTACGTGGCCGAGCTGGTGAGCCAGGGCTGTGACTGCGGTCGGCTCGTCGGCGTCGCGCCGCACGTGGATGCGCCGGTCGCGCCAGCTTATGAAGGAGTCACCTTCGGCGCAGTCGCCGCGCTCAACGCGGAAGCCTGACCGGAAGGCGAGACTGGCGAGCGCGTCCCAGGCTCCGGATGGTGGCTGGCCTGCACCCTGGTAGGGCGGTGTCCTGAGAGGAACCGGGACGCCGTGGGTCTGGGGCAGGTCGAAGACAACGCTGGCGCGCGCCCTTGCCCCGGCCTGACTGTGCTGCGCTGGTCCTCCGGACTCGGCGATGATCCAGATACCGTGCTCGCCCCGGTTAACCTGGCGGCCGTTCTGCTGCCAGTCGTCGTAGCTGAGCAGCTTGGTGGCTTGGGGGCGCTGTGCCCAGATCAGCATGGTATTAGCGAATCCGATCGGCATGAGCGACTCAGCCCGGTGCAGCCATGCTTCCCAGTCCTTTCCGCTGCGCAGCGCGCGGGCACCTCTGACAACTATCTTGTTCAGCCGGGCAAGGTGCTGCTCCCGCTGATCCTCTCCGTCATGCCGCTGCGGGTGATCCACAGAGCGATAGGTGGTAGCCATCACGTGCTCCCGGCTGGCCGTTCAAGCCACCCGGCCTGGTCCATGAGCGTGTAGATGACGCGCGGCCGTGCCTCCAGTGTGGTGATCAGGTTCTTGACCGTCGGTTGCAGTGTGCTCGTGGCGTCGGTCCAGCCATGCTCGGCGCTGGCGTCTAGTTCGCTCATCTCGGGTTTCCCTTCGGGTGATGTGTCCTGTGGCGCTCCGGTCAGTTCTTGGTCATGGATGGGAGGTACGTCGCGGTGTCTGCGGGTGGGCAGGCTTCTGACCGGGCACTCGTGCGGGCGCGTCTGCTGATCCGGGGCCAGCGACAAGGGCGAGAACCTGGTCAATCGGGATGGGGAAGTCCTGGGCCCAGGGTTTGCTGGACCGGCGGTTGCCGGGTCTGGCAGGACGGTCGCGGGGGACAGCCGCGTTGATGATCTCGGCCGGGAGATTCGTGACCGTTTCCAGCTTCAGGCGCTGCTCGGTCTCTCCGAGCTTGCCGCGCCTTCGCGTGCGGGCTTGGTCCTGGGCTTCCTGGAGGATCTCGCGGGCGCGCTGTGTCTGGGCATCCGCCGTGGCGTGCGCTTCCCACTCAGCCCGGGTGGGGCCGTGCTCGGCTGCAACCCATGAGTGCCCGTGCCCGTCTCCGGCGGAGAGGGATGATCGTGGCGACCAGGTGCCATCACGCACATTGGGCGGACGCTTGAACAGCGGCGCGCTTTGGCGCATCGCTTCGTTAGGTGTCAAGCCGTCAGTGCGGAGCCGGTCGTAGCGGGCCATGGCGTGCGGGTGAAGCGTGCGGAGCCGGCCCTCGCATCTGTGCATGGCGGTTTCGGCGGTCGGGTCGAACCACCGGGATGCCCGGTTGGCGTAGGGGACGGCTGCTCCCCAGACGCGGGCGGTGTCGAGCAGGCCGGCGTCGCGAAGCCATCTGGTGTCGTGGGCAGGTGCCCAGCGGATGCGTGCCATGGCCCGGTGCTGCCGTGCCTGTTCGATCAGGGCGCGGCGTTCCCGCTGGTCGCGTTCAGCGCGGATCCGGACCTGGCGGGCGATGACCGGCGCGACGGCGGCCGCGATCGACAGGAGTTGCATGGCCTGCTGCATGGTGTGACGAGCAGCGTCGTGGATTAGATCTGGATGGGTTTCGCCTTCCATCACGGTCTCCTCTCCGCGGTAACCGGCTTCGCCGGGCAGTTGAGCGTGCTGACGGGGTGGTAGCGCGGGGCGGTGGGTCCGGGGGAGCTGGGATGTCGAAGAGCGTCAATTCAGGCGGGTTGTCGGCCGCTGCTATCTGTGCCGCAGTTCGCGGAGTGCGCCGCTGTGTGCGTGTCCGGGCTGTCCGGGGCTTTGCCGGGGTGGTGGAGGCTGCTGGAGTGTCTGCCGGGAACTCGAAGAGCGGTTCGGCTGTCAGGTACGTGGGTGCCGGTCGCGCTCTCGCGGGCATCGGCGGGCGGGGCTCGCGCTGATCTTCGGGTGCGTCAGGTGTGTCGTCGTCGGCGGGTGTTGCGTGGTTGTCACCTCGACGATGCGGCGACGGCGGCATTTGGCTATCCCGAGCCGGTGCGGGGCCAGGTGACGGTGCACCAGGCAGGGGTGCCGCTTCGCTGGGCTGACGGGGGAGTCCGGTGACATCTGGCTCGGCAAAGAGCCGTGGCTGTGCCGGTTGCGGGGCAGATTCTCCCGTCGGGTCATGGCTGGCATCTGTGCCAGGAGCCAGCGGTAGCGCAAGGGGCTGGTGTGGCGTGCCGAGCGCAGAAGCGCTAGCTTCCTGGGGCTCCCTCGGTCGCCCGCCGCCGGGCTGATCCAGCGATCTGGCCGCACCGGGAGCCGTGACCATCGCGTGCGCGCGGCCAAGGCCTTCGAGATCCGCGCGAAGCGCGTGCACGCGGCGATTGCGGGTCGAGTATCCCCAGGGGCGGGGGAGATACCATGCGCCGCTGTCGCCGATGCGAGCCGACCAGCGGAAGCCGCGGTCATGCAGGATGCGGCGCAGCGCCAGGTCTTCCTTGACCGTGCCGTGCACAAGAGTGCCGCTTTGATGGTGCTCGATGACAAGGCCGGTGCCGCGAGCCGTCGCGTCGCCGAGCGGGGTGGCCGGCCGAGTTGCGGGCGATAGCGGAGGCATCTCGTGGCCATCTGTTCGCGTGCTTGTGTCTTCGCGAGCTAGGTCGCTGGCGGCGAGTTGTTCGACTAGGGGGCGCGTTGTGGCTATCGGCGCCCTGTCCTGGTGAGTCAGCGACGTTGATCGTGCGGTGTCGTCGCCGGAGGTTGGTGATGTGGCGCTGCTAACGCCGGGCGTTTGCGTGGAGCCGGGCTCTGGGTTGCTGATAGAGGGATACCGATCGGCTGCCTGGGCGTAAGTGTTGTGCGCTGGCGGGTCGAGGTGATCAGGATCGGATGCGGTTTCCGGGACATCGCTGCTGTCTCGATCGCTGTCACCGGAGGTTGGTGACATAGCGCTGCTAGCGCCGGGCATTTGCGCGGAGCCGGGTTCAGGGTCGCTGGCGATGGGGTGCTGGGCCGGCGTGTCGTCTGCGGGCGGGTTGAGGCGGTCAGGGTCGGATGAGGTTTTTGGGACGGGGCTGTCGTCTCGGTCAGGGGCTGCGGCAGCCAGGATCTCGGCATCGATCGCGTCACGCCGGGTGCGGGCTGCCTCCAGCTGAGCCGCGTACGGGAAGGGCTCGGCGATCCGGCGGGTGGCGTCATCCACGCGGTGCCGCAGTTCCTGGGCTTCCTCCCGCAGAGCGCGGGAACGGTCCGGCGCGCCGTCGATGCATGCGGTGATCTCTTTGACGATGCGCCAGTGCTGTCCGCTGGCGGTCCAGGACTGCTTGAGGTCGACGGTCAGATCGCGGTATCCCGCGCTCACCGTCGCAACCGGCACCAGCTCACGCCATGTCTTCTGGGAGGAGAAGGCGATGCGCAGGCCTCGCCAGTGCACGACCTCGACCCCGTACCGGGAGGTGATCGCCTGGTCGACGAGCCCGGCAAGGTGCGCGGGCACGTCGGCCTCCGCGATGGCGGTGTAAGGCCCGTTACGCCATACCTGGTCAGGTGCCTCCCCTGCGGTCTGGGCGACGGCATCGCAGGCCTCAGCCAGCTCCGTCTTTCCCCGGATCTGGCTCTGCCAGGCGCGGACGCTGTCTTCCAGGCGGCGGATGCCCCGCACGTGGCCGGTAGACAGGCTGCGCAGCCGTGCCACCTCGGCGTTGGCTTCCGCAAGGTCGAGGAGCAGGGGGTTACCGGTGGCGAGTGCCTTGACTTCGGCGTAGCTCAGGGTGGCGTCGCCGATGTCATCGACATCACGCCCTGATGTCCGGCCGCCCAGTACCTGCCCGATGAATCGTGCCTTGCGTTCCAGGGTCTGCCACATGTACGAGTCGAAGGAGCCCTCGCTGATGTACCGGTACAGGTCGACCGCGGGGTTGAGGTTGCCGGGTCGTAGCGCGCGGCCCTCACGCTGCTCGACGTCGGCGGGGCGCCAGGGCGCGTCGACATGGTGCAGGGCGACGCAGCGGGTCTGGATGTTGGTCCCGACGCCGAGCTTGTCGGTACTGCCGAGCAGGACCGATACCTTCCCGGCCCGGCAGTCGGCGAACAGCGCTGCCTTCTGGGTGTCGGTGCCGGCGTCGTGGATGAACCGGATCTGGCCGGCCGGGATGCCAGCGTTGACGAGCCCGGCGCGGATCTTCCCGTAGACCTGGGTGCCGGCCGCTTTGCTGGGCGTGCCGAGATCGCAGAACACGATCTGGAGCCCGCCCCGCGGCCCGGCAGGCTCGTCCCCGGGCAGTTCGAGATTCTGGGTGTCGTGATAGATCCCGGCGACCCGTTCGACGACAGTGCCGATCTTTCCCGGGTCGGGGCTGGTGATCCCTATCAAGTCAAGGTCCAGCGCTGCCTTGCGCCCGTCGCTGCAGATTTTGAGCATGTTGTCTTGGTCGGCGTGGACCGTCCCGCTGCGCACCTGGTCGGCGCGGTCGGCGAGGGTCGCGACATAGTCGCGCAGCTCGGCGCAGGAGTCGATGACGACGTTCTCGTGCCGGGCGTCCGGGCGCTGGACGGCGAAGGCCTCGGGCGGCCGGAGGTCGGCGACCTCGCCGAAGAGAGTCAGCAGTTCGGGGACGTTCTCGAACTTGGCCGGGCGGCGTTTCATCCGGAAGCTGGCGCCGTCGGGGGCGACTTCGACGCTGGTCTGGAATTGCACGAAGCTGGCTGCCCAGGCATCAGCGCTTTGCAGGCCCAGCGCGTCGAGGCGCTCGGGCTGGAGGTAGTGCTGCAGGACGTACATTTCCAGCAGCGAATTGGAGACGGGGGTGCCGGTGAACAGGGCGGCCTCCCGGGTTCCGCGCTCGCGTAGCACCCCGAGTTTCATGTCCAGGTCGGCGGCCCGTTTGGACGCGGGGACGGAGAATCCGTCGGTATGGACAGGGATGCCGAGGTTCTTGAAGTAGTGGGCCTCGTCGACCATCAGGAAGTCGGCGCCCAGGTGCTCGAAGCAGACGCCGTTGTCGGTGCGGTGATCGAGGAGCTTCCTGGCCCGGGTCTCGGCGGCGTCGACCAGTTTGGCCATCTTCTTGACCGTCCGGCTGCCTCCCTCACCTTCGGCGATTGCTGCCCGGTAGCGGGCAGCAATCTCGGCCAGGTGAGCAGCTTCGGTCGCGGGGTGGACGGGGATCGCGGTGAACGCGCTGTGCGTCATCACGATCGCGTCCCAGTCGCCGGTCGCGCAGCGGGCGGCGAACACTTTGCGTCCTTGCAGGTCAGCGAGGTCGTCGCGGGTGGCCATCAGGATCCGGGCTGCGGGGAACAGGCGCTTGCCCTCGCGCGCGGTTTGTTCCAGGAGATGGTTGGGGACCACGATGAGTGGCTTGCGGGCCAGGCCGAGTTCGCGCAGCTTGCGGGCGGCCATGAACATCGTGGGGGTCTTGCCGGTGCCTACCGGGTAGGGGCACAGGCTCGCCTTGGTGGAGATGATCCGGTGCACCATGTCGCGCTGATGCGCATACGGCGTGAAGTCGTCGGTCAGGCCGGGGAAGGTGAGGTGTGATCCGTCGTAGCGGCGCAGGACCACGCTGTTGAACAGGCGGTTGTATTCGGTGGCGAGCCGGTCCGCGCGTTTGGGGTCTTCCCAGGCCCACTCGGCGAACCGGGCGCTGAGCGACTGCTGCTTCTCCTCGGCGAGCATGGTCTCGGCCTGGTTGCGGACCCGGCTCTCACCATCGGAGGTCTGGATGGTGTCATAGACGACCGGGGCTTTGCCGTTGAGCGCCAGCTCCAGCAGCCGGTAGCCGTCAGCCCGGCCGGTGCCCCATTCCTCGCTGGCCTGCGCGGTGGTGGTGTAGTAGCGGTCGATCTTGACTTCCCACTGCGAAGTCACCGGGAGGCAGCTGACGGTGGGCGCGTGCCCGAGCGTTTCCGCGGCGAAGGCGCGCACGTCGTCGGCCGGTATCCAGGGTGCACCAAGCTTGGCGCGGATCTCCTCCGGGCCGAGGTCGGGTGGCTGCACTCGTTCGAGTGCCCTGACCTGGTCGGCCCAGCGGTCCGGGTCGGCCTCGCCCGCTGCCCGGGCGCGGGCGAGCTTGTCGCGGACGTCGCCGGACAGGTACTCATCCGCGGTGACCCAGTTCCCGGTGGCCGGGTCGAGGTAGGCCAGGTCGTGCAGGTGCTCGGGGACGTGCTCGTCGGTGATCCCGAGCAGCCTGGCGATGACGGGAAGGTCGAGCTTGCCGCAGGAGTCCAGGCACAGCCTGATGGCTTCCTCGGCGGTGTCAGCGTGCGAGGGCCGGGTGATGGGCTGGTTGACGCGCTGGCGGAAGATCGCGGTCTTGGCGGCCTGGCCGGTCTCGTCGTCGTAGTCCTCCAGCGCGAGCACTGTGGCGTAGTCGGGGTCCTGGCGGAATCCGCCCATCCGGGGACGTCGGCGGGAGATCGTGGCCAGGCCGGTGTCCGGATCGGGCTCACCTTCGGTGAGGGTGCACCGGTTCACCGGGCCGTAGGTCGTGACGTACCGGTCGTAGGCGGCGTTGAGCTGGCGGCGCAGCGGGGCCAGGGACTCCTCGTCGCGGTCAAAGTCAGCTTCGGCGTCCAGCAGGGTGACGGCGGCGTCGCGGAGCCCGATCAGGGCGGTGAGTTCGGCGAGTTCCTTGCCGCGTGCTCCGGTCGCTGTCAGCTGGCCGTTCTGCACCTGGTGGACGGTGCCGCCGATCAGGTGGTACGAGCGTTCTTTACGGCCGTCGTCACGGTCGGGGATCCCCAGGTCGGTGCTGGCTGCGGTGGGAATGACGACGGCATCCCAGGTCAGGTGCCTGGTGCGTGCGCTGGCGGTTAGGCGGGTGGCCGCTGCGGCCAGGGCCTCAGGCAGGGGTTCCGCGGATTCATCCCGGTGGACCCGGACCGTCCGTCCGTACTGGGCCGCGTGGTCGGGCAGCAGATCACCGAGGATCATGTCGGGGTGATCGACGAACCAGCGGTTGACGCAGTCTCCTGACCGCCAGCCCGCGTCAGGGGCGATATCCCACAGTTGCTCGGTGCGGACCCAGGCCGGCTCCGTCGCGGGTGTGCTCGCTGTCCGGCGCCGCAGCACCATGATGTCGGTCACGGTGTTGGTGCCGCCCGGCTTCAGCGCTGCGTTGGGCAGCCGGATAGCCCCTACAAGGTCGGCCTCGGCGGCGATGGCGCTGCGGGCCAGGTCGGTGTAGGAATCCATGGTGTAGCGGGAGGTGATGAGTACGGCGATGCCACCGGGCCGCAGTGACCGCACGGACCGCCAGATGCAGTAGTTATGCAGGCTGGCGGCGACTTCTTTGGGTGCGGTCGGGTCGTAGACCGGGGTTTCGCCGAAGGGAACGTTGCCGATGACCGCATCGAGGACGTGCGCGGGGAGGGCGGCGCTCTCCATCCGGGCGTTGAGGATCTGCGCGTCCGGGTGCAGCAGCTGCGCTATCCGCGCTGTGGTGGGGTCACGTTCGATCCCCGTCCAGTTCGCTTCGATGTCCGAGGGTGTCGCCGCCATGAAGGCCCCGGCGCCGCAACCCGGTTCGAGGATTCGTCCCTTCTCGAAGCCGAGTTCACGCAGGATCTCCCAGCAGGCCGTGGCCAGCGGCGCGGGTGTATAGAAGGCGTTGGGGGTGGCCTGCTGCGCTTCTGCCAGCCGGTCGGGTGGCAGCAGCCATTCGACCCGTTCGCCGATCTCCTGCCAGGTGCCCGTACGGGTCGCGGAGAACGCAGGCGCCATCGGGCCCCATCCGGCCCAGCCGCGCAGCGCGTCCAGGTCTGCTGATGACGGCTTGCCAGGCTGGCCGTCCAGCCGGTCGAGGACTTCCAGCGCCTCCAGGCTGGCCCGCGCCCGGGTGATCGGCCCGGCCGGCGTGGTCACGGTCCTTGCCCCCAGTGGCGGCGGGGGCCGGTTTGCGGTGCCGTGATGACGGCTGCGCCGCAAGCCCCGCTGCGGGTATCGCGGGGCCGGCTGGTTGCTTCCGGCATGCTCAGTTCCCGTAGCGGCGGCGCGGTGACTGCCCGCGTCTGTGGACCGGAGGCGGAGAATGCTGCTGCGGTGAGGACAGCTCACCGGGGGTCAGAAGGCCGTCGCGTATCGGTAGTGGTGCATCCCAGGCGGCCAGCCAGGCGGGGTGTGGCCGTGCTGCGATGCTGGGGCCGGGGTTCTCTAGCTGCTCGTGCTGGGCGTCGGTCATCTCCGCTTCGCATTCGCGGGCGTAGGTCTGCCGTGCGGAGTCGAGGGCGCGGCCGAAGTGACCGGCGTGCCGGCTGGCGTAGTGCATCAGGTCGGCGAGCAGGTCGGCGAGGGAGTCCTCGTACTCGGGGGAGCGCCCGCCGGCCGGAAGCGGGTCGCGCCCGGTGAGCTGCCGGTGGGCATCGACCGCCGCCGCGGCCAGCGCCGCGTGGTCGCCAGTGGTCAGCTTTTCGGGGTATTCCGTTATCAGCCATTGCCGGAATCCGGTGGGGTCGGTGCGTGCCCAGTCCGTCAGGGCTGATGAAGCTGGGAAAACCTCGTCCGCGCGGTCGCGGTTAATCATCCGTGCCTCCCTCAGGTGCGGTGTCCGGTGCGTACTCGTCGGTGTCCCACCAGCCCTCCGGGGCTGGCTTGGTCACGGGTTCGTGGGGCTCGCGGTGGCTGTCTTCGCTGCACTGGTAGAAGGGCCCGCGGGCGCCCAGCAGGACCGGCAGCTGGTGGTCGAGGTAATCGCGGTACCACGAGCCCATGCCCGTGCCGGGCTGCAGGCGCAGCACCTCCCACGAATGCCACAGCGCGTTGAACCGGCTGATCGCCTCGGAGTGCTGCCACCACTGGGCACACCAGCGGTACTCGCCGCCGAGCGTTCGCCGGAACATCGGCACGAAGTAGTCGGTCACCCAGTCTTCGGCGCACGCATAGACAGGTTCGGGGGCCGATGTGCCGTCCGGGCCGACATCCGGTGGTGCGCTGGCGGTCATTACGGCGCCCCCGTTCGCGTGGGGCGGTTCTGGATGGCTTGGTCGCGGATCTTCTCTTGCGCTGTGTGCTGGCAGGCGGCGATCTCGGCCGCACGTGGCCCGGCGTACCAGGGGGTGAGCTTGACCAGGGCTGGCTTGATCCCCGTGGCCAGCAGGAGCGCGGTGCCCGGCGGCAGGGCGCGGATCGCGGCGGGCTCCAGGATGTCCTGGCGGCGCAGGGAGATCGACTCGCTGGCCCGGCCTTCGCCGTAGCTGACCGAGCGGACGGGCACGTCGTGCTGGCCGACGAGCGTCGCGATGTCACGGGCCAGCCGGGGGGAGTCCACTCCGGCGCCGATGAGCTTCTTGGTAGCGGCACCCCATAGTGCGGCAGTGCCGTGCTCACCCCATACCGTGATGCCCTGCTCGTAGCTCTGCAAGATGGCGACCGGGATGATTCCGCGCGATCCCAGGTGGGAGTAGAGGTCGGGCAGGTCGGCGATGCGGCAGATGTTCGCGGCCTCATCGAGTATGACCACCAGCGGCGGGTCCAGCCGGCCGCCCATCTGCTCGGCCCGCCGCTCGGCCGCACGCATCACGGTGTCGGTCAGCGCGGCGATGAGCGGAGCCGCGGCTGACCGGGATTTCGACAGCAGATACAGGGTGTCCTGGCTGGCGGCGAAGGCGCTGGGGTCGAAGACCGGCAGATTGGTATCCGGCGGCGTGACCCAGGCCATGATCTGCGGGTCGGTCATGCATTTGGCGGCCGTCCTGGCCGTCTGGTAGATGCCGTCCCGAGTCTCGACGGCGCCGTTCTGGGCGCCGCGCAGGGAGGTGCCCATCGCGGCGAAGCCGGCCGCGTGCAGCAGTTCGATCGGGGTGGGCACCGCAGGCTCGTTCAGCCAGAGCGCGACGTCGTGCAGGCTGTGGCCGGGGGTCGTGGCGGCGAGAAACAGCGCAGCCAGGAGATCCTGGGCGGCTGGCCCCCACAGGTCACGGGATCTGTCGTCGGCCACTGTGAGCACGAAATGCCCAGCCAGGCGGTGTGCCTCTTCGACGGTGTTTAGCCCGCGGAGCAGGTCACACCACCAGGTTTGCGGCTGGTAGGTGATGCCCTGCGGGTCGAACAGCCAGATCTGCCCGCCTGTGCCCGCTGCCCGAAGCTCTGCCGTCGCCGCCCACAGGTCGGACTTGTTGGACGTGGCGATCACGGCACCGGGCGCGGACAAGGTGAAGGGGATGGCGACCGAGGTGGTCTTGCCGGACCGGGCGGCCATCAGCGCGACGATGGTGTCTTCCCACGTGGCGTACAGGGCCGGGCCGGGCGTGTAGCGGATGTCGGCGTCCTTGCGATGGCCAGGCCGCAGCAGTTCGCCGAGCGCGAGCCCGATGTGGGCCGGGTCGGTTGCGCGGGGATTCTCGCCGGACAGCGATGGCCGCAGCCTGATCGCGCGCTGGGCGACTGGCACCTTGGTCAGGGCCGTGATCGCGGGGTTGCGGGCGAGTGCCGCGACTGGGTCTCCCGGAGTGTGCCGATGACGTGTGATCAGCCAGCCAGCGGTCGCTGCCAGCGCCGTCGCGACGGCAAGGACGATGAGCAGCGCGGCGGTGACTGCCGCAGTCGGGGTGTGCGGCCAGGCTGCTGGGGTGTTGCCGTGCAGTACGTCGGTGATGAATGTGATGCCGAACGGCTCAGTCGTCCCGCCCGTTAGGGTTGCAGCGATTCTCGCCGCAACCCAGCCGAGGGCGGCGACCGCCAGCAGCGACCAGCAGCCGAGCAGGACGGCCCACCCGGCGGAGCTGCTAGCGGTGATGGAGGGACGTGGCCCGAGCGCCCGGCTCACTGCTGGCTCCGCTGCTGCCCGGCGGCACGGATGGCCTGGTCGGTGGCGGGAAGTTCCCGGAATTCGCCTTCTTGCCCGCAGCAGAACATGGTCACCGCCCCCTCGCCCGGCGTGGAGCCTGCTGCCCGGGCCGGCGGGCGGCACGGGCCAGCGCGATGCCTGGCCCTTCCGGCTGGGACGTCGCAAGGCTGCCCGGCCGGCCGGGACCGGATCCTGCGGGGAAGTCCAAGGCAGCGAGAGCCGGCGCTGCGGCCCCGGCGGCGTGCTGCGGGGCAACGTCGGCAGGTCCGGAGGGGGCACGCTTGGTCATGTAGTCATACAGCTCGAAAGGGTCGCCCTCGCTGAGCTGGTAGTCCTCGAAGCCGCGGTTGCTGTAGAACTCACGCAAGGCGGCTTCGTCCTGGCCGCTGTCCTCGTCGATCGGGTACGGCTTGAGGCGCAGTTCGAGACCCTTGAAATGCTCGCCGACGTTATCCAGCAGCTGGGAGCCAACGCCCCAGCCCCGATACTGCGGGTTCGCCCACAGCTCTTTGACCTCGACGTACGGGCCGCCGGGTCCCTGCCGCCCGATGACGTAAGCATGCCCAACCTCGTCCCCGTCGTGCTCGGCGGAGAACCAATGCTGGTCTGGCTCATAGGAGGCGTGGTGGTAGGTGAAGGACTCGTCGTCGGCCTCTTGCGGGCCGGGCATCTGGCTCGCCGATTCGCCGGGGCCAGCCGTGGCGGCCATCTCGTGCGGGTTCCCCCTGGACTCTTCCGGGGCGGCCACCTCGGGGGGCTTCATAGCCTGACCTCCCGCGAGCCTTGCCCGGCATCGGGTAGAAGGGGAGCATCGGTCATCGAGTTCCGCGCAGGCCGTCCGGGATGCGGCCGGATCGCCTGGTCGGTTGCGGGAACTTCCCGGAGTTCGCGACCTCGGGGTACGAGCACGCTCACCGCCCTCTTTTCTGCGATGCCTGACCAGCAGCGACAGTTCCAGCAGCGCGTGGCCGCCTAGCCGACTCGTTCGCTGCCTGCCCGGGCGAAGCAAGTGGATTCGCCACAGGGAAAGCGGCCTGGGCAATCCGGACAGCAGACTGCGGGAGATCGCCTTGCTGGCGAGCGCTCTGCACGCGGCGGGCGGCTGCCGCGCCAGGCGTGCTGTCCTTGGGCATCTCGAATTCCAGGCGGACGAGGTGATCTCTGCACCGGCTGATCGCGTTGCGGTCCATCCAGTTGTCCGTGCGGCCGTCACCGGGGCGTACCCCGATGACCGGGACGTCCATGTACTCGTCGGTGAACAAGGTTCCCGATCCCAGTACCACCCGCTCTCCTGGTTTTGGCAGCCGCAGTTCGGGCGGGTCATCACCCCAGTCGTAGGCGTTAACGTTCGCGATGACGTGGGCGACCAGGGTGCCCGCGGTTCCTAGCGGCGCACGGTCGAACGCCACAACCCTGTTGCTGGGGCGGCGGCGGGCGGCTTCCTCGCTTGCCGCCGCAGCGTCCGTGTAGCGCGCGCCGTCCTCGGCCAGGTCCTGCACGATCCGCGCCCTCAGGTCATCGTCTGGCGGGACCGCGACTGTTCTTGCCGGGGCGGGTTCGCCGGGGATGGAGTCAAGAATCGTCAGGTGGATGGCCCCGTAGCGGTCGGTGTGCCGTTCGAACGGGGTGCTCCCGAGGATGCCGCTCCCAAGGACGACGACCGGGTCCTCAGGTCCGGTACTCGAAACTTTGACGGCCTCATCGTCCATCGGTGCCCCCTCTCCATCCGCTTACGGAATTCCCGGCCACAGGAGTCAGTGCTTCCGGGGTCTCCGTTGCGTTGTGATTCGGCTGCACCTCCTGGCGTATTGCCTGGTCAGTGTCATACAGTTCTCGTTCCTGGCCGACCAGGCTCAACTCCACGGGGATGCCCAGGCGCTGGCCGGTCTTGATGAGATACCGGCCCCGGCCGGGGTGCCGTGTGCCCGGCTGGTAGGACTCTGGTGCCGACCAGGACGCGACGAGTTGCTGTTCCGGCCCCGTCAGTGGGGTGATTTCGTGTACCCGGGCGAGTTCACGTGGTGGCAGGCCGCCCATGATGGTGATGGCGCTGCGGTCTACGAACCCGCGGGCCTTGGCGCAGTCCTGTTCGGTGGCCAGGGAGTCGAGGTCGGCGAGGGAGTGGGTGACCATCACGCTGCTCATGCCCTTGGCGCGGTTGAGGCGGGTCAGCGCGTCGGCGTGCTCGACCAGGCCGGGCGCTCCGCGCAGCGCCCGCCATAGCTCGTCCATGACGCCCATGTAGGAACGCCGTGGCCCCAGTCTCAGATCCGCGAGCGCTGCGGCGGCATCGACCACGCCGAATCCGTAGCTCCAGGTGCACAGCATCGCCGCGGTCAGCAGCGAGTCCCCGGCCGCGCCGACGGCGGAGATATCGACGCTGACGGCGGGGGCGTCCAGGTCGATGGGCTTGGTGGTGGCCCCATCGAATACTCCGGCCAGTGACCCAGTGCACAGCAGGTCCAGGCTGAAGACGAGGTCAGCGACCCGTTCGCGGTATGCCTCGGGTGTGTCGGTGCGGGCGGCCGAGCGGAGGGTGTCATTGCCTTCCTCGATCACGGCGAGCACATCGGTCACGGTTGGCTCACGCCGCCCGCCGGCGCGCTCGTCGAGCAGGTCCACCGCGCGGCCAAGGATGACTTCCTCGGCGTTGCTGATCCGTGACTGGCGGACCAGCGTGCACAGTGCCAGCAGCAGCGACAGGCGGCGGGAGCGGACCTCCCACCGCAACGCTTCTGCGTCGGGCCCGCTGAGCTGCCGCAACACTGCCCCAAGCGGGCCGGCGTCCAGCGGGTTGATCCGGTCCAGGCCGCGCCCGATCCGGATCAGCTGCCCGCCGAGGTGTTCGACGAGCCGGGAGTAGTCGGGTTTGGTGTCGCCCAGGACCAGGACCCGGGTACCGAACGCGACGGCACCTGTTACGAGCCGCTTGACAAGCGCGGACTTGCCGACGCCGGGCTGTCCCAGCACGAAAACGCCAGGGTTGGTGGTCAGGCCCGCCCGCAGCCAGGCCAGCGGATCAAGGCAGACGGTTTCGCCCCAGAGCTGGTGGCGCCCGATGGGCGTCCCGGCCGTGGGCGTCCCAGATCCTGCGGTGAACGGGTAGAGGCCGCAGACCTGGCTGGTGGTGGCCTGGTATTCCGTGCCTGCGGAGACGTGCACCGCGCGGCCTGCTCCAGGCACTTTCCATCCCCAGGCGGGGGCCAGCGGCTCGGTTGGCTGGATGGTCATGTTCGGCGCACCTCCCGGTCAGTGCCGCATGCGGCGGGCGAGTTCAGGCAGGCAGACACCGCACGGCAAGGTCGCCGCGAAACCGGCGGCCTGGCTGCCATACATCCGCTGGAGCTGGACTTTCGAGGAATCGGCAGCGGACTCGACGGCGGCAATCGCCCGGGGCAGTTGCTCTTCTTGCTGCGCGGTGGCCGTCACGTACAGGGCGACCAGGGTCACGCCCGCGCCCTGGGCTTCCTCGCTGGCGGCCTGGCGGGCGCGGGCATGATCGTGGCTGTCCCGCGCGGTCGCATCGCGGCGGGTCCGGCGGAAATACTCCTGCCGGAACTCGGCCGCCCGGACCTCGTTCTCTAGCGCACGCGTGGCCGTGGACGCGGGCAGCGGCCGGTATTGCAGCGTGACGCGCTTGGGCCAGGCGGTCGGCGCGGTCAGCCGGGCAAGCACGTCGGCGTGCACGTTCTGCCGGGGTGCCTCCCGCCATGACCAGGAGACCGAAACCCCGCTGCCGTGCCGGTAGCGGTCCCACAGTTCCTCGGCGCCGCTAGGTCCTGCGGTGGCCCAGTTCAGCCGGCGGTCGGCCTGGAGGTCGCCGCCTGCGGCGAGCAGCCGGTTGATGTCTCCCCGGACGGCGGGATCGAAGGCGGTGCGGCAGATCCCGGCGATGTCGGCCGCCCGAGCCCGGCCGTTGACCGTAACTCCGCAGCAGCCGAGCTGGGATTCCAGCCCTTGCAGCGTGCGGCCCGTCTCGGCGACCGCCTCCTGCAAGGTCTTCGGCGCGGCTGGCGATGCCGCCGGATCGAAGGTCAGGCTGACACGGGTGTCCACGTCGGCGGCGGCGGCCGGGGCCGTGGCGACAAGCTGTGCCATGATCTGCTGCGCTGCCTGCGGTGCTGCCGGGTCGAGCGCGGCAGCTACCGTGTCGGCGAGCGTCGATCCTGGCTCGGGCGCGGTGTCAATAGTGACGGTCACCCACCGCAGCGTCGGGACGTATCCCAGCGAAGCCAGCCAAGCCCCCCAGTTCGCCACCCAGGTATCGGCGTCGTCGCGGTCAGCCAGCCAGGTGGAGGCCGGAACGACCCGCAGGGTCGCGGTCAGGTAGCCGGTGTGCCGGTCCCGGACGATCCCGTAATGACCGCCGAAGCCGTCCTCGGCTTCCAGCAACTCTGTGGGGGTGAGAAGCCCGGGTAGCTGGACGACTCCTGCGTGCCGGAGAACAACTTCGGCCCGGTAGCTGGTGTGTCCACGGCTCGTTCCCCACCACCACCGAAGGCGCTGCACGCCGAGCTGTGCGAGGGGAACGCCGCCGATCCGGGCCAGGCTGGCGCCACCTGCGAGCAGGACGGGCGGGGCGACATACAGCAGCGCCTTCATTGAGACCGCTGCGACCAGGAGCAGGATGAGAAAGGCCCCTAGCACCGCGAACGTCGCGGCTGTGCCGAGTCCGAACAGTCCCACCCCGCGGCTGCGCCGCCATCCTCCGTAGGTTCTGAGCTGGCCTTGCGTGTTCATAACTGCTCCCCTCCACTCATTGCGCCCGTGGCTGCACCAGCGGCACCCTTCGCGCCCTGTGCCATGACCTGGGCGGCTGCCCCGACCGGTCCTGCTGCTGCGGCTCCGGCCGCCGCGCCACCGCTTGCCGCCGCGCCGGCGCCCGCGGCTGCGGCTGGAGCGGTCGCTGTGGCGCTTCCCGTAGGCGCGGCCGATGCTGTGGAGCCCGCGCCTGGAGATCCCCCAGGCCCGCTCGCCCCGCCGCTTCCCGCCATGGACATGCCAGGCCCGCCGCGCGGTCCCGCGGCTGATGACGCGCCCTGCGGTGCAGAGCCGAGGCTGCTGCTGATGTAGGTGGCCTGGTCGCTGGCCGAGGAGCCGCCAGAGGAACCGCGCAGCGCTCCGGCCGCAGCGACACCCGACACGGCCGCGCCGATCCACTGCCCGCCGCCACCGGCCTGCCCGCCTACCGCGCCTGTGGTCCAGGTGAAGAACTTGATCAGCACCGGCATGGCCACCAGCGAGAGCAGGATCATCGCGAATCCCATGAGCACGGTCTGCGCGCTGTTGCCGGAACCGATCATGGTGAACGCGGTCGCGTAAACCGCAGCCGCCGCTGGCTTGTAACAGATCAGCGCCAGCATCCAGCTCACGATCTTGCGGATCCATCCCCGGGTCAGCGGGCTCAGGGATCCAGCGGCGGCGAGCGGCAGCACGCCCGCGAGGATCACCAGAGCCGCCTGCCGGAACAACATCAAGATCGCCTGGAGCGCGGTCATGATGATGACGACGACGCCCAGTACCACGACAATCGCGGGCTGCGCCTGGCTCATGGTGAGCAGGGTGGTCATGCGCTGGTCGAACTGGCCGCCGGTGGAAACCTGCAAGATCCAGTTCGACCATGCGTCACCCGCCTGGAGCAGCAGCGTCACTGCCGTTACGCCGAGCGTCGTCGCGGCGGCTAGAGTGACCAGCCCGCCTGTGACGTCCATCAGCGGGTTAGCTTTGCGGCTCAGCGTCATCCGCGCGCCCGCGGCGATCATGCAGCCGACGGCCACGGCGATCGTGATCGGGAGTATCCACTGCTGCATCCGGGCGATGGCGGGATCGGTGGCCAGATCCGGCGACGGGATCTTGACCCACCAGGCGATGGTGTCCCCAACGATCGATCCGATGCCTTTCTGGATGGCGCTGGCGATCCCGTCAAGGACGCCGCCCGCGACCGTGCCGGTGATGCCGGAGATGACGTGCCCGACCGCGCAGACCGGGTCGATGAGACTTGAGCAAGGCATCAGTAATCACCCCTGACCGGGAAAGATGGTGTAGCCGCTGAGAGAGGCCACCGGGATGGCCGAGTTGCCCCAGTCACCACCCGGCGGGGCGACGACGCGCCAGTCCCCAGAGATCCACTCGACCTCGATGCGGGTGGCCGCACGGACTGTGGCGCCGTTGTCACCCGGCCCGGCACTAACCACATCCACGGTCGCGTCGTCGGGGGTATAGCCGTCGAACCGGAATGCTTCCTCAACCGCGTAGGCCCGCTGGACAGGAACGCTTTCCGGGCTGGGACCGGCCTGAGCCTGTGCGTACGCAGCTTGCTGGGCCTGTAGTAGTGCCGACGTTCCGGGCCCGGTCACCTGGCGCTCAATGGTGGGGCCGAAGATGGCCGGACCCCACTGCCAGGCGGTTCGGACCCCAATGTTCACGGCCGCGAGAAGCGCGCCGCGCGGGGAGTCGGTGAACCCGGACGCCAGACCGCCGGAAGTATCCGCTGGCCCGTCCTGCGCTGATGTGGGCAGCTCAATCCCGTGGAAATCTGCCCAGGTCAACCCCTCCAGGTCGACGACTGGAATCACGGGTGGCCCGGTCGTGCCGACTGCGGGCGTGGAAGTCGCTGACGCCCTGGGGCGTGTCCTGCCGCTGGGGTGGCGTCCTGCTGCCGGGTGCCCGTGTGGCAGGACAACCACCGCCACCATGATGATCGTGAGGGTGACCGCGCCGGTTACGGCGGCGCGACGACGGGCTCTGCGCGCCCCGGCCGCTGGTGCCAGCATCGGCGGTGTCTTCATGTGAACACCCCGACGATCCCGGAGGACAGGGCGATCAGCGTCAGCCCCGCGAGCACCCACGGGATACCGGTCGCACCATCCGCAGCCAGGGTGGACCGGTTGCGTCGGCCGATGGCCATCATGGCGCCGCATCCGACCAGGCCGAACACGCCCGCGATCAGCGCGCCCCATTTCCACCAGCCCAGTAGCGTGTTCATCTTCGACGACAGCCCCGGCGGGGCAACCGGCGAAGGATTCGGAACAGAGCCCGCCAGCGCGTGCATGTGGCCGGTGATCGCTGGGGTGGCTACGGTCAGTAGTTCATGCAGCATGGTGTTCCTCCTGGTTCACCGCACGCTGCCCGGCTGGCCGGCCAGCGTGCGTATCTGGTCAAGGGCATGGCGCGCACCGCGAGAGATCACGGCACGAGCCGGGTCATCACCGAGCCGGAGCGCGGGCACGAATGGCATCCGCACCACCGCCCCAACCCGGGCGTCTAGGAGGCGGAACCGCGCCGTGGCGCTTTCCGGCTCGGGCCAGCCGTCGCTGACAATCACCAGGGCGGCCACCCAGCCCCCCGGCACGGTGATCGCCGAAACGGCACCGGTCGCTCGCATGGCTGACCACGGCGTATTGCGGCAGATCAGCAGCAACGGCCGTCCGGCCGGGCTGACCGGGGCACGCCGTGGGTCCGGCCGGTTGCACATGGCGCCCATATCCCAGGCGGGCTGGAGCAGCGCAGCCAGCGTGCTAGTCCCGGCCCCGCCGTGCGCTCCCCACAACACCAGCTCAGGAAGCCGGGGTGGCGGCGGGGTGAGCGCCGCGAACCGGGGATCCTGCCACGTTGCCGGTGCGCCGTTCCTGGGCTGTGATGGTGCCTGCATGCTGGGCCGCATAGGACTCAGCTCGCCCGGGAGAGCCCGGTAGCGGGACTGCCCGTCGGCGTACGGCTGTGGCTGGCCGCCGGGTCCGGGTCGCTGATACCGAGTAGCTGGAGCAGGACCGCTGTTGGCACCCGGTAGGCCTCGCCGACCCGGATGACCCGGCACGGGAACTCGCCACGCTTCGCCAGGTCGTAGGCCTTCGTCCGGCCAAGGCCCAGCGCCGTCGCGGCTGTCATCAGGTCGACCGTCGGCGGCATGTTGAGGAGCTGTGCAATGGTGAGTGTGGTCATCACGACCTCCTTGTTGCGGGCTGCTGCCGTGGGTGCTCATGTGTGCTGTCCGAGATCTGCGGGCCGCGTGGCCACGACGACGCCGGACAGGTCCAAGGGGTCGATCTGGACGTCCTCGCCGGTCTCGGGCGCTTGGATGATCTGGCCGCCGCCGAGGTACATCACAACGTGGCCGGGGTTGGTGGGCGTGCCGTCGGAACCGGGGTAGAACAGCAGGTCACCGGGCTGGATGTCGGGGAGCGGGATCCGCGGGCCGTCCTGACGCCACTGGAAGGTGGTGCGGGCGATCGCGATGCCCGCCGACGCGTAGGCGGCGTACACCAGCCCTGAGCAGTCGTAGGCGTTGGGGCCATCAGCGCCCCACTCGTAGGGCTTACCGACCTGGGCCTCGGCGAACGCGATGGCCTTCGCCGCGGCACCGCTCACCGTCGGGGACGCATACCGAGAGGCCCAGGCCAAGACCTCGTTCACGTACCAGGTGGCGTGGTTGTAGGCGAATATCGCCTGCCGGATCCCCTGCGCGCTCCCGCCCCTGGCGCCATTGGCGCACAGCATCGCGGCCGCAGTGTAGATCGCGTCGGCCGGGTCGTACGGGCTGAGCGGCTGGCCAGGGTCGGCTTTCACCGCGTACTCGGCGAACGTCGCAGGCTCGAACTGCATTGGGCCTTCAGCCCCCGCGCTGTTCGCCCCCGAGTGCACCCCCGGTGCCGTGGATTGCCCGTTGTCGCTTTCGACGGTGCCGATCCCGGCCAGGACCGACCACGGCAGCCCCGGGCAGGTCGGCGCGGCGTCCATGTACCAGAGCAGGTAATCCGGCGGGATGTCGGCGAGGGCGAGCGCGGTGGGCGCCCCAGAGAGATCGTCGGCTGTGCTAACTGCCGATGACGGCTGGGCAGCCACCAGGATCAGCAGCCCCAGCGGCAGCCCAGCGGCCAGGGCCATCACGACGACGAGCCATGCCCATCTTCCTGCGCCGGGCTGAGCCATCACCTTGCCACCTCCCCCGAGGGTGATCAGGTCTGATGACTCAAGGCTCACGCGCCACGGAAACCACAGCAATCACATCGTGTGATCACACCATGTGATCAGATGTCTGGACGGTTCCGACATGGCGGACCATCAGGGGTGGCGCAGGGGTGGGGATCGGGCGGGGTTGCCGCCGAGAAAAGGCAGAAACGATCCTGGGCGATATGCAATATCGCCCAGGCACTTAACAGATCACAACACAGGGCTTTTAACGCCCCTAGGAACATGCATTCATACTGGTGCCAGCGGTTAACCTGGGAATTTCCAATCAGTATTACTGTCTGTCTTGCTGATCAGCGGGTCTGTCTTGGCGCGAGCCCGAGGAGCATGCGCGCGTCGTCGGGCATGACGAGTCCGTCGGCGAACCTTTCGAGAACTTGCAGAGAAGTGACCTCTCGCATGCCGGTCATGATATCGCTGATGTGGCTTTGGGTCATTCCGGTTGCTGAGCCCATGCGCTGCTGGCTAGCGCCGTGCTGGTGAGCCAGTCGCAGCAGGCTCCTCATGTCCCGGTTTCGGAGCATATGGCGTGTCTGTTCTTGGTTCCAGATGTGGGCGGGAAGGCTGAACGGCCCGTCTTCTGTTGCTGCTGTCACGTTACTTCTCCTAAATGTCTTTTCCTGGTCCTTCCTGTGAGGATGTTTCCAGTTAGTGAGAAGATATGCATGAGCGTGGTGACAACGTCAACTTGGCACGTGAGTTGCGTAGGTACCAGAGTGTCGATCCCCCAGTGAGGCAATCACTAGCAAATGACCGCTATCGCCTTCACGTGATGCGGAGATGGCTTTGTTGGCCTCGTCGCCAGTAGAAGGTAGCAGGTTATGGCGTTCGTGGTTCAGCAGCGACGAGCCAACCGTGCAGCGGCAACTCGAATGGCTGCCGGTCAGAGAGTAGATTCCACTGCTGAGCGTGCGGAATCGAGCGGGGGATCTGGCAAGGCTGGCAAGTCAGGATACGTGCAGTGCGGTAGTGGATGCCGCTGCCGCAGCTCGGTAAATCGTGTCAATGACCGAAGTGACGTGGGCCGCAGACTGCCCAGTACACGCGAATGCTGATTGCCTGCCCTGCAGCACATCGGCCAAGGCCAGGATTCCCATCCCCCGGCCGACAGGCGTGATAGCTGGTGTGGTGGGCGGCAGCGGCTGCCAATGACGGTCGCCCGCCATTCGGATCTGGACCTCACCTGCGTGAAAGTTCGGATCTGGCAGGGTGATGGTCGCTTTGCTGCCGTGAATTTCCAGGTGAGGGCTAAGCGTTCCCGCCAAGTCAAAGCTGGCGGTGAAAGTGATCGTGGCCGCGTTCGCGGTGCGAAGCAAGGCGGTGACATGGGTGGGAGCGCCGGCAGTAAAGACCTGGCCAGCACGGGGGCCAGCGCGGATAGTGCGATAGAGCTGACTGTCGGTGGACGCGCCGACCACGCACTCAATCAGCCCAAGCAGATAAGTGAGGCTGGTGAGGTAGTAGGGGCCCATGTCCGCTAGGGGTCCTGCTTCGGCTGCGTGGAATGGTTCAGGGCGGGGATGCCAGCGTTCGGGGCCAGGCGTGAGGTAGTTTGCGCTGGCCGCGACGATGCGGCCGAGAACTCCGGCCTCGATCGCGGCGCGGGCGGTCTGTGTTGGTGTGGCGAGGATGGTGTCGGGCGCGGCTCCAAGCAGGACGCCGGCTTTGGCGGCGGCTTGAGTGAGGTCGCGTGCTTGGCTGGGACTGGTGGCGAGCGGCTTTTCCACATAGACACCGGGGATGCCTGCACGGATGGCTGCGTGAGCGATGGGGGCGTGACTGGCTGGTGGGGTGAGCACGGCCGCGATATCGGTTGCAGCCGGATCCAGCAAGTCAGCCATGTCGGCGACCCGGGGAACGTGATGCTGCCGGGCGAAGGCAACCGCGGCATCGCGGTTGGCGTCGGCGCAGGCTGCGAGAGTGACCTCGCTGCTCGCGGCGAGTGTTCGTGCGTATTCGCCCGCGATCATGCCGCAGCCGATGAAGGCGATGCGGGCTGGCCGGCTCACCTGGCGCACCGGCCAAGAGCGTCTGCGGCTACCACTGCTGCTGCCGTCGCGAAACTGGGATGCCGCTCTTCGGGCAGCCAGGGGATCTGGAGGTCGAGGTAACAGCGGACGTCGGTAAGGTGCCTGTCCGGCTGGGAAGGCCACGCATCGGCGGTGTGCAGGTCGCCGGGACCTGGCCACCATGACCGCATTCCCGCATGGTGATAGGCGTCGGCGAGCCGACGCGCCTGTTCGGGCGCGCTGAGCCAGAGACCAACGATGGAGCCGTTGGTGGCGGGAATGTCCTGCTGTTCAGGGACCACGGCGGAGAGGCGGTCGAGCCCAGCGAGTGCCGCGACAGTGCGGCGCTGGAGGCAGCGAAGTGTCTCGGCGAGGACGCTGAGGTGGTCGAGCTGGGGTTGGGCGAGAGCCGCGCTGAGTTCGGTCATGCGGTGGTTGCCGCGCCAAACGGCACCGGGGAATGGCTGGCGGGTGTCACCGGCCAGAGCACGGATCATACTAAGAAACTCTGGGTCATCGGCGAGCAGCAGTCCCCCCTCTCCCGTCGCGATCATTTTGTACGCCTGCGTGGAGAAAACAGCCACCGTTCCCCACGATCCAGCAGGGCGGCCGTCGGCAAAGACCTCCCACGCTTGAGCGCAGTCCTCGATCAGCGGTATCCCGCGAACGGCAAGTTCGGCGGATATCCGGCTGATGCCGGGCGCGGGCCGACCACGCAAATGAGCCAGGACTACAGCCGCTGTCGCGGAGTTGATCAGCGGCTCGATTTGCTCCCAACCGGGGGTGAGCGTGGCGACGACTGGTGCAACGCGCACGGCTGCTCCGCTGTTGGCGACTGCCGTGCCGATCGAGACCCAGCCGACTTCCGGGATGATGACTTCCTGGCCAGGACCGATGTTGAGGCCGCGGATGGCAAGCTCAAGAGCGGAGGATCCGGAGGCGACCGCGACCGCTGCGGCACGTCCGATACGGGCCGCGACCGTCCGCTCCAGTTGAGGCAGGTAACGAGCGCCGACTGGGGTGGCAGTCCCTACACGGATCACGCTCGCGGCGAGGCTGGCCTGATCGGCGGCAGTCAGCGCGCTGTACTGGTAAATGGGTGCGGGCGAGGTCATACAAATTCCTCCTAACGCACGAGACAGCCAGGCAGCGTGAGCTGCTACAGACCGTCCGAGGCGGGAAGCCGTCCAAGCACTGGGACGGGTGTGAAAGCTTCGGCGTAGCGGACGCCGATCCGGGCTCCCCACAACCGGCCGATATTCTCAGCCATCGGGCCGAAATGCCCTGTTATCGGCTGCGTGCGGGCGTGGGCGGCGAGTGCCTTCATCTTCGCCTCGAAGGTGGTGGTGATGTCGATGATGGTGCTCGCGCGGACCGGGCCATCGAGAGTAAGTGAGTTATAGGTGTCGGTGGTGTACACGCGCCGCGGCTGGCCCGTGGCGATGACTGCCTCAGGCAAGGCGCCGAGGACTGCGGCGGCGACTTCGCGGTGATCGGGGTGCACATCGCCGAGCGGGTGTGTGATGACCACCTCTGGGCGCAGCTGCACGATCAGGTCACATACCGCTTGCTGGGAGAGGGGGCTGGCTAGGACATGCAGCCGGGCGCCGATGACGGCGGCCCCGGCCTCTGCTTCCGCCATGCGCCCAGGCTCATGGCGCACGACGGCGATGGTGACTGATGCACTCCGGGCAGATAGAGTCAGGGTGCCGCCAGCCCATAGCTCGGCGTCGTCAGGGTGAGCCATGACCGCGAGCACCATGGCCGGCGTGCCAGGTTTGAAGTTTCCGCTCACCACAGTGCGTCCTGGCTGGCTAGGGAAGCGGCAGCCTGCGTAACGGCGGGACGCCGCCACAGGCCGAGCCGGGAGATGACTTCGCCCGGGATAGGCAATGGAACTGTTGGCGTTCCGGCTGGCTGGACGGTCAGGGGCACATCTGTCCGCATTCGGATCATCGATCGCCAAGTCAGCAGATCGGGCCAGGCGGCGGTGATAGCCGCGCCCTTGCTGCCAGATAGCCGCCCCGAGGCAGGTAGATCGTCCAGGGCCAGGCCGTCAGAGAGCAACGCGGCGGCGGTCTTGACGCCGATGCCGGACACACCGGGGATGTTGTCGGAGACGTCGCCGCACAGCGCCCGAAAGTCGGCGTACTGGCCTGGAGTGACGCGGTAGCGGGCGGTTACCTCCGCGGGGCCGATGAGCCGGGCACCCGGCCGCATCGCGGTATTCAGCACCCGGACTGGGGCCTGCCCCACGTCGGGATCGCGCAGCAACTGGTAGAAGTCCTGGTCCATGGACCCGATCAGTACCTCCCGTCCGGCACTCGCGGCGACGAGGGTGGCGATCACGTCGTCGGCCTCGGCATCCTCGATTTCAATCCAGGCGATCTCGTGCAGGTCCAGGCCAGCCTTGATGTCGGGCAGCGCCAGCAGCGGGCGGAGCGCGTCCGGGGTGTCGGGGCGGGTGGCCTTGTAGGCGGGGTCGGCGTCCTTGCGGTCCGCCGAGCCATGTTCGCCGTCGAAGACAACGATCACCTCGGGCCAGTCACCGAGTTCGTCGTTGATGCCTTTGCGGAGCAGCGCGAAGAACATGAATTGAGTGGTGAGGTCGCGCGGGTCGCGAGCGTCACGGGACAGGATCTGGGCCGGGGTACCGAAGCAGGCCCGGAACAGCAGGTTGTGCCCGTCGATCAGAAGCAGAGGAACGCCGGTCATCGTTACCACACCGCCTTTAGGAACGCTTCAGCGACAGTGGTAGAGCGGTAGTTCCGGGACCGGCAGTACGCAGCTCCACACGCTTGCCGGTACCGTACCGGATCAGCAAGCAGATCTTGCGTAGCCTGCCATAGACCGCGCGTCCCCATAGCCGCAGGGACGATGACTCCCGCTCCAGGTGCGCCTATCAAGGCGGGCAGATTCCCGACGGCAAGCGCCACGACCGGTGTTCCTGCTGATAGGGACTCCAGCGCGAGGTTGCCAAACGTCTCAGCCGCCGAAGGAATGACGGTAACGGCGGCCCCGGCCAGGAAGGCCGGCACGTCTCGCCAGGCGAGCGGGGGGTACAGGACCGCTCCCGCGATCTCAGCCAGGACGCGGCATTCGGCGAGCAGCGTCTGCTGGCTGCCAGCGCCGGCCTCGAACCCCGCGCTGGCCAGCACGACCTGCACGGGCCGGGCTCCGGGGGTGGCGGCACGCAGCAGGCTGGCGACACCCTTTTCCGGTCCGAGGCGAGCCACGATACGAACAGGGCCATCGCGGCGGAGCTGTTCCCGCTCCTGCGGGTCCGGGCGTTCGACTTCGGCGGGGTCGATCAGCAGCGGGTTAGGGACGATCCGCCACCCGGCAGTGTCGTAGCCGCGGGTCCTGGCCTGCGCGAGGACTACTTGTGAGGGTGCGATGACACGGTGGGCTGCCCGGAGAGCTGGAGCGAGGTCCGTGTGATGGCCCAGCACGTGAGCAGCGAGCACGCGCCGGGCGGGGTGGGAGATGCCGGCCGAGACACTGCCCAGCCCCCACAGCGCGTCGACGTAGACGACCGCATCGGCCCGGCAGTCTTCCAACACCCCGTTCAGCTCAAGCGTGAGCGCGGCCCGGTTCGCCGCGATGATCGCGCGCAACGTGACGTCGTCGCAGGGGAGGCGCACCGGAAGGGCACGCAATTCGATGATGTCCGGGGTGGGATGGTCCTGCGCGGCTGCGGTCAGGACGACGGCGCGGTGGCCGAGCCTGCGAAGGCCGGCCGCGAGCCCGGCAACTGATCGTTCCATACCGGCGGGCTCGTCGTGCCGGTAGGAGATCAGGGCGAAGGCCACGGTCAGCGGGCGGGGGCTGGCAGCCCGGGGCAGGCAGTGAATCACCGGGCATGCACCTCGGCGGGGGCGGGCAGGGGCTGGATGCAGATGCCCTCGGGTGGGCTGGGCTCCCACGGGAAGATCACCCATTCCCGCAGGTCGTCCCAGATCGTCAGAGAGGGCCGGGTGCTGGCTCCAGCGTTGCGGCACAAGGTGATCGTGTGCAGGCGAGCACCACGAGCGGTCAGCGGGGTAAGGGCGGCGGTGACCGCGTGGAGGGTGGCTCCGGTGCCGCAGATGTCGTCGACAATCAGTACGTTGCCCCGAACGCTTCCCGGCTCGATGGAGGTGCCCCTGGTGGACACGCGGCCGGTGGCTTGGGTGTAGATGGCGCTGCTGGGGTTATGCCGGGCGCAGATGAGACGGACCGGAACACCGAGCAGGAGGGCGATAGCCTGCGCAGGCTGGATGCCACCTCGCGCCACTGCGATCACCTCATCAGCTGGCCCGAACTGCTCGGTGGCGGCGGCGGCAAGCAGCGATGCGGCGCTGGCGAGCTGGCCGCTGGTCATCTGCCAGGCATGAGTGTGGTCGAACACCCGCCCGGTCACGCGGACCCGTCCTTTCCTTGAACCGCGAGGTCGCCAGGGCAGGTGAGTCGCTGGGCGGCGCTGATGGTGCGGGCGTCTGCCCCGTTGCGCCAGACCCGGCCATCAGCTCTGATGACAGTGAAGCCTTCCGCTGCGCTGCGGGTGCGCAGCCGGATATCCAGGCCCGCCGGGATATCCAGTTTCCTGATGAGGTCGGCGGCGGCCTGGTCGCTGAGCATCTCTGAAGCCGCCATCGTGTTCGCCGCCCCAAAGGGCAGCATCTGCAGGAAGGTGACCCCGCTCACGCCAGTCGCTTCGGCCAGGCTGACGATGCCCTGGGCATGCCGGGCTGCGGTGGCCATCAGCACGGTCTGGATCTGGACCGGCAAGGCGGCCCTGGTGCAGGCGGCGATGCCGTCGAGGGCCCGGCGGAAGCTGCCTTCGCCGCGCAGCGCGTCGTGACGGCAGAGATCGGGCGCGTCCAGGCTGACCCGCACCGCATCGAGCGGGCCGGTGAGTTCGCCGATGCGGCGGGCCAGGTGCCATCCGTTGGTGGTGAGGCTGACCGCGCAGCCCGCAGCGGACAGGCATCCTGCCAGTTCGGGCACGTCGCGCAGCAGCAGCGGCTCGCCGCCGGAAATGTCCACACCCAGCACGCCTGAGGCACCAATCAGGCGGCCAATCGAGGCCCGCCCGGCGGCGTCCCGTTCGGTCAGCGACGTGTCATCCAGGCAGTGCGGGCACGCGAGGTTGCAGCGCACCAGCGGTGACCAGCACACCGACACCGGCATAGTCAGGCCGAGCCCCGCCGGGTGCGCCAGCGGCCATCCGCGAACCTCGTCGCCGTCCAACTCTCTCCGGCCGGCCGGGACTGGCCGCGAGGCCAGTCTGGTCGCCCCGCTGCACGGGTCATACACGATGGCCTGCCCGTCGAAGGTGGCCACCCGGAAGGTACGTGGGGTCACCGGGTCACCTCGCAGTCCCACAGGAGCGCCATGACCTGTCTGTCGAAGTCGCGGGCCCTCCTGCGGGGCGGCGGTTGTTCCAGCAAGTGCCGGTAGAACGCGACGGTGTCCGGCCAGGTGGCAAGTTTGGCTGCCCAGGAGCTGGCCTCGTCAGGCGGGTTGACGTGATAGCAGACGAGTTGCCGAAGCGGCGCGACCATCAGCCCCACGCCGATCAGCGCAGCTCCGAGGTAGGTGTCCTCGCTGCCCCAGCCGATAGCGCCAAACCGGGGGTCAAACCCGCCGACCTCCAGGACCGCCTGGCGTGGTGCCGCGAGCAGCGCGGTCACCACCATGCGGGGCAGATCCCAGTCATAGTAGGTGCGGGCGAATCCAAGTTGCCGCAGGTCGTAGGTGGCATCCAGCGGCCGGCCCTCCACCGGCTGATCGAGCGTGATACCGGAGTAAATGAGCTGCTGTCCGGCTGGCGCCCGCCAGTTCACCCGGTGGTCGGCGGCGAGGTCCGCAGGACCGCCTGGCATCAGGGGGCGGTCGTCACCGCCGGGGCGGTAGGGGATGTTGTGCCGGAACCCGACCAGGATCAGGCGGCTGTCAGCTCGGGCCGCCACGTCGGCTAGAGCGTGTGGTGGGAGGATCATGTCGGCGTCGGCGAACACCACGGTTTCGCTGGTGGCCAGGGCAACGCCGACGTTGCGGGCGGCAGCAGCGCCCAAAGGAGCCGGCAGTTGGGCCACGATCGGCCGCAGCGGGTGCTGGCGGGCGAGCTGGCCAGTGCCGTCGGCTGAGCCATCGTCCACGACGATCACTTCAGTGCGGGCATCGGTCTGCTGGGCGGCGATCGAATCCAGGACCGCGAGCAGGCTGTAGGCCATATCGCGCGCGGGGATGATGACCGAGATCTGGCCAGAACCCAGGTGCGGTGGTGTCGGATCGTGCCAGCGGTGTCCACGATCGTGCTCGAACCGGCGCAGGAGAGGCAGGTAGTCATTGCTGCGATTGCGCAGCGTTTCACGCAGGGTCGCCTCGAAGGTCAACGTCACAGCATGCTCCAGGTGTCGAGGATCGCCAATGCCTCTGCCCAGCCAGCCGCCGGAGCGGGAATGAGGTGGGCCCGGCAGCCGCCGGGCATGCTCGAAAGGCCGGCGAGGGCCAGCAGGTAGACGGGTTCGGCTAGGACAAGGACTTGGCGGGGGGTGCCGTCGCGCTCGCATGCCAGCCGCAGCGCCTGGTCCACCTGCGGTCTGAGGCTGATCGCGCGGCGGGTGTCCATGCGCTGGTCGTAGGGCATCAAGGGGGTATCGGCGTGTACTAGGCCGTGTGCCGCTGAGATGATCCACACCCGTGTCCGCAGGCTGGGCCGCGCAGTGATGTAGGTGCGCAGGGCTGGTATGCAGCCGCCCTGGTAAAGCTCAAGCGCGCTGACGGGCGTTGCGGTAGCCATCTTGCGCCGGGAACATCCGGCAATGATCATGGGGCGGCCGGTGCGTGTCATGCGTCCCTGACCACCCGTACGCCGATCCCCGCCGAGCGCAGTTCGGCGGGTGCGGCATTGAGAAATGTTGTTTGCGCATACAGCAGCGGCGAGGCGTAGGACCCACCGCGGACGACGAATCCGGTACCCATGACGGGGGAAGCCGTCCATTCCCAGACGTTTCCGGCGACATCCAGGACACCGTCGGGTGTGGCTCCTTGCGGGTGTGTTCCAACTGGCACGGCGTTGTCATGGCCGGAGGGCAGAAGCGCGGCACAGCTTGGCCGCCAGCCCGTGTCTCCCCAGGGGAAGCGCCGGCGGCCAGAACCTGCGGCCATCCACTCCCACTCAGCCGAACGGGGCAACCGCCCATCAAGGCGCGCGGCAATGGCACTCGCCTCGTCATGGGTGATACCGCTCACCGGGAGAGAGCCACCTGGCTCGCGTCTCCCCAGGTGACGACCGGCGACCGGTGTCGTGGTCCACCACAGCGGCCGGATTTTCACCGGGCGGGCATCGTCCCCGAACAGGCATATCCCGCCACCGATCAGTGTCCAGCCCGGACCATTCACGGAAGTGTCCTCCTAACCGGCAATCAGGAACAGGTCTTCAGCGTTGGCCGATATCCGGAGGCGGCTTTTCGCCGGGTTCGGGTGCAGCCCCTCGGCCTTCAGCGCATCCCTGATAGTGCTGAAAGCAGCCTGCGCGGCTGTTTCGGTGGCGGTGAAGGCACAGTAGTTATCGGCAAACCGGACCACCGCCAGGTCATCCAGGTGTGCGTCCACCTGGGAGAGCCGCAGGTTGATCAGCGGCGGGGCAAGGCCAGTGCCCGGCACTAGCGGCTCGGGCAGCCCGGCCAGCGCCATCCGGAACAGGGCCAGGAAGCTGCCGTCGGTGACGTGGACGGCGAGCCAGTCAGTGACCTGCTGCGCCGTAGATCCGGCGCTGACCCGTTCGACATCGACATCTGCAACGATGGCGCGTCCGGCCGCCAGGTGTGTCATTGCCGCGCGCACGGCGGTGATGCGGCTCCGCCCGGGCCGGTATCCCGACACCCAAGAGGGAAGCGCGCGTTCCTCGAGTATGGGCTCGATAGCGGCTCGCATAGCGCGATGAACGATCCGGTCTTCCACAGTCGGGATCACAGCGGGGAACTGCTTACCGGTATAGGTCGTGATCTCGACCGTTCTCAGCGGACCGGGCCGCCACGTGCCCTCCCGCAGCGCCTGGCTCAACAAGGTGATCCGCTCCGCCAGCCCGCGGCGGTACCCAGTCCAGCTCATCCCGTCGATACCGGGAGCTGAGCAACGCCGCATGCACAGCCGGGCGGCGCGGCGCAACGACCGCTCGCCATACAGCAATGGCATCAGCGAATGGGACTGGACCAGATACGGCCCGGGGGTTACCTTAAGTGCAGCCTGAGTGGCAGGAACGCTCCCGCCGCCTCCGCAGGATCTGGGTTCGCTTCCATGCACGCGCGGCCCGGGGCGAGGGGAAAGACGGCCCCACTCAGGCCCGCCTGGGCGCAAGTTATCGTCCACGCGCGTCACCCCAGACCAGCACGTGCATCCTGCCTGTCAGGTGCCAGCCGCGTGCCAGTACCTCGTCGGCAAGATCCCGCATTCCGGTCACGACCCGCTCTGCTGTCACGCCCTCTGGCATGATCCACACGGGCTCCAGGCTGAACCGCTCCGCCAGCTCCGCAACCTCGACGAGGTCATCACGGCCGCAAGCGACGAACTTGAAGACCGCCTTGCCCGTCGCGGCCAGCGCGGCCAGCGCGGCAGGGCGGATCCGGCGCTGGTACGGCACCAGGCTGTTCGCCAGCTTCGGGGACACGTTGAACGCGCTCACCGCCGCCGCAAGCGCCGGTACCGGGGCGATCGTCCCGCTGGTCTCGATCTCCACGCGGCGGCCGGTATCCGTCAGGGTGGTCACTAGCTCGATCAGCCCTCGCTGCTGGGTCAGTGGCTCGCCGCCGGTAATCACGATCAGGTCCGCACGGACTCCGCTAGCCCAGGCGCTCACCTGCTCAGCGGCCAGGGCCTGGCTCTCCTCCTTCTGGCTGAACCGTGACCAGTCCCAGGTCTGCGGTTCGTCGCACCACGAGCATCTGACCGGGCAGCCCGACAGGCGGATGAACGCGGCCTGCTGGCCGGCGGAAGGTCCCTCTCCCTGAAAGGTTGGCCCAAACAACTCGGCGACCCGCAGCACCGTACTGGTCATTCCTGCTCCTGCCGGTACTCAGCCCAGCTCTGCGGGGTCTCGCTCACCCGCACAGCGCTGATCCGGCCCGGGATTCCCGGCTCCAGGTGCGTCACACACCAGGTGAAGAAGTGCCGGGCCAGGTTCTCCGACGTCGGTTCGACGGACAGCACGTCGTTGAGGTGACGATGGTCGATCGTGTCCGCGAGATACCGGCGGAACGGGGCGAGGTCGGCGAAGTCGGTGACGAAACCCGGCGGGACAAGCCGGCTGGCCGTCAGTTCGATCTCCACGGTGTAGGTATGGCCATGCAACCGGGCGCACTTATGTCCGGCGGGCAAGTCGGCCAGCACATGAGCAGCGTCGAAGCTGAACTGTTTTCCGATCCGGTACACCGCTCATGCCGCTTCATATGTCGTCGGGTCGGGCAGCGCGGCCTGATGGAAGGCTTCCCGTCGCTCCGTGCAGGTGCCACATCGCCCGCAGTGCCGGGTGCCGCCCCGGTAGCAGGACCAGGTCCGTTCGAACGGCACACCGCAGCGGGCGCCGAGCCGCACAATGTCGGTCTTGCTCAATGGCAAGAACGGTGCATAAACCTGGAACTCAGGAACCAGGAATCCTTTGTTGCCAAGGCGCGCGGCGGCGGTGAAGGCATCGACGAACTCGGGTCGGCAGTCTGGGTAGATCGCGTGATCGCCACCGTGCGCCCCGAAAGCTACGGCGTCGCACCCGTTGGCGACCGCGACTCCAACTGCCACGTCCAGCATGAGGGCGTTCCGGTTCGGCACGACGGTCGCCCGCATCGACTCGTCGGTGTAGTGGCCATCAGGCACATCTGCCCCAGGGTCGGTGAGCGCGCTGCCGGCCAGCAGCGCACCGACGGGGCGGAGATCCAGCACACAGTGGGGGAGGTCAAGTGCCTCGGCGACCTGGCATGCGGACTCCAGTTCTTTGCGGTGCCGCTGGCCATAGTCGAACGACAGCAGCCGCATGCGGCTGCCCTGCGACCGCAGGTAATACACCAACGTTGTGCTGTCCAGCCCGCCAGAAGCGATCACTACGGCCTCTGCTGGCGAAGGGCTAGCTAGGTGGATGGTCATCTCCGATCCTCTCCGTGAACTGCCAGGAACCCGGGGAACCCGGCGGAGGGAGCACTGCCTACCGGCAGCAGGAGCTGAGTGCACTAGCACACTCCAGCGGAGCTGGTTCCGCTGGAGGCATTCAGCATTTGCTTGCACAAGCCTCGCGGACTGACCACCAGATTGTCATTCCCCATACTGGGAATGTCTGGTTCCCACCACCATCAGCGACCCTGGCAGTGGAAACCTTCCAGTCCGATGGAAGACGTTTCCGGTTTGACGACCAATTGATTCCCGCCGGCGAGGCATCCCCTTGACTGCAAGGGTGCGCGCCACCAGCATTGCCATATCCGTCATAGCAGGCGGCAGGGGGGGTGTTAAGCTCATGCACTCAGCGACCGAGACCTGGATTCGCCCGTACGCGTATCCCGACCTAGCGACAGCCTGGGATCGGCTAGCCACTTATCTCGGCGACCAATTCAGCCAGGAGCTCACCGACTTTGAACTTCTGCGCCGGTTCCTCGACCACGAGTGGGCGCAACTGGGGCCGCGCTTCTACGAGAGGAGCGCCGGTTACCTGTACGATTTGACTATCTTCCACTATATGAATGTCAAGGATGCATTTTTCGAGCTTATAGCTAACTTCACTCAAGCGCATCGCCTTAACCGAATTGCCGATATTGGCTGCGGCGTCGCCCTCGACGCGCAGGCCCTGATCCAGATCGGCTACGACGTGGATGCCTACGACCTCGTCAACCCCAGTCTCGCTTATGCTCGCTGGCGGTACCAACGGGACCTTTCCGGCGACCACCGAATCCGGACCATGAGCCAGCTCCCCGGCCACCGCTATGACCTTGCATATGCGGTCGATGTCATCGGTCACTCCAGCGACCCGCTCGCACTGATCAAGCTGATGCTTTCAACGGCCGATTATGTCGTTCTCAATTTCTCGCCACATGACGTGCAGCACCGACACGGTTCAGCGGATCTGCACCCCGGACTGGATCACAGCCGCATTCTGCCCGTCATCCAAGAATACGCAACGCTGATCACCCTGGCCGCGAATGGTAACACCGTCCTTACGGTGTGGTGCCCGAAGGGCTGCCAGTAGGGCGATAATAACTTACGTATCCAGTCAAGCCGCTTGAACGTTATTTAGTAAACGGTGAGCGTTATCAAGTTGGGTAGCAAGATACTGCTCGGTGTCAATTAGATCACGCTGGAATGAGCGCATCTGCGATGTGTGTGAGGAGCTTTCGTCTATGATCGCACTGAGACCTTTCAGGCGGCACAGGCAGGTGCGGCCCTCAGCCTGACGGATCGCCTGCAAAGCATACCGGGCTGCGGTCACAGCTGCGTCGGCTGAGCCACAGCGTGCCAGCGCAATCGCGGCATTGGTCAATGAAATTGCGTCCGACTTACCGTCAGCCCCGGCTAGGCGGGTGACAACCCGTTCTGCAACCTCAGCGCCCTCTACTGTGCGTCCAGTTGACGCGTAGATAACCGCAGTTACCGATTCGAAGCAGTTCCGGCTGAGCCATAGATTCACCCAGTTGCGATCGGTGTCGTGATGCACGCCAGCGTAAAGCTTCTCAGCCTGCTGCCACGCGATGACCGCCTCATCTAGCTGGGCGAGATTGACGCGTTCCTCGGCGGTGCGCAGCCACATATAAGCAGCGGTACCCTGCGACAAGGTTGGGGGGCATGCGTTGCGGCCTTGCCGGATCAGCTCAATGGCACGGCGATGCTGACCGCGCATTGCCTGGAAGTGCGACCTGCCGTCCTGTGCCATCGCGTACAGTGCAGGATCGGTCGCCTTTCCGGCTGCTAGTTCGATGGTGTCGAGCAACTCAAGGGTTTCCGCAAGGTCACCGAGATCGGCTTGGCAGCAGGCCGCCAGGTAGCTGGCCTCCCCTCCGATAACTGTCAATACCCGTCGAAGGTCGGCGTCATCGATCGTGTCAAGCAGCAGAGTGACCTCGCGCACATGGGCGGTCAGTGCCCGGATAACCAGCCGGGCAGGCATGCGGGCAGCCACGAGGTAGAACCCTCGGGTTCTCGCCGCCATCCTCTCGGTCACAGGTGCTTCTGAACGGTCGGAGTCCATGGTCCGCGCAAGGCCGTGCCATGCCTCTGTTCGGCTGGCCGGGTTGTCAAGATTTCGCCAGGCGGCCAGGGACGTACCATCGCCGTCGTACCCGATACGTTCCGCCGCCGCGAGAATCATGGAGAGTTTGACGGGGGGCCGGGCCTCCTCGGGGTCATTCATGCCTGGGGCGGACAGGCCAAGCCGGCGTCGCGCTGTGCACGGCATGCTGAGCCCATCAGCAAGTCGTTTGACGGTGTTTAGTGTGGGCTTGCGCAGGCCCTTGATGTACTCGCTGATCCGGCCCTGGGGCACGCCGGTCATCGCCGCGATCGCATGCTGACTCAGCCCGGTGTATTTGACCACTTGAGCCAGCATTGCGCCGGTATCGTCCCGGTCCAGGGCATCAACGAGCGCGGGCTGCTCCCAGACTTCTGGTGGCACGGCTGCTGGCATGTGGCTCCTCCCCCCGAAGAAGTGCCCATCTACCTGCAATTATACCAGCCAGTGATCAATTGATTTTCTTGCGTGACGACCCGCTACACTGCCGGACGTGACTGCCCTCAACCCAAGACCGGAACCGGACGCGCCGATCAGCCGGATACCCGCTGGCGCGCATGAAGAAGGCGCTCTCTCCTGCGACCCGGAGGCGATCACATCCGCGGCTGACGACTTTGGGCATCTGGTTCATCGCGTTCCCCTCGGCGTCGCCCGCCCCGGCGACCAGAGCCAGGCGGCCGTCGTGGCCCGTCAGGCGTTGGCCCAAGGGCTGCCTGTCATCCCGCGGGGGGCTGGACACTCCGTGTTCGGGCACGGCCAGATTGAGAGCGGCGTCGTCTGCGACCTGACCGCGCTGAATCAGATCCGTGACATCCAGCCGGACCGAATGATCGTCGAGGCCGGGGCCCGCTGGAGCGCAGTGCTCGCAGCCAGTTCCGCGCACGGCCTGGCGCCGCCCGTGCTCACCGACTACCTGGAACTCACCGTCGGTGGCACTTTGTCGGCCGGCGGGATCGGTGGTGCAAGCCATCAGCACGGGCCGCAGGTCGATGCGGTCCTCGAACTCCATATCCTCGATCCCCGGACGGCCGAGCTTCTGGTGTGTTCACCAGACCGTAACGCAGGGCAGTTCTTCGCAGCTCTAGCTGGGCACGGCGGCGGAGGCATCATTACCCAGGCCACTATCCCACTTTCCCGCGCACCACAGCGGGTCCGCGCTTACTCGGTCCCCTGCGCGGATGTCCGCGGTCTCATCGCCAACCAACTCCTGGTGGCCCGTGATGGCAGGTTCGACTATCTAGAAGGCCAGATCATTTCGTCCGAGGGCTCCGGGTGGAACTACCTCCTAGAGGCAGGGGCCTTTTACTCCACCGCAGAGCCCGACGACGCTGCGCTGCTCAGCGGCCTGGCTTGCGACCCGGCCGCAGCCGAGATCAAAGACACCGACTACGCCACGTTCTGTCATCGCATGGTCCCTGGTGTGCGCGCTCTCGCTGCGACCGGCGACTGGTATCGCCCCCACCCCTGGGTGAGCGTCTTCCTGCCCATCCCCAGCGTCGAACGCTACGTTGCCGCCACGCTCGCGAGCCTGACCCCCGAGCAGGTTGGCCCACTCCCGATGCTTCTGTATCCGATACGTCGGGGGCGAGTCCCCGCACCGGCACTCTGCACACCGCAGGCAGCCGATGATGGACTGCTGTACTCGTTCAGTATCCTGAGAACCGTTCCCGCCGATTCCGAGAGCATTTCCACGGCGCTTGGTCATAACAGAGAGCTGGCCCGGAACGCCCTGCGCTGCGGCGGCACCGTCTACGCTATTAGTGCTATTCCTGCGCCTGCCGTATCCACGCTATAAACCTCTATCTCCTGCTCGGTACTGGCTAATTAGCCGATGGTCGTGCTATTCAGCTCAGACTGACGGTGTCCGCTGTCGCCGTCAGGTCCGAGCCGATGATGTATAACTCCTCGTAACCTTTTGTTCTGTCATGCCCAGGTGATCGTACGGCTGGGTACCCGGTCGGCCACCGCACGGCGCAGGAGTCGCCGGTGGCCGACCGGACGTGGAACCCCGACCTGCACCGCTGTGATAATTGAGCATCAGTGCAGGCGGGAGCCTCAGAATTTAAGGCGCATTGAAATCACCTCCACGTAATCTCAGGTCCGCGGCCGACAGGCAGTGTTCAAGCAGTGCCGCGCCTTCAGAAGCGCTCACGCGGATAAGGCGCAGCCCGACCCGCTCAACGGACTTGGCCGCGAGGAAACTGTGCGCATAACGGCCTGGGACGGGCTGGATGGCTGATGGCATGGGCCGGTCCGGAGACGGTATACCGCGCCACCGTGCTCATCACGGCTTAGATCCGTACGGTGATGCTGACCCGATAGTGGTCAGAGCCGGGCTCGCCGGGGTCGGGCGGCTGGTGGACGTGGTAGCTGCCGGACACGATGGCGTCCTTGCCGGGCTCGTTGACCAGGATCCGGTCGATGGTGCGGCGCTGCCACCCGCCACCGGGCGCGGGCGGCTGGGTGGGGGTGTCGTCTTTGGCCAGCTCGGCGGCGTCGTAGAACCCGATGCCGCCGACCCGCTGGCCGCCGTCCCAGTACCCGATGAGGTAATCCAGCGCCCGCGTGTCGGGCCAGTAGGGGCCGTCTTGGCGGAGGCCCTGCTGCCACAGCGCGCGGTGCATCACCCGCCACGTCTCGATCTCGGCGCACCGCTGCGGGCTGGCCAGGTCAGGGTCTTCCCACAGCGGGCCGGATGGCACCGAGTTCCAGTCGCCCGCGATCACGGTGGGCAGATCGGGGTTGGCGAAGCGGCGGAAGGCTTTGGCGTCGGCGAGCCGGGCGTCTCCGTCGTGCAGGTCGCCATGGGTGGCCAGAACGCGGAAGTGGTCGTCGCGGCCGGGCAGGCTGGCGATCAGCAGGTTGCGGAACCGGGCGGCGAAGTCGGGCTGGCGGGGGTCATGCCAGCGGCGGATCACGATCGACTGGGCGTCCACGAAGATGACGGGGGCATACGGGCCCCAGTCGCGGGGCAGGCTGCCCAGCAGCGGCACATAGGCCCGGCCCCCGGCCGCGCGCATCGCGGCGGCAGCCTCCCACATGCCCTCTCCCCCGGCGTCGCCGTACCGGTCGCCTTCGCCCATGACCAGGATGTGCGGCCACCGGTCCTGGTCGCCGGCGACCTGGACCAGGCTGGTGAAATCGGGGAGGGTGCCGGTGCTGTAATAGCGGTCTTGGGCCTGGCTCCGGCCGCCGTGCTCGAAGTTGAAATAGGCAATTTCCAGGGTGTCAGGCATCGCGGTTCTCCTGGTCGGGCTGGTGGGCTGGCGGCGTGCTGGCGGATCGTGTTGCGGGTCCGGGGCGTGGTGGAGGTGTGGCTGTGCCTGGCGGGGCGGCTGCCGGTGTTGTGGTGCCGGGGGTTGTGGCTGGGTTCCAGCCGGCGGCTAGCAGGGCGGTGGCGCGGGTGAGGGTCAGGCGGCCGTTGCGGTAGGCGCTGCGCTGGGTGGCGAGCCATTGGTAGAGGCGGAATCCGTCGGCGGGGCGGTAGCTGACCGGGACGCGGGTGTGGCCGTGGGTGTCGCGGAAGGCGCGCAGGTGCTTCAGCCCGGTCTGCCACCGGCTGGTGTGGCGGTCCCAGGTGATGCCGAGGTTGTCAAGGGCGGCGGCGCGGTCGGGGGCGAGTTTCCCGGCCCGGCGGGCGGTGCGCTGGTCGCTGAGCCAGGACGGCAGGTCGAACCCGTCGGGGGTGCGGTAGCCGCCGGGGATGGACAGGTGCCCGGTGGCGGCGTGGTAGGCGGCAGCATGGGCCAGGCCGCGTTTCCAGCCGGTGCCGGCCAGGTCCCAGGTGATGCCGAGGTTGTCAAGGGCGGCGGCGCGGTCGGGGGCGAGTGTCCCGGCCCGCTGTTGTTTGCGTTGCGTCTGGATCCAGCTGCCGAGGTCGAATCCGTCGCTGGCAGTGTGGCGGCCGGGGACATCGAGGTGCCCGGCAGCCGCGCGGTAGGCGGCGGCGTGCTGGTAGTTGCGCCACCAGGTGGTGTGTCGGCGTTCCCAGTCGACGCCGAGTTTGTCCAGTTCGGCGGCGCGGTCGGGGGCCAGGTGCCCGGCGCGGCAGGCGATGCGCTGGTGGCGCAGCCAGTCGCCCAGGGCCAGCCCCTCGCTGGTGCGGTAGCCGCCGGGGGGGCTGGCGTGCCCGTGCGCGTCGCGGTAGTCGGTCAGGGCGGCCAGCCAGTGCGGCCAGGAGGTGGTGGCCGCGGTGACCGCGCGGACGGTGATCGCGGCGGTGAACGCGGCAGTGACCGGGGTGCCGCAGACATGCAGCCACGGCGGCGGCCCGGCTGCGGGGTCGCGGTCCCCGGTGCGGCCGGCCTGGGCGCGGCGGGCGTCCAGCCAGGTGGCGATCCGCTCGTCGTGGGCGCGCAGCGCCCGCACCACCCGCCACACTGTGGCGTACTGGGTGTTCTCCAGCGCCTGGCCGGGGTCGCAGCCGTCGGCGGCGAGCACCGGCACGATGATCGTGGCGATCTTCCCGGGGCCGGTTCCGCGGCGCAGGGCCCGGCCGATGGCCTGCACGATGTCGGTGACCGAGTCCTTAGGGTCGGCCAGCATGATGGCGTCCAGTTCGGGCACGTCCACGCCCTCGGCGAGCACCCGGGCGTTGCATAGCACCGCGGTGCTGTTCCCGGGCTCGGCCAGGGCAGCCAGCCGCTGGCGGCGGGCCGCCGCCGTCATGGTCCCGGTGACGTAGTCCGCGGTCACCGAGCGGGCCGGGCGCTCGTCCAGGCTCATCAGCTCCAGGGTGGCGGGCAGGGTGGCGGCGAACCGGACCGCGCGCGCCACCCGCCCGTGGTAGGTGATCACCCGCCGCAGGTCCCACTGCCGGATCGCCCGGGCCAGCGCGACCTGGCAGGCCGCCATCCGGGCCGGCAGCGGCCGGCCGTCCACGCTGACCACCGCGCTGCCGGCGGTCAGCTTGGCGGCCTCGGCGCCGGTGACCACCGCGACCGCCACCCGGTAATCAGCCAGCAGCCCCGCCGTGATCGCCTCAGCGAACGGCGTCTCATGCACGATCGGGCCGAAGACAGCCCGGTCATCCATGCTGACTGTTTCCTGCCCGCCCGCCTCCGCCATGATCCGCGGCGTGGCGGTCAGGTACAGCCGCCGCGCCGCCGGGATCTGCGCGTCCCAGTGGATCACCGCCCACGCCTTGGCCCCGTGCCCGGCCGAGCGGTGCGCCTCATCCACCACGACCAGGTCCCACGGGCCCAGGCCATGGCTGCGGTGCGCGGCCGCGATCACCGGCAAACTGGCATACGTGCATGCCACCGTCACCCGCCCCCCGGCGGCCAGCGCGGCGACCAGGCCCGGGTCCGTGGTCACCTGCGGGCCCGCCCCGAGCAGCTCCCGCACCGCCGGCACCTCACCGGCCGCACCCGCATCCCCGCACACCGCCACGACCTGCCCCGCCGCTGCGCCCAGCCACTCCACATACGCACCGGCGGTCTGCGCCAGCAAGTCCAGCGTCGGCACCACCACCAGCACCCGCCCGGCCGGCGCCAGCCGCCGCGACACCTCCGCCCCCACCACCGTCTTGCCAGTACCGCACGCCGCCACCACCGTCGCCCGGCCACCCCCGCCCAGCCCCTCGCACACAGCCTCCACCGCCGCGCTTTGATGCGGCCACAACCCCCCCCGTCATGACGCGCCACGACCTGGCACGGGACACCCTGGATAACCGAAGTGACCGTGCTCACAGCCGAAGCAGGAGATCTCCGGGTCTTCAGGCACCTTGGCTCCTGCGGTCAGGCCAACCGGCCTGCAGTCCCGCGGCTCCCAGCCGCCGGACGCAAGCAAGGTCATCAACATGAACGGCAGCACCGGACAGCTCAGCCGCCCAACGTCCCGCCGTCTCCCCACCTCCGCAAGAAAGAGACACGGCAGGTAAGCGGAAAGAACGTGCTCATAGTTGAAGTAGGCGATCTCCAGGTCCGTCACTGACGGTTCCTCCCAGGCTGGTGTGGATGGCACAGATGTGCCGGATGGCTGTTGCCCAGAGGGGCCAGGTCGAGCTGGCGAGGGTCGGCGGCAGGGACCGTTCNNGCGGTCCCTGCCGCCGACGTTGGCCCGGCAGGCACGCGGGGGCCGTGCGCTGCCGGGCCAGAAGCCGCGCGGCATGGCAGGTAGCCAAAGCGCCGCGCGGCGGGCGGTGCGGAAGTCTGGTTATCGAGTGCTCGACCGCGGCTGATGGCCTGGCAGCCATGGCGGGGTCGGCTGCATTGCAGGAACTGTTGGCAGAATCAGTCCGTGGCGATGTGCTGGGCTGACGGACGGGCGGTGGCCGTTGTGCTTCAGTCATCAAGACGCTTCAGCCCAGCAAGTACCCGATGGAGAATTGCGAGGTCACTGCAAACGTCAGGGGTGTGCCGTGGGTGAGCGGTATCGGCGGGGTAAGGCACGCTGGCATGCGCTCTGGGATCGCCGGCTGGCACTCGCGGCGGCTCTCCCCGGGTCGGCGGACGAAGCCGCAACCTGCGCTCGGCTTGCTCCATCCATGCAAGCAGGACGTCGGGATACGCGGCGGTCACGACGATTCCCCGCCGTACCGGGAACAGCGGAAACGCTACGAATGTTCGGGTATACACACCCCACATGATCATCCAGCCTGGGTGCTGCTGCTCGATCTGGCGGGCAGCCACCCGGCAGGCGTCCTCATCAGCGAGTGTCATGACGCTGCGGGCAACCTCGGCCCGCGCCGGAGGAGTGCGGCACAGGTCAGGGGGCGGCCTAGTGCTACTCATGCGTATTCCTGGGGGGAACGATCCGGGTCGATTTATGGGACTGGATGCGGGCGGCCAGCTCGCTCAGCGTGGGGGCGCACCATCCTGGGCCGAGGCCGCCGC
>PMSU01000053.1 GCA_003168255.1 Actinomycetota bacterium
CCGGGGAACTGGGCCTTAGCCTGCCCGTGCTGCCCTGGCACACCGACCGGCTCCGCATCATCGAGCTGGCCGGCGCGCTGGCCGGCGCCAGCCGTCCCGTCTTCCTCGCCGGCCGCGGCGCGCGGGTCGCGGCTGCCCGGCATGACCTGGAGAAACTGGCGGATGCCTGCGGCGCCCTGCTGGCCACCTCGGCCGCGGCCAAGGGCCTGTTCCGCGGCAGCCCGTGGGATCTGGACGTGAGCGGCGGGTTCGCCACTCCGCTCGCCGCGGAGCTCATCCGGGGCGCGGATCTGCTGGTCGGCTGGGGCTGCTCGCTGAACATGTGGACGATGCGGCACGGGACGCTGGTCGGCCCCGACTGCCGGGTCGCCCAGGTGGACGACGACGACGCGGCGTTCGGCGCGCACCTGCCGGTGCAGCTCGGCGTGCTCGGGGATGTCGCCGTGACGGCGCGCGCGGTCGCCGCTGCCCTGCCGGGGCCTCCTGGCGGCACGGGCTACCGGTCAGCCCTGGTCCGCCAGCGGATCGCCCGTACCGGCCGCTGGCGCGACGTTCCCTACACCGACGAGAGTGACGCCGACCGGATAGACCCGCGGACGCTGTCCATCGAGCTTGACGACCTGCTGCCAGCCGGCCGGCTGGTGGCCGTCGACTCGGGCAACTTCATGGGCTACCCGAGCATGTTCCTGTCGGTCCCCGACGAGCAGGGCTTCTGCTTCACCCAGGCATTCCAGTCGGTCGGCCTGGGCCTGGCCTCGGCCATCGGTTCCGCGATCGCCCGCCCGGACCGGCTGACGGTCGCCGCGCTCGGCGACGGCGGGGCGCTGATGGGGATCAGCGAGCTTGAGACTGTCGCCAGGCTCGGCCTGCCGATGGTCATCGTGATTTACGACGATGAGGCCTATGGCGCCGAGGTACACCATTTTCGTCCGAACGGCCACCGGCTAGACACCGTCCTGTTTCCGCCGGCCGACATCGCGGAGATCGGGCGCGGGTTTGGATGTGACGGCGTGACGGTTCGCCGCCGGGAGGATCTCGCGCAGGTCGGGCGCTGGCTGGACGGCCCGAGGGACCGCGCCCTCGTGATCGACGCGAAGATCACCGCCAAGCACGGCTCGTGGTGGCTAGAGGAGGCGTTCCGCGGTCACTAAGGCTCGGCTGCTCTGGCCGCGGAACGCCGGCCTCAGGCAGGGCTGGCCTCAGCAGGGGCCATCGTCGTTCCATGCGCCGGATGAGCCGCCGGGCATCTCGTCACCGTTCCACTGGTTCGCCGTCCACTGGTCACTGTTGTAAGAGACCACATCGCCGCTGGTGTAGGCGGCGCTGGCGACCCATGGTGCGGCCGTGCACCCGGTTGGCGGCGGCGACGTGGGCGGCGGCGACGTGGGCGGGGTCACCGGCGTCCCGTTAGCGAAGCCGACTGTGTACGCGGTGAAGTCCCACGGATTCTGCGCGACCCCGCTGCATTCGCTGGAGGTTACGCCGTTGTTGTCCACCGGGTTGCATTCCTGGTCCCGGTTAACCGACCAGAACGTATACCGGGTGATGCCCACACTCTGGGCAAAACTCAGCACCGTCTGGAAATCGCTCTGGTAAAAGTATTCTCCGGTGTCCGTGCGGTCGTTCATGCCGGAGAACCCCGCACGGGCGTAGGCCTGCGCACTGCTCCAGCCAAACGTGCTCATGAGCTGCGCATTGAAGTCCTGCAGCGCTGTTACCTGCGAGGATCCGCCGCTGAAGCCTCCGTCGAACGGCATAATCGTATAGTCGTCCGGCACGAAGCCGAGGCTGCTGGCCTGATCGAGCAATTGCTGGCCAAAATAGTTTGCCACGGTAGTGGTGGCGGGAATTGTGACGGACACGAAGAGACCCGGATTGTTCTGCTGAAGGATCTGCGCCGCGCCCAGCTCATTCGCGATGGCCGCGGAGTTCTCGATCTCCGGCTCCTCCAAGTCGAAGTCGAAAGCGTGCAGGCTATATGTGCTGATCACCTGCTGGTAAGCCGCCGCCGTTGCCGCCGCGGACCCGCACACCTCGCCGAGCTTGGTTCCGTTGTAGCCGCCCGCCGACACGATGACATCGCCGCCATCGCCGCGGACCTCGCTGATGACGGCAGCCACCTGCGTGTCGGACGAGACCGGGTCCGTACCGTCCCATGAGGGATCACACGCGCCGTTGTCGGCAAGGATGAAGGCCATGTCGAATGCCTTCTGGCCGGTGGCCGACATGACCTGGCCAGATCGGGCGCGCTGGAGTCCAGCGTGCTGTAGTAAGGCGCCGACTCGTACCAGTTGGCAGTCAGCGCCGCCTGCGTTGTCGGCCGCGCCGCGGCCATGGCAGTGCCCGCCGCCCCGGCGGCAGCCATCAGGACCGTCCCGACGACGGCGGTCAGCGTTCGCCGGCGGGTCCGGTGGGCCCGGCGCGTCCTGCGCGTCCTGCGCGGCTTGGTGAGCGGGGCCGACCCGGCTTCCGGCAGGCCCGGGTCCTCGGACGCGCTGCTGCCCTGGAGCGCAATCAGCACGAGGGCGCCGGCTGCGAGAAAGCCTGAGCCCTGGACGACGAGGACGGGCACGATGCCCAGCGTCTGGCCAAGAAAACCGGCCGCGAGGGTACCCGTGACGAGGGCGATACCCTCCACTGCGGTCAGCGCGCCGTAGATACGGCCGCGATGGCTGTCAGCGGTAGCACGCTGAAACAACGTCATGACGGCGGCGAGCATCACCGCGCCGGGAAGGCCGGCCAGGATCATGCAGACGGCAGCCGGCCAGACCCCGACCCAGGCCAACGGGTACAGGAACATCGCCAGGTCGATGAGGCCGAACGCGACAGCAGACCAGCCCAGCAAGCGAGACGCGGAAAAGCGGCTGCCGAACGCCGCAGCCAGCAGGCCACCTACGATGCCCCCGACTGCCTGCGCCGATACGACCAGGCCGTAGGCGGTGTCGCTGCCATGCAGCACCGACCGGACGAACGGCGCGAACAGCGTGCCCATGATCCCCTCCCCCACGCTGGTGACGAGCAGGAAGATCATGATCACCCGCAGCACGCGGTGCTGCGCCGAGAGGCGAAGCCCGTCGACCCACTCGGCCCGCAGGCAGGCGACCCGTCGCCCAAGTGAGGTGCCGGCCGGGCGCTGGCGGGCCTCGCGCCGTTCGGCGCGGATCCGCGCGATCAGCGCGGTGGCTGCCAGGAAGCTGGCGATATCGACGAGTGCCAGCGCGCTGATCCCGCCGGCTGCCGCGACGATGCCGCCAAGCGCCGAGCCGATGAGCCGAGACAGGTTGCTGTTCTGCCCGTTGAGTGCGTTGGCCGTGACCAGGTAGGCGTCGTCGATCAGCCGCGGCAGCAATGCCTGCTGGGCCGGCCCGAAGAATTGCTGCGCGCAGCCCTCCCACGCCATCACCGCGTAGACGACCCAGACCTGACCGGCATGGTGCACGACCAGCAACGGCAGCAGGCCGGCCGCAAGCAGCAGGTTCGTGACGATCATCGTCGCCTTGTGGTCCCACCTGTCGACGAACACGCCAGCCAGCGATCCCAGCACGATCTGCGGCAGGAACGACGACAACAGCATGAGGGCCGACGCCAGGGTGGATCCGGTCAGCCGGTAGACGTAGTAGGCCAGCCCCACCCGCAGGACCCAATCCCCGGTCAGCGATATCAGGCCCGCACCGAGCCAGCGCCGCAGATAACGCTGCCTAAGCACACCCCGGATCGGACCCATGTCAGCTCCTACCTAGGCCGGACTTGTCGGCCGGACCCGTCAGCCGGACCCGTCGGCCGGACCCGTCGGCCGGACCCGTCGGCCAGACCCGTCGGCCAGACCCGGCTTGGCGCCGGACTTGTCGGCCGGACCCGTCGGCCGGACCCGTCGGCCGGACCCGTCGGCCGGACCAGTCGGCCGGACCAGTCGGCCGGACCAGTCGGCCGGACCAGTCGGCCGGACCAGTCGGCCAGACCCGGCTTGGCGCCGGACTTGTCGGCCGGGCCTGTCGGCCGGGCCTGTCGCCGGACCCGTCGGCCGACCTGATTCCAAGTACATGCTTGGAATCTTGACATGGCCACTCCAGGCATGTCAAGCAACTGCTTGGAATGCTGGCAGGAGCATCCTCCTGCCAGACTTAGCCGATGACGTGGACCGCACCCACCCCGAGCCCGGTTGACGGGCCTCTCACCGGTGACGACCGGCCGATCCTCGAGAGCTACCTGACCTGGCAGCGCACCACCCTGCTGAACATCTGCGCGAGCCTGACCGGCGAGCAACTGGCCAGCCGGCCGATCACGTCGTCGAACCTGTCACTTCTCGGCCTGGTCCGGCATCTGGCCAAGGTCGAGCGGATATGGTTCCGGCAGCGTGCGGCGGGACAACCCGTCGAGCCCATGTACGACCCATCCCGCGGCAAGGACACCGACTTCGACGACGCCAGTGCGGCGGAAGCCAGCGCCGACTTCGAACGCTTGCAGGCCGAATGGCGTCAAGCCGACAAAGCCGTCAAGGACATGGGATTCGGTGACACCTTCGACGTAGCCGGTGAGACGTTCTCCCTGCGCATGGTGTACGTGCACATGATCGGCGAGTACTCGCGCCACAACGGTCACGCCGACCTGCTCCGGGAGAGCCTCGACGGCATCACCGGGCGGTGACGCGGGCCACTATCGGGCATTCAGTCGCGCCAGGACGCTCGGCAGGTAGGGCTCGTCCGGAATGCCCGGATACGACTTGGTGGATGACATTGCAGGACTGGCTGATGCGCTACCGGCTGCGACAGTGGCTCGCTCCAGCGGGATCACACCCCCGCTAGCTGAGATGGATGCGGCAGAGCCCCCCACGGGTGGTAGGCCACGCCGCATTCATGCCTGGCCGTGGCTTCCGCGCGTCCTGTGATGTGTGCCCAGCAGTCATTACCTGCCCCGCCTGCCCCAGGAATCCCTCCCGGCCGCACCCCGCCCGAGATGAATGCCGATCTGCTGTTCACCGCCAACAGCCATCCTGCGCCGCATGCCGAGTTCCTTTCGGTCTGCGGATGCGCGCCTGACCGGCAGCGTTACTTCCCCGGCGGGTTCGGTTCATGCGGCACCACGAACAGGGTGAAGTCCACTGGCACCGATCCCGGCGGGCGTGCGGCGAGATCGTCGATGGGACGCTGCTCGGTGTATCCCGCGATCAGCCCGTCGATGCGCCCGACGAGGTCGGTGAGTTCTTCCTCGGTCAGGTAGATGGCACTGTGCCCGAGCCCGGCGTGCTCGCGCCATCCGGGTCCCCACTCAGCGCGGCGCTCGTGCCAGTCGCTGAGATCCTCCAACGCACGCTCCCCGGCGACCCGTTCGTAAACAGCAACCGCTGCCGCACCGCCCGGGTTGTCCTCGACGCCATCGAAACTGTAGGAAGTCGCGACGAGCTGCCACGGGCGCTCTCGGCTGTCGGCTCCCTCGACCTGCTCGACGAACCCGTACTTGGCAAGCTGACGCAGGTGATGCGAGGCGAGCCCGTGACTGATGCCCAGCTCACGAGCCGCATCCGCGGCCGTGATCCGGCCCGACCGTCCGATGATCGACCGGAGCTGTAGCCGCAGCGGATCAGCCAGAGCCCGGATGCTGCGGGGATCATCGATCAGGCGCCGCCGCTGTCCCCGCCCGGCGTGTGGATCTGATTCCAAGGACATGCTTGGGGATCTTCTCATGATCACCCGGCGGATGACAAGCGCGTGCCGGGTGAGCGCGAAAGGAAAACGAATCGGCTGCAACTAGCCCAGCCGGACGTGCCCGGCCGGACCTGGCCCTGCCCCTGCCCTGCCATGTCCGGGCCTGCCCCCGGCCGGACCTGCTCAGCCCGGACCTGCCCCGCCCGGTCAGGACGTGCCCCCGTGCGCGTCCTGGCCGAAGATGTCGTCACGCCATAGCCGCTGCTGACAGAGCCGCTACCGAGGCTCCGGGTCCAGTCCAGGCTCGCAACAACGGATGACCGCAACCTGGAAGGTTGCGGTCATCCGACCGGAATAGCGGCTTCTCCAGAGCCACTCCCAGGCTGTCAAGCCCGGCGGAGTTTGTCAATATTTCCGATTGACTTACTTGCTAATTTGTTGGTGGTACGTCACTACTCCACCTTTGGCACGTTCTCGGGTTCGTGCCCCGGCGCGCCGACTGGTTCCGCCGAGCTCGCGATGTTCCGGGTCTCGGTGGCCCCCCCGGCCCCGACGCGGACCAGATCCTCGGACGGGTAGACCTCCTCGCCGTGCACCGCGACATCACCGATCTCTAGCTGGTCGTCAGGTATTCGCAGCTTCATGAACAGGCCGATACCCCGCAGGATGAGGAAGGTGATCAGCCCGTCCCAGATGATGATGGTCAGGGCCGCTCCTGCCTGGATGGCCAGTTCCTTCGGGTGACCGTAGAACAGCCCCGCGCCCGAGACCGACGGATTCTTCCCGACCCCGAGGTACTCGATCATCTTGGGGTCCGCGAGCAGGCCGACCATCAGGCCGCCGCCAAGCCCCGCGATGCCGTGCGTGTAGACGACCCCGAGCGCATCATCGACCTTGTTGAACGGCCAGACGTGCTTGGGCAGGTAGGACCAGGCCAGCCACACGACCACCGAGTCGACGACCCCGATAATGATCGCGCCGTAACCGGTGACGTACCCGGCGGCCGGGGTGATGCCCACCAGGCCGCAGATCATGCCGTTGACTCCGCCGAGGAAGGTCGCCTTGCGCTCTTTGCCGAACGACATGTCCATGACGATCCAGGCCATCATTGCGACGGCGGTTGCCAGGTTCGTGTTGATCACCGCGGAGGAGGCGTCCGCGCCGGCGAAGTACGGGTCACCGCCGTTGAAACCGTTCCAGCCCAGCCACAGGATGCCCGCGCCTATGGCGACAAAGAGCAGGTTGTTGGGCACCGCACGATCTCGGTCGCGCTGCAGCCTCGGGCCGATGACCCAGGCGGCGACGAAGCCGGAGACACCGGCCGCGAGGTGAATCACGTAGCCACCACTGAAGTCCAGCGCGCCCTTGCCGCCCCAGTAACCGCCGCCCCACAGCAGGAACGCGTTGACCGAGTAGGCGAAGGTGATCCACAGCGGCACGAAGATCAGCCAGACCTGGAATTTGATCCGGCCGATCACGCTGCCGATGAACAGGATCGGCGTGATCGCCGCGAACACAAACTGGAAGTACACGAGGGACGACTCGGGGAACCGGAACTTCGGCATCAACCCGACAAGCAGCGGGATGACCGCACGTCCCTGTTCGCCGTTGGGCCCAAGTACCGAGCCTGGCACGCCGACGAACGTATGAATCCACGGTGTGCCGAAGCCCATCTTGAAGGCCCACAGGACCCAGACGATGAGGGTCAGGCAGAACGTGCTGAACACCATCAGCACTGTGTTCATTGCCCACTTGCGCTGTACAAGCCCGCCGTACAGGACGGCAATCGCCGGAATGCTCATCAGCCCGACGAGCGTCGCAGCCGTTAGCTGCCAGGCGTTGTCTCCTGAACTCAGCCAGCTCGGATATGGAACCACTTCGCCTCCATGGCCTACCGTGGAAGGGCCACCCGGAGGCTCAGGACCGCGGGCACTCTGGGTAAACCGGACGGCCGCTTCGCTGTCCTTAAGCAACGCTTTATGTCTCCCATGCACGGGTTTCGGCCCTATTTCCTGTTCGTTACGTGCGCGGTAACCCACCCGGCCGACGGGAGCATCGATGTTTCATGCACGTTTCGGGCTGACCGTATTCAGGACACGCTCGATGGCTCTTCGACATGGCGCCGATCCGCGTCGCCTGGGCCTGCCGGCGCAGGCCCGGGGCTTGGTGGCATAGCCGAAGGCCCACGTGGGCCGAACAGGACATACGCGGATCTGCCCGATTCGTCCGCTTGTCACAGTCAGGTAACAGTGCGACGCCGGCCCCTTGAGGCTTGCGTTACGGCGAAATACTCTCCGACATCTGCGGGAAACGTTTATCGCACCAGGGGGCCTGGCCCAAGACGGCAGGCTCGACAATGCCGAGGGGTTGCTGATCGGCTACCGCGGCGGGGTGACGAGTGGCCAGCAAATCGGCGTCGAGCTCTGGCGGGGGTGACACCGGGAGGGATTTCTGAGTCAGACGGGGCAGATGCGACTGCTGGGCACGGATGGCGGGACGCGCAGAGTCCAGGGCCTGGCATGAATGCGGCGTTACCTACCACCCATGGGGGGCTCTGCCACATCCATCTCGGCTAGCGGGGGTGCGGTCCTCGCGCAGTGAGCCGCAGGTCCGCTGACCCGCCGCTCCAGCGGCGTCGTCCCGGGTCCGCATCCGCGTCATCCCGGGCAAATCAGGCCCGCGGCGTCACGATCGATGCCGATTTCCTGTTCACCTCTAGCCACAACAACCAGGCATCGACGGCTAGCCCAGTGAAGACAAGAGGGATACCCGGGACAGGCGGGACAGGCGGTGACTGCCGGGCGTGCCTGCTGGACGCGCAGCGGGCAGACCCAGGACATGAATGCGGCGTGGCCTACCACCCGTGGGGGGCCGCGTCACATCCACGTTCCTAGACGGCGTGGGGTCGTACCGCGGCGGGGCTGGGGGCGTGCCGGCGGGGCTGGGGGCGTGCCGGCGG
>PMSU01000022.1 GCA_003168255.1 Actinomycetota bacterium
CATCCGCGCCGGCGGAATGACCCACCGAAAGGCCGCGAGCCCGCCGGTCGGCCGGCCCGCACCCCGGATACATCACCAAAGAAGGAGCCGGTTATGGGCATCATCGCCTGGATCGTTCTCGGCCTTGGCGCAGGCTTAATCGCCAACATGCTGATCCCCGGTGGGAGATCACAGGGCCTTATCCTCACCTGCCTGATAGGCATCGCCGGGGCGCTGGGCGGCGGCTGGGCCGCCACCAGGCTGTTCCACATCCACTCCCTCCAGGGGTTCTTCAACCTGTCCACCTGGCTGACCGCGATCGCCGGGGCGGCGGTCCTGCTGCTGGTCTTCCACCTGGTCGCCGGGCGGTCCGGACGATCCCGCCGGTCCGGCTGGTTGGCGCACCGATGAACGCGCGCAAGAACGCACCGCTGAACAGGTTCATCGTGCCGCGCCAGCCCCGCAAGCCGCCCGCCGCAAGGCCCGCGATGCGCAGCGGCACGGGCATCTTCCTCATCACGGTCGGCGCCATCTTGCTGTTCGCCCTCAGGGCGGGCTCTGTGCACTGGCTCAACCTGCATATCGTGGGCGTGATCTTCATCCTCGCTGGCGGGCTCGGCCTGCTGCTGCCTCGGCTGGCGCACCGGCCGGGCCCCCACTGGCTGCGCCGCTGGGTCCAGCCCCTGGCCTCCGACGGGGCACCCGTCGCAGTACACCCCGGCGGCAACGGCGACCAGCCGGCGCCGGTCCAGGACACCAGTGACCCGACGATGGTCGACGACCTCCTCCAGTACGAGAACCCGCTGCTCTGACTGACTGCCCGATGCTGTCACCACTGCCGCAGCCGAGCTGGACGACGCGCTGCGCCGCGTGCGGGGCGCGGGCGGCTAACGGATCGGGCCGATCTCGACTCCGGCGAGGTCGGCGTAAATGAGGAACCGGAACGGGTCGAGCTGCTGGGTCTGCTCCATCAGCCGGTGCAGTGCGGTGCGGCGCAGTGCGGCCAGCTCGGTACTGGCGGGGTGGCACAGCAACCCGGGTTCGATGATCTGTAGGGCGAGGGCGTGATCGCCCTGGCCGATCAGGGTGCGGGCCGCGGTGGTGAACGCGTCCTCGCGGCCGGCCGCGAGGAGGTCGAGCGCGGCGGCGTGCTGCCCGGCGGTCATCGGCTCCATCCCCTGCCCGTCAGGCTTCCAGTATCCGGTGCGCTGGTGGTAGAGCCGCGCACTGAAGTTGTCGCGGATCACCAGGTAGGGAAGGACTGCCTTCGGATGGTCGCGCAGGACGTCGGGCAGTTCGTTGCCGTCCAGGATGTCCGCCAGCGCCAGGCCGCGGCGGATCCCGTCCAGCACCTGGTCGCGTAGCAGCGTCAGCGCGGCCTCCAGGCCGGGTATCGCTTCGATGGTGAAGGTCTCGGTAAGCGTTGTGTGGCCCTGGATCAGCGCCGCTGGCCGCACCTCCCTGATGGAGGCGAGAGTCTCCAGCAGTCCCTCCGGAGAGCCTTCGGCGAAGAACGGGGCACCCAGGTACGGCATCATCACATCGCCGGTGAATAGCACTCCGCTGGCGGGCAGGTAGATCATCAGCGCGTCGCTGGTCTCGCCACCTGGAGTGGGGTGCAGGACGAGTTCCGTGCCGCCGATCGTCAGCGTCGTCGGCTCGCCTATCAGGCGGTCGGGCACGATCTCGGGTACCGTGCCACCGCCGTTGCCCAGGAAGTAGCCGAACGGCACAGTGTTGCGCCGCTGATCTGCCGACTCGGCAGGGAACGCTGCCGCCGCGACCACCTGGGTGCCGGGCCCGCGCAGCGCGTCTACCCCGCCGACGTGGTCAAAGTGCGCATGGGTGAGGATCAGGTGGCTGATCGGGCCGGCCGGAAGGTCAAGCTCGGCGAGTGCGGCCTGCACTCGTGCCTGCGTGGTTCCCGCGTCGATGGCGATGATGCCCTCGCTGGTGGTGATGAAGGCGAAGTCGCAGAAGTCGTAGCCCTGGACGACGTGAACATCGGGTGCTGGCCGCCAGATCCTCGGCGAGGTGAAACGGAAGCCGTCCTCGGCGGTGACCCAGTAGCTGCCGTACTGTAGCTGGGAATCGGCGGGCAGGGAGCCGAGACCTGACCTGCGGGATGCCTCCGCGGCGAGGTCGTCCTTGCCGACGGTGGCGTAGGCGGCGGCGAGGGCGTGCTGCACGGCGCGCAGCAGCGCCAGCGGGAACTGGTCACCGACCGCCAGCACGAACTCGAGATCCTGGATCGCCCGCTCGGCCCGCTGCGGGTCGGGCGGGAGTGCGGCGAGCGCGAGCCCGCGGAAGAAGTGCGGCAGGCCGAGTTCCGCGTCGGCTGCCTTGTCTAGCTTGGCCAGCGCGTCGCCGGGGTCCCCGCCGAGGCGGGCCTGGAAGAATCCGGCGAGCGCGAGCGGCAGTGCCCGATCGGGATGGGTGTCGGCTTCATGCTGGAACCAGGAGTATCCGTCGGCGTCCGCGCGGGCCGCGGCGAGCCTGGTGGCGAGGATGACGACGGTCGCCTGGTCCGCGCCGGGCCAGCGTGCGGCCACCTTGAGTGATTCGATGTCACGGTTGCGGGTGATCGGTCCGGTCATGATCGTGGTCCTTCCAGTTTCGGGTTCTGCGGATTCACCGTGTGGTAGCTGGCACGGTCTCTGCCGTGCGCGGTGCCTGGGCGGCCGTCGGTTCGGCGCCGGCAGCGGGGTGGCGGGGCAGCAGCAGGCAGGCGGCCCCGCCGGCCAGCAGGATCACGACCGACAGGGCGAGGGTGGGGTGCATGGCGGTGATGTAGCCGTGGCTGAAGACGTCATGGATGAGCTGGCGGAGCTGACGGCCGGTGTTCAGGACGCCGGAGGCTGCGCCGGCCAGGAGCGGCGGTGCGGCGCGCATTGCCTCGGTGGCCAGCGGGGCGAAGATGGCTCCCATGCCCAGCCCGGCGACCAGCAGCACCGGGGAGAACGTGAGCGACGTCGCGTGGGTAGCGGAGACGGCGGCCACCCCGGCGATGCCGAGGGCGAAGAGCGCCAGGCCGGCCATCAGCACGTACTTGCCGCCGAGGCGGTCGCTCAGGCGGCCGGCGAACGGGGCCACGGCGGTCAGCGCCAGGGTCAGCGGCAGCGATGTGAGCCCGGCATGGACGGCGGTAAAGCCGAGTACTGACTGCAGATTGATGGAGTTGACCAGCAGCATGCTCTGCAACGCGAACTGCACAGCCACGTTGAGGCCGACCATGATCGCGAAGGTCCGGCTGCGGAACAGCCTCAGCGGCACCAGCGGCTGGGCGTGCCGCCGCTCCCATGCCACGAAGCCGGCCAGTGCGGCGAGCCCCGCGCCGATGATCTCGGGGATGGTGATGCCGTAGGCGACCTCGCCCCAGGAGTAGCGCTGGCCCTCGATCACGCCGTACACCACCGCGGCCAGGCCCGTCGAGGCGAGCAGCACGCCGCCCAGATCGAGCCGGTGCCGCCGCCCGGTCCGGATGTCCGGTACGTACAGGTAGGCCAGCGCGATGCCGGCGGCAGCGATCGGCAGGTTGACGTAGAACACCCACCGCCAGCTCAGGTAGCTGGTCAGCACTCCTCCGAGCGTGGGCCCGCTGACCGCGGCCAGCCCGACCATGGAGGAGAAGACGCCGAAGGCGGCGCCCATCCGCTCCCGGGGGAACACCGCCTGGATGATCACCATCGCCTGCGGGGTCAGGGCGGCGGCGCCGACGCCCTGTAGCGCCCTGGCGGCGATCAGCTGGCCGGGCGACTGCGCGACCCCGCACAGCGCCGAGGCCACCGCGAACAGCGCCAGGCCCGCGGTGAACAGCCGCCGCGGCCCGAACATGTCGCCGAGCCGGCTGGCAAAGATGAGCAGTGCCGCGAACACCAGCAGGTAGGCGTTGACCACCCAGAGCGCCTGGTCCAGTGAGGCGTGCAGGCTGGTGATGATGCTGGGCAGCGCCACGTTGACGATCGTGCCGTCCAGCAGCACCGCGAAGGTTCCCAGGGACACGACGATCAGCGCCAGCCAGGGCCGTCTGGCACGCTCCATGGCCTTCCTCCCTAGTTAGTCTTTTCAGAAGACTCACCCTGTCAGGGCTCAGTGAGTCTTGTCAAACGACTTACTCCGGGTAGGCTACTGTCATGCAATTGACGAGCCTGGCCGAGTGGAACTGCTCGATCGCGAAGACCCTCGACGTCGTGGGCGAGTGGTGGACGCTGCTGATCGTGCGCGATGCCTTCCGCGGGACCAGGCGATTCGATGACTTCCAGGCCAGCCTGGGCATGGCCCGCAGCGTCCTCACCGCCCGGCTACGGAAGCTGACTGACCAGGGCATCCTGGAGCGGCACGCCTACAGCGAGCATCCGCCCCGGTATGAGTACAACCTGACCGAAAGGGGCCTCGCGCTTTTTCCCGTCATCGCCGCGATGCTGCGCTGGGGCGACACCTGGGCGCCTTCGCCGGGCGGCCCGCCGGTCGTGTTGGTGCACGATACCTGCCGGAATGTCACCCAGCCGATGCTGACCTGCCCGCACTGCCACGGCGAGGTCAGCACCGCCAACACCCACAGTGAGCCGGGCCCGGGAAGCCGGCCAGCCTCGGCAGGCGTACGTCAATGACCAGCACGAGGCCGGTCGGCCGGGAAGCATGAAGACCTCCCGGCCGGGCGTTCGGTGGCATCCCGGCCGGGAGGCGTGGAGGCCTCCCAGCCGGCGGTAGGTGGCAGCCTCGCCGGCCGGGAGGTGTCTGGGTGGGCTAAGGAGGTGAACTTCGCTGGCATCGAGGAGACAATGCCAGGGGGGTGCACGGCGCCGGTGCCGGCCGGGGAAGGCCCCTTGGTGATCGCGGTCTGCACCACGTTGGCGGTCAGGTCGACATGCTCGACCAACAGCTGGTCAAGAGCCACGTACGGTTGCGCGCCCGCGGTGTTCGTGGAGTCGCTTGTGGTGCTCATCGCCGGGCTGGACGATGCCATGCCCGACGGCGATTTGCTGGACGAGGCGGCAGGCTTGCCGACGCCGCTGGCGCAGGCCGTCGCGTCCAGCGCCGGGGCCGCCGCGCCGATTCCGGCGCGAACTGGGAGGGAGCTGCGCACTGAACGTCTCTCTCGGTTGTTTATAAAAGCATCCGGAGAGTATTCGTCACGGGCAGTCGTCCGGTTCAGCTCAATGCCGGACTTTCGGTCAGTCGGCGGTGACCGGCGGGTTCGGGGCTTCGTCAGTACTGGGGGGCGTGTCGCCCGCCGAGAGGCGCCGCCCCTCACCGGTGACGTGCGCGCGGAGGCGGCCCATCCCGGCACGGATGTGGGCATTGACTGTCTCGGCCGGCAACTCGAGCGCAGCGGCTACCTGCCGGCGGCTGTACCCGCCGAAGTAAGCGAGTGTGATCGCCTGGCGCTCGGCCTTGGACAGACCCGACAGTAGGTTCCCGATGGCCTCGTTTGCGCCCGGGACCTTGTCCAGCACCCTCTGCTCGAGAGCGTCGGCCGGCATGGTCGCTTCCGGGGCTTGTCGAGCGGCGTCAGCTCGCAGATGGCCAACGGCCCGACGATGAGCCTCGGCTACGAGCAGGGAGCGGAGGGAACCTGTGCCCGGGTGGAAGTTTCCTGGCGAGTGCCGCAACGACAGAAAGACCGCCTGGGTCATTTCCTCGGCCCGCCGTGGCCCGCACAGCCGGGCGGCCAAGGCGTAGACCGACGCCCCGTGGCGACTGTAGGCCACGGCGAGCGCGTCGCGACGGCCCCGCGCCAAGGCTGTGACGAGGCCGGCGTCGCTCAGATCACTGTCGGCCTGCCCATTTCCAGTCTCACGCAGAGGAGCGCCGGCGGCATGGCGGCCAGCCGACGTCTTCGCCTTACGCATAGGCGTTCTCCTGAAGGTAAGGTCCAAGCAGATCTGATGCTGGCCACCTTCAGCATAAAAAACTCCGGTTCATCTCGGGGCAAGGAAACTGAGCCACCGAGGTCCGGAGCAGCCCTGCAAGTCTACCATCAGCCGCAGCGATGGTCATGAAGCTGCCGCAGAAAATGCCCCGCCACCCCGGCCAGCGCCCACCGGCCAGGGTTCGCTGCCGCCGGCCTAGCCGAGATAATTATCCGGTTCAGGAAACCTGGCCGAGTGCGACGATGCGCGAGGGGCTGGCGGGGACGGTGCGGCCGTGTTCGAGGCTGACGGCGAAGGCCAGGGTGCCGGCGTAAGGCGCGGCCAGGTCCCCGATCCAGATCGGGGTGTCCGTGCCGGCCCGGACGTCGAAGGATCCGACGGCGAGCGGGCGACTGTTGCCGGTGAGCTGCCACAGGACGTAAATCTGATCGGCGGTGTCATCGGCTTTCATATTGGTCGGCACCATCCACGCCACCCCGGCCTGGACGAGGACCTTCGCCGCCACTTGATGCGTCGCGGCGCCGGTCAGTACCACTTGGGAGCATCCGTGTTCGTGCGCACAACTGGCGCTGGGTGGTTCCCGGGTCGGGCTGCTGGTGGCGGCCAGCCCGGCCCAGGTGCCTCCGCCGGCGATCAGCGCTACTGCCGCCGCGGCGGCAGCGGGCCGTAGCCACCGGCTGGCACGCGGCCGCAGCCGCACCACCCCGGGCGGCAGCACATCTTCCTGAGCGGTGCCTGCGTCTGCCGCCATTACGCGCGCGTCTTCCCGGGCGGTGACGGCGTCTTCCCGGGCGGCAACCGCGTCTTCCCGCGCCGTGACCGCGTCTGTCCGCGCGGTGATCGCCTCTCCCTGCCCGGTGACGTGATCTCCTGGCATGGTGACGGGATCTCCTGGCGCCGTGTCCGCGTCTCCCGGCCCGGCGGCAGCCCAATTTTCCCGTCCGGCGTCCGCGGGCGAGGCGGAGCGCTGCGGCCCGACGCCTAGGTCGGCGAGGGCCGCGGCCATGATGCGATCGGCTAGCTGGGGGCGCGGCTCGGCGGGCGGGGCGGTGTCGGCTAGCGCCGCTGCCACCTCGCGGTAGTCGACCAGCGCCTGCGTGCAGGCCGGGCACCGCTGGGCGTGACGCAGGAAACGCTGCTCATCGGCCGGTTCGAGAGCATCGAGCGCATACCCGGCCGCCAGCTCCTCGAACGGGCCGTGGCCAGACGCCTGATCAGTCACCACGTTCCCTCCCCGCCAGAGCTGCCCACGGCGGCAAGGCGTAGCTGTAGTCGCCGCATCGCGGCGAACATGCGGGTTTTCACCGTTCCCAGCGGGACGCCGGTTAGCTGGGCGATCTCCCGCTGGGTGTACCCGCCGAAATAGGCCAGCGCCAGAGCGTGCCGCTGCGGCTCCGGCAGCTCGGCCAGCGCGGCCCGGACCTGCTCGGCCCGGATCCCGGCCCACGCCGTCGCTGCCGGGTCGGCTGCCGTAGGCGGATCCAGTGCCCGCTGGGCGGCATGAGCGTCCTGCCGTCGTTGCTGGGCGGCTTCCCTGCGCACAAAATCCACCGCCTTGTGATGAGCCAGTCCCAGCAGCCAGCTCCGCACGCTGCCCTGGTCGGCCCGGTAGCCCGCCGGGTTACGCCACAATCCGACGAAGGTCTCCTGGACAGCGTCCTCGGCCAGGACATCATTGAGAGTGATCCGCCGCGCCAGCCGGTAGCAGGTAGCCCCGTGGCGCTCATACAGCACCGCCAGCGCATCCGGATCCGCCTTCGCGACAAGCTCGACAAGCCCGGCATCATCCAGATCTCCCCGGCTGCTAGCACCGGGAGATTCGCTCACAGGATGCACTGCCACTTCCGAAGCCGGTATCAGGCCGGGAACAGTTTCTGTTCCGGCCCTCCCGCCTGGTAGGTCAGGAGACAATGAAGGTGCCGACCATGCCCGCACTGGCATGGTACTGACAATGGAAAGCATAGCTGCCTGAGTGGTTGAAGGGCACAGTGAAGGACGTCTGGGTACCACCGGGATCACCGGTCACCGACGGAGAGTTCAGTGTCGCTTCCATCGCACCTCCCATAGCAGGCCGCAGGCGGCCAGCACCGCGGCGCCGGCCTCGGCCACGGCGGCAATGGACTTTTCCGTGAACCAGGCAGGCTCGTACATGTTCGGCAGCGGCCCGAGAGCGCCGACGTTCACATAGCGATAGAGCATGATCGCGCCAAACGCACTGGCGGCAACGCCGAGTGCAAGCGCGAACGCGGCCCTGCGACCCGCGACCAGCACGATGAGCGCGGCGGCTGATGCCACCCCGGCCTCGATCCTGAAGAGATCGCCCTGGCTAATCGAGGCATGGATGGCGTCGTATGTCGATGCCAGGTCGGCGTGCACGTAGGCGTCCACAGCGAGCCCGGCCGCGACCAGGATCCGCAAGGCCAGTCTGCCCGCGTGTGATACCCGCTGAGTAGTCACCCGCCTGCCCGCCTGCGATACCTGCTCGGTACTCACCATCGGCATCCCATCTGCTCTGAAGGCCTACTTAGCTGCTAGGGATTCGCGGCAGAGCCCGGTCCGGTTCATGATCAAACGATCCTCGCTTGACCGGGTCCTCGACGAAGTATCTTAGTGCCTATCAGATTCTTAGTATCCACCAGATTTTGGTGCGGGAGTTCTCATGATCACAATCAACGGCACGGCCAGATGAGCCCGGCCCGCGGCGGCCGGTGGACGGCAGCCGATGTCCCCAGCCAGTCGGGCCGGACCGCGGTGGTGACCGGTGCTAGCGGTGGCATCGGGCTGGAGACCGCCAAGGTGCTGGCCGGACGAGGGGCGACGGTCATCCTGGCGGGCCGGGATATAAACAAGGCAAACCGGGTAGCCGAACGGCTCCGAGCCGAAGTCGGCGCAGCGAGCGTGCGAGTCGTCCGGCTGGACCTCGCCAGTCTCGTCTCGGTCCGCGAGGCCGCCGACGAGATTCGCGCCGCCAGCCCGCGGCTGGACCTGCTGATCAACAACGCAGGCGTGATGACGCCGCCTTACCAGCGGACGCAGGACGGCTTTGAGCTGACCTTCGGCACCAACCACCTCGGCCACTTCGCCCTCACCGGGCTCGTGCTGGACCGGCTGCTGGCGATCCCCGGTTCGCGGATCGTGACGGTAAGCAGCATCGGCCACACCGGCGGCGTGATGCACTTCGACGACCTTCAGTTCGAGCGCGGATACAACGCCTCGCACGCCTACGGGCAGTCCAAGCTGGCGAACCTGCTGTTCACTTACCAGCTTCAGGCCCGCCTTGCAGCGGCTGGCGCTGACGCCATCGCGCTCGCCGCCCACCCTGGCATTGTCCGCACCGACCTGTGGCGGACGAGTTCGATCACGGAGCGGGTGCTGATCAGCCCCCGCCTGCGGGTGCTCAACTTCTGGGCCGTGCATAGCCCGCAGCTCGGGGCCCTGCCGACGCTGCGGGCCGCTGTCGACCCTGCCGCCCGGGGCGGCGAGTATTACGGCCCCTCGAGCCGGCGCGAGTACACCGGCCCGCCAGCCCGGGTGGAGTCGCACCCACGCTCGCATGACGTGGCGTCCCAGCACCGGCTGTGGCAGGTCTCCGAGCAGCTGACCGGGGTGTCCTACAACATCCCCGCGCCGCCGGATGAGTGAGCCTGCTGCCCGCACCCATACCCTGAAGGCCATGGCGGGACCAGGCAAGGGCGGCCGTTACCACCACGGTCACCTCAGGGCGGCGCTGATCGATACCGCCGTCGAGCTCATCGGGGAACGGGGGGTTCGCGGCTTCTCCCTCACCGAGGCGACCCGGCGCCTCGGTGTCGCCGTCAGTGCCCCCTACGCCCATTTCGCCGACCGCGATGACCTCCTGGCGGCCGTCGCCGTGCGTGCCTATGAGCTCCTCTACACAGAACTCGTGCCGGAATCCGGCCAGGTCCAGCCGCCCGCCGATCGTCTAGCCGCCATGGCCAGGGCCTATGTGCGCTTCGCCGCCGCCAACCGGCCGCTTTTCGAGGTGCTGCATGAGGCCGGTCTCGACAAGGCCCGCCACCCGGAGATCGAGGCTGCCGAGCGGCCGCTCACCGACGCCTTCCTGACCTGCGTCCGCGCCCTATCCGATGGCGGCGACGCAGCGGCGCAGGACCTGGCCACAGCCATCGAGGCAACCGCCCATGGCCATGCCATGCTGCTTCTCGACGACGGTTCCCGCCAGCAGATCGAAGCCGTTGAGCTCGCCGCCGAGCGCACCGCGCGGGCGACCATGGCCCTGGTCGCGAGCCGGCACCTGCTTGGCCGCCCGGCCGGGCGGCCCGGTCTGGCCTAGCTCAGAGTCAGGGTCAAAGTCGACTTCGAGCCTTTAATGGAGAAGGTGAACTTGGTCCCGGCGGGGCCCTTGGAACATACGCCAGCTTTAGTCCCAGCTGCCAGCTTCCCAAGCTCCTTCTTCTTCGCTGAACCCAGCTTGAACGAGATGGTCTGCGACTTCTTCGTTTTGTTGCTGATGGTCCAGACCTCTTTTGCTGCCGTGCACTTTGTGTAGCTCTTCGGCGTGACTTTCAGGCTGGCGGGATGCCAGGCGGCTGGCGCGCCCTGGATGTTGACGTTGGGCAGCGTGGCCGTAGCAACGCGGGCCAAGCCCACGGTTCCTGATGACACCGGCGCCGCCGAGGCCGGCGTCATGAACCCAGCAACACTGGCCACGGTAAGGATGCCGACCGTCGATGCCCGGCCGAGCCGGGTTTTGATCGAAAGCAATTGTGCCTCCTTCATGGTGAGACCGCCCTGCATCTTTCGGCAGGGCGGTTGTCGCGCGCACCCCCCGGAACGCGGCCAATCGCCGGGTATGTCCACATTGTCAAACGGGGTGCTCGTTAGCAAGCGACCCTCATCCCGGTGAACGTTCGTGTGGCCGCACGAGCCCGGGGTGCTGGCCCCCCGCCGGGGCGCGTCCAGCCCGGTCCGCGGGGACTAGTCGCAGCACAGGGTCTGTACTTACAGTGGTAACCGGAGGATCTGGCGAATGGACCGAACGCGGTTGCTGGCCGGGATCACTGCGACCCGCGCCCAGCCCGATGACGTGCTGTACCTAGAGCGCCACGGCGAGGACTACAGCTGGTGCTTCCTTGAGCCCGACGCTGTACCGGCTGCCGTCGCGCGGCAGCCAGCCGGGCCCGCCCCGGACGCCTGGATGTTCTACTCCGGCCCGTGGCCCATCGACCGGGCGGCGGAGTTGCCCGGATTCGTCGACGAGCTGCTGGCCGAGATGGAGTCGATGTGCGGGGGCGCCGACCGCTGCCGGTGGCCACTTGACCAGCCCTACCCACGTGGGCACTAGTCACCGGGACTCGTCATGCCGTATCAGATAACCCCAGCCGATCGGACCTCGTTCCAGCGGTGCCGCCGACAGTGGGACTTCGGGGCACGGGCCCGGCGCAATCTCGAGCCGCTCGAGCAGCCTGCGCCTCCCGACCTTGACCTGGCCATCCGCGAGGCCCTGGACATCTACTACTTCCCCGGCATGTGGGACTGGCAGCGCCACATTACGCTCCCGCTGGTCCTTCAGGCGTTCCAGCGGGCCGTGACCAGGCAGCGCGAGCGATGTGGCGACGAGCCGGATGACGAGATCTGGCAGCAACTGCTTGCGGCAGGCAACGGCCTGCTCGGCCGCTACTTCGCGTGGGCTCCCACCGTAGACCGGTTTTCCCCCGTGCTGGTCGAGGGGGAGTACGACGTGACCATCCTCGAACCGGCTAGGCCCACGCTCGGACTGGTCACGGCGGGTGGCGAGCCCATCCGGTTCCGCGGCCGGATCGACCTGCTGGCGGTGGACAGCAATGACGCCTACTGGATCGTCCGCCACCGGCTGGTCGAAGGGGACTGGCCGGCGACCCAGACGCTGATCGATGACGAGGCGACCGTCGCCGCCTGCTGGGCCTGGGAGCAGTTCTATCTCGGCATGGCGATCGCGGGAACCATCTATAACGAGGTGCGTACCGACCTCTCAACCGAGGTGCCCGCCAGCATCCCAGCGCAGTCCCATCCGGGGCCGCGCCCGGGCAGCGAGCGGCGCGGCCCGGCGCTCCGGCGCTGGCTACCGAAAAGCCGGCATGATCACCCGCAGCCCGTCGTCCGCCAGCACGAGCCGAGCGGCGGCGGCCGGTCGATTCCGCAGCACCGGCGCATGTACGCGGTAGCCAGGGAGCCAAACCGCTTCGAGCGGATCGAGCAGCACGTTGAGCAGGAGTTCCGCCGGACCTGGGTGCGCCGCAGCCCGGCCGAGGTCACCGAGGCGGGGGGCAGGCTAGCCGCGGAGGCAGCGGAGATGGCAGGCCCCGGCGTTAGCACGGATCCGAGCCCGTCGCCCGCGATCTGCCCTGCCTGCGCCTACCTCGCCCCCTGCCAGGCCATGTCCGCCGGACGCAGCGAGGAGCCCCTGCTGCGGTCGGGTTACCGCGAGCGTCCCGAGGAGAAGCTGGTGGAGGGACGGCTGGGCGGCGGTGCATGGAGCACCGGGCGAGGCGCCGCCCCGCCCAAATTCCGCGACGGGCCTTGACCAGCAGGCAGTCAGTCGGTCAGCGGTAGGCGACCCGGCATGCAGATAACGCTGCATGCAGATACTGACCGGCCGGCGATCAGTCCGTCAGCTGGCAGATGACGCCGCCCGCGGCCACGGTCTGGCCGATCTGCACGGCCAGGCCGGTTACCGTCCCGTCCTTGTGCGCGGTCAGCGGCTGCTCCATCTTCATCGCCTCAAGCACGACGACCGTGTCCCCGGCCGCGACTTGCTGCCCTTCTTCAACCGCGATCTTGGCGATCGTGCCCTGCATCGGGCTGACCAGGTCATCGCCGCTCGCGGCGGAGACCTGACTCCGGCCACGGCGGCCTGCCGGGCGGGCACGATCCGCCCGCGCGGGCTGGCCGGTTCCGGCGGCGAGCCCGGCGGGCAGCACCACATCGAGCCGCTTGCCGCCAACCTCCACGGTGATCCGCTCGCGCTCGGCCGCCGCCTGCGCGCTGGCCACGTCCCCGGAGAACGCGGGGATGTTCCCGGTGAACTCGGTCTCGATCCACCGCGTGTGCACGGTGAACGGCTCGTCGGTGAACGCCGGGTCGGCCACCACGGCACGGTGGAACGGCAGCACGGTCGGCAGCCCGGCGATCTCGAACTCCGCCAGCGCGCGCCGTGCCCTGGCCAGCGCCTCGCGGCGGTCCCGGCCGGTCACGATCAGCTTGGCGATCAGTGAGTCGAATACCTGCGGCACGGTCATCCCCGCGCCGTACCCGGCATCCAGCCGGACGCCGGGTCCCGACGGCGGCCTGAATGTGGCGATCGTTCCAGGCGCGGGCAGGAAGTTCCGGCCCGGATCCTCGGCGTTGATCCGGAACTCGATCGAGTGGCCGCGAGATGGCGGATCGTCGTAGCCGAGCGGCTCCCCTTCGGCGATCCTGAACATCTCAACGACCAGGTCGATGCCGCTGACCTCCTCGGTGACCGGGTGCTCGACCTGGAGCCTGGTGTTCACCTCGAGGAAAGAAACGGTGCCGTCCTGGCCGACCAGGAACTCGCAGGTCCCCGCGCCCACGTACCCGGCCCGGCGCAGTATCGCCTTGGAAGACTCGCGAAGCTGGCTCGTCTGCTCGTCGGTGAGGAATGGCGCTGGGGCCTCCTCGACGAGCTTCTGATGGCGGCGCTGTAGTGAGCAGTCGCGGGTCGAGACCACCACGACGTTTCCGTGCTGGTCGGCCAGGCACTGCGTCTCCACGTGCCGCGGCCGGTCCAGGTAGCGCTCGACGAAGCATTCGCCGCGGCCGAACGCGGCTACGGCCTCCCTGACCGCCGAGGCATATAGTTCCTCGATCTCCCCGGCCGATCGCGCCACCTTGAGGCCGCGACCGCCGCCGCCGTAGGCCGCCTTGATCGCGACCGGCAGCCCGTACTCGCGGGCGAACGCGACCACTTCCTCCGGACCAGAGACCGGACCGGGCGTGCCCGGTGCCAGCGGCGCGCCGCCGGCGGCGGCGATGGTGCGGGCGCTCACCTTGTCGCCCAGCGCCTCTATGGCCGCTGGCGGCGGACCGATCCAGGTGAGCCCGGCGGCGATGACCGCGCGGGCGAAATCGGCGTTCTCGGCGAGGAACCCGTACCCAGGATGCACGGCGTCGGCACCAGACTCGGCGGCCGCCTTGAGAATCTTGTCGATGTCCAGGTAGCTCTCGGCGGCGCTCTGCCCGCCGAGGGCATACGCCTCATCCGCCATGGTGACGTGCAGCGCGTCGAGATCAGGCTCTGCATAGACGGCGACGCTGGCCAGCCCGGCGTCGCGGCACGCCCGCACGACCCGCACGGCGATCTCGGCGCGATTCGCGATCAGGACCTTGCGCAAGAAACCCTCTCCTCTCGGTTCTGAGGAGTCTAATGGTCGGCCCTAAGGGCGATTTGAGCGAATGGGGTTAGGGGAGAAGTTCAGGCGTGCGCAGCCTGCGTGCGACGGTCGCGGGCGACCAGGTCCAGGTCCTCTACCGCCGGATGGTGGCCCCCGGTGCAGCGCAATTCCGCGCCTACCAGCTCCCCGCAGTCGCGATGGCGCAGTTCCACTCCGGCCGGCCCGAGCCACCGGTCCCCCCATTGCATCAATGCGACGAGTGCCGGGAACAGCTCGGCGCCCTGCTGCGTCAGCCGGTACTGCATCCGGGTTCGCTGGCCCGGTTCCTGGTACGGCTCGCGCTCGATCAGGCCATGGTCGACAAGCTCGCGGAGCCTGGCCGCGGCGACCGGCTCGCTGATCCCCACCCGCTCGGCGAAGTCCGCGAACCGGGTGGTTCCGTAGAAGGCTTCGCGCAGCAGAAGCAGCGCAGAGCGGGTGCCCACCAGGTCCAGCGTCCGGCCAATAGGGCAGTTCGCCGCCGTCCAGCCGGTCCGCGGATCGAGTGGCCCGGTCAGTCTGATCGTGGACTCAGTCACATGAATCATCCCTCCTGGCTTGTGTCTACCTTAGCCAGAAAGCTACGGTGTGACTATGGCCAGCCTAAGTCAGCAGACGGCGAGAAATCCCGGGCAAGGCCGGCGCCCGGGCAAGCAGGCGACGCCACCTCAGGTGCTGGCCATCGTGTGCGCGGGGGTGGTACTGGCCAGCCTTGACCTGTTCATCGTGAACGTGGCGTTGCCGGCCATCGCCCGCGACTTCCACGGCGCGAGCCTGAGCGAGCTGTCCTGGGTGCTCAACGGGTACGCGATCGTCTATGCGTCATTGCTCGTGCTCTTCGGGCGCTTCGCGGACAGGTACCGGCGCGACTACGGTTTCCTGGTCGGCGTAGCGATCTTCACGGTGGCTTCCGCCGCGTGCGCGGCCGCGACAAGCGTGGGCATGCTGGTGGCGTTCCGGCTTCTTCAGGCAGCCGGCGCGGCGCTGGTGACCCCGACGTCGCTCGGCCTCGTCCTCGCGTCCTACCCGGCCGAGCGCCGCAGCGGTGCGGTCCGCGCCTGGACGGCGACCGGCGGGCTCGCCGCCGCGCTGGGCCCGGTAGTCGGCGGGCTGCTCGTCACCGCCAGCTGGCGGTGGGTGTTCCTGGTCAACGTCCCGATCGGCCTCGCCGCGCTGGTAGTGGGATGGCGCATGCTCCCGCACATCCCCGGCCACCCGGCGCCCCGCCCGGACGCGCTCGGGGCGCTGCTGATCACGGCGGGGGTCGGGGCGTTCAGCTTCGGGCTGGTGGAGGGGGGCGGCTGGGGTTGGGGCTCGCTGGCCACCGTGGGGGTCTTGGCGGGCTCGCTCGTCCTACTCGGTCTCTTCGTCCTGCGCTGCGCCCGCCACCACAATCCGCTGATCGAGCTCGGCCTCTTCAGGACGCGCAGCTTCTCGGCTGCGTCGGCGGTCGCCTTCCTGTTTTCCACCTCCTTCGGAGCCATGCTGCTTTCGGTAGTCCTGTGGAGCCAGAATGTCTGGGGCTGGTCCGCGCTGCGGACGGGCCTGGCGATCGCGCCAGGCCCGCTCATGGTCCCGCTCTTTTCCTTCCTCGTCGCCGGGCGGCTCATTGCCCGCTTTGGCGCCGCCGCCGTGATGTCGCTGGGCTCGGCTATCTTCGCCGCCGCAATGGCCTGGTGGGCGCTGGCCATACACCTTCGGCCCGACTATGTCGGCTCCCTGCTCGGCGGCATGCTGCTGGCCGGCATCGGGGTGGGACTGACCATGCCGACGTTCATGGCCACCGCGGCGGCGGCCCTGCCGCCACGCTCGTTCGCCACCGGGTCGGCGGTGGTCAACATGATCCGGCAGATCGGCCTGGCCGTCGGCGTGGCAATGCTCGTCGCCGTGCTCGGCACGCCAAGCAGCCCGATCGCGAACCTGCATGCTTTCCAGCGCGCCTGGTGGGTCTGCGCAGGCATCGCCATCGCCGCAGTGATCCCGGCGCTTTGCCTCCTGGGCCGCAGGCACACGAGTCAGGCGTCCAGCTAGCGGTCAGACCGCGATGATGGACCCGTGCGGATCATGCTTCTCCGCGGTCTCGTCGTCGAACCACAGGCCGCCCTCCGCGAGATAACGGAAGTGCAGCTTGCTGCCGGCCGGCACCCGCAGGACGGCGCTGCGGCTGCCGTTGCCGCGCCGGCGCAGCGGGTGCGCGAATGGATCCCAGTCGTTAAAGTCGCCGACGACCGAAACGGCGCCGGTCGGCTCGTCGGCGGGCAGCACGAAGGTAACCCGGACAACATCGCTGCTGTCGGGCTTAGCAGTCTTTATCAAGAGCTCTCCCCTTTAAAAAGCTCTCACCATGCAGTCTGGTGATTTCAGCGCATCGGCCCATATGGTGCAGTACGGATGTATCGTCCCCGTATCCGGAATGCAACGTGGCCATGAATGAACGGTCGCAGGCAAGGATAGATCATCGCGGCACGAGGCACGCCGCCCGGTCGGCTGTTAGCCCGGCCGGTCGGCTGTTAGCCCGGCCGGCCGCTTGCCCGCCACGCGCCGGGGCCGTGACTCAGTGGCTTGCGCAGCAGGGCGGACCTGTTGCTCCAGCCGCAGACACGCTCCCCCTGGGCGGGACCGGCCGTCAGACTGGGCGATCCGGCGCTCTTTGCGGCGAGCACGGCGACCAACGCGGCGATCTCCTGCACCGAGGCATCGCCCCTGACCACGGTGAGCAGCGGCGCCACGCCGGTTTCGGCCTGCGTGCTAGCCCCACTTTGCTCGGCGGACCCGGCCCCACTCTGCTCGGCGGACCCGGCCTGCTCGGACCCGGCCGTACTACCGTCGGCGGAGTCGGCCATCAGGCTCGCGACTTCCCGACACCGATGCTGAACTGCCGGTGCACCCGCTCCCAGAATGCGTCCCGCAGCCATTCCCTGGCCTCTTGATAGGGCCGCAGCGACAGACCGAGTTCCTTCTCGGCCTCTACCAGGAGTTCCTTGTCGATAACCGGCGGCAGTATCGGTCCCGGCAGCAGGTCCCGGATGTTGTCCTCGCCGCGGGTCAATATCCACTTCTGCGCCACGTGCTCGCCGGCTTGCTCGACCCGTTCCCGGTCCGGCCCTAGCTTGCTCGCGGACGCTCCGGCCTGGCCGTACGTCGCGGCACGAGGCACCGGCCGCGGTGCAGGCCGCTCCCCGAACAGCTGCGCCGGCGAGGGCACGGCGGGAACCGTCGACGCCGTCTGGGCGGCCATCCGGGCCGTCTCTGCCTCATTGACCGGCTGGCCGCTGAAGAACGGCTTGAGGAACGGTGTGTCAAGGACTTCTACCGTGTCCGATTCCCAGACCAGCCGTTCCGCCTGGTTGGTGCCGTACGGCGGCTCGATTCCCCACAGATGAACCCGGACCCCGAAGGCCTGGGCTGCCTCCACCGCCGGGACCATGTCCTCGTCACCGGCCACGAGCACCGCGTCGGTGATGGCCCGGTGCCTTGCCAGCGCCTCCATGTCCGCGCGGATCTGCGCGTCGACGCCCTTCTGCTGGCCGCGTGCGTTCAGGTTGCCGAGCCTCAGCTTGACCCACGGCATCTGCGCGATCACGCGCTGGTCGATGGTGGGAACCCGGTCCCTGGCGGCGTCATACCAGTAGACCCGGAGCAGTTCGCCCCGGATCTGCTCCTCGGCGTTCCTGGTGAGCGCCTGGATGAGGTTGGCGGCATCCACCCGGTACTCCCGGCGCGAGCTCGCGCCAAGCAGCAGTTCTCCCGCGGCGGCGTAGATGTAGCCGACATCGACCATGACCGCGTAGCGGGCGAGCGTCGGGAGGGGGACGGGGAACTCGGTCATGGTGCTCATGACTCTAAGGCAGCCGGCGGGCCCCGCTGACATGGCCTACCCGCCCGGACCCGGCCCTGACCGGCTAAAGCGGGATGTTTCCGTGCTTCTTGGCCGGGAGGGTCTGCCGTTTGGAGCGCAGCGCCCGCAGCGCGACGGTCACCTGCCCGCGGGTCTCGGCAGGCCGGATCACGGCATCCACGTAGCCCCGTTCGGCCGCGATGTAAGGATTCGCGAGCATGTCCTCGTACTCGGTCACCCGCTGCGCCCGCAGTTCGGCCTCGTCCTCGGCGTCGGCGAGTTCGCGCCGGTACAGGATGTTCACCGCGCCCTGCGCGCCCATCACCGCGATCTGCGCCGTCGGCCAGGCGAGGTTGACGTCACCGCCGAGGTGCTTGGAGCCCATCACGTCGTAGGCGCCGCCGTACGCCTTGCGGGTGATCACCGTGATCTTGGGCACGGTGGCCTCCGCGTAGGCGTAGATGAGCTTGGCTCCGCGCCGGATGATGCCGCCCCATTCCTGGTCCGTCCCGGGCAGGAAGCCAGGGACGTCCACGAAGGTCAGGACCGGGATGTTGAACGCATCACAGGTCCGGACGAAACGCGCGGCCTTCTCCGATGCGTCGATGTTCAGGCAGCCGGCGAAGTGCAGCGGCTGGTTGGCCACCACTCCCACCGATGAGCCCTCCACCCGGCCGAACCCCACGATGATGTTGGTCGCGAACGAGGCATGCACCTCCAGGAATTCCCCGTCGTCGACGACGTGCTCGATGACTTCGTGCATGTCGTAGGGCTGGTTCGGTGAGTCGGGGATCAGCGTGTCGAGCTCGGCATCCTCGGGTGTGAGCTCGGCGCCGCCACCGTTAGGAATAAAAATGGGTTGTCCGCCTGCCGCAGTGACCCGCGGCGGGTCGTCCATGTTGTTGGAGGGCAGGTAGGACAGCAGTTCGCGGGCGAAGTCCAGGCAGTCATCCTCGTCCTTGGCCTGGTAGTGGGCGACCCCGGACTTGACGTTGTGGGCGTGCGCGCCGCCGAGTTCCTCGAAGCTGACCTCTTCGCCGGTCACCGTCTTGATCACGTCGGGGCCAGTGATGAACATGTGCGAGGTCTTGTCCACCATCAGCGTGAAGTCGGTGATGGCCGGCGAGTAGACCGCGCCGCCCGCGCACGGCCCCATGATCAGGGAAATCTGCGGGATCACCCCGGAGGCGTGCACGTTCCGGCGGAAGATCTCGGCGAAGAGGCCGAGCGCTACCACGCCCTCCTGGATCCGGGCACCGCCGCCGTCGTTGATGCCGATCACCGGGCAGCCGGCCTTCATCGCGTGCTCCATGACCTTGACGATCTTCTCGCCGTATACCTCGCCGAGTGACCCGCCAAACACGGTGAAGTCCTGGCTGAACACGCAGACCGGCCTGCCGTCCACCGTGCCGTACCCGGTCACCACGCCGTCCCCGTAAGGGCGCTTGGCCGCGATGCCGAAGTCGGTGGCCCGGTGCCTGGCTAGCTCGTCGAATTCGGTGAAGGAGCCAGGATCCAGCAGCTTGTCGACCCGCTCCCTGGCCGTCATCTTGCCCTTGGCGTGCTGTGTCTGGACGGCACGCTCCGACCCGGCGTGGATCGCCTCGTGCCTGCGCCGCTCCAGGTCGGCTATCTTTCCCGCGGTGGTGTGCGGAAAGGCCTCATCCTGGATGATCTCGTCCTGAGCTTCGCTGGTCATGGGCAAAGGGTAGCGACGTCCGGGGCGGCTGCTCGCTACGCTTGCGGAGGTGAGCCGAGAGTCGGACCGGCAGCAGATGCCGCAGCGGTTGCGCCGTGATGTTCGGCTGCTCGGCGACCTGCTCGGCGAGGTGCTGCGCGAGGCGGAAGGTGAAGATCTCCTCGCCGACGTGGAGCGGCTCCGCACCGCCGTGATCGCGGCGCGCCGCGGCCCGGATGCGGGAGCAGGCGCACGCCTGGATGCGGGCCCGGACGCGGCCTCGGATGCGGGTCCGGACGCGGGCTCGGGTGCCGGAGCGGTCGCGGGCTCGGGTGCCGGAGCGGTCGCGGGCCCGGACGGGGGAGCCGAAGCCGGAGCGCAGCCGCCCGCGCCCCCCGATGATCCGGTGGGCGATGAGATCGCCGCGCTTGTCGCGTCCTGGCCGCTGGACCGGGCCGAACTGGTGGCCCGCGCCTTCACCGTCTACTTTCACCTGGCCAACCTGGCCGAGGAGCACCAGCGGATCCGGACCCTGCGCGAGCGGGACACCGGCGGGGCACCCCTGCGCGAGTCGCTCGCCCTCGCCGTCGCAGAGATCCGCGGCGCCGGAGCCGAGCCGGTCGCCGGACCCCAGCCGGTCGCCGGACCCCAGCCGGTCGCCGAACCCCTGGCCGCTCTCCTGGCGGGCCTGCGGGTGCATCCGGTGCTCACCGCGCACCCGACCGAAGCCCGCCGCCGCGCGGTGACCTCCGCACTGCGCCGGATCAGCGGCCTGCTGGCCGCGCTCAGCGACGGGCACGGCGACGACGAGCAGGCGGAGGCGCGACGGCGGCTGCACGAGGAAATCGACTTGCTCTGGCGGACCTCGCAGCTGCGGGTCGAGGCAATGGCACCACTCGACGAGGTCCGCACCGTGATGACCGCGTTCGACGAGACGCTGTTCCGCGTGGTGCCGGTGCTCTACCGGTCGCTCGATCACGTGCTGACCGGCCCGAACTGCGGCCGGGTTCCCGCCGCCGCTCCGGCGTTCCTGCGGTTCGGCAGCTGGGTCGGCGCGGACCGAGACGGCAACCCGTTCGTGACCGCGCAGGTGACCAGGGATACCGCGGTGATCCAGGCGGATCACGTGCTGCGCGCGCTGGAGAACGCCACCAGCCGGATCGGCCGCTCGCTGACCGCGGATTCGCTGACCACGCCGCTGCCGGCGGGCCTGGCACGCAGCCTCGCGGAAGCCGAGGCTGCCCACCCGGAACTGCTGGCCGAGATCGTTGCCCGCTCGCCGCAGGAGCCCTACCGCACGTACCTGCTTTTTCTTGCCGAACGCCTCCGCGCCACCCGCCTGCGCGACGCGGATCTCGCCTACGGCGATCCAGCCGAATTCCTGGCGGATCTGCGCCTGGTGCAAGACTCGCTGGCGCAGGCGGGCGCGCCGCGCCAGGCGTTCGGTGAACTACAGCATCTGATCTGGCAGGCGGAGACGTTCGGCTTCCACCTGGCCGGGCTGGAAGTCAGGCAGCACAGCGAGGTGCACGCCCGTGCCCTGGCGGAGCTGGCACGGGGCGGCCAGCTGTCGCCCGAGACGCAGGAGGTTGTGGCGACGTTCCGCGTGATCGCCTGGATTCAGGGCAGGTTCGGCGTGCGGGCGTGCCGGCGTTACGTGGTGAGCTTCACCCGCTCGGCGGCCGACATCGCCGCCGTGTACGAGCTAGCCAGGCTCGCCGTGCCGAACGGGCGGGCGCCGGTCCTCGACGTGATTCCGCTGTTCGAGACCGGCGCCGACCTGGACAATGCAGTCCAGGCGCTGGACGGCATGCTGGCGCTCGAACCGGTAGCTGCCAGGCTGGCCGAGCCGGGTCGGCCGCTCGAGGTGATGCTCGGCTACTCCGACTCCGCGAAGGAACTCGGCCCGGTCAGTGCCACGCTTCGGTTGTTTCGCGTGCAGGCCAGGCTGGCCGCCTGGGCGGCGGCGAGCGACGTGCAGCTCACGCTGTTCCACGGCCGCGGCGGGGCGCTAGGCCGGGGTGGCGGCCCGGCCGGCCAGGCGGTGCTGGCGCAGGCGCCTGGTTCGGTGAACGGACGGTTCAAGGTCACCGAACAGGGTGAAGTGATCTTTGCCAGGTATGGCCATCTCGCTATCGCGCACCGGCACCTGGAGCAGGTCACCTCGGCGGTCTTGCTTGCGTCGGCGCCTGCTTCGGCCGGCCCGGCCGGCCAGGTCGAGCAGGGGATCGCCCGGATCGCCCAGGTCGCTAACCGGATCGAGGCAGCCGCGCTGCACGCTTACCGCAACCTGGTGGATGCCGACGGCTTCGCCGCTTGGTTCGGCCGGATCAGCCCGCTGGCGGAGATCAGCGGGCTGCGGATCGGCTCACGCCCGGCCCGCCGCACCGCGGCCGCGTCGGGCCTCGCCGATCTGCGGGCGATCCCGTGGGTGTTCGCCTGGGCCCAGACCCGGGTGAACCTGCCGGGCTGGTTCGGCCTGGGCAGCGGGCTCGCTGCGGTGGCCGACGTCGCGGGCGGCCTTGATGAGCTGCGGCGGGCATACCGCGAATGGCCGCTGTTCGCCGTGCTGCTGGACAACGCGGAGATGAGCCTGGCCAAGACGGACCGGCGGATCGCGGCACGTTATCTCGCGCTCGGCGGCCGGCCCGACCTCACCGCCTTGGTGCTCGCCGAATACGACCTGACCGGGAAACTCGTGCTGGCCGTAACCGGGCACGACAGGCTGCTCGCCGACCGCCCGGTGCTGTCCCGCGCAGTAGCACTGCGCGATCCCTACGTCGCCGCCCTCTCGCACCTGCAACTGCGTGCCCTAGCCGCTCTCCGCGCCGCCGCCCCCGCCGCTGGCGCCTCCGTCCCCCCCGGCCCCGTCGCCGCTGACCTTGGCGCCGCTGACCTTGGCGCCACCGGGCCCGCGGATCGTGACCGGCTGGAGCGGCTACTCCTACTCACCGTTAACGGCGTGGCGGCCGGCCTGCAGAACACCGGCTGAGGCCTGACTCCGCCGGGAAGGACTTGGGTCGCAGGAGCAGGAGCAGGAGCAGGAGCCTGCAGTGTCCGCCTGCAAAGCTGTCAATGCTGCCCCACGCACCACCCCTGTCACAATAAGCGCACCCCTCCCCGGCATGGCCCCGCGGCTGGATGATGAATGTGGCGTAGCCCCCCACTGGAGGTAGGCCCTGCCGCATTCATCACTTTGACCGGATGCTTGGGTGCCTGACTGCGGTCGGCGGCTGAGGGACTGCTGCGCTCCGCGATCTCTTCGCCACGAATTGTCGGCATGCGATGACAGGCTGCGAACATGACGGCCTCAGCCAAGCTTGATCACGCTTTGCTCGCGGGGATACTACACAGGCAGCAGGGTGTCATCGCCCGTGGTCAGGTCATCCGGTGCGGCATGACTGAGCGGGCACTGCTGTATCGCATCCGGCCTGGAGGTTCGTGGCAGCGGCTGCTACCCGGCGTGTATCTGGCGGAGACCGGGACCTCCACCACGGATCAGCGGGACCTGGCGGCACTGCTCTACGCAGGGCCGGGCAGCGTGATCACAGCGTCGGCCGCCATGCGCCGACTCGGCCTAAGGACCCCGAGCACCTCCGACGTCGATGTGCTCGTACCTGCCGCCATGCAACGCCAGAGTCTCAGCTTCGTGAAGCTGCACCGCACGACCCGGATGCCGGACCTGTTCTGCGTTAGCGGACCGATCCGTTTCGCGATGGCCCCCCGGGCTGTGGCGGACGCTGCTCGTGGGCTGAAAGATCTGCGCGAGGTCCGCGCCGTGGTCGCCGGCTCCGTGCAGCAGGACTGGTGCCGGATCGCGGAACTAGCCAAGGAACTCGACGAGGGCCCCATGCCGGGCTCTGCGCGGTTCCGGCGAGTGCTTGCCGAGGTTGCCGTCGGGGTCAGATCGCCGGCCGAAGCCGAATTCTGCGACTTGCTCATCAGCGCTGGGCTGCCGATGCCGATGTTCAATGCCCGGCTGTACATAGGCGATGTGCTGATCGCAATCGCCGACGCCTGGTGGCCTGACGCGGGCATCGCCGCCGAGGTCGATTCCCGCGCATGGCACCTGTCCGCCGAGGACTGGGAGCAAACGCTCCAGCGTCACGCCCTCATGACTGCCAAGGGCATTCTCGTCCTGCACTTCACGCCAAAGCAGGTCAGGACCGAGCCGGCGTACGTGATCACTACCCTCAGGGCCGCTCTCGACGCCGGACGGAACGCCAGTCGACTCCGCGTGCGGGCGCTACCCGCGACTGCATGACGTCGGCTACATCTTCGCGGGCAAACTTTCCGATAACGCGATGGTTGGCCCATCGTGCGGGGCCGCGGCCGGAGGTGTCTTCGGGATAGGGCCAGTGTCCGCATCGGACTCAGCGTCCGTGCCGTGCTCAGCGTCCGTGCTGTGATTAGGGCCCGGGGCGAACTCCGGAGGCGTGTCCGCGCGGGAAGCCGGAAGGGAAGCCCATCCCGGATCGGTGTCCGTGTCGAAATCCGGCGGTGCCTCCGGGCCGGAAGTGGCTCGTGCGGCTGAAGCCGCCTGCGGGTCTGAGGGTGCCTGCGAGGCTGAGATCACCTGTGCAGCTGAGGGTGCCTGCGGGGCTGAAGCCGCCTGTGGGGCTGGGGTTTCCTGCGGGGCTGAGGTTTCCTGCGGGGCTGCGGTCGCCTGTGGGTCGGGGACGGTTTGCGAGGCGAGGGGCGCGTCCGTGGCTCGCACCGTTTCCTGGGGTGGGTACACGTGGGCGGCCAGATCGGCAGGGCCAGCAGGACCGGTAAGGGCGAGTTGCGGAGGCCGGCGCACGAACGCGAGCCCGGCGGCCAGGCAGGCCACCGGTACGGCGGAGATGGCATACCGGTAGAGGTACTCGTGCAGCGCCGGCGCGACCACGATGATGATTACCGCGAAGGACCAGGGCAGCGCCACGATCGTCCAGGGAATCAGCCCAGCCTCCGGTCGGCGGCGGCGCCACCAGCTCCGCACGACTCCCACCAGGCCCGCCGTGATCACCAGGAAGTAGGCGAATCCGGGGAAGTACACCGGCAGTTGGTAGAAGAGAAGCAGATACGCATACGGCTGCACCGGATGCGTGTTGCTGCTGGTGTGCGCGTATCTCTGCAGGTCGCGGATGTAGTTCGGGGGCAGTGTCGCCAGGTCGGGCTTGGTGGTGAAGTCAAGCGCCAGGATGCTCTGCGGGCGGTCCGTCGCCAGGAACGTGAGCATCACGTCTCGCCCGGTCACCCGCAGGTAGTCGAGCGGCTGAGCCTTGATCGCATCGATGGCGAACCGCATGGCGAGCTTGTTGTTGTACGCGTTGATGCCCGGATGAGCGTCATGCCGCCACCAGGCGCCGGACGCCCATAGGTAGTCGGCCGGGCTGCGCGCGTCCAGCACCGCGCCCACCGACCACGGCGGCGCCTGCGCCGGCCCATGATGCGGCTGGGCGTCCGGGCAGAGCGGAGCCAGATCAGGTGGTGGCTTGATTACCGCGCAGTTGGCGAACGACATCGTGCGCGACCAGAGGAACATGCCCGAGCTGTTGGTGATGTCGAACTGCCCGTAGTCCGAGTGGAACAGGCCCACGTAGCCGAGCAGCGGGATGGCGAAGGCAACAAGGCCGGCCACGAACGCCCGCCAGCCCACCCGCCTGAACAGCATGAAGGCCAGAATCGCGACGATGACCGGGCCACCGTTCCCGCGCAGGATGGACGCGTAGGCCACCAGCAGGCCGGCCACCGCGCACTGCCAGATCACGGGCACCCGCTCGGTCAGCAGGATCGCGACGGCAATGATGATCGCCAGCCCGAACAGCGTGTCCGGCAGGATGGACGATTCGAGCCAGATCTGGCGCGGGTCGAACAGTGTCGGCACGGTAGCTAGCGACGCGCCCCACCCGGGCAGGCCCTTCGACCGCAGCAAGCCGTAGACGATCACCGCGACCGCGATTCCCATCAGGTGCTGCAGCGTGGTGACCACCAGCAGGCTGTGGAACGGCTCGAGCACGCGGAGCAGGATCGAGTATCCGGCGGGTCGTATCATGCCCGGCGGCGACAGATGCACGCCCTCCTGCATGTAGGAGAACGAATCCGGGATCAGCTCAGCCGGCCTGAATGCCAGCGCCGCGAGCACCCGCGGCACGATGGCCAGCATCACCAGCAGCGTGAACAGCCGGTGCTTGCGCCATAGCCCGGCCGGAGTGAGGTTCGCCGCTGCTCCCCGCCCAAGTCGCCGCAGGGGCTCGGGGTCCCAGCTGAGCCCCCGAAGCCCGCCGCGCCGCGCCGCAGCGGGCGCAGGTTCATCGCGACGCTTGCTGACCTTCACACCGGCCACGGGCTTCTCCTCGATGCGGGTATGCCTGGCACGGATGCGTGCGCCCGGGCCCGCCGATTCCCTGGGCTGCACCGCCGTCTTATGCCACCGGCCGTCGCACAGGCTACAGCACACGACAATATTCGTGGGATGAACACAGAACGCACCGACCCGGAACGTGCGCCGCTGAGCGCGGCAGCGCTATCAGGATCCCTCATTGCTCCGGGCAGCAGCTTCTGGCGCGAGATCGCGGTGACCGGGCTGACCGGCTCGACCAACGCCGACCTGCTGGCGCAGGCCGCCGGCCGGGCACCGGAGGGCAGCGTGCTCGTGGCGGAGGCGCAGACCGCGGGACGGGGGCGGATGGGCCGGACGTGGCTGAGCCCGCCGGGGGCCGCGCTGATGTTCTCCGTGCTGCTGCGCCCCGATGCGGTCCGGCCGGCCAGGCGCGGCTGGATACCGCTGCTGGCCGGCGTCGCCATCGCGTCCGCGATCCGCTCCCTGACTGGCCTGGACGCGCGCCTCAAATGGCCGAACGACGTGCTCGTCGGGGACGCGAAGCTTGCCGGGATCCTGGCCGAGCAATCGGCGGACGCGATCGTGGTCGGCGTGGGGATCAACGTCTCCACTAGGCAGGCCGAGCTGCCCGTCGAGACGGCCACGTCCCTGGCGATCGAGGGAGCGTCGTGCACCGACCGGCAACTGCTGCTCTGCGGGGTGCTCGGCGAAATCGAGCGGCTCTACCTCGCCTGGTCGGGCACCGCAAGCCCCGGGGATCCCGATGCCAGCGGGCTGCGCGACGCGTACCGGCGCCGCTGCGCCACCCTGGGCAGGCAGGTGCGGGTGGAGTTCCCCGGCGGTGACATGGTCCGCGGGACGGCACTGGACGTCGATGCGGATGGGCGGCTGCTGCTGCGCTCGGCGGATGGAGCGCTCGCCGTGAGCGCCGGCGATGTGGTGCACCTGCGCTGAGCGCCGGAATGCCGCGTGGGCGATGATGAATGCCATGGCGTTGCGTGACTATGTGGCCTGGCACGACGAGTACGACCAGCTTGGCTCGCCGCTGTATCTGCGCCTCCTGGTCGTACAGGACCTGATCGGCTCGGCGCTTGACGATCTGCCGCCGGGCCAGGTCCGGGTCATCAGCATGTGCGCCGGCCAGGGCCGGGACCTGATCGGCGTGGCCAGGCGGCACCGGCGCGGCGGCGACCTCACCGGGCTGCTCGTGGAGGCCGATCCGCGCAACGTGACCGCCGCCGGGACCGCCATCGCGCAGGCCGGCCTCGACGGCCTCACCGTCGAGCAGGGCGACGCAGGCCGTTCCGGCAGCTACGCAGGCGCCGTACCCGCCGATCTCGTCGTCGCCTGCGGCATCTTCGGCAACGTCAGCGACGAGGACATCCGCCGGACGATCACATTCATCCCCTCGCTCTGCGCCCCGGGCGCCTGGGTCATCTGGACAAGGAACCCTCGCCACGACGGGATAGTCCCGGCCATCCAGGACTGGTTCGAAGAGGCTGGATTCCGGCCGCATGCGCTCGTCGTGCCGGAAGGGAACCTGTTCGGCGTCGGTGCCGCCCAGCTGACTGTGCCACCGCAGCCTTTCCGGCCCGGGACAGAGCTCTTCAACTTCCTTTGGTGACCGCCCCGTTACGTGTAACGATGTGCCCCATGCCTAATTACGGACCCTTGGCGGAGGACGAGCGGAGCGTGCTCCTTGTGCGCCCGCACTGGAAGACGATCCTCCGCCCGCTGTTCCTCCTCGTGATCACGGTCGCCGCGGCGCTGGCCCTCATCGTCGTGATCCCCTCGGGATCCGCGGCCAAGGTGGAACGGCTGGCCGTCGGGATCGTCGCGATCGTCATCCTGCTGGCCTGGGTCTTGGCCCCGATACTGCGCTGGCGGATGACCACCTACGAGCTGACCTCTCGCCGGCTCCGGCTGCGCGATGGGGTGCTGTCCCGTAAAGGCCGGGACTTCCCGTTGCTGAGGATCAGTGACGTCTCGTTCTCGCACGGGCCGATCGACCGGCTGCTTGGCTGCGGCAGGCTGGTGGTGGAGTCCGCCGGCGAGCACGGGCAGCTGGTGCTAACCGAGATACCGAAAGTCGAGCAGGTCCAGGCCACGCTGTTCCAGCTGGTCGAGGACGAGCAGCAGCGGCTGTCGGGCGACGAGCGCAGATGAGCCCAGCCAGCCAGGCAGCCCAGCCAGGCAGCCCAGCCAGGCAGCCAGCCCAGGCAGGCCGCCGGGGGACAGCCACGCAGACCTTGCGCCATGGCCGGGACTAGCCTGCGGTTATGGATGGGGTGAGCCTGCGGCGGGACGAGGACACCGCGCCCGCGCCCGCGGTCGCGGTCGCGCCCGCGGTCGCTGAGATCGTGCTGGACCGGCCGTCGGCGCTGAACGCGCTGGACACAGCGATGGCCCGAAAGCTGGCCGCCGCGTGCGCCGAGATAGCCGCCGATACCACCATCAGGGCGATCGTGCTCAGCGCGGCTGGCGAGCGCGCATTCTGCGTCGGTGCCGACCTCAAGGAGCGGGGCGCGATGACCGACGCCGACTTTCTCCGCCAGCGACCCGTCTTCCGCCAGGCGTTCGGCGGGGTGCTCGGCCTGCCCCAGCCCATCGTGGCCGCGGTGCACGGCTACGCCCTCGGCGGCTGCTGTGAGCTCGCGCTGAGCTGCGACCTGATCGTCGCCGACGAGACGGCCGTGTTCGGACTGCCAGAGACCACGGTCGGCCTGGTGCCGGGCGGCGGCGGCACGCAGCTTGCCCTGCGCAGGCTCGGCCCCGGCCGCGCCGCTGACATGGTCCTCACCGGGCGCAAGATCGACGCCGCCGAGGCGTACCGGATCGGCCTGGCCGACCGCCTGGTACCGGCCAACACCGCGCGCCAGGACGCATTCCACATCGCCAGCCTGATCGCGACGAATTCGCCTGTCGCCGTTAGGGCTGCAAAACAAGCAATCAGGCACGGCGGCGGAGCGGCGCTCGCGGTGGGGCTGGAGATCGAGGATGCCGCCTGGCGGACTGCCGCGTTCTCGGCGGATAGAAGCGTTCAACGAGAAGCGGGAGCCACGATGGCCCGGCGAGTAGCGACTACAGGAGGCAACCCCCGGTGAGCGACCTTCCTGACCGGATATCGCTGCGTGAGGTCGGGCCGCGGGACGGCCTCCAGAACGAGGACCCGGTGCCGACCGACGCCAAGGTCGCGCTGATCGACCAGCTGTCCCAAACCGGCGTGCGGCGGATTGAGGCCGTGTCGTTCGTGCACCCCAAGGCCATACCGCAGATGGCCGACGCGGACGATGTATGGCGGCAGATCCGCAGGGCCGCGGCGGTCAGGTACTCCGCCCTGGTGCCCAACTCCCGCGGCGCCACCCGCGCGCTCGACGCCGGATTCGCCGAGCTCGAGGCCGTCGTGTCCGCCTCCGACACGCACAACCGCAAGAACGTGAACCGGAGCACCGAGGAGTCGCTCGATGACATCGCGATCATCATCGACCAGGCGCACCAGGCCGGCGCGACCTGCCAGGTTATCGTCTCGACCGCCTGGGGATGCCCATACGAGGGAGAGGTTCCGGTGCAGCGGACCGTCGCCGTGGCCAGCCGCGCGGTGGCCGACGGGGCGGACTCGGTGTCGTTCGGCGACACGACGGGGATGGCCACGCCGTCCCGGGTGCAGGCGCTGGTCGGCGCGTTCCGATCCCGGCACCCGCAGACCGGTGTCAACCTGCACTTCCACAACACCCGCGGTACCGGGCTGGCGAACGTGCTGACCGCGCTCGAGCTCGGCGTGGCCGACTTCGACGCGTCGGTCGGCGGGCTCGGCGGCTGCCCGTATGCCCCGGGGGCGACCGGGAACATCGCCACCGAGGAACTCATCTACATGGTCGAGGACATGGGCGTGGCCACGGGTATCGATCTGGCGGCGATGATCGAGGCGGCCGCGGCGGCGGAGCGGATCGTCGGCCGGACGCTGCCCTCGCAGGTACTGCGGGCAGGTCCGCGAACCCGGACGATCGCCCCCTAGGTACTCTCGCCACGTGGACGCAAATCCTGAGCTTGCCGCGCTTCGTGCCCGTATCGAGCAGGGCGGCGCCGCCCGCTACCACGAGGCGGCTGCTGCCAAGGGCAAGCTTTTCGCCCGCGATCGGATCACGCTGCTCACCGACAAGGGCAGCTTCACCGAGGACGGGCGCTATGCCAACGCGCTCGCCCCCGGGCTGCCCGCGGACGGGGTGATCACCGGTACCGCGATGATCGGCGGCAGGCCGGCCGCACTGATGGCCAACGACTCCACGGTCAAGGCGGGTTCCTGGGGGGCGCACACCGTGGAGAAGATCATCCGGATCATCGAGAAGGCATACGCCACCGGGATTCCCATGGTCTACCTGGTGGATTCGGCGGGCGCCCGGATCACCGACCAGGTCGAGATGTTCCCCGGTCGCCGCGGCGCCGGGAAGATCTTTCACACTCAGGTCCGCGCCTCTGGCGCGATTCCGCAGGTCTGCGCCCTGTTCGGCCCGTCGGCCGCGGGCGGGGCGTATATCCCCGCGTTCTGCGACTTCCTGGCGATGGTGGACGGGAACGCCTCGATGTACCTGGGCAGCCCGCGGATGGTCGAGATGGTGGTGAAGGAGAAGACCACGCTCGAGGAAATGGGCGGCGCGAGGATGCATTGCACGGTCTCCGGCTGTGGCCATCTTCTGGCGGACTCCGAGCCAACAGCGCTCGATGCGGTACGCAGCTATCTGTCCTATCTCCCGTCCAACTGGGAGCAGCCGCCGCCGGCGGCGGCGGCCCTCGAGCCGAAGCCGGCCGAGGCCGGCGCGCTGCGCACGATGATCCCGGCCAGCGAGCGGCAGGCGTTCGACATGCGCCGCTACCTGCGCGGCATCGTGGACGAGTGGTCGCTGTTCGAGATCCACGCGCTGTGGGCGAGGGAACTGGTCGTCGGGTTCGCCCGGCTGGACGGGCAGGTCATCGGGGTGGTCGCGAACAACCCGATGTTCAAGGGCGGCGTGCTTTTCGTCGACTCCGCGGATAAGGCCACTCGTTTCATCCAGCTCTGCGACGCGTTCAACGTGCCGCTGCTCTTCCTTGCCGACGTGCCGGGCTTCATGGTCGGCACCGCGGTGGAGCGGCAGGGCATCATCAGGCACGGCGCGAAGATGATCAGCGCGGTATCCGAGGCGACCGTGCCCAAGATCTGCGTGGTGGTTCGCAAGGCCTACGGCGCGGGTCTGTACGCGATGGCCGGCCCCGGATTCGAGCCGGACGCGACGCTGGCACTGCCGACCGCGAAGATCGCCGTGATGGGCGCGGAGGCCGCGGTTAACGCCGTCCATTACAACAAGCTGGCCGAGATCGGCGACGAGGCCGAGCGCGCCGCGGAGACCGAGCGGCTGCGCAGCGAATACGACACCGATATCGACATCATCAGGCTGGCCGGCGAGCTCGTCGTGGACGACGTGGTCGAGCCCGAAGACCTGCGGTCAGAGTTGATCAGGAGGTTCGCGGCGGCCCGGGGAAAGGACAGGTCGTTCTCCAGGCGCCGGCACGGAGTGACTCCAGTCTGACTTAACTTGCCGGGAGAAAGTACCATCTGCCCATGACCAGCGTTTTGCTCGCCGAAGATGATCCTTCCATTTCCGACCCGCTAGCCCGGGCGCTGCGCCGAGAGGGCTACGACGTCGACGTGTCGGCCGACGGCCCTGACACGCTGGAGCGCGCCCTGAGCAGCGGCATCGATCTGATCGTCCTGGACCTTGGGCTGCCCGAGCTGGACGGCCTCGAGGTCTGCCGCCGGCTCCGATCCGAAGGCAAGGCGACACCCGTGCTCGTGCTCACCGCGCGGGCCGACGAGGTGGACACCGTGATCGGCCTCGACGCCGGTGCCGACGACTATGTCACCAAGCCATTCCGGCTGGCCGAGCTGCTGGCCAGGGTCCGGGCCCTGCTGCGGCGGGGCAGCGCGGAGACCCAGCTGGTGCAGGGCGTGCGGATCGACCCGGAGGCCCGCCGCGCCTGGTCAGATGACACCGAGCTCGAGCTCACCACCAAGGAGTTCGACCTGCTCTGGGCACTGATCAGGGACGCGGGCAAGGTGGTCACCAGGGAACAGCTGATGCGGGACGTCTGGGGCGCAAAGTGGTGGGCCTCGACGAAGACCCTGGACATGCATGTCTCCTGGCTGCGCCGCAAGCTCGGCGACGATGCGCACAGTTCCAGGTACATCACCACCGTGCGCGGCGTCGGGTTCAGGTTCGAACGCGAAACTAGCTGAACCGTGCGCAGGCGGCTGCTCATCTCCACGCTGCTCGTGGCGGTGACGGCAGTCCTGCTGCTCGGCGTGCCGCTGGCGGTCGTGATGAGCCGCCTGGTTACCGACGAGGCGGCACAGCAGCTACAGCGGGACGCCAACACCGCCGCCACGGTGCTGCAAGGGCGGGCGACAAACGGGGAGCGGGAGGACTACCAGGAGATCCAGGACTCCCTGGTCGGCGACTACATCATCATCAGCAGGAAGGGCCAGCGCGCGGTGGATTTGGGGATTCCTCCGCCTCCCCACCGGGTAAGCAAGGCGCGGGCCTCCATGCCGCCTTTCACCGTCACCGTGGAGAAGAACAGCTCGGAGGTGGCCGGGCAGGTAGCGGGCGCGCTGGCGCTGGTGGCCGCCCTGGCCCTGCTTGCCCTGGGGGTGGCTGTCGGGCTGGCGTTCCTTCAGGTGCGGCGGTTCACCCGCCCGCTCGAGGAGCTAGCCGGCGCGGCGGGTCGGCTCGGCTCGGGTGACGCGTGGCCGCTCGGCCAGCAGTACGGCCTGCCCGAGCTGGACCAGGTTGCCGAAGGGCTGGACGCTTCCGCGCGACGGGTTTCCGACCTGCTAGCGGCCGAGCGTGAATTCGCCTCCGATGCCTCGCACCAGCTGCGGACGCCGCTGACGGCGCTGTCCATGCGGCTGGAGGAGATGGTCGCCGCCGCCGACGATCCCGCGGCGGTGCGGGCCGAGGGGGAGGCCGCGCTCAGCCAGACGGAGCGGCTCGCCGACGTCGTCAGCCAGCTGCTGGGCCGGACCCGGCGGGTCGGACCGACCATGCCCGAGTTCGTCGGAATCGACGACATCCTGGCCCAGCAGGTAGCCGAATGGGATCCCGCGTTCCGCAGGGCGAACAGGAAGCTCGAGGTCGCTGGCGAGAAGGGGCTGCACGGTTACGCCACGACCGGGACGCTGGCTCAGGTGATCGCCACGCTGCTGGACAACGCGCTGGCGCACGGTGCGGGTACGGTCACCATCCGGACGTCGCAGACGCCCAAGTCGGTCGTGATCGAGGTGCGGGACGAGGGCCGTGGGGTCCCCGCGGAGCTTGTTCCGCATATCTTCGAGCGGAATGTGAGCGGCCGTCCGCATGGAACGGGGCTCGGCCTTTCGCTTGCCCGAACCATGTCGATCGCTGATGGCGGGCGGGTCGTGCTAGTACGACCGAAGCCGGCCGTCTTCGCGGTCTTCCTGCCGCTGGCGGCGCCCGGCACCGACGGCGATCAGCCTGTGGTCAGCGGTCCGGCTTGACGTTTCCGGCGCCGGCCAGTTCCCGTGACGCGAGCCCGGCGTCGTCCTGCGGGGCGGTCTGCGGCGCGACGAACACCCACTTCTTGTACGACCAGTACCTGAACACGGTGCCAAGCCCGGTCCCCGCCACCTGTGCCAGGTTGTAGGCAATCGTCCCGTGCAGGCCGAGCACGTAGTAAGTGAATCCGATCGCGGCCTCCGCGATCACCAAGCCGATCGCGTTCAGCGCGAAGAAGACGATCCACTCGCGAAGCAGTGCATGGTTGGCCCGGTGCCGGAAGGTCCAGAACCTGTTGCCGACGTAGGAGACCACCGTGGCGGCGGCTATCGAGATCGCCTTGGCCGTCAGCGGGCCGAAGCCGTCGGCCCCGTGCAGATAGGCCGCGCCGCCGATATCGACTACCGCGGCGATCGCGCCGACCACGCCAAACTTGGCCATTTCGGCGATCAGGCCGGCAAAGCGGCGGTACATGCCAGTGATCAGGCTCCCCATGTGGGCCGGTCCCCTCTCAGACACTGCCGGTGGCATCTCTTTGACGACAGAGCATGCCGGTAACCGCCGATGGCGACAGAAGCTGTCAGGCTACCCGGCGGGGTTGCCACGCTGCGCCAACTTTGCCGGGGCCATGCCGTGATTTGACCCGGCCCGGCTAGTGCGTGGCCCCGGCCTGGCCGCGGCGGCGCTCGACGGCGTGCCAGCCGAGGTAGATCACTGTGGTGAGGATGAAGCCGGCCTCGAAGGTCAGGTCTCCGGCGGAGGGGACGTGGCTGGGCACTATGCCCACGTATTCCGTCTGGTTGGAGAACAGCCAGATCGACACGACGATGCCGACCAGCATCGCCACCGGACCTGCCCAGTTGCTATGCCTGGTGTCGTAGAGCAGGGCGTCGACCGGGCCGCGCCGCAGTATCTGGTCGCAGAAGAAAACCGCCAGCCAGGGCGCGATCCAGTACGCGATGACAAGCAGGAAGTTCTCGTACTTGGCGCCGGCGTCGTGCAGCCCGGTCAGGGCCACGACGAAGCCGATGACGCCGAACGTCAGCGCCACGATGGCGCGGCGCTGCCTGAGCGGCAGCTTGATGCCGAGCGCGGTGAACGACAGTGCCCCCGAGTAGATGTTGAGCACATTCGCGGCAATGGCACCAAGGGCAATCGCGAGCAGGGTGGCATCTGCGAGCGCCGTCGGCAGGTGACCGGTGAAGGCGCCGGTGGGGTTGCTGCCGATCGAGCTGGCCCCGCTCAGCGTCACCGACGCGGCCCCGACGATCTCCAGCAGGGTGCACGACACGAACAGGCCGAGCCCGGACCAGAGGGCGACGGCGCGCTTGCTCGAATCGGGCGGCATGTACCTGGTGTAGTCGGCCGCGTAGGGGTTCCAGCCGCAGGCGTAGCCGAACGCGGCGCCGGTGGTGAGCAGGAACCCGCCCGTCGTTCCCGCGAAGCCGGCCGGGACGTGCCCGCCCGGATGCGACTTGGCCAGCATCACGACGGTGGTGATCAGGAAGATGATGGCGAGAACGGGGAAGGCGTAGCGCTCGAAGGCATGCACCAGGTTGTGGCCAAAGAACGCGATCACGATCTGCGCCACCACGATGATCACCAGGCACAATGGTTTCGGCATGTGAGTGAGCGTGTTCAGCGCGAACGTGCCGCTCACGCTGTTGACGGCGAACCAGCCGATGCCCGCGGTCAGCGCGTTGAGCCCGGCCGGCAGCACGTTGCCCCAGTAGCCGAAGCCGAGCCTGCTCAGAACCATCTGCGGCACGCCATGCGCGGGCCCGCGGGCCGACAGCAGGCCCTGAGTGATGGAGCCGACCGCGGTGCCCAGGACGATGGCCAGCAACGCCTGCCAGAAGGTCAAGCCGAACAGGGCCACCCCGAGGACACCGACGAAGATCGTGGCGAACTCCAGGTTCGGCGAGGTCCAGGTCCAGAAGAGCTGAAGCGGCCGGCCGTGCCGCTCTTTCAGCGGGATGAATTCCGCGCCGCCCGGCTCGATCGCGACGACCTTCTCGCCGTAGCTGCCCTCGCGCACCAGCGTGGCGACTGGCGCGCCCGCCGGCGCTTGCGTTTGCCCGTCCGAAGTCGCCATCGGCCTCTGCTCCTTACGCCGGTTTCCGCAGGTGCGGCCGACGCGATGATAGAGCGTGCCGGGGAGGGAGCGCTAGATCAACTGCCGTCTGCCAATGTAACCAGTATGTGAAGTTTGTGCCGAGAAGGGATAGCGGCGGCGAGGGGGTGTTGCCCAGGCGGCTCGGGCAGCAGGCCGCGTAGGCTACCGCCCGTGGCTGAGCACGGTGGTGGAGGCGGCCCGCTGGTGGGCATGGTCGGGGCCGGCCAGCTCGCCCGGATGACCTGTCAGGCGGCGATCGGCCTCGGCGTCAGGGTCCGCGTGCTGGCGTCCGCGGCCACCGATAGCGCCGCTCAGGTCTGCGTCGATACCCGGGTCGGAGATCATCGCTCGATCGAGGATCTGCTTGCCCTCGCCAGCGGCTGTGACGCCGTGACATTCGACCACGAGCACGTGCCGGGGCCGCAGCTGGACGCGTTGGAGAAGGCAGCGGTGCCGATTCACCCGAGCGGGAGCGCGCTGCGCTACGCCCAGGACAAGCTAGCGATGCGGCGGCGACTCGGCGAGCTTGACGTCCCGTGCCCCCGGTTCGCCCCGGTGACCAGGCTCGCCGACGTTACGAATTTTGCCGAACGGTGCGGATGGCCAGTAGTGCTCAAGGCAGCCCGCGGCGGCTATGACGGCAAGGGCGTCTGGGTGTGCGAGTCCGCCGAGCAGGCAGCCCGTGTGCTTGCGCATGGCGTCAGCTTGCTCGCCGAGGAGTATGTCGCTTTCGATGCCGAGCTTGCCGCGCTGGTCGCGCGCTCGCCGTTCGGCCAAGGGGCCGCCTACCCGGTGGTGCAGACGGTGCAGCGAGACGGGATCTGCCGGGAAGTACTCGCCCCGGCGCCCGGACTTCCGCTGCGGCTGGCCCGCGCGGCGCAGTCGCTGGCGCTGCGGATCGCGGCGGAACTCGACGTGACCGGCCTGCTCGCCGTGGAACTGTTCCAGATCGACGGCAGGCTGCTGGTCAACGAGCTGGCGATGCGCCCGCACAATTGCGGGCACTGGACCATCGAGGGGGCGCGAACGTCCCAGTTCGAGCAGCACCTGCGGGCCGTGCTCGACCTGCCGCTCGGCGCGCCGGAGCTGGTCGCGCCGCAGGTGGTGATGGCTAACGTGCTGGGCGGCGATGACGGGGACATGCTGGCCAGGCTGCATCACGTGATGGCCGCCGACCCGGCGCTCAAGGTGCATCTCTACGGCAAGCGCGCCACGCCCGGGCGCAAGATCGGCCATGTCACCGCGCTCGGCAGCGACTTGGCGGAGCTGCGGGATCGCGCGGCCAGCGCGGCCGGCTACCTTCGCTGGGGCAACCCGAAAGAGGCAGCCACGCCGTCACCAGCGGCCGCGGCGGCGCCCGATCCCGCAGCTGCGCGGTCCCTGCCTGACTCCGCGTCCGCGCCGTCCGCGAGGGATGCCACGTGACTGCCCAGCCGCTGGTCGGCGTCGTGATGGGCAGTGACTCGGACTGGCCGGTGATGCGGGCCGCCGCGGCTGCCCTAGACGAATTCGGGGTTGCGTACGAGGCTGACGTGGTGTCGGCGCACCGGATGCCCCGCGACATGATCGACTACGGTTCCGCGGCCGCCGGGCGGGGCCTGCGGGTGATCATCGCCGGCGCCGGCGGCGCGGCGCACCTGCCCGGCATGCTCGCCGCGGTCACCCCGCTGCCGGTGATCGGCGTGCCGGTACCGCTCGCCCATCTGGACGGCCTGGACTCACTGCTGTCCATCGTCCAGATGCCTGCCGGGATCCCGGTTGCCACGGTGGCGGTCGGCGGTGCCCGCAACGCCGGCCTACTCGCCGTTCGGATACTCGGTATTTCAGACGTCGACCTGCACAACCGGATGATCCTGTTCCAGGAGCAGCTCGGCCAGCAGGCAAAGGCGAAGGGCGCTGCGTTGCGCGCCAGTCTGGACGACGAGCCCACGGGGTAAGCCGTCCGCGCGCTCCCGGCTGCCACCTCCTACCATCGAGTCATGAGCCTTGACTTCCCCGCCTTCGCGCTTTCCGAAGAACACCATGCCCTCCGCGAGTCGGTGCGGGCGCTCGCCGACAACAAGATCGCCCCTCGCGCGGCCGAGGTGGACCGGACCGCGGAGTTCCCCTGGGACGTGTATGACGCCTTGGTCAAGGCGGACCTCCAGGCGGTGCACATCCCCGAGGCATACGGCGGTGCGGGCGCCGACGCGATCGCCACGGCGATCGTCATCGAGGAGGTGGCGCGGGCATGCGCGGCGTCCTCGCTGATTCCCGCGGTGAACAAGCTCGGCACGATGCCGTTGATGCTGGCGGCCTCGGAGGATCTCAAGCAGCGGTACCTGCCGCCGGTGGCGCGCGGCGAGGCGATGTTTTGCTACGCGTTGTCCGAGCCAGAGGCAGGCTCGGACGCCGCCGCGATGAAGACTCGCGCCGTGCGTGATGGCGACAGTTACGTGCTGAACGGCACCAAGCGCTGGATCACCAACGCCGGAGTGGCGAAGTTCTACACGGTGATGGCGGTGACCGATCCGTCGGGCGGGGCCGGCGGGATCTCGGCGTTCGTGCTGGAGAAAGACGATGCCGGCTTCACGTTCGGCGCGCCAGAGCACAAGCTCGGCATCAAGGGTTCACCCACCAGAGAGCTGTACTTCGACAACTGCGTGATCCCGGCCGACCGGATCATCGGCGAGGAGGGCTCGGGTTTCCGTACCGCGCTGGCGACCCTGGACCACACCAGGATCACGATCGCCGCCCAGGCTCTCGGCATCGCCCAGGGGGCGCTGGATTACGCACTGTCCTACGTGAAGGAGCGGCAGCAGTTCGGCAAGGCGGTCGCCGAGTTCCAGGGCGTCCAGTTCATGCTCGCCGACATGGCGATGAAGCTGGAAGCCGCGCGGCAGCTCACCTACGCCGCCGCGGCCAAGTCGGAGCGCGCCATGGCCGGCCAACCGGACAGCGACCTGACCTTCTTCTCCTCGGCCTGCAAGTGCCTGGCCTCAGACGCCGCGATGGAGATCACCACCGATGCGGTGCAGTTGCTCGGCGGGTACGGCTATGTCAATGACTACCCGGTGGAGCGGATGATGCGCGACGCCAAGATCACCCAGATCTACGAGGGCACCAACCAGATCCAGCGCGTGGTGATGGCGCGGCAGCTTCTTAAGGGCTGATGACGGGCCGCTGACCTGCGTTCTCTCGAACCTGCCCCACGCGAAACGGGCTGCTAGGCCGACGAGTCTGGCGGCCCGTTCCGGTGTCTGGATTATCCGGTTAATGCCGGTTGTTGCCCGCCGTTTCCGAACCCGGTGCTGAATCCGTGCTGACCCTGAGTCCCATGACGTACGCGCGTCTTCGAGCTTCCGGAGTGGTGCTGGAGCTTGCCCCAGCTGCGCAGGTTTATGCAGCCAACTCCTCGCGGAGCCAGCCGTATCGCGGCATTGGCGCGGCCGGTGGCGATCAGGCCGCGTAGCTGGATTTCGTGCAGTGCGAACGGGTTGAACAGGCTAGTGTGCCCGGCCTGGTCAAGTAGCACGTTGCACTCGTGCATCACCTGGTCGAAAAGCCTGGCGTCGCCGGTGGCGCCGGCTGCCCGGGCCAGAAGAGGCAGGGTGGCAGCGCGGGCGTCCCGGTCGGGGGCCAGGAATGCAGCCTGGCGCAGCCGGGTGACCGCGGCTCCGCGCAGGCCGGCTTTGCGTAGCTCGTTGCCGTGCATCCGCAGGGCATGGGTGTTGAGTTCGGGGTCGTCGAAGTGGCGGGTTATCTGTACGCTTTTCGCGGTCCAGCGGGCGGCGGTTGGCAGCCGCTCCTCAGGCAAGACGTTGCCTAGGGCAACACCGAGGCAGGTATGGGTCCGCGCGAGCAGGCGCAGCACGTCCCGCTCGCTGTGGCCGCCGGCGATGCGTGCTTCCAGCCGGGCGGCCAGCGGCCATAGTTCGGTGACTGCTTCGGCGGCGTGGCCGGACTGGCGGGCGATCTCGGCCAGCCGGACGGTGGATTCGCCGAACTGGAGCATGGCGCGGTGATCACTGTCGGCCGGGTCGGTGATGCCGAGAATATGCGGCGGGACATGCAGCAGGGCGCACACCCGGCGCAGTGAACCGATGTCATCAAGCGCCCGCTTGCCGGTCTCCAGAGCGGAGATATAGGTCTTGTCGTAATCGAGGATGGCGGCGAGTTGCGCCTGGCTCAAGCTGTGGATCGCCCGGTGGAACCGCAAAATGTCGCCGAGGCGACCGTCAGCGAGTATGCGCTGGGCCTGCGGCGTGGCCCAGTGCCAGTCCACCGGCCGCCGTGAGGGCTGGCAGGCGGTGCCCGCCTGATCGTCTGCGGCGGGTGGCGGCACTGTGTCAGGTCCGTACGTACCAGGTGGCGATGGATTGCTTGTAGCCCTGGGGCATGTTCAGTTGAGCGGCCGCTTCGGCAGAGAACAGGCCGACTTGCTTGTGCTCATGACTGAGAACCGGGGCGCGGTTGGGGGTCAGTACGGTGCAGCCGTAGGTGATGATCAGTACTCGCCGACCGGGGATGGGCTCGTAGATCCAGGTCCCGCCCGCGATGAGCGGGCCCGCCTTGACCTCCCACCCGGTCTCTTCGAGTATTTCCCTTTCGAGAGCCTGCTCTGGGCTGTCGTCTCCGCGCACTTCGGTTGCCGGGTCGCCGATCTCCAGCCGCCCGCCGGGCAGCTCCCACTCCTGACGCTCGTTCTTCAGCAACAGCACGCGGCCGTGGTCGTCGACGGCGATGCCTTTGATGGAGACGGGCCAGGTGGGCGGTCGATAGGTCACGAGGGTCCCGATCCGTTAGCGGGCATCCTGGGATTTCTGAACGTAGCACGGGCCGCGTATCACCTTTCGTGGCTGAGTGAATCCGCAGGGTCGACAATCTGTCGCTTTACCTCAGGCGTGTGCCGCCTGACAGTGGATGCACTGCCTATCTGTGCGGCGTCGCGCGTGGATGATACTTTGGTGGAGGCCATGGGGTCCTATCCCTTGGTCCAGGCCCCCGGAGTGTTGACGCATTCGCGGGGGCACCTGTATTTAATTACAGGTTCAGTCTATCGGAAGGGTCTGACAGAATTCTGGGTCATAACGAACGCCGCCAGGTGACCATCATGACTTATCCGGCTCAGTTGATCCCCACACAAGAGGTAGTTCAGGGTTCAGCCTGTCTGTGAGTACGCTGCGCAACTCGGTTAGCTCCCCGCTTGGAAATTCTCCCAGCAGCGGCAAGATCGATCGCATTAGAGAACCAAGAGGAAGTCTAGAATTCGTGGGTCCGGCTCCCGTCCTCGTAGGGAAGTCAATTTCAACGCTTCCGCCACCAGGAAGTCTCGCTGTAGCTTCACTTACTTCTGTAACGCCAAGATCAGCTACGGCCGCGTCCAGTTCTGGTACGTCAAGAATGGTACGGCCATCCTTGGACTCATACGTGAAAGCCCTATCGTCTCGGCCAAACTGTATCCGGGTGATCGGAACGCTGGCCGCTGCACGTGACCGCAATGTTTCCAGATCCGGTACTTCTACCTGACTAATTGGATCCGGTGACGGAAATTCTTCTTTCGTTTGAGCGGCAATATAGGCTGTCCAGTTGAGGCCACGCATAGTAAGGCATCCCCGGTCCACGCGCCAGCGCGGAACCTGCTGCTCCGGCTCATCAACATGAAACGGCTCATGCCGAAGGCGAATACCTTTGGCTTGCAAAGATTCAAGGTTCCCGGCGACAAGCGCCTGTAGGCTCGCGGATGGGTCTTCAACGCGGATCTGCCCGAGTAGCTCAGTTGTTAGTGTGCGGCCAATTCGATACCAGAACCCGACAGATGCCTCGGTAGCCGACTTCAGTAGATAAGAAAGATCATCAGCAGTCAGTCTTCCTATGTCCCGCGTTTTCGGGAAGAGGGCACTATCGCCGCCGTGCCCCTCCCACACTGCGCGGAGTAGGCGTATCAGGCGACCTGACTGAGCATCATCAAGATGGCTTTCGATTGTTTCCACGGCAGAACGGATCGTGTCCGCCGCAGAGGTGACATTAAGTGAAGATGGACTACCTGCCTCGGTGAACCCTGCTTCCGTGTCCGTCGTGAGCGCCGCGATGTCGTTGCCGTCAGAGACACCCTTGCCGCCTCGCACCATAGCCTGACCCAATAGTCCAAGGGCAACACCCTGAGCACGCGACTTGGACATGGCCTCGGTGCCAGATGAGTCAGTTATCCATGTTCCTGCGGCAATCGACTCAGTTTCCAGGGACGCACGTGCGGTCCCAGACGACTTTCCCCGGGTATGAATATCAAGATCGCCCAGGGTGAAGACAAGCGGTCGATGGGGTGCAACGAATGGCAAGTCGTTCAGGAGCCATTCGGGCGTACTTTGCAGTCTGACAAACAGGAAGCGTTCGCGACGGCTCTCGTGCGGCCACTGCAACACGATGTCGGGCGCGATGGTGTGGTTAAAGTAGTCAGTGAAGCGCACCTGAACAGTTGGGTCTATCGCTTTGAGTTCATTGAACACGGCTTGCTTGATAACCGAGATCCGGCCAGACGGATCACGTCGCTCCTCTGCGGCGCTCAGGGCGCGCTGGAATTCCAGTCTCATGATCCGTACTCCTCGGCCATGAGACTGGAAATAACCTTATGATATTTGCCCATTAGGACCAACTGCTCCTGTTGATCGCAAAGTGTCACGAGCCAGATCCGGTTCGCGACCTGAGCGGCAAGTGCCTTGTCCAATTGTGTCACGGCATCAGCCTCTGTGTCTACGCCAAAAAGACGGTTTCGATTGTCTTTATGCTTGAGCGCAGCGCAGACGCTATCTACTGTTGCGTGCTTATCCCACTTCCCCGCCTGGAAGGGTGCCCAAGAGATCCAGAGAAAGTGATCACTCAGCGATGGCTGGCGCATCAGCGCGACGTAGCACTTCGCCTGAAACTTACGGAACTCCACGGGCAAGTCGGATTCGTATCTGTAGTTCTTGACCTCCGCCAGGAAAGATTGGTCGTGGAGGCTTCCTCCTTGGAAGTTTCCGCCAAGATCAAAGCTGAACGGTCTCATCTGACCCGTAGCATGGGGCCATTCAAAATGACACAACTGGCCCAGCGATCTATCGCGGGACGTCCATACGCGCTTCAGGCGAGTTGACGAGTCTAACCAGTGCTTGGCGCGCTGAAGGCCGTCCTCCCCCTTTGCGTGTGCTTCCTCCCCGGCCACGAACCGAGATTACGCGCAGGCGGCAACGATTGGCGAGTCGCTACCTCGCAATTGCGCAAGTCGTTATGACGCCTGAGTGGTCTGTCCCGCTTTGTCTCGCCTGCGCACAGCGCGACGCTGCCCGCTCACAGCGCAAGCTCAGCCCAGACCCGCTTGCGCCGGTACCCGGTGCGGTCACAGCCCCACCGCGCGCTGAGCGCGGCTATGACGGTAAGGCCGCGACCGCACTCGTCATACATGCCTGCCTCGCAGGGCTCAAGATCGAGCGGGCTCTGGTCCCATGCTTCGATCATGAGAGTCTTCCCGGTGGCGATCAGCCGCAAGGCGACCGGGGGACGCTCGGGCATGCAGGCTGAGGCGTCGGCGGCATTGGTCATTAGCTCGCTGACCAGCATTTCGGCGTCCGCGATCAGGTCACGCGGCAGGTTCCACTCTTTCAGCACCGCGACCGCGTGCAGGCGGAAGCACCCGATCGCGGTGTCCAGCGGGGCGAGTTCAAGGGCGCTGCTGAGATAAGCATCGGTGCCGGCGGTCATGGAAGTCCTCTGCGGGGGGCGGTTGCCTTACCCCACAGCCTGTCCGCGCAGGTCTACCCTGTGTAGGGGACCAGATAGCAAGCCGGGCGAATGCCAACCGGGAAGCGCCCGCGCCGATGCCATGTCGAGGGTGTGCCGATGACGCGCGATCGTGACCAGGACGGAACCCCGCAGGGCGTCTTCGGCGAGGAACTGCGCTACTACCGGGAGCGGGCCGGGCTGTCCCAGACCGAGCTGGCCGCGCTGGTGAACGTCTCCCACGACGTGATCAGCAAGATCGAGACCGGCGACCGGCCGCCGGCCAGGGATTTTCCCGAGCGGCTGGACGCCGTACCGCAACTGGATACCCGTAACGGCCTGGCTCGGCTGTGGAAGAACCTCCGCAAGGGCCTGCGGAACCGGGCCATCCCTGGCTGGTTCCGCCCGTGGGCGCATATCGAAGCCGAAGCGGTAATCTTGCGGACTTACCAGCCGCTCCTGGTCCCCGGCCTGCTCCAGACTGAAGACTATGCCCGTGCCGTGCTGCGCGGCGCGCAGGCCGACGCGACCGACGAGCAGATCGAGCAGCAGGTCGCGGCCAGGATCGCACGGCAGGACATCTTGACCCGTGCCAATCCTCCGCGCCTGTGGGCACTCCTGGATGAGGGTGTCCTGCGCCGGGCTATCAGTGAGCCCAAGATCATGCACGACCAGCTCATGCGGCTGGCGGAAGCGTCCGAGTGGCCGAGGGTGTCGGTACAGGTCATCCCGTTCACGGCCGGCGCCCGGACCGGGCTCCTGGGTGCCTTCTCGGTCGCTGCCCTCGACAGCGACGGCGGTAACGTGTACCTGGAGACCGCGACCACAGGCCAGGTGACAGAGATTCCCTCCACTGTCCGCGAGGCCGGGGTGATCTTCGATAACCTGCGCGGCGAAGCCCTCCACCGGACCGCATCCCGCGACCTGATCATGAAGGTGGCACAAGAGAAATGGACCTGACCCGCGCCCAGTGGCGCAAGAGCACCCGCAGCGGCGGCAACGGCGGCGACTGCGTGGAAGTTGCCAGTAATCTTCCCGGCCGCGTGGCCGTCCGTGACAGCAAGAACCCGGACGGGGCCGTCCTGGCCTTGACCCCGGCCGCGTGGCGCGACTTCATCGCAGGCATCAGGGCCGGGCAGCACGACCTGACGTGAAGAAGCGGGACGGCCCGACAGGTGACCGTCCCACTCGGTTTAGCCTTGGCTTGCCGCGACCCACATCTTGCGACCACAGTCCACTGCGGTCCCCGTTTGCCCAAGGAGCACCTGACTGCCCACGACTGGACGGGCCGGGTTGTGGTTATCCCGCACTTGGGTGTTTAGCCCTTGGCATCAAGGTCAGGTTGGGTAGCAACGTGACCACCCCCTTCCGAGCAGGGCCGATGCCGTGCGGCCAGGATACCGTCCGTGGGGTAAAACCCGCCGAATCCTGGGGTAAGCCCGCGTCAGAACCGGTCTAAGATGCCTCTGACCTGGGGTTATGCGCTGCGCCAATGCCTACTAGTGGCCGCCCGCGAGAAAGTTGGAAGACCGGCGTGAAAAACAGGGTCGAAAACAGGATTTATAAGTAGTCAGCGAATTGCGGCACGCAGCGGGACCTGAGTCCACATGTGCACACTGCTATGCCTTCATCTCGTGCCGGTGCCAGCGGCGTCGGCTGAGAAACCGATCCTCTTCGTAGTCATGCACGATGTCGGCGTCGCGCCTGCAAGGCCGAGTGGTCGGCTACGAAGGCCCCGCAAGGTCGGCCCGGCGCATTTCCCGGGACCGTGCGCGTACGACGCCCACGTGCGCCGTCCGGGCCGGACAGCCGCTCACCCGCCTGTTTCGCCGGTTGCACTGGCCTGGGATCGCCATGCTCGGCCGAGTTGCCGGGAATCCCGTCACCAGCGCCAGCTTGACAGGCCTGGCGGAGATGGCGCTGGATGTCGCCGGTCCCGGGTGGCAGGCCAGCCCGTCCTGCCTCACGGCCCGCAAAGCGGCCGGAACCCAAGAGAGGAACAGTACGGCGCAGCCGGCCGCCACCCGGGACCCCTGCCTCAGGATCCGCCACGTGCACCCAGGCCCGCGCTTGCCGGCGGGAGGCTGCCGTGACCAGCGGCAGGGGAGACCGCCATGAACTTGACCGCGGGGCCGGAGGCGAGCGTGTATCCATCCAGCACCGGGCTGCCCGGCACACGGCTCCCTTGGGCAGCTCGAACCGGCTCCTGTCAGTAGAGGAACTGGCTGCCTACCTGGGCGTGCCGAAGAAGACCGTCTACGGCTGCTGGCGGCAATGGGGCCTTCGCGGCTACCGGGTCGGCCGGTACCTGCGGTTCCGCGAGCGGCACGTGGAGGAATGGCTCCAGACTCGGGAGGTATTACCGCCGTGGCCAGAATCTTCAAGCGCTGCCTATGTCCCGAAGACGCGTGGAAGTCCTGCCCGCACAAGTGGGTGGTCCGGTACCGGCGCTTCCGCTGCTCAACCGCGGCGCGTCGGTAATCCTCGCCGGATCGACCGCCGCCACGAGCGGCACGCCCGCCTTCGGCGTCTACGCCGCGAGCAAGGCCGCGATCCGGTCCTTCGCCCGGACCTGGGCCGGCGAGCTCGCCGGGCGGGGCGTGCGCGTCAACACGATCGTCCCGGGCCCGACCGAGACTGAAGGCCTGCGCGCCCTCGCACCCGATGACGCGCAGGCCGACGCCCTGGTCAAGCAGCTGGCCGCGGGCCTGCCTCTCGGCCGTGTCGCACGCCCGGAGGAAATCGCCAGCGCAGTGCTGTTCCTGGCCTCAGACCTGAGCAGCTTCGTCACCGGAAGCGAGCTGTTCGCCGACGGCGGCGACGAGCAGCAATAGCACCCGGCCCGCCCCGTTCAAACCGTGTGGCTCAACAGCGCGCCCGCGGGCCGCCTCGAGGTCGACGGCGAGCAGGCCGCAGTGAGCCTCGTGCTGGAGGACGGGCGGGTCACCCGGGTCTACCTGGTCCGGAACCCGCGAAAGCTGACGCGGCTGGACGGACCGGACGACCTCGCCAGGTAAGCAAGGAAAAGGAGAGTGCCCACTCCTCTCCACTTCCAACATATAGCGCACCGGGGGGCTTGCCGCAAGACCCCGGTCGTGCCGCATAATCGCAGGCCGGGCTCGGAAATTTATGGAATGGGTGATCCGAAGGTGCGCGCGGGTGTTGTCGACGTATGACTCGCGCGGGGGAGGAAGGAACGAGATGAGGGCGTGCCAAACGCGAGGTTCGGCAGAGTCTGTCATGCCGCAGGTTCTGTGGGCCATCGCAGTGCAGCGGAGCACGGCCACCCTGGAGGTGTCGCGGTGATCGAGCGCTACGTGCTGGGTCTCGAAGAGATCGACAAGACGCAGGTCGCGCTCGTTGGCGGCAAGGGCGCGCACCTGGGGGAGCTTTCGCGGATCGAAGGCATTCGTGTGCCGGCTGGCTTTTGCGTGACGACGGACGCCTTCCGGCGGATCATGACAACGGTGCCTTGGATCGACGATCAGCTCGATCGGCTGTCGCGCTTGGACCCCGGCGACCGGCAGTCGATCCGCACGCTCAGTGCGGAGATCCGCCGGACCCTTGAGGGGATTGCCATCCCTGACGATCTGGCGGCGGCGATCACCCGCTCGGTCACCCGGCTTGGCGGGCAAGCTGCCTACGCCGTCCGATCCAGCGCGACGGCAGAGGACCTGCCGACGGCCTCCTCCGCCGGCCAGCAGGACACGTACCTGAACGTCGTGGGCCCGGCGGCGATCCTCCAGCACGTCAGCCGGTGCTGGGCCTCGCTGTTCACCGAGCGGGCCGTGACCTATCGCCTGCGGAACGGCATCGACCACCGCAGGGTCCGCATGGCCGTGGTCGTGCAGCAGATGGTCTTCCCGGATGCGGCCGGCATCCTGTTCACGGCCGACCCCGTCACGGGCAACCGGAGGGTCGTCTCCGTGGAGGCCAGCTTCGGCCTCGGTGAGGCCCTGGTCTCTGGCCTGGTGAACGCGGACGTCTACAAGGTGCGCGACGGCGAGGTCGTCGCCAAGGCGGTCGGCGCCAAGCAGCTCGCGGTTCACGCCTCGCCGGCAGGCGGGACTCAGGAACAGCCGATCGACCCGGAGCGGCAGGAGCAGCCGGCGTTGACGGATGCGCAGGTTGTGCGGCTCGCGCGGCTCGGCCGGCGGATCGAAGCGCACTTCGGCCGTCCGCAGGACATCGAATGGTGCCTGGTCGATGATGGCTTCCAGATCGTCCAGAGCCGGCCGATCACCACGCTGTTCCCCATCCCCGAGTCCGGCGACCGGGAGAACCACGTCTATGTCTCCGTCGGTCATCAGCAGATGATGACCGACCCCATGAGGCCCCTGGGGCTGTCCTTCTGGCAGATGACGACCCCCGCGCCGATGGCCGAGGCCGGCGGCCGCCTGTTCGTCGATGTCACCCAAAGGCTGGCCTCGCCGGCGAGCCGCGCCGGCCTCCTGGAGGCCCTGGGGAGATCCGATCCGCTGACGGGGGACGCGCTGCAGACCATCCTCGAGCGTGACGGCTTCATCCGGCCGCTCCCTGACGAGGGTCCCCCCGGGCCACTGTTTGGCGGCGCGCCAGCCCCGATCGAGACCGATCCGGCCATCGTCACCGAGCTGATCGGGCGCAGCGAGGCATCCATCGCCGCCTCGGAACGCGACATCCGGACGAAGTCCGGGGAGGCGCTGCTCGACTTCATCCGGGCGGACATCCAGGAGCTGAAGCGGATCTTGTTCGATCCGCAGAGCCATCAGGTGTTCATGTCGGCGATGGAGGCCGCGTGGTGGCTCAACGAGCGGCTGGAGGCGTGGCTGGGCGAGAAGAACGCGGCGGACACGCTCACGCAGTCCGTTCCCCATAACGTCACGTCGGAGATGGGGCTGGCGCTGCTCGACGTCGCAGACGTGATCCGCCCACATCCGGACGTGGTGGCGTTTCTGCACCACGTCGAGGACGAGGGTTTCCTGGACGAGCTGGCCAAGCTCGCGGGCGGGCGGGAAGCGCGAGACGCCATCGAGGCGTGGCTCGAAAAGTACGGCATGCGCTGCGTCGGTGAAATCGACATCACGCGGCCGCGTTGGAGTGAACGCCCCGCCACGCTCGTGCCCGTGATCCTCGGCAACATCAAGAACTTCGAGCCGGGCGCCGGCGCGCGGCGCTTCGAGCAAGGGCGGCAGGAGGCCTGGGCGAAGGAGCAGGACGTGCTGGAGCGCTTGCGGGTCCTGCCGGACGGGGAGCGGAAGTCGCAAGAGGCCAAGCGGATGATCGACCGGGTCCGGACCTTCATCGGGTACCGGGAGTATCCGAAGTACGGCATGGTCAGCCGCTACTTCGTGTACAAGCAGGCCCTGCTGAAAGAGGCCGAGCGCCTCGTGCAGGCCCACGTGCTACGTGAGAAGGAAGACATTTTCTACCTGAGGTTCCCAGAGCTCCACGACGTCGCGCGCACGAACCACGTGGATGACCAGCTCATCGGCCGGCGCAAGGACGCGTTCCGGTCGTATCAAGCGCTCACGCCGCCCCGGGTGCTCACATCGGAAGGCGAGGTCATCGCCGGGGCGTACCGACGCGACGACGTGCCGACCGGTGCCCTGGTCGGCCTACCGGTCTCCGCCGGGGTCATCGAAGGGCGGGCCCGCGTCATCCTGGATATGGCGCAGGCCGATCTCGAAGCGGGCGACATCCTGGTCACGGCCTACACGGACCCCAGCTGGACGCCCCTGTTCGTGGCGATCAAGGGCTTGGTGACGGAGGTGGGGGGCTTGATGACCCATGGCGCGGTGATCGCACGGGAGTACGGCTTGCCGGCCGTCGTCGGTGTGGTAGATGCCACCCGGCTGATCCCCGATGGGCAGCGGATCCGCGTGGATGGAACGGACGGGTACATCGAGATCCTGCATTAGGTGACCACTGATACTTGATAGACGGCGACAACCTCGTGATCCTGCAAGCCCGATTCCACTATAAGTAACCGCACACATCTGCCGCCGAGTGCGATTGGTGACGCGCAAGAACCGACTGCCGTCACAGATGGGCCAGAATCTGGTCCAAGATGCTGGTTGCCTCGGTGAGCAGTCCGGCCTCGTCCCAGAGTTCCCGCCACTCGCTTTCATTGCCGGTCACCCGTGAGAGCGCAGCACCCGCCAGCTGCCGGACCTCGTCGCCTGCCGGAACAGCGCCAGACCGCACCAATTCCGCAGCTTCCGCTGGCTCTTGCAGCAGCATTCCATTTGCCGCCGCGACAAGCGCCGCGGCCGCGACAGCTTCAGACGAGGCGGAGACCTGCACGTAACCCTCTGGCAACGTCAGGGCAAGCCGGATCTGCCGCGGCTGGTTCTCTGCCGTCGTGTCGCGGAGTTTGATCAGCAAGTCCAGCGCGTCGTCATTTTCGAACGGGCCGCTGCCCCAGGCACCCATGTCTGCACCTTCCCCTGTAGGAACTGCGCGGGACAAGCCGGCATTCGCCGTTGATACCACACTTCAGGCTGGAACGCGATGCTGCTGCGCGTTCAAGAGCCCTCGAGGTCATCTTTCTTGACGACTAGCGTCTTCACCCGGCCGAAGTTCGTGAAGCCGTGCTGCGCCCAGACCTGGAAGAGAAGCCGATCGTTATCACCAAGAGTATCCTCAAGCCGCAGATCCGCTGGATCAGTAAGGAACCGGAAACGGTTGTCACCAGTGCGATCCACCCGCTGCTCGCTGGTCCGGTGCCGACTCGCCCGGGTTCCGCTCAGCTGGAACAAAGCCTCATTCTTCAAAGCTACCCGCTGGCGCGTCGGAAAGCCCACGGTTGCGGGCACCACATGCCAGAGCCGAGCCTGGAGCTGGACCGCCGTGGTGCGTGACTTATTCGTGACAATGAATACCCACCCTGCGGCTGGGCGATTATTCAGCTGGCGGCATTTGACCTCGACTTCCAGTCGCGGCTTGACCGAGAAAAGCAGCAGCAGCCAGAGCAGCGAGGCGAGCACGCCAACGGCAAGGCTGACCACGACGCCAGCAAGGTTCGACATGTAACCCGTCATACACCGTGAGAGACAACCGCATCAGCGACTTCCGATACTCCACAAGAACCGGGCCCGCCTGATGGATCTTGTTGGACCCGTGCTCCGCGAGGGAGAGCGCGTAGAGATGGCGTGTACTCCGAATGTGGGTACCGTGTCGGTCAAACGGCAGGTGGCAACGGCTGCCGTTGCCTCCATAGCTACGGCGGGCATGCTCATCGTGGCGGTCAGGCCCAAGACACGGTATGCCGTGCTGACCAATCAACGGCTCCTGTTGTTCGACATGGCGCCATCAGGCCGTCCGGCTCCGCCGCTTGTCGCTGAGCTGCCCCGGCCAGCGCTCACCAGCTCCCGGTTTAAATCCGCGCTGAAAGCGACCTTTCACATCTCGATGGAGGGAGACCCGAAATCGCTCAAAATGGAGTTTCCCTTCCCTGGTCGGCACGATGCAAGGCAACTCGCGGACGCGCTCGCACGCCAGTAAGGCATCTGCGCGGCCCCAAGACCGCGCTACTCCGAGCGAAGACGTAACCGTGCGGGCAGCGCGGCGCACTCTTCTGCCGCGTACGGTGCGGTACGTCTGCTCGTGCCCGGCGGGATTGACGTGGGCGCGCCGGCGCGACGAGGCCAGTGCAGCTGATACGGATCCACCACAGCCCGAACGCCCGCATCTGCCGGTGTCGGTGCCCGTCGTTCACGCGTGACTGGATGCGGGAAAGCGCTCCGAGATGTGGCAGGGAGGGTCGTGACTGCGGGGTGCTGAGGTGCAGCCGTCAGTACCGCTAACAGAGCAGCGCCACGCGCGGCGGTCGCGGCAACGGTCAGGAGACCGCAGCCTTCACCAGCTCGGCGACCTTCTTCTCTACCGCGGCGCTCCACTTCTGGAGCGCGTACGACACCGGCCACAGGTCCCCGTCGTCGAGGTGGGCCGCCTCCTGGAAGCCCAGGGTCGAGTACCGGTAGTTGAATTTTCCCGAGTCCTGGAAGAAGACGACGACCTTGCCGTCGGAGTTCGTGTAGGCGGGCATCCCGTACCAGGTCTTCGGGGACAGATCCGGGGCGGTAGCGGTCACCGTCACATGCACGCGCTCGGCGAGCGCGCGATCCTCCGGCGCCATCTCCGCGATCTTGTCGAGGACCGCCTGCAGCCCGTCGGCCTTCTTGGCGCCCATCTTGCCCTCGGCGCGCAGCTCGGCGGCGCGCGCCTTCATCGCGGCACGCTCCTCGGCGGTGAAGCCGTCGGACTCGGTCTTGGAATTCTTCGCGGGCATTCTCGGGCTCCCTTTCGATGTCAAGGCTATGCAGGATGCCGGCCATCTGGAGGAATGCTAGGCCCGACGACACCCTGGCGCTTCTCGATTCCTGATCGGATTGGTGGCCAGCCGAGCGTTCCGAGGCAGCGCTCGCCGATTCTCGTTCTGCTCTCGCTGGCTACCGTCCGCGGACAAAGGTGACGGTCGCTGTTGCCGGCAGGGAATCAGCCGACGGTGATCAGGATGTGCGGGCGGTCGGCGGGGTTTAGCCACCTGAGCACGGCATCAAGCTCGGCATTGGGCAGGGCTACGCATCCTTCGGTGTACCCGACTGCCATGTCGTCGTGGAGGAAGATGCCGGCTCCGTGGTCTGGAGGGCTGGGCATCTTGATGTCGATGAAGTGCTGGTAGGGCTGGATTTCGGTCCACAGTGCCTCGGAATCGCCGCCATAGGGCGGGGTGGTCCCGCAGGGCACATGCTGGAAGGTGTCGTAGGCCGGGCTGCCAGGCTGCTCGTCCCACCAGTCACCGCAGGCCAGGTGATGGTAGGGGTAGCGGGCAGTTGGGTTCACGGCCGAGTTGCCGTAGATGGCCGTGCCGAACCGGAACAGGCCCGTGGGAGTGGCCCAGTCGCCAGGTACTCGCCGTGAGATGGGCAGCAGGCCGCCGTGGCCCGTCTGGGCCCGGAAAGGCTGCGCGGGCTGCCCGGCAAGCGACGCCGGGCTCCAGCAGCTGCCGGCTTGCCTATCCCAGGCGGTAAAGGCCGCGGTCAGGCTCGCCGCTGACGGGGCGACAACGGTGACCAGCTGCACACCGCCTCCGGTGCCGGCCACCTGGTTCGGGTCGATGCCGTAGGTCGCTGCCGGGTACCGCGGGCAGCGCGATCCAGGGGCCGCGGCCGCGGCTTCAGGGGCGGTTGCCGGCCGTGAGGCAACGGCGGTCCTGACAGGCACCGCAGCCGGAGCCCCCGCCGGCGTGGCAGCGGCTGGCGGAGCCGGACGCGCAGATGGCGTTCCCGGCCCGCATGCTGCGCAGCACAGGCAGGCCAGGAGCAGACAGCTCACAGCGGTCAGAGACTTCGCCCCCATCCCCACAGGATGCCGCGACCAGTCCCAGCCCTCCGCCTCGCTCACCCGTCAAACGCTCCCACAATCACCCCTTCTCCGCGAGCCGTCCGGTCTGTTGACCCCAGCCATACGCCACCACTAAGCCCTCACCGGGGCGAGGCGTCCACCGCAAGTCTTCAAGATCACGGTTCGAGGCCGAGGTCGGGCTCGGATAACGGTCACCGTCGCTACTCCAGCAGGTTGCGGTGGCCGGCCAAGAAGGCCCGCGCGACGTGCGTTGGGTCGATGGCGTCGTCGTTCGTCAGGATCGCCACCGAGAACTCCCGCTCCGGCACCCAGCCGCTGAAGGAGTTGAAGCCCGAATTGTGGCCCGAGTGGTAGCGCAGCGTCGCAGCGCCGATAGGGCTGAGAAAGCAGCCGTAACCGTGGGTGTCAGCGGGCCCCCAGGTGCCCGCGCTGTCCCCGGCCGCGGCGTGGCCGGTGAACATCAGCCGCCGGCTCGTGTCATCGAGCAGCACGGTTGGCATCCGCTGGTTCCACCGGTCGAGGTCGGTCACCGTGGAGTAGATGTCGCCGGCGCCCTTGCCGGTCAGGTCCAGCTCATAACTCGGCACGGGGGTACCGTCGGTGTGCCCCGATGCGACGTGCGGGCGCCCGGCGAGGGAACCGGCGAACGTGTCTGCCAGGCCGGTCGGCTCGAAGAGCTCCTCGGTGACGAACTGCGCATAGGGGCAGCAGGACACCTCCTCTACGATCCGTGCGAGCAGGCAGAACCCGAGGCTGCTGTAGTAGAAACGCTGCCCTGGCGCACTGAGCAGCGGACGGGCCAGCACGGTCGCGAGCAGTTGCCCGCCGTCCAGACCGGCGTAAACGTCGATCTCGGGAAAGTCGTCCCAGTGCCCTAGGCCGGATGTGTGCGAGAGCAGATGATGGACGGTGACGCCCGCCCACCCTTCGGGGCCGCCAGGCCCGCCGGGGAACCAGCGGGTCACCTGGTCATCGAGGGCCAGGCGGCCCCGCCGGACCAGGACCAGCACCGCCACCGCGGTGAACTGCTTGCTGATCGAGGCGATCTGGAACCTCGTCCGCGGCCCGCACCGCTCAGTCCCGGCGCCGCCGGTCAGTCCCGCGGCGTGCTCGGCCACCGGCTCACCGCCGACGGAGATGAGGAGCGCGCCCCGGGGCAATGAGCTGCGCCAGTCCGTCATGGCAGCATGCTGGCAGCCTGCGTCGTCCGCCGCCACGAAAATTCTGCATCTACGGCCACCTCGTCCCCAGCTCCTGGGGTCGCGTGGTTACTGTCCTGGACCAGGCGTTCACCCCAGCGCTGCGTGCTGAGCCGGTGCTGACCCACGACCAGGAAAGTACTTGTGATGCGGACTACTTACTGCAATCGGTCCAACATACGGTCTTGCTCTTCTCGGCGCCGCGGACGATGACGGTGGCGGTGTCCTCGGGGCTCAGAACCCATCGCATGCCATAGTCGTGGCCATCCCGGGTCATGGCCTGCTTGGTGCGCGGTCACGTCGCCTCTGTACAACAAATGTTCAACAGCGAGAAGGTATGAGCTGGCGCCGGACGTACCAGACCTTCGCTTCGAAATCGGCACATTATGATGTCAACCGGGCGCCGGACCTGGGCGTCTTGTACGTAAGCTTGCCCGCGCCGCTTTGTCATGGTTACGGGCACGGCAACCCTGCTCGGGCCTTCGTATTGGGGAAATCATGCGCCTTCTGGGCCGATGGAAGTTCCGGCGCGGCGCCGTGGCGGCGCTGGGCGCGCTCGCGGTCAGCGTTGCCGGGTATACCGCACCCGCGGGCGCCACTCCTGCTACCCGCACACCAGACCAAACGGGCTCGGTGTCACCGACGCCAGCCGCGGGGACGCCGCAGCTGGTGCAGCGGACCTCTACCGAGCAGCGCATCCGGCAGCTGGTGCAGTGCGGCGGCACCATGTACGCGGTGGGCATCTTCGGCGAGGTCGCCCAGGATGGCAACACTTATACGCGGAACAACGTCTTCAGCTTCAGCGCCACGGCGCCGTTCACGATGACGTCATGGGCGCCGGACGTCAGTGGCCGGGTTAACTCGATCGCGTTCAACGGATCCGATTGCTCGGATGCGTACATCGGCGGGAAGTTCACCAGCGTAAGCGGGACGCCGGTCAAGAACATCGCGGAGGTCGATACCACGACCGGCGCGGTGGACCCGGCCTTCGGAACCTCCGCCAGCGGCGCGGTCGACACGCTGCTCGGGGTAGCCGGGCACCTGCTGGTCGGCGGGCAGTTCACCTGGATCAACGGAAGCCACGGGGATCCGTACATGGCGAGCGTGAGCCCGGTCACCGGTAAGAACGACCGCTTCCTTCAGCTGGGCATCTCCGGCTACTACCACTACTGCAACTACAGTGATCAGTGCACGAACGACGTGCATTCTGCCATCAACAACCAGCAGCTCAGCCATGGCGGGACGCTTGACCTGGTTGAGGGTGACTTCACTTCGGTGAGCGGCCTGCCCAGGCAGCAGATCTTCATGCTGAACCTGGCCACAGACCCGGCCACGGTAACCGGATGGACATCACCCGAATGGGATGGCAGCGACGGGAACCTGCCCCAGGGCTACCCCTACCAGTGCACGATCAGCGAGGCGTACTACATCCGGTCCGCGGCCTGGTCGCCCGACGATTCAACGGTCTACATTGCGACCACCGGCTACAACCCGTGGAACGTGTCGGCCGGTTCCTACCCGCGCATCGGGCTCTGTGATGCGGCCGCGGCGTTCCCGGCCACCCAGACATCGGTGACGCACCTGTGGGTCGAGTACACCGGCTGCGACTCGTATTACAGCGTGGCCGCGGACGACGGCACCGTCTACGTCGCGGGGCACCCGCGGTATGCGGAAAACCCGGATGGCTGCGACGGCGCGGGTCCCGGCGCCATACGCGATCATGGCCTGCAGGGTCTTGATCCGAGTAGTGGGTCGCTGGAACTCAACTCGGCCGGCAAGCCGATGTATCGCATGGCACGGGCGAACGCGGACGACATGCTGATCACCAGCGCGGGCTTGTGGATCGCCAGCAGCAACCGCTACGGGGCCCAGGCCTGCGGTCACAGCAACGGTCACTCAGGTATCTGCTTCCTCCGCTATCACACCTCGTAGCGCGGATGCTCGCCCGCAGGCGAGCACGGCGCAGACCCTGTCGATGCGCACTGCCCCGTTCACGACATCTTCAGCCACGCCACGCCGATCGAGCGCACGATCGCCGTGGCAGTGTAATCGGCAGCGGAGCTACCAAGAAGACTTTGCCAGGACCGCCGGGAAGGCCGGGCTGCCCCCGGTTCAGTCTGAGGCGCCCGCCTTGACTGAGTTGTCCCATTTCTGCTCGATGCGGCCGAAGTGCCAGATGGACAGGGCGACAACCCAGGTGGCCACGAAGACCCCGACGATGACGAACCCAGCGGTGTTGATGTTGAACTTCTCCAGCCAGGACCAGCCGGGGCCGCTCAGGTGACCATCCTGCGCGAGCAGTCCGAGCACCTCGACCGCGCCGATGAACACGGCGACGAACACTGACAGGCCGGTGATCGTCAGGTTGTAGTAGACCTTGCGAACCGGGCGGGAGAACGCCCAGTCGTAGGCGAAGTTCATGAAGCAGCCGTCCGCGGTGTCGAGCAGGCTCATCCCAGCGGCGAACAGGATCGGCAGCGACAAGATGGCGTAGAACGGCAGGCCGCCGACGACCGCGGTGCCCGCCAGCACCAGCAGCGCCACCTCGGTAGCGGTGTCGAAGCCCAGGCCGAACAGGAAGCCGATCGGGTACATCTTCCACGGCGCGTCGACCTTGCGGGCGAACCGGCCGAGGATCCGGTTCATCAGGCCGCGCTTGGCGAGCTGCGCCTCCAGTTGCTCGTCGTCGTACTTGCCCGACCGCATCTCGCGGAACACCTTGACGATGCTGGCCAGGATGACGATGTTCAGCCCGGCGATCAGGAACAGGAAGCCCCCGGACACCAGGGTGCCGATGATGTTGGTGGTGTATTGCAGGTGCGAGCTGGAATTCTTCACCTGATCGTCGAGGTCGCGGATGCCGAAGTTCAGCAGGACGGCCAGCACGAACACCACGCTCGAGTGCCCCAGCGAGAAGAAGAACCCCACCGACAGCGGCCGCTTGCCCTCGCCGACCAGCTTGCGCGTGGTGTTGTCGATCGCCGCGATATGGTCGGCGTCGAACGCATGCCGCATGCCCAGGGTGTAAGCAAGGGCCCCGGTGCCCACGCCAAAGACCGTCGTCTTGCTGATGTGGTAGTGCCCGCCCAGCGCGGCGGTGAGCATCCCCCAGCCCAGCACGTTGAGGCCGATGATGGTCGCCACCATGCCTCCGGTCCTGGCCCATTCGCGAGGGGTCAGGCCGTTACGGATCTTTACCAGGCGTGCGCTCACGTCAGCCATCGGCACCTCCGTCAAGGGGCTACGCTGCGCCGAGTCTAGGGAAAGATGCCAAAGAGTTGCAATAGCAAGTCTCGGGTAACTGCCCCCATGTGCCTACGCCTGCGCGGCTGACCCGAGCCCGTAACTGCGCCGCGCGGTCGCCGCGAACACCGCCGCCTGCTCCGCCGGGCTCAGGTCATCGGTAAGCGCACGAGCCGCCGTGAGCACGTCCCGGTAGGACGAGGTCAAGGTGCATGGCGGCCAGTCGGAGCCAAACATAAGACGATTTGTTCCGAACGCGCGGAGCGAGGTGTCGAAGTACTGCCTGACGAGCGGGGCGAGATTGTCGATACCCGCGGCGGTCCGCTCATCCCGGTCAGTGAAGGCGTCGGACAGGACGCCGGACAGCTTGCATATGGTGTTGGGCAGCGCCGCGAGCTCGCGCAGGGCGCTCGCCCACGGCCCGGCATCAGGCGGGTCACCGTCCGGGTTGCCCAGGTGGTCGAGCACGAAGGTGAGCCCGGGGAGGGCGGCGGCGGCCATCACCGCGGCGGGGAGCTGCCGCGGCGTGCACACTATGTCGTAGACGAGGCCGGCCTGCGCCACCGCGGCCAGGCCGCGCAGCACCTCGGGCCGGTGTAGCCAGCTGTCGTCCTGTTCTACTAGCACCGGGTGGCGGATGCCGACGAGGTAGTCGCCGCCCGGCAGTTCGCGGAGCGCGGCGATCGTGTCCGGGATGTCTGGATCGGCCAGGTCGACCCAGCCGACGACGCCCGCGATCAGGTTATTTCCGGCGGCCAGGGCAAGCAGTTCGGGGGTTTCGCCCGGCTCGATGACGGTCTGCACCAAGACGGTAGCGGTGACCCCGGCGGCCACCGCCTCTGGCTCGAGATCGGCCATGGTGAAATTCCTGCGCAGCGGCGCGAGCCCGTCCTGGTCGAGCCAGGGCTGAGCGCGCACCGATAGATCCCAGACGTGGTGATGCGTGTCGACGATGGGCAGCGTGGCCGATGCGGCTGGCTGGGGTGCCGCGTTCATAGGCCCAGGTCGTCGAGTTCCTTATGCAGTGCCGCGCGCGATCCGCCGGAAGTCGTGCCGCCAGGCTTCGTGCCGCCAGGCTTCGTGCCGCCGAGCAGTGCAGGCTCGCCAGCCGGGGTGCGGCGCCGGCGATCGCGGAACACCCAACCTGCCACGACGCCTCCCACCACGCCGCCGATGTGGTCCTGCCATCCAATGCCGTTCTGCGGCAGCAGGACAGTGAACTGGTAGGCAAAGCAGAGCGCCATGACCAGACCGACCACCAGGTCGACCGGGTGCCGGTCGAACAGCCCGCGCACGATGATGTAGCCGAAATAACCAAACACGATGCCGCTCGCGCCAGCCCCGACGCTATGCGTGCTCTCAAAGAGCCAGGCGCCCAGCCCGCTCGTGATTGCCACCACCAGCGTTACGCCGAGAAACTTCACCACCCCGCGGTAGGCGGCGAGGAACCCGAAGATGAACAGTGGTCCTGAATTGCCCTCGATGTGCGCCCAGCTGAAATGCAGGAAGGGCGCACTGAAGATGTCCGGCAGGCTGCCCGCATCGTGTGGCCGGATCCCGTACTCGAAGCTGAGCTGGTAGTGATCGGCCCAGTTGGCGATCTGCACTATCCAGAGGATCGCGAGGAAAGCGACCATGACGAACAGTGCCTTCTGCGCCTCGGCGAGCACCGTCTCCGCGTCACCCGTACCGATTTGCCACGAGCTTCGCGGCTTGCGCTGCCTGCTGACTTCGCCCCGGTCAGTCACGATCCGTTTCCCCGCTGCCCGCGTTGTTCGCCATGATGGCAAGTTAGCCCCGCGGCTGCCGCTCCGGTAGTCGCCACGGCGAAACCTTTCCATCCCAACCATAAGCAGTGATCACAGCATCTCTGGTCCCCGCATCTGGCAATTGTCACGCTACGTACAGCCAAAGTGTGATCACGGTTACTGCAATATCCAACAACCGACACAACTTTTTCTGCCGAACCGGTTGCGGACCCCTCCCGCGCTTCTGGCAAGGTAAGTCGCCAATGGTACTCGGCCCGCCCGCAGGCGGGTGCCCCGTGTGATCCCTGGACGTGAAGCACGGGGCCGGGAGCCACTTGACGTGCTGCCATGAACCGCAGCCTGTCAGGACGCGGGGCATTCGCCACCGCGCGGATGGCCGTCGGAGAGGACTGCTTTGGCACGACACCGGACGCGGGGCCCGGGGAGTAGGCGCGCGCCCCGCAAGACCGGGGTCGTTGTCCCGTTGACGGCTGCCGTGACAGCCGTTGTCGCCGTTGTCGTCGCCGCCGTGTACCTGATCGGAGTGCGTCCGGGTTCCAACGACGCCATGGGCGCGGTAGCCGCCGTAGTGGCGGTCCCGACCAGCCACACCGTGGTCATGCTGGAGGAGCAGCGCCAGCAGCTGATCGCCATGAGCGCCGCGTCCAGGACGCTCAGCCTGGTGAGCCAGCCGAAGCTGGCATCCCGCCAGCCAACATCCTCGCCGTCTAGTAGTAGTAACGGCGGCGTCGGCTCCGCGACGACCGGGCCTCCCGGTGCACCACCCGATCCGGGCAGCGCGCAGTCGATCGCGTGGAACATGATGTCGCAGTTCGGCTGGAGCCCGCAGACCTACTTCAGCTGCCTGAACAACATCTGGACCCGAGAGAGCGGATGGGTCTACACCGCCGAGAACCCCAGCGGGGCCTACGGCATCCCGCAGGCACTGCCCGGTTCGAAGATGGCGAGCGCCGGATCTGACTGGATGACCAACCCGGCAACCCAGATCAAATGGGGTCTGGGGTATATCAAGGCCGTCTATGGGGATCCGTGTAGCGCCTGGGCGTTCTGGCAGGGGCACGACTACTACTAATCCCCGCTCTCGCGCGGTGAAATCGGGCTGCCCGTCGGCATGTGTGAGGGGTCGCATTGTACCCAATTTGATCACACAAAGTAGCAAAAGCGTTACTCGGCGGAGCGGACGGAAAGGTGTAATCGTCCTCACTGGGACGACTAAAACCCCTGCTTGGATCACGAAATGATAAACTTTAACGCCCTCCGACGGATAGCAAAGTGTCGCTCCTAGGTAAAAATTGATACACGCAGAGTAAGTCGGCACGTTCAATCTGGTCACATTGTGACGTGGGTCATACAATTAATTTAAGCGTGTACGTTTACATGAAACCCGCAGGTCAGCGGTTGGATTACGAATAGTTCCCGGCCGCCTTGGCCGATTTATGTGATGTATGACACACTGATTTATGTGCACATGACCGCAGTTGATTAGGCAGGGTGGGTGGCCGACAGCACTCAGCGTGCGCGACGGTTACTGCTTAGTGACCCGCCGCCATGACCCGCGGCACGTCCGCACGCCACCGCCTGGCTCGCTAACCGAGCCGGGCGGTGTCACGGGTGAAGGCCAATCGCGCGCTATGCGCATGACCGAAGGCAGATTTTGCTCCGCCATCGGATTCACCGGAAACCCTCGAAACTCACAATCGCGATTACCGCTGGCTGTATCGGCATCGCCGCGGCGGCTTCTTCCGTCGCAGCCGTGGCGTGGCCAACCGGTTCCCCGGCGAGCGCAGCTACCACTGCGAAATATGTTCCCGGCGCCAGCCGTGGTGCGGACTCTGTGAATGCGGCCCGCTCCAACGAGCAGTTGCAATCGGTCAAGACCGAAGCGGCCCGGCGAGCCCAATTGGTATCGGCGGCTAAGGCAGAGCATGCTGCCGCCGCACGCAAGGCGGCGAGGAAAGCGGCGGCGGCTAGGGCCGCGGCCCATCAGGCGGCCTTGCTAGCCGCCCAGCAGCAAGCCGCTCGGCAGCCGAAGGCGTCACCAGCACCAGCACCAGCACCAGCGGCTCCGGCCGCGCCCGCTCGGCCATCGGGCTCGGCCCAGCAGATCGCAATATCAATGCTGGGCAGCTATGGCTGGTCCTCGAGCCAGTTCTCGTGCCTCGACCCACTGTGGACGCGCGAAAGCGGCTGGAACGTCTCCGCCTCTAACCCGGACGGTGCGTACGGCATCCCCCAGGCATATCCCGGGTCGAAGATGGCGAGCGCGGGTCCTGACTGGGAGACGGACGCGGCGACTCAGATCCGCTGGGGTCTCGGATACATCAGGGACCTATACGGCTCGCCGTGCGGAGCATGGTCGCACGAGGAAGCCACCGGCTGGTACTAACCGTCGGATGGATCCGTAACGTGACGGGGCGGCCCTCTTGGCAGGGCCGCCCCCCCCGTCACCCCCCTCCCTCGCGTCCCCTCACGTCCCCCTCACGTCCCCCTCACGTCCCCCTCACGCCGCCGTCCCGTGGGCTAGTCCTTGATCGATGTGGCAGGGCCTACCACCGGTGGGGGGTAACTCCACATCGATCAAGAGGCATGAGGGGTGCGGTCCGCTGAAGGGGCGCTTATGCCGCCAGCAGGCGACAGGTCTACGTGAGTGGCTGGAAGGTGCGGATGGCTTCGCTGAGTATCTGCGCAGTGGGCGGCCAGGATGCGATCGGCGCCGACGCGTAGACCGCATATGACTGCGACCCGCCGCTAGTGGACAGGTCGAGGAGGTAATCCTCGGCGACCACGCGACCCACCCCCGCCTCCAGCCAGCTGAAACTCCACACCGCCCCGGTTGAGCCGAGCACCTCGACCGGCCTGATAGAGATAGGCCGGTATCCGGGGAACTTGCCTTGCCTGCGCGTCCGCGCTTCCAGCCAGCGTGCCTCGGTCATCGGGCCAGGGAAGGTGTGCGGGGTCAGGTCGACCTCCATGAACCCGGCCCCTGCCGGGGCCCGCAGATACGTGACCAGGCCCTTCCTGCTCGCGTCCCAGCCGCGGGGCACCGCCAGCCGGAACCCCGCGGCCGTCCCCGCGCTCGCCGCAGGCAGCGAGTACCAGTCGTACCCGGCCGGCCGGGCAGTCGCAGTCGCCGGTGCATTGCCGGGACTGGACGTGTTGGCGGCCGACGAGGTGGCGTGACTTGTGTCCCGGCGGACCTGGCCGCCGGCGGTCGGCGATGAGCGCGTGGCATGCGCAACCGCGAAGCCGCCGATGACGCCCGCCGCGACAATCGCCACGGTCGCGCATGCCGCGAGCGCCGCGCGCCCGCCGTGCCTGGACGAGCGGACGGTACTGGCGTGGCTGGGGCCACTCGTGCCGTGCCCGGCTTGGCCCGCGCCCAGCGGCGGCAGGTAAGGCGGGGCTTCGCTCACGGGGGCGCTGTACATGGTTCCGCCCGGCGTTGCGTAGGGTGACGCCGACTCGCCCGCGGCGGACGGATAGGACGTTGTGGCCTCGCCCATCGGCCACGAGCCGCCGGAAGGTCCGAGCTGCTGGCCCCATGCCGTGGGTGAAGGCATGTCGCAGGACGCCGGGACCCCGAAAGCCGGCGGCTGCTGCGGCGGCGCCGCACCGGAGAAGGCAGCCGAGACAGGGAATTCGCCGGCCCCGGCAGGCAGGCTGCCCAGCCAGTTCTCACCGGGCCATCTGCCGCCCGTCGCACCGTCACCAGACCATCCGCCGCCAGGAACACCGCCGCCAGGCCGTGCCGTGCCAGTGGGCTCCAAACAGCCGCCAGGCCAGTCGCCTGCCCACGGCCCGCCACCGAGCGCACCGGAAAGCAGCAGGGCAGCCCTGGCCGCATCTGGCCGGGCCGCCGGATCCCTGCACATCAGCGCGGCGATCACCGGCCCGAGCTGGCCAGCGGACGACGCGACAGGCACGTCCTCATGCAGCACCGCGTTCATGGTCGTGAGCGCGCCGCCGCGCTCCTGGTAAGGACCGCGGCCCTGTACCGCCGCGTACAAAGTGGCGCCAAGTGACCACAGGTCCGACGACGGGGTCGCGGGCTCGCCGCGGATCCGCTCCGGCGAGGTGAACGCCGGCGTGCCCATGACCATGCCGGTCTGGGTCAGCTGCGCGTCGCCCTCGAAGGTGGCGATGCCAAAGTCAGTAAGCACAGCACGGCCGTCGGGAGCAAGCAGCACGTTGCTGGGCTTCACGTCCCTGTGCAGGACACCGGCGCAGTGCGCGGTGGCAAGGGCGCTGACCAGTTGCTGCCCGATGTCGGCAGCACGGGCCGGGGGAAGCGGGCCGTCCTCGGCGAGGACCTGCTCCAGGGAGCGCGCCTGAACCAGCTCCATGACGATCCAGGGCCGGCCGTCCTCCTCCACCACGTCGAAGACGGCGACGACTCCGGGGTGGTTGAGCCTGGCGGCTGTCTTGGCCTCGCGCAGGGTCCGCTCGTAGGCAGAGCTTCTCTCGGCGTCGCTGAGCGCCGGGCGAATCATCACTTCCTTCACCGCGACGTCGCGGTCGAGAAGCTCGTCACGTGCACGCCAGACGGTGCCCATCGCGCCGTGGCCGATCGGATCCTGGAGACGGTAGCGGCCGCCGACAACGCGCCCCGCCCAGGTCAAAGCGTGCATAGGCGGACGATACACGGAGTTAGCTACAAGATTGCTGTGAAGTAGGTGAGAATCTACCGGCCCGCTTTGCCACCGGCCACCGGCCACCGGCCACCGGCCACCGGCCACCGGTCACGAGCGGTCCCCCGGCGTCAGCCAGGGCGTGTCATCCGCAGCACGTCGAGGGCCTGGTCGAGCTGCTCCTGCGTGATGTCGCCGCGCGCGACGTGGCCGAGCGCGATCACGACGTCCCTGACCGTCTTGCCGGTGCGCAGCGCCTCATGGGCCACCTCCGCCGCCGCCTCGTAGCCGAGGTAGCGATTGAGCGCGGTGACGATCGCCGGCGAGGATTCCGCGTTCTGCCGCAGCCGCCGCTCATCAGCGGTGATCCCGGCAACGCAACGGTCGGCGAGCAGCACGGCGGCAGCCGCGAGCAGCCGCGCCGACGACAGCAGGTTCCGCGCGATCACCGGCATCATCACGTTCAGCTCGAAGTTGCCCGCCGCCCCGCCGAACGCGACCGCCGCATCGTTCCCGATCACCTGCGCGCACACCTGGCAGACCGCCTCGCAGATGACCGGATTCACCTTGCCAGGCATGATCGACGAACCCGGCTGCAGGTCCGGAATGAAGATCTCGGCCAGCCCCGTCCGCGGCCCCGAATTCATCAGCCGCAGGTCATTGCAGATCTTGAACAAGCTGATCGCGACCACCCGCAGCACCCCGCTGGCCTCGACCAGCGAGTCCCGGGCCCCGGCCGCCTCGAAGTGGTTGCGCGCCTCGGTCAGCGGCAGCTTCAGGTCGGTGGCCAGCCGCGCGATCACAGCAGCCGCGAATCCAGCAGGCGCGTTCAGCCCGGTCCCCACCGCGGTGCCGCCGAGCGGCAGCTCGGCCACCCGCTCCAGGCACCCGCCGACCCGCTCAATCCCCAGCCTGACCGCCGCCGCGTAGCCGCCGAACTCCTGCCCCAGCGTCACCGGCGTGGCGTCCATCAGGTGCGTGCGCCCGCTTTTCACCACGCCGGAGAACTCGTCCGCCTTCGCCTCCAGCGCATCCGCCAGGTGCGACAGCGCAGGCCCGAGCTTGTGCCCCAGCAGGAAGGCGGCAGACAGGTGAATGGCGGTGGGAAACACGTCGTTGGATGACTGCGAGGCGTTGACGTGATCGTTCGGATGCACCGCCCGCCCGAGACGGCGCGAGGCAAGCGAGGCGATCACTTCGTTCGCGTTCATGTTGCTCGACGTGCCCGACCCGGTCTGGAACACGTCGATGGGGAACTGGTCGTCGTGATCACCCCGGGCGACCTCGACCGCGACGTCACCGATCGCGGCAGCCATCGCCTCATCGAGCACGCCAAGCGACCCGTTCACCACGGCCGACGCGCCCTTCACCGACGCCAGCCCCGCGATCATGTCCCGGCCGATGTGCTCGCCGGACACTGGGAAGTTCTCCACCGCGCGCTGCGTCTGCGCCCCCCACAGCGCGTCGGCAGGCACCTGGACCTCGCCCATAGAGTCATGCTCGGTGCGGAACTCCGCCATCTCAGCGCCGGCCAATCGAGAGCACCGGCCCGCCGATGTCGGCGAAGAAGTCGTTCCCCTTGTCGTCCACGATGATGAACGCGGGGAAGTCGCGGACCTCGATCCGCCAGACCGCCTCCATGCCAAGCTCCGGGTACTCCAGCACTTCCATCCCGGTGATGCAGTCCCGCGCCAGCCGGGCAGCCGCCCCGCCGATCGAGCCCAGGTAGAACCCGCCGTGCGCCTTGCATGCCGCGGTGACAACCCCAGACCGGTTCCCCTTGGCCAGCATGACCAGCGATCCGCCGGCTGCCTGGAAACTGTCCACGTAGGAGTCCATCCGGCCCGCGGTCGTCGGCCCGAACGACCCGGACGCATAGCCTTCCGGCGTCTTGGCCGGCCCGGCGTAGTACACCGCGTGATCGCGCAGGTACTGCGGCATCGACTGGCCGGCCGCCAGCCGCTGCGCAATCTTGGCGTGCGCGATGTCCCGCGCGACCACCAGCGGCCCGGTCAGCGACAGCCGGGTGGATACCGGGTACCTGGTCAGCTCGGCCCGGATCTCGTCCATCGGCCGGGTCAGGTCGATCCGTACCACATCGTCACCGCCAAGATCAGACGCGGAGGTCTCCGGCATGAACCGCGCCGGATCGGTCTCCAGCCGCTCAAGAAAGACGCCGTCGGCCGTGATCTTCCCGCGCGCCTGCCGGTCGGCCGAGCAGGACACGGCGATCGCCACCGGGCACGAGGCGCCGTGCCGGGGCAGCCGGATCACCCGCACGTCATGGCAGAAGTACTTGCCGCCAAACTGCGCCCCGATCCCCGCCCGCCGGGTGATCTCGAGCACCTGCTGCTCGAGCCCGCGATCCCGGAACCCGTGCCCCGCCGCCGACCCAGCCGGCGGCAGCGTGTCCAGGTAGCGCGCCGACGCGTACTTGGCGGTCTTGAGCGCATACTCCGCGCTGGTGCCGCCGACCACGATCGCCAGGTGGTAGGGCGGGCACGCCGCTGTCCCGAGGATGCGGATCTTCTCTTCCAGGAAGGCCAGCATGCTCGCCTCGTTCAGCACCGCCTTGGTCTGCTGATAAAGGAACGACTTGTTCGCCGAGCCGCCGCCCTTGGCCATGAACAGGAACGTGTACTCGCCGCCGCCGGTGGCGTAAATCTCGATCTGGGCCGGCAGGTTGCTGCCGGTATTGCGCTCTTCCCACATGGTCAGCGGCGCGAGCTGCGAGTACCGCAGGTTCAGCTGGGTGTAAGCGTCGTAGACACCGCGGGCGATGTGCTCGCAGTCCCGCCCGTCGGTGAGCACGTGCTGTCCGCGCTTGCCCATCACGATCGCGGTCCCGGTGTCCTGGCACATCGGCAGCACGCCGCCTGCCGCGATGCACGCGTTCTTCAGCAGGTCGAGCGCGACATACCGGTCGTTCGGACTGGCGTCGGCGTCGTCCAGGATGGACCGTAGCTGGCGCAGGTGGCCGGGCCGCAGCAAGTGCGCTATGTCGCGCATGGCCTCCCTGGTGAGCAGGGTGAGAACACCCGGGTCAACGTCAAGAAATTTTCTTCCGAACGACTGACGCTCGGACCCACCGGCGACGTCAAGCTGTCGGTACTCGGTGTCGTCCGGGCCCGTCGGCAGCAGGTCCGTGTAGCTGAACTCGGGCATCGTGGCAGGTCCTCATCACGCGGTCATGGATGCCCTCATCCTAGATCGGCTGCCGCGCGGAGCAGTTGGCTCGTGTTCACTTGTGTCAACGGTCGGTGGCTGTCGGGGGCCAGGCTACTTCGCCAGGCGGGGGAGCAGCAGGGACGCCGCGGTGATGCCGGCCACCGTCGCGCAGGCGAGCACCGTGGTGTCCAGCCAGAGGTCGGCGGGGACGCCGACCAGCAGGCCGCGCAGCGCGTCCACCTCGTACGAGAGCGGGTTGAACCTGCTGATGGCCTGTAGCCAGCCGGGCATCACCCTGGGCGGGTAAAGCGCGCTGGAGCTAAAGAACAGCGGCATCGTTATCGCCTGCCCGATGCCCAGCAGCCGATCGCGTTCGAGCCCGGCATCAGCGCTGCTCACCTTCGACACCATAGCGGCGCAGCAATTCGACGACGGCAGGGCTCGGCGGATGGTCGTCATCCGGGCTGAGCGTGATGCCGTCGAAGGACGCACCGGCGTTGGCCAGAATCTCGACGACGGCGGGCCAGTCGGGAGTGGGGTTGCCGGTCGGCCGCTCGCTGCTGCCGATGATCGCCCAGACCATGGGCGTGCTGTCCCACCGGTCGTCGCGTGCCTCGACGTCGGCGCCTCGCTCGAGCAGCAGCCGGGCGATGTCCGCGCTTCCCGCGTGCGCGGCCGTGTGCAGCGGCGTTCCCGGTTCGTCTCCGCCGCCCCGCGTACCGACGGGGAAGCCCAGGTCGAGCATGACCTGCATCGCCTCGGTGTTGCCGGTCTCCGCGGCCCTGATCATCGCCGCCGACCGCTGCTGCGCCGACAGGTCGCTGGGTAGCTGACGCTCGGCGGCCTCCCGGTCGGCCCGCAGACAGGCGGCCAGGAAGCGATCGACATCGGAGGCGTCGTCGCTGGCGCCGTAGCGGCGAAGCAATTCGGCGAGATCATCGCGCCCTTTTCTGACCGCCAGCGCGTGCGGCGACCGGCCATCGGTACCGGGCCTCTCGGGCTCGGCGCCGTGGGCTAGCAGCAATTCGACGATCTCCGCAGAGCAGTCAGATCGCACGGCAGCGTAGAGGACCGAGAACGGGTGGGCGGTTTCAGACCCACCTTCGGCATCGCTGTCATCGAGGTACCTGCGAGGGTCGGCGCCGGCCTCCAGCAGCATTCGCACGCCCTCGACGTCGTTGCCGCTGATCGGCGCGGCGAGCGCCATCCGGGCGATCTCGCTTATGTCCGCGGTGCCGCTGAGCAGCAGCCGCAGGGACTCATGATCATCAGCGAAACCGGCCAGGTACAGGTCATCGTCATCGGGCACCGCGCCGCGGTCGACCAGCAGCCGCGCGATCTCAGCATTAGGCGCGCCAGCGACCGCGCACTTCAGCGGCTTCCAGCCGCCACCAGGGACCACCCCGTTGGGATCCGCCCCGGCATCGAGCAGCAACCTGACCACCGCGACAAGCCCGTCCTCTCGGCCGGGGTCGAGCCGGCTCCACTGCGACGCGCAGGCGGCGTGCAGCGCGGTCCATCCCGTCGCGGGGTCGGTGCGTGTCACCAGGCCGGGGTCAGCTTCGAGAGCGGCCCGAACCCGATCTACGTCGCCGAGCACCACGGCCGTCGCCAGGTTGTAGCTGGCAAGCTCGGGTCGCGCCGCCAGCATCCTGGCCGCGCGACCGGTCCAGTCCCTGATGCTTGCCCGGCAGAACTCGTCGGCGAGCTGGGCCAGCTCGGCGCTGCGAGCCTGAACCTCGGTCTTGAGCTTGGCCCAGCTAGCGAAGCCGTACTCGCGCGCCACCGCCAGCTGAGCGGCGGTCAGGTTCAGCTGATCAGAGACCGCGTGAATGCGCTCGGCCGCGGCGGTGTCGCCAGCGCGCGCGGCGCGCAGCAGATCTCGGGCCCGACGGCGCAGGTGGTCAAGGTTTGGCTGTGCTGGAAGCACTGTCATGACGTCTCCCCACCGCCCTGGTGGTCCGCGCGCGCCGGTCAGGATGTCGCCGTGCTCAGCCTCTACATGCCAGAAAGGTGGACTAAGTCCTGCCCGCGGACCCGGAGGCGTCCTTGCGCGCCAACGGCAACAATAACGCAAGTCTCCCCTGCTCGCCTCCGGGCGCTTGAAGGCGCCGCCTTCCCTCCTCGCATACTTCGCTCGTCAGTCCAGGACCGCGGCGGCCACGGTCCCCGGAGCAGCCTGATGGTCGGGCAGAGGCTTGCCGATGCGCGGGCATGGGAACTCGGGGAGATCACCCCGGTAGTCCATACGCTGGGCCGCTCTAGCCTGGGAACCCTCGGCACGCTGCTGGCTGTCGGCCTGCCTGCCTGAGACTGACTGTGCTCGCTCGCCGGTCAGCAACCTTCGAGCCGGAAAAGCAGTTGAGCGCTGAGCGGCGGCTGGGATAGAGATGGCAGCATGAGCGTGATCACTTTCCGTTCCCTCACCACAGACGACCTGCCGCTGGTGGCCCGCTGGCTGGCGCAGCCGCATGTCGCCCGGTGGTGGCGGGAGGACGCTGGCCTGGCCGCGGTGACGCAGAGGTACCTGCCTTGCCTGGACGGACGGGATCCGACGGAGCTGTTCGTGACCGAGGTGGATGGATCTGCGGCCGGGTTCATCCAGCGCTACCTGGTCAAGGACGACCCGGGTGGCTGGGCGGACGTGCTGCGCGCCACGGGCACGCCGGGAGTCGACGCCGCATTCGGCATCGATTACCTGATCGGCGACCCCGCGCTGACCGGCCGTGGCATCGGCAGCGCCGCGATTGCCGAGTTCACCAAGCTGGCTTTCGAGCGCTACCCAGGGGCGGACAGTGCCCTTGTCGCCGTCTGCCAGGCCAACGTCGCGTCCTGGCGTGTGCTTGAGAAGTCTGGGTTCCGCCGCTGCTGGGCTGGCGAACTGGCCTCGGATGACCCTTCCGACGAGGGGCCGGCGTACCTCTATCGCAGAAGTCGCTGACCCGCTCTGAGCAGCCCTCCGCGCCCGGTGGCCTGTTATGCCCCGCACCCAGTTCCGGGTAGCCGTCGGCACCACCGCCCTAAACCGCCGGCTCGCCATCCGCGTGGTCTGACGGCACGCCAACCTCGGGAACGTGATCACGGTCGGCACTGATGCGCCGTTTGACACTCTCCAGCGGTGCCCGCGGGCCCTGTCGGCCAGACTACTCCCGTCACACTGGCACCACCGACCCCGTGAGCCACGTCTTCCGTAGCGCCGCCGAAGATCGATGTGACGGAGCCCACCACCGGTGGTGGGCTCCGTCACA
>PMSU01000189.1 GCA_003168255.1 Actinomycetota bacterium
AGCCCGGCAGCCCGCCGCCCGGACCCCGCTACCCGGCCCCTGAACCCCGCAGCCCGGCACCCGAACCCCGCAGCCCGGCACCCGAACCCCGCCACGCCGATCCTGGCCGTCACGCCGAGCCCCAACCCCGCCACGCCGAGCCGGAAGGATATGACGAACCCGGACGCGGCTACCCGGGGGCCAGGCCGTACACAGATCCCGATTACCGGGCCGAGCCCAGTCCCGGCCCTCCGGAACTCGGAGGATATGACGAACCCGGGAGTTCCGGCGGTCGCGAGCCTTACCGGGCACCCGGCTCCTACCAGGCGCCCGGATCCTACGATGAGCCGAGGGCATACCAGGAGCCACGGGCTTATGAGGCCCCCGGAGCATACGAGGGCCAACAGGGCTACGAAGGGCCCGAGGCTTACGCGGGGGCTGGGGTCTACGAGGAGCCCGAGGCATACGGTGATGCCGGGGACTACGCGGATGCCGGGGACTACGGGGTGCTCGGGCGCTACGGCGAGGGCGACTACGAGCAGCACGTCGGCGACCAGGGGACGGGAAGCCACGGCGAGCAAGAGGATTACGGCGACTTCTGGAAATCGGGGGGGCACCGGGGGGGAGTTCACTCGTCGAGGTCTGGCCCCGGGAGAACTCCTACCGAGCCACCCGGACCACCGGGAATGCCGGGCGACACCCCCAGCAACAAGCCGGCTCCGGCAAAGCGCCAGATCGGATTCCTGATCGCCACAGTGGCCATCATCATCGCGGCGGGCGCGACCGCGGTCGTGCTTCTCCTCGGGCATCACGGCCCGCCGCATCACACTGCGGGCGGCGCCCCAGCAACCCCGACGGCCGCGCTCACACCGGCCACCTCGCAGCCGCCGGCGACGGGCAGCCCGCCGCCGGCACCGCCGCTGACTGGTGCGTCCGGCCACCTCGGGGTTCCCAGGTCGATCGGATCACTGCAGCTCAACCCAACGCTCACCGATAGATTCGTGGGGCCCTCGGTACAGCGGCAGGACGCGAACTCGTTCTTCATCCCGACCCGCGATGTCGTCAGCGGCTTCTACACGGTCGACCCGGCGGCGACCACGTTTACCGCGAAGGATCCGCGGCTCATGTTCCTCGTTGCCTACCTAGCCGGATCGGGAAACGCCAAAACCGCCCTGCACGGCTTCATGACCAATCGCACCTTTTACGGGCAGCAGCAAATAAATCCAGGTCGGCTGGGCGGCGTGGCGGCATGCGGGCTGCTGCCGCAGCAGCCCGCGCCGGTGGCGCACTGCATGTGGGCCGATGGCAACACCTACGCCGACTTCTACGCCTGGAATAGCAGCCCGTCGGCGCTCGCGCAGACGATGCTCTCCATACGGCCGCAGGTGGAGCTCCCGCACCGGTGATCTGGCCGGGCGCGGGTGCGGCTCTCCCGGAGTGAGTGAGCCCACCTCTTGGCGAATGGGTGCGGCTCCGCCGGAGTGAATCGAAGCCGCCGCCGGCAGCACGGTCTGCACGCCCGGGCCCATCGTCCGCGCGTCCCCCCCTCCTGCGACCCCCGCTAGCCCGGCTCATCAAGGCGAAGAGTTAGGGCTGCCGAGCGACGCCACGCCTCGACGGTCGCGGGGCCAGCCCTTCGCCCGGCACGCCCACGGCGGGCGAGATCGACGGAAGCCTGGTGCCCCTCGGGTGGGCCGGCCTGTCCGCCGGTCATCACGCAGCGGGTACGGTTCGCCGGGAATGCCCCGTATGCGGCTTCAGGGATGACGCCGTGGGGGGGAGCGGGCCCCCGGACGACCTTGCAGTGTCCGTGGAACCCTGCCAACCGGACTACTCCCCGTCACACCAGCACCACCGNNGGGCTCCGTCACATCGATCTTGGAAAGGACGCGGAAGGAGGCGTCTCCGGGCCGCCTTCCCCGGTGCCGGTGCCGGTGCCGGTGCCGGTGCCGGTGCGGGCGCGGGCGCCGGCTGTCCGGGGCCCGGGGGTGGCGGGATCTGGGCGTGCCGGGCGCCCCGGTGCCCGGGGGGCCGCGTCAGGCGAAGCCCGCGATGGAGTGCGGCGTGTAGTGCTGTTCCAGCGCCGCTTTCTCCTCGTCGGTCAGCTCAATGGCGAGCGCGGCGATTGCGTCGTCGATGTGCTGTGTCTTGGTGGCGCCGATGATCGGGGCCGTGACAACCGGGTTGGTTAGCATCCAGGCGAGTGCTACCTGCGCGGGCGGAACGCCGCGGCCTTCGGCCACCTTGGCCACCTGCTCCACGATCAGCCGGTCGCCGTCGGCGTAGAGGCGCCTGGCGAACTCGTCTGTCTCGGCCCGGGCGCTGCTCGCGTCCCACGGCCTGGTTAGCCGCCCGCGGGCGAGGGGGCTCCACGGGATGACGCCGACGCCCTGATCCGCGCAGAGCGGCAGCATCTCCCGCTCCTCTTCGCGGTACAACAGGTTGTAGTGATTCTGCATGGTCGCGAAACGGGTCCAACCGCGCCGTTCGGCTATGTAAAGGGCTTTGGAGAATTGCCACGCGTACATAGAGGATGCGCCGATGTGGCGCGCCTTGCCGGCCTTGACGACATCGTGCAGAGCCTCGAGTGTCTCCTCGATCGGCGTCGCGGGATCCCAGCGGTGAATCTGGTAGAGATCTACGTAATCGGTGCCGAGCCGGCGCAGGCTGTGGTCGATCTCGGTCAGGATCGCCTTGCGGGACAGGCCGGCGCCGTTCGGGCCGGGGCGCATCCGGCCGTGCACCTTGGTGGCGAGCACGATCTCGTCACGGTCGGCGAAGTCCCTGAGCGCGCGCCCGACGATCTCCTCACTGGTGCCGTCGGAGTATACGTTCGCCGTATCAAAGAAGTTGACGCCCGCCTCGACCGCGTGCTTGATGAACGGGCGCGCCTGCTCCTCGTTCAGCGTCCAGGGGTGGCCGCCGCGTTCCGGCACGCCGTAGCTCATGCAGCCGAGGCATATCCGCGACACGTCCAGACCGGTGGAGCCGAGCTTGGCGTACTGCATGCGTGCGCATCCTTCCTGTGGCCGGGCGAGCCGCGCGCCGGCCGGCTGTCATCGCGGGTCTGCCATCCAGCTTGCCAGCCGCCGTGGAGCCGCTCGGATGGGGGGGGACCGGTCGCCGGATCCGGCCCGGGTGCTTATGACATTCGTCATGGCAGGGTCAGGATGAGCGCCACCTGTTGTGATGCCGCCAGCGAGTTAGCGTGTACAGGTGGCCGCCGGCAAACGCCAGGACCGGGCCGCGGCCGGGTGGACAAGGCCGGTTAGATAAGGCCGGTTAGATAAGAGGAGAGCGATGACGGCAACGAACGTGGCGGTGGGGATTCTCGTCCTCGGCCTGCTGATCTATCGTCAGCTGATTGCCCGCCCGGTCAGGGGCGACTTCAGGGTTCCCCTGATACTCGCGATTATCGGGGTCATCGAGCTGTACTCGTTCCTGAAGAACCATCACCTGGACGCCGCGATCGCCGCCGCGCTCGCGGGCAGCCTGGCGCTGGCCGCCGTGTTTGGGGCGGGGCGGGCGCTGACCACCCGGGTATGGATCAGGAACGGCCAGGCCTGGCGGCAGGGCAACTGGTTCACCGGTGTGCAATGGGTGGTCGCCCTGGCCGCCCACCTCGGCTATGACCAGCTCGTCTACAAGAACAGCAGCCTGGGGAACGTGACCATCCTGCTTTACCTCGCGGTCTCATTTGCCGTTCAGCGCGCGATCCTGCAGGCCCGGGCGCAGCGCCTGCCGCTAACATCGCAGCCGGCCACCCCCGATCGCGGAACCCCCCGATGACGGTGGCCTGATACTCCACGAGGTCATGCTCAACTGCTGGGGGCGTGAACTGCTGGGGGCGTGACCCAGACCAGGTCGATCGGCTAGCCGACGTCGTGGCCTGAGCCAGGCTGGCCGGCAGCGGAGTCCAGGCCGTGCTCGATGGCGTATCTGACCAGCTCGACCCTGTTGTGCAGGTGCAGCTTGGTCAGCGTGTTCTGCACGTGGTTCTGAACGGTCCGGTGGGAGAGTACGAGCCGCTCGGCGATCTGCTTGTAGGACAGCCCGGTGGCGACCATCCGGAGGACCTCGGCTTCGCGGTCGGTGAGCTGCGGGGCGTGCTGCCCGCCGGTTGCCGGGCTGGCCGCCAGCCGCCGGAACTCGCCGAGTACGAGACCGGCAAGGCCCGGCGTGAAGACCGCGTCGCCCGCCGCTGTCCGGCGTACCGCGTCGAGAAACTCGGCGCGGCTTGCCGACTTGAGTATGTATCCGGCGGCGCCCGCCTTGACCGCGTCGAGTACGTCCTGCTGCTCGCCGCTGGCGGACAGGATGAGCACCCGGGCGGCCGGGCGCGCCGCCAGCACGCCGCGGGTTACCTCGACGCCTGAGATGTCGGGCAGCCGCAGGTCGGCCACCACCACATCCGGCTGCGCCGCGCCGATCACGCGCAGGGCGCTGGCCCCCTCGCCGAGCGCGGCGACCACCTCGAACCCGGCGTCGGCAAGGTCGCGCGCCACCGCGTCCCGCCACATGGGATGGTCATCGACCACCATCACCCGCACTCGCGGCTCAGCCACACCGGCACCCTAAGCCATCTGGCCGGCCCGCGGTATGCGCAGCCGCACTTCGGTTCCGGCGCCAGGTCCGGAGTTGACGGATGCCGATCCGCCGAGGTCGCGGATCCGGCCGCGGATGGCATGGCTGACGCCCAGCCGTCCGTCCGCCGCCGCATCGGCAAGCCGGCCAGGCGGTATCCCGGTACCGTCATCCCTGATGGTCACGGTGACCACGGCGCCCTCGTCCTCCACGAGCACCCACGCATGCGTTCCCTCGCCGCAGTGCTGGCGGACGTTGTCCAGCGCCGCCCGGACGGCCAGCGCGGTCTGCTCGGCGGCTTCGCCGGATAGCCGAACGGGCTCCGCCGGAGTTATCACCGACACCAAAGCTGTGGCATCGCGGGTGAGCAGCGTCCTGAGATCGAGCTCGCCGAAGGGAATGGCCTGCTCACTGCCGGTGCCGATCAGGGTGCGGAGCGCGGCTTCCTGCTCTCCGGCCAGGCGTCCGATCTCGGCCGCCTCGCCGCCGGCCTCGGTACCCCTGCGCTGGACAAGCGCGAGCACCTGGAGGACGGAATCGTGAATGTCGCGGGCAATCCGCTCCCGCTCCCGGCTGGCCGCCTCGATCTCGGTGGCTCGCTGGAGCGCACTTTCGGCCTGCGTCGCGAGCCTGGAGACGTAGCCCACGACCCAGCCGGACAGCAGCAGCAGAATCGGCCCGTTCAGCCCCGGTCCCTCGATATGCACCAGGGAGCGGTGCACGAGTATGAGGTCGCAGATGCCAAGGGCGATGGCGGCTGCCATCCCGGCCCGGCGGCCGGCGGCCACCGCCCAGGCCAGCACCGGTCCGGCGATCCAGGTCGCGGTCACCGGCATGTTGGCTTGGTACGTGCTGGCGGCGTACTGGACGGCGGCGGTGGACAGCAGCGCGGCGGCGGTCACCAAGAGATCGGCCGCCAGCAGGGTATGCGTGCGCCTGGCGGGCACGGCATAGGCGCGGGTGGTGACCGCCGTCCATGCCACCATGCCGGCCAATATCACCCATGCCCAGGGCAGGTGCGAGTAGTCGGCGCGATTGAGCACAAGCAGGACAGCCGCGTACGCCAGCGATGCGAAACGGTACGCTGCGATCGCCCGCCACAGGGGTGCCTGAAGGCCCACCGGAGCGGCGCTTACCCTGGTGCCGCGGTTCGGGTCACCTGCACATGCTCCCACGCGCGCGGTGGCAGGCTGCGCCGGTCAACGGTGGAACTAATGAGAGCGAGGCAATCGTTTTATGGCTATGTCGGCCACGCCGCCTGCCCGGATGCGTAGCGGGCGGGCGCTCGCGATCGCGGCCGGGGCGTTCGTGGTGGCGCTGGCCGCCTACCTGACCGACATGGCCGTGCATCCGCTGCCGGACATGATGACCTGGTATGACCTGCGGATTTATAACAACGCCGGCCTGCTTGTGCGCGAGTTTCCGGCGATGCTTTACCGGTGGCGGTACATCAAGTTCACCTACACGCCATTCGCGGCGCTGATATTCGCCGGCACCTCCTGGCTGCCCTGGGCGGTGCTGAAGTGGCTGATGACGCTCGCCAGCCTGGCCGCTCTGGTCGCGACGGCCTGGCTGACGTTCGGCGGGCTTGGCTGGCGCGGTCGCAGCCGGGCGGCCGCGACGTTCGGGGTCTGCGCGGCGGGGCTCTGGACCGAGCCGGTGCAGCGGGCCCTGCACCTTGGCCAGATCGAGTTGGTGCTGATGGCGCTGATCGCCTGGGATCTATGCCAGAGCGACCAGCGGCGGTGGAAGGGTGCCGGCATCGGCCTCGCGGCCGGGATCAAGCTGGTGCCGCTGATCTTTATCCCGTACTTGATACTCGCCGGAAAGCTACGGCAGGCGGCGGTCGCCGCTGCCATGTTCGCCATTGCCGCGGCTGTCGGCTTCGCGTTCCTGCCGGGTGCCTCGGTCAAGTGGTGGCTGAGCGGGTACTTCCTGAACTCGGGCAACGTCGGGGGCGTCGGGTCGCTGGCGAACCAGTCCGTGCTCGGGATGATCATCAGGGCGGACGGGAGCCTCGGCGCGGCTACGCCGCTGTGGTTCGCCGTCGCGGCGCCGATCACGCTGCTCGGCCTGATCGCCGCGGCGATGCTGCACCGGTCCGGTCAGCCGGTGGCGGGCTGGCTGGTGTGCGCGCTGACCGGGGTGCTGGTCTCGCCGATCAGCTGGGATCACCACTGGGTGTGGATCGTGCCGGTGCTTGCCGTGCTCACCGATGCCGCGGTGCGCGCCCGGGGTACCGCGGCGCCGGCCTGGCGGGCGTCGGCCTGGCGGGCGCCGGCCTGGTGGGCGCTGGCGGGCGCGGTGACAGCGATCTATGGTGGCTGGCCCCATTTCTGGACCGGCGGGCGGGCCTTTACCCCCGATGGCCTGCTGGGGTTCTTGGCCGCGCGGCCGGGGGTCAATGCCTACCACCTGCATGGCATCCAGGTGATCAGCTGGAATTTGTTCGTGTTCGCCGGCCTGGTGATGTTCGCGTTCTCGCTTGTCGCGGCGGCCCGTTCCTGGCAGGCCGAGCGAGCCTCGCCGGGCGAACACGATATGCCCGTGGCGTAGCTGCAATCCCATGAGCTATCGGGCGGGACGCGCCGGGCTATTCCCGTCACTGAACGTGGCCAAGCCAGAAATGCACCAAGCACAGGCCGGATCACTCGCACGCTGCCGCTCAGCGGCACAGTTCCTGACAGTCCGTGGTTTTGGTGTTAGTATGTCGCAACTTTGTAGCTAGTAATTCGCGAAGGTCGCGCGCTACGCCGTTCGCATGTGCCGTGAAGGAGACCGCGCGGTGACCTCGCACATTCTCCAGAGAGGCCGATTCAGTGACCGAGCAAGGATATGGACAGGGCCACCCGGACGATGCGGGCCGTGCGGCTAACGAGGCACAAGGGCAGCCACAGTACGGCCCCGGACAGGGTGCGGGCTATCCGGGGCAGGGCACGACCGCGCACCCTTCTCCAGGACAGGAGGGCGTAAGCGCGAAGGGTTTCGTAGGCTCGCTGTTCGACTTCGGGTTCACGTCATTCGTGACACCCAAGGTCGTCAAGGTGCTGTACGTGCTGATCATGGTCGTGCTCGGGCTGAGCGGGCTTGGGTTTGCAGCCAGCGCATTTGCGGTGAACACGGGAGCCGGCATCTTTGTGCTGATTATCGTGGCACCGCTCTTCTTCTTCGTGTTCCTGGCGTTGTACCGCATAGCGCTGGAGCTTTTCGTCGTGATCTTCCGGATTGCTGAAGACCTCCGGGCTATTCGCGATCGCGGGGATCTCCGCTAATTCAAGATCGCCAGCCCATGACCTGGGGCCCGTCGCATCTGCGCTGCCGCGACGCTGAATCGCAGAGAATGCGGCGCATTGGCCGTCTGCGATGACACGCTAGGCACGTGGAGTTCTGCTTGCGGTGAGCATGAAGAGCGTCCGGACTCGCCGGGCCCTGGTCCTAGCCGTGGTCATCGCCGCGCTGATGGCCATCGGAGTTGTCGCGCTGGCCGCAGTCCACCTGCGGTCGGCCGCCGATGTGACGGCGTCGCCGCAAAGCCGCCCGGCTCAGACTCGCGGAGCGCACACTCCGGCAGCCACGGCAGCCGCGCACAGCCCGACACCCAAGGCACCGGCGGCGCCGCTGGCGGGGAAGGTCGTCGGAATCGACCCCGGGCATAACGGCCGCAACGGTACCGACCCGTCCTACCTTGATCATCTGATCTGGAACGGGCGGGAATCGGAGACCTGCGACACGACAGGCACGGAGACCGACAGCGGGTATACCGAGGCGCAGTTCAACTTCAATGTCGCGCTATACCTGCGGGCCGACCTTCGCCGGGCTGGCGCTCGCGTGGTGATGACGCGGACGACCAACGACGGCATCGGCCCGTGCGTGGACCGCCGGGCCGAAATCCTCAACGACGCGCACTCGGACGTGGCGATCGACATTCATGCCGACGGCGGCCCGGCATCGGGGCGGGGGTTCACCGTCCTGGAGCCGGTCGCCGACGGGCCGAACGACAAGGTGATCGGCTCCTCGGAGCGGTTCGGCGATGATGTCCGTCTGGAGATGCTCAGGGATACGGAGATGCCGGTCAGCGACTACTACGGAAGCGACGGCATCAAGTTCCGTGATGACCTGGCTGGGCTGAATCTCACCACCGTGCCGAAGGTCCTCATCGAGTGCGGCAACATGCGCAACGCGGTTGACGCGGGGATCCTCACCTCCAGCACGTTCCAAGAGCAGCTGGCCAGAGCGCTCGCAGCCGCGATCACCCGCTTCCTCGCCCATTCCTAGGTCGGCCTAGCGGCCGGTGACGGGCGGGNNCGGGCGGGCTAGCGGCCGGTGAAGGCCGGGTCAGGAAGAACTGCGTCCTCGGTGTGAACCCTTTGTTTCATTCCCGCGTCAGATAACCGTTACGGCTCGGGGCCACGACCGTGGTCATTGGGTGGCGGAAGGTGGAGGAACAATGGCGCAGGAACTCGATATGGGAAAATTTGACCGCACAGCGTGGGTGTTGATGGTGTGCGGGGTGGTCGCGTTCATCGACACTTTCCTCCCATGGGCAAGCGCGCTTGGCGGCCTGGTGAGCGGGTCGGCATGGGATGTCGGTTTCTGGGCCTGGTTTCCCATGATGGCGCTGCTCGCGGTTGGCGTGGCGGCATTCCTGCCCGGCCTCGGGGTCCGCAGCATTCCCGACCTTCCCGTGGTGGCACTGGGCGTCAGCGTGCTTGCGCTGCTCATCCTGCTGATCAGGTGGGCGACGTATCCGACCGGCTTGGGAGCTGGAGCTGGACTGATCATTGGCATCGTCCTGGTCGTAATCGTCGGCGTCGCCGCCTACATGACCGACACGACCCGCGCGGCGGTGGCGAAACTCCGGAAGCGCGCATGAAATTAAGAAAGAAGATGAGAGAGATGTTACTTATTACCATCGCGGCTCCGGCAGCCAGGCTGGGTTCGTGAGCGCGGACGAATCCCGGGGCAGGGTCAGCCGGTGGCTGACATCGGTATCGGGCATCGCTACCGCAGTGGCCGGGATAATGACGAGCGCAGCGACGATCCTCGGGTTTTTCGTAGCGCACCAATATACCCAGATCCATGACTACCGCCAGCAGGTCCAGCATCAGACGCAGCAGATCCAGAAGCTGCAAGCGCAGCCGACGCCGACAGTCACGGTCAGCTCTCCGGCGGCCGACAGCAGCGTGACCGGTGGCGGCGCGCCGTCGTCTGCGCAGGAATACCTGTCCAACCAGCAGCCGACCGTGAACAACGGAAACGTCGACGACGAGGGGACGACGATCGACGGCCAGACCTACCCCAACAGCGTCGTCTTCGCCTGCTCTGGCCAGAGCGAGGGCCAGCCGACACAGGCGTGGGACGTCGGAGGCCTGAGCACCTTTACCGCGGTCGTGGGGGTTCCCGACGACTCGGACGACGTCACGGGCTATGTCGGCACCTTGACATTCACGAGCCAGGACGGAAAGCAACTCGGCAAGACAGTCACGGTCTCCCTCGGCCACGCGGCGCACGTCTCGCTGAACATCAGCGGCGTGACGCAGCTCGACGTCACGTGCAACGCGACCGATCCGTCGAATGACGGCTCGCCCGTGGGCAACCTTCAGGCGGCGTTCGGAAATGCCCGCGTCTTGTCGTGATGGCGTCAGGCAACCGGTGCGCGGCGTCGTGCCGGACTCCGAGTTCGGTCAAGGTCTGCACATGCGGTGCGGCGTTCTCCGCTTCGGAGGTCTGTTCCCTGTACGATCCCGGGCATGAATCCGCTGTCGGGAGTCCTGAACGAAGCGTGGCGCATGTACAAGGCACACGCATTGCACCTGATCGTGATCGCGTTCGTCATCTACCTGGCCGCGGCGATCCTCATCGCGGTGCTGTCGCTGGCAGGCGTCATCGGTGTGCTGCTCGGCCTTGTGGTGGAGTTCCTGGCAGGGTTCCTGTTGCAGGCCGCGCTGGTCAAGGCGGTGCAGGACGTGCGGGACGGCCACGTCGACCTGTCCGCGGGTGCGACGGTGTCGGCCGCCATGCCGTATCTGTGGCCCGTTGCGGGAGCGGGGGTGCTGGCTGGCATCGCGATCGCTATCGGGTTTGCGCTGATTATCGTGCCAGGACTGTTCCTGATCACCATCTGGGCAGTGTTCGTGCCGGTCATCGTCATCGAGCGGTCAGCTGCGCTGGCATCCTTCGGCCGCAGCCGGGCACTTGTCCGCGGACATGGCTGGCATGTATTCGGCACGCTCGTGCTGGTGTTCCTGATCGAGATCGTCTTTGAATTCGTGCTCCAGCTCATCCTGTCCGCGCTGCCGATCGCGGTGCGTGACGGCCTGAGCAGCGTCGTGGCGGGAACGCTTATCGCCCCGTTCGTCGCTCTCGTCGTCACGATGATCTACTACCGCCTCGTCGGGTCGGCTGATCAGGCCCCCGCTGCCGGTAACCCCGCGGGCGGATACGGGACCGCGTAAGCTGCGGCGGCGGCCGGCGCCGTCGCAGGCCGCGCGTCGCTTCACATGTTCCTGATCTTCAAGTACCGCCGCACGTCTGGTATCGACATGACCGTCAGCAGCCCGACGGCTGCGCCAGCGGCGGCCATGGTGACCGCCGTGATGTATCCGAGTGTCCGCATCATCTACCTCCTCTCCCACAGAAGCGCTAGCGAGGCTAGCCTTACCAAAATCCCGGCATGAAAAAAGCTCCGAGTAGCTCGGCGGCATCCCAAATCAGCCGCCAAGGTCCGGAGCAACTAGCTAAATATACCACGACCGCGATGTCAGGCCATCTTCTGATCGGTTGGCATCCGAGTTTGCCCGTCCCATTTGATGTAGCACGGCATCATTTGATCTGACCTATTTTGAATTTCGCCTCAAACTGATCTAATGCAGTGATCCTTCACGCGGTCTCACGTCGGGCCGCTGCTCTTCAGGTTCTGCATGGGAGAGATCATGGATTTGTTCGATCTGTCCGGGAAGACAGCCGTCGTCACCGGGGGGAGCCGCGGGATCGGGCTCATGATCGCGCGCGGCCTGCTGACGGCGGGGGCCCGGGTGTACATCAGTTCGCGCAAGGCCGATGGGTGCGCCGCCGCGGAGCGGGAACTCAGCCAGTACGGGACGGTCGTTGCCCTGCCTGCTGACCTGTCGACGGAGGCGGAGTGCCTGCGGCTGGCAGCTGAGATCGGCAAGCGGGAGCAGGCCCTGAACGTGCTGGTCAACAATGCCGGTGCTACCTGGGGGGCGCCGATCGAGGAATTCCCCGCCGCTGCCTGGGACAAGGTCGTGGACCTGAACCTGAAGGCGCCGTTCTTCCTCACCCGGGCGTTCCTGCCGCTGCTGGAGGCCGGCGGGACGCATGAGGATCCGGCACGGGTCATCAACATCGGGAGCATCGACGGGCTTCGCGTGCCGGCGTTGCCGACGTATTCCTACTCGGCCAGCAAGGCGGGGCTGCACCATCTGACCCGGGTGCTGGCCCGGGAGCTCGGCCCCCGGCAGATCACGGTCAACGCCGTTGCGCCGGGGCCGTTCGAGTCCAAGATGATGGCCGCGACCCTGGAGACGCTCGGGGATGAGATCGCCGCGGCGGCCCCGCTGCGGCGCATCGGCCGTCCCGACGACATGGCCGGCGTCGCGGTCTACCTGGCCTCGCGGGCGGGCGCATACGTCACCGGCGCCATCATCCCCGTTGACGGCGGACTCGCCACCACCCTTTGACCAGTAAGCCGCACCACCATCCGACCAGTAAGCCCGACCCAGTCGCCACCCCGCACGGGCATGACCGGACGTTCCCGCGGGAACGTCTAATCTCATGATTTGGGCCGGCAGAGTCCGGATGATGGACACGGAAGCAGCCGTCCCTATCCAAGCAGGACGGCGGCACGGGCCCTCAAGCCACCACGCCCGCTCAGCCGTGGAAGGCCCAGCGCGATCGCGATCTGGTCATAATCTAGAGTCCGGTGGCCGCTTTAATGGCTGCCGCCGCGACTGCCACGCCGATGCTTGTCGCTACGCCGAGCGCCCACTTTCCAGCACCTCGCAGATGTCGTATGGCGCTGGGACCATCGCCTCCCTTGGCGGCCAGTTCCGCCTGCCCGATATCTGCAACTATTTGGTCGTCTTCCGGAGTCTTCGCTGCTGTCCGGAGCGCCACACGCAATTGCCCGAGTTCGTCAGCAAGTGTCGGCAGGTCGATATGTTCGGCGGACTGCTGCCATAGTTGATTGAAGGTAGAATCGTGGACGTGCGCATTTGGCCCCACGGCCGCTGCCTGCCCGCGGACGTCGTATCTGTCTCCCATGACTACCTCCACACCCTGGCCACGCGTTCGCGCGCCATATCGGCCGCGCCCGCCCAAGTCGAGCAAGAACTGCATATAGCGATCTGTGCTATCTGTATCCTCCAGATCCAGGAAGTCCTCTTCGTAAAGTTCAAGTTCTGTTGCAACCATTTCGGTGAGATCACCGATCTCGACACCCGGACTGAAGACACGCGGCTGATACTCGGATGGCACCAAGCCAGCTGCGGGAAAGCTTGGCTCGGTCGTGAAGGTTATGGCTGGCTTGCAGACTCCGTGAGCGACTCCCAGCAGATAGCTGTCGCGGCGATCCAAGCCCGGACCGCCGAATACGATGACAACATCTATCTCACGGAATACATCGTACGCGATCGGATGTTCCGCAAGATCGCTAAATAGTCTCGCTGACGTAATGACATTGTAGCGTTGCTCCTGCTCAATAAAATTCTGAACGCTCTCAGCTACCGTACCGGGCAATGTGGAAGAGCCTAGCAAAAGGCAGGTCCGAGGCGTTAGCAAGCTTTGATAACGCGATGGCGGGTCGCCGGTATAGTCGCGCAGAATGGAAAGGCCCTGTCTATGTTCTCGCATGTGTCGCGGAAATGATCGAAACGAAAACCTTCGTTGCAGAACACGGGCCGGCAGGACTGTTGAAGGCAGTGTGTCCTCCACGAATACAAGCAAGGGCTTTTGTGATCGGACGCCTAGCGCTATCTCGTAAAGGATATGAGGCGATACCCCCGATTCTCGCTCCGTGAGAATCGCGATCATAGCATCACTTTGGACGAGATGACGTTCGAGTTTCGCGGAATTTACCGCTGATGATGGCGGGTCGAGGCTGGGGACAAGATCTTCGCTCTCGATCAGGCGTACGAAATAATCATTCACCCTGACATCGCGTGGTCTATAGCTGTGCGACAGGTAGATAAGGCTGCTCATAATAGCGTCCTTACAGGTCACCCGATTTTGTATCGGCAGGTGCACAGTGGCTCCGTCCGCTGCACGGAAGAGTAACCACTTGCCGATCCTGGCTCTGTATTACTTTGATCTCGATAATAACTCTCATCCCGCCGGGTCGGCCGGGTCGCCCGGGCTTCAGCCGCTTCGGCGCCGGCCAGCTATGTAAGCGGCCAAGTGCCGCGGCCCGGTCCAGTAGCGTCTCGAGCTGCTCCGGCCGATTCGCACCGCCTTGGGCCAGGACGATCCCCAGGCCGGTGGTGACCACCGCATAGGGCGGCCAGGGGATGTCATTGGCATCGAACACATCGGGGCCGGTCACCAGCGGAAGGTCGATCCGCTGCTCGGCGAGGTGTGCACGGACCAGGCCCTCCTCGACAGCGCTCACCAGGACGACGCGCATCCGGCCCGCCATTGCCGCGAAGGCAGGAAGCATGGTCCGGCATTCGCCGCAGATCGGCGAAATGAAGCAAAACATCACGGAGTCCGCGCCCTCGTTCAGCGCCTCGACCGGGGTTCCGACATCCAGCCGGGTACCCGGCGGCGGGCCGGTCAGCCTCGCGACGGTATCGGCCGGCGGCCTGCTGGCCCGCCTCATCAGCGTGATAATGGCGATCGAGTTCAGCACGACGAGCAGTGACACCAGACAGATCACCGCCCACTGCGCCGTCATGCGGATCTCCCGATCGGTCCGGTCAGCAGTTTGACCAGCTCCGACACCATGACGACGAGAACCAGCATCAGCGTCGCCACCAGCAGGTCGGCGAGCTGGAATGGGTCCCTGGCGGCAGCCAGTGCCATCACAGCCAGCGCCAGCAGGAGTCCGGTCCGCACCAGGGTGCCCGGTCCGATCGGGTCAGCGAGCGTCGGCGAGAAGCATCCGCAGTCCACCCGCAGGCCGCGCCGCAGTGCGCTGGCCATGGCGATGACGAAGGCAGCGAACAGCACGGTCGCCAGCATGGCCCCCCAGAACCGGGTGAACGGCATCGCGAGCAGCAGGACGCTCGCCAGCTCGGCGGCGACGACCAGGCGGGCGACGGCGGGTGTCAGCGACTCGGGGAGGATCCGGTACCCGGCGACGGAGGCGGCGAACCCGTCCAGGTCGCGGGCCTTGCCGAGCGCCGCGTACGCTAGTACCGCGAGCTCGGTGAGATAAGCCGACGACAAGAAGATCATGGCGGGCTGCTCATACCGGACGCGACTCCCGTTCCCGGTAGGCGGCTGCCTGAAGTTCATACATCTGGGCGTACGTCCCGTTGAGCAGCATCAGCTCGGCATGCGTGCCCTGCTCGACTATGCTCCCGGCCGCCAGCACGTAAATGCGGTCGGCGTAGCGCACGCTTGCCAGCCGGTGGGTGATGAGGATGACCGTTCGCCGGTCGGCATGTGTCCGGATCCGTTCGAACAGGGCATGTTCGGCGCGGGCATCCAGGGCCGATGTGGGCTCGTCAAAGATCATCAGAGCCGCGTCCCGGTAGAACGCACGCGCGATGGCGATGCGCTGCCATTGTCCGCCGGACAGGTCATGCCCGTCGTGGAATCGCCGGTCCAGCAGGGTGTCGTAGCCGCGGGGCAGCGCGGCGATGAGGTCGGCAGCGCCGGCCGCTGCGGCGGCGTCGGCCAGCCGTTTCTCGTCGAGCGGGCGCCCCATGGTGATGTTCTCGCGCGCGGTCAACGGCCACCGGGTATGGTCCTGGGCGATCACCGAGATGCGCTCGCGCAGCTCGTCGCCGTTGATCTCGCCTAGATCGGTTGAATCCCAGCGGATCACGCCCGAGTCTGGCCGGTAGAGCCCGGCGAGCAGCTTGGCGAGCGTGGTCTTGCCGGATCCGTTCTCGCCGACCAGGGCGATCACTTCGCCCTGGGCGACCGTCACGGTCATGTCCCGCAGCGCGCGCCGATCGGCGCCCGGATAGGTGAAGGTGACGCCGTCGGCGGTGAGGCGGTCGAACGTCACGGGCGGTGTGGTGGCCTGGCGAACCGGGACCCGGGTTTTCGCCAGGGCGCAGAAGTCCAGGTAGTCCCCGAAGTACAGGCCCGCCTCATACAGCTTGTTCAGCGACTGCATCAGGCCGGTCAGGGATGCCCCGCCGGCCCGGATCGTGAGCACCGCGGTACCGGCGACGGCGAGCGGGATCACGCTCGTGGCCAGCAGGCCGCCGAGCGCGACGTAGGCGACGACGGTGGCGGCACCGGTCATGAGGTTCCCGGCGACCAGGACCGCGGTTTGCTGCCGCGCGACGTCGAGTTCTACCTGCTGCACGTGATCGGCGACCCGGTCGTACTCGGCCAGCAGGTAGTCGCGCAGGGTGAAGGCCCGCACCTCCGCGGCGGGCGGGCGCTCGGCCATCAGGTCGGACAGCATGAACTTGCGCCGTCGTGCCGTCGACACGCGGCGGTAGGCGGCATAGCGCATCCGGGCCGCGCGCATCGCTGCCCATCCGCCCGGCACCGCGGTGATCAGGAGCAGCGGCATCAGCACCGGCTGGAGCACGCCGAGCGTGATGATGGTCGCCAGCACCCCCACGGCCCCGTTGACCACGTTGACCGTCATGTCCACCATCGTCGCGGAGTCGGGTACCCCGCTGTCCCTGGCCCGCTGCATCGCATCGTGGAACTGCTGGTCATCGAAGGCAGCGAGCTCCACGTGGCTGGTGAGCTGGAGCAGCCGGGTCTCCGCCAGCCGCTCGACCTGCGGCTTCAGCCGCGCCTGTGCCCAGCTTGCGCCCGCGAGCAGGCCGGCTCGCAGCGCGGTCGCCCCGGCCACCAGCAGCAGGGCCCCGATGGCGGCCCGCAGCCTGGCCGTGGTGGGTCCGGCCGCGAAGAGGGACTCCAGCACGCTGTTGACGGCTAGCAGCGCGACCGTGGTGAACAGGCCCGCCGCCAGGTTCAGCCCGAGGGTCGTCGCCGCGTCGAGCCGGCTGGCCTGCCAGGCTGTCCGGGCGGCCCCGCCGACCAGGGCCGGCAGCTCGCGGGCCATCGTGCGCAGCCCGGCCGACATGAACTCCTCGTCGCGCGCTTCCCAGTAGCGCACCGCGAGGCCGGATCGCTGCGCGGGCGCAGGCTCAGGCATCACAGCCACCAAGCTAGACGATCACCGGGTGAATGGAAATATTCGGGACATTTCAGTTAACCGGAATATCAGGATATGCGCGGAGATAGGGGTTGACGCGCGTTGAGTGCCATGTTACGAATCCCTCAGGGTTGATCTTCGAGATTCCGCGGTGATGTGCACGCGCTCTGGAAGGCGGCCCGGGAGTGCGCGCCTACCAGGCGAGCCGGCACTCTCAGTGACCGGACTGGCGCTCATCCAGCGCCGAGGAAGGAGTCCCGCTATGTCCACGCTCACTCTCGAACCCCGCGACGCCGGCGTTCTCGACATCGAAGATCTCACGGTCGACTTCGAGGACGAGCTGACCGAATTTCTGCATGGCGCGCAGGCCTGCGGCAACACCTGCAAGCGGACGATATGCACCACTTACCCGTGCTGTGTGTCGATCGTTTAGCTCCCGCAGTGCGGTAGCGCTCGGAGGCTGATCCGGCCTCGGACCAGGGGATGGCGGAAAGGCTATCCGTTATTGGTAGCCTTTCCGCCATCCGTGCGCATTGCCGGTGTTCGTTGAGCGGTGTACATTGCGGGAGAAATTGCTTGAATACGATTATTACGCCGAACGAGCAGGTGACAGACCAGCTCATTGAAACGGCGGAGCGATCCGGGCGTGATGTGCATGTCGATGATGTGTGGGTTAGCGTGCAGGAGGCGCGCATTACGCTCCCCGCTCAGGGCTGGAAGCTGCACGTCTCCGCTCGTCCCGGCACGCTGGCCCAGACCCTCGACCGGGCGCTGCCGGTGCTGCTCGACCAGGACTGCGCGTTCAAGGTAGTCAGGTCCGCTGAGGTGCTGCGCGAGCTCAATTCCGGTGATCGCGATCCCGCGGTGGTGGGGAAGGCGCTCACCGTGTACGCCGAGGCTGACGCGGTGGTCGAGCTCGGATACCGGCTGGCCGACGCGTTGACCGGCCTGTCCGGACCGCGAGTGGCCAGCGACCGCCGGGTGCGGCGGGACGCGCCGGTCTACTACCGGTACGGACCGTTCCAGCCGCAGTACCGGGTGGACGAGAACGGCGAATTCGAGCTCGTGGTGATCGGTCCCGACGGCCAGGCTCTGCCCGGAGCGGCCGGCCTGGAGTTCAGCTGCCCGCCCTGGGCGGCCGATCCTTTCCGGCCGGCCACGCCGCCGTCGGCCAGCGGGCAGGACGGATCCGCCGGGCCGGCCAAGACGCTGGGCGGCCGGTACAACCTCACCGCAGGAGTCATCCGCGGGCCGCGCGGAAATGTCTACCGCGGTACGGACGCTGACGGCCAGCCTGTCGTGATCAAGGAGGCACGGGCCTACGTCGGCGAGAACGACCAGGGCACGGACCTGCGCCTTCATCTGCGCAACGAGCGGCGGATCCTGCAAGCGCTGAGTGGTGCGCCCGGCGTGCCGAAGCTTATCGACCACTTCCGGCATGGCGAGGACGAGTATCTGGTGACGACGGACGCCGGGACCAGCAACCTGCACCGGTTCGTCGGAGAACGTGGACTTTTCCGCGACGATCCGGCGGACACTGGCCGGGACCTAGCCGTCCTGGCGGGCCAGCTGCTGAAGGTGCTCGATTCCGTGCATGCCCGGGGGGTGGTCGTTCGGGATCTATCTCCTAAAAATGTCGTGCTCGATGATGGCCGCTGCACCCTGATCGACTTCGGCACCAGTGCTTATGACGGCTTCCAGGTTCACGGCTGGACCCGCGGCTACAGCGTGCCGGATCAGTACACCAACCGGCCCGCTGAGCCCACGGACGACTACTTCTCGCTGGGCGCCACCCTGTACTTCGCAGCCACCGGAATGAACCCGATCGCGATGGGCTCGGACCTGGCGCGTGACTTCGAGCGCGCCTTGATGTGCCTGGACCGGCTGTATCCGGCGGCGGGCGGGGTCTGCGGCCTGCTGTCCCGGTTGCTCAGCCTGGACGCCGCGCAGCGATGGGCCGCCGCCGCCGACCTCCGCGCCGGGCAGCTGGAAAGCCGGGGCCTGGCGCCGGCCGGCTCGCGGCCGCCGGGGCCGAGGCTGTCGCCAGGCCTGCTCGAAGAAGTGGTCGAGCACACGGCGGGACAGTGCATTGCGTTCGCCCGCCAGATGATGGACGGGCCTGCCGATACTCGCCGGTCGGCGCCGCCGCTGACCAACGTGCAGAGCGGCAGTGCCGGGCTCGGCCTAGAACTGCTCCATCACCCCGCGGCCGAAGGCGTCGCCATCGAACTGGCGCGATGGACCGTCGAGGTAGCCGCGCCGGCCCGGCTGCCGGCCAGCCTGTACTTCGGCCGCACCGGAACGGCCATCTTCCTGGCCACCGTGCGGCGGATGGGCGCCGCGGAGCTGACCCAGCCGTCCCCGGTCGAGCTCGACGACGGCGAGCGGGGCGACTACATCCATGGCGTCGCCGGGATCGGGGCCGGTCATCTGATCGTGCAAGGGATGGAGCCAGCCGAGGGAAATCTCGCCATCGCCGCGGAATGCGCGCGCCGGCTGCTGTCCGGCCAGGCGACGATGCCCGCGGACGCGGTCGCGCCCGCGCAACCCGGATCGGGGGTCGCCCTGGAGACGGGGTTCGCGCATGGCCGGGCGGGGGTGGCTTCCTTCCTGCTCGCCTACCACCAGGCGAGCGGAGATCCGGCCGCCGGGGTCGCGGCGCGGGAGCGCTTCACCGAGCTCGCAGCGCAGGCAGCGGATCTGGTCGATGTCTTGCGCGGCCTGGACGCGCGGCCGATGGGCGCGTCCTGGTGCCAGGGCATGGCAGGCATCGTCAGCGCCCTGGTGCAGGCGGCGCAGGCATACGACGGTCAGTACCTGGACGTGGCCAGGGAAGGGGCCCGAGCATGCCACGCGCTGGCGCCACAGGCATGGGTGGTCTCCCAGTGCTGCGGCCTGGCCGGAATCGGCGAGGCCCTCGTCGACGTGGCGCTGGCCACCGCAGACGAAGAATTCTGGCAGGCCGCCGCTGAGGTCGCCGAGCTCATCCTGATCCGCAGCGGCGGCGACTTCGCGCATCCGGAGTTTCCCGGCAACTCACTCGACTCCGCGACCGCTGGCTGGGGAGTCGGAACGCCGGGCGTGCTGTCGTTCCTGCGGCGGCTCCAGCAACGTAGCGGTGCCCGGCTGTGGACAGCGCAGTGGTCCCCGCCGCGCTGAACCTGATGGATCCTCACAGTAAGCAGCGCGGACGCGCGAAGAGCCGCTCGGAATAACTGAGCCTCCGGGCGGACTACACCCGCTGCGGGCTGACCGGTGGACCGTTCTAGCCCAGCCGAGGGGCACCCGGACTCCCGCCGGTCTCGCAACTCCCCCGGCGTGTCGCCAGCCACTCCGCAGTCACCGCCAGCCCAGGACCCAGACCCGCTTACCGTAAGTTGATCACGCTGCGAGGCGATGGTGGCCGAGGTTGACGAGCTGGATGGTGGCTGGCGCGGTGTGGCGGATGCCGTGACCGGCGGGGTTTCTGACCCGGTGGGAGTTGTAGCGGGCGTGTTTGATGACGCCGGGGGCAGGTGCGGTGCCGGCGGCCTGGGTTGAGGTACTTGGTCCTGGTGATGCTGGCCTTGACCGCTGCGCCACAGCTGAGCGAATCGATAACGCCGGGGCGCAGGCAGACTCAGGAATACTGGGCGCCTGAGCCGGCGCCATCACCCGGGGGGGTGCGGCCCTGCTGGGCCCGGTCTTCGTGCCTTCGATGAAGGGCACGCAGCCCCTCATCGAAAGAGAGGTAGGCGTCAGGAGGCACCAGGTGCGGGTGCAGCTCTTCCAGCTGCCGCAGTTTCGCGTCGAGAAGGCCCTCCTTCCGCGGCGACAGACGGCGAGAGTACAAGGCCGCCAGCCCGAAGGTCATCACCCGGCGGCCGTCCTTGAGGTGTATCGCCACATACTCAGCCCGGGTATCGGGACCGGTGCCCCCGCCGCCGGCGAAAAACCGGCTCACCATCGTGCAGCCGGCCACCTCGTCCCAGCTCACCCGCCGGCTCGGCAGCCACGCCCGGCGCACGATGACCTCTTCGGAAGTGACCTCGATCCCAGCCCTGAGCCCCTTGAACACGATGAGCCCAGCCACGATGACGATCACCGCGATGACGATGGCCCCCTGGACGGTCATCAGCCTCAGGTGGTGGCCATGCCTGCTCGCCAAGCCCTGCACCGCGGCCGCCGCGAACACGCAGAAGAAAGCTACCTCCCACCACCAGGCCCGGGCGTACCGGACGCGAGTCCGCTGGCCCGGAGCCGGACCAGCGGAGCCTGACGAGTGTGCCATCTGACCTCCTACGCCGGGCCAGCGTATCCACCAGGTGGTGACCATCGCCAGGATTCACTGCTTTAGACCCTGCCCCGGTGCTGGCTGCCTGCGCGGCCACGGATACAGGCCAGCAAGCACCGGAAACGGCGCCGCAACCCGGTGCACCAGCAGCCAAGACGAACCAGACTCACGCCATTGTCCGCCATGCCACGCGATCATCCCGGCTCGCAGGCGGACCGCTGCAGAACGACACCCCAGCAAAGATCAACTTACGGTAAGGGCCCGCAGGGAAGTAAGCCGCAGGTTTCGTGGTCGTCAGGTCGGGCCGGGGCGCCCGGCACGAGCTCAGGAGCGTCCGCCTGGACGCGGGCGGGCCGCGCGCTGGCTAGCGCGCGGACGTAAGCCGGCGCGTGACCGTGCGCGGCGGTTCTGGCACGCCGCCGTCTGGAGTCCTCGAACAGCCGGCGCCCGCACCGGGCAAGGCGGCCCGCAGGCGCCTCCTTCCGCGTCGTTTCCATGATCGATGTGGTGTAGCCCCCCACCGGTGGTAGGCCATGCCACATCGATCTTCGGCGGCGCTCCGGAGGTCGTGGCTCACGGGGTCGGTGGTACCGCTGTGACGGGAGTAATCCGGCCGGCCGGGTCCGCGGGCACCGCAAGATCGTCCGAGATCAGGAAACGACGGTTTCTGCCACGACGTGTCCTAACTGGTCCAGATGGCGGATGCAAAGACGCCCGGCACCAACTCTGAGCCGGGCGCGGTCGAGGAGAATCAGCACGGCTGGGGACCGGGTGCGCCGGGGGCCGGCGAGCCCAGCGGCGCGTACCAGCCGTATCCGACCACCGAATCTTCGCAACAGCCTCAGCGCGTCCCGCCGCCGCGCTCGGTGCGGACTGCCGTCAAGCTCATGTACGCCGGCGCCGCGCTCAGCGCGATTGCCGTGATCATCACTCTGGTGACCGTCGGCAGCCTCAAGTCGGCCATCGTGGCGAGGGACCCGAACTACACCTCGGCGCAGCTGCACACCGCCGAAGTCGTCGGTGTCGCCAGCGCAGTGATCGGCGGACTGATCGCGATCGGCCTGTGGCTCTGGATGGCCTGGGCGAACGGCCGGGGACAGACCTGGGCGAGGATTGTCTCGGCGGTGTTCTTCGGCATCAACACCCTGGACCTGCTCCTCTCGATCGTGCGAGTGCACGCCGCTGCCACCCTGATCGGCGGGATAGTTGTATGGCTCGTCGGACTCGGGAACGCCGAAGTCCTCGGCCGGGCCGACGGATCGGCAAAGCATTTGCGCGCGGAGTCACTATGACGTTAACGTCTTACCGCTGGGCTCCGTCATAGGGCGAGGCTCATGACCAGAAGGGAGGGCACGCCGATGAAGTCCATGATCATTGCGCTTCTGTCCTCTGCGGGTCTGAGCCGGCTCTGACCTGTAAGCGGACGGGCGCATCTCGAAGGAGAGTGCCTTGACCGCAACGCACACCGAACTGGTCATCCGCCCGATCACCGGGCGCGACGAGCTTGACCTGTTCTGCCAGATTCCCTACCTCCTCAACGACGAACTGGCAGACGATCTCGATTCCGGTCATCGCCGTCCCGAGTGGCTGTGGATGGCCCTGCGAGGCGACCGGCTGGTTGCCAGGGCCGCCTGGTGGAAGATGAGCGACCATACCGCGCCGGGCGTGCTCGACATCTTCGACATCGATGACGGCTGTAGTGGGCCTGAGCGGCTGGATACCGGTGTGCGGCTGCTGCGGGAAGCCGCCGCCGCAGTCATCCCAGCAGGGACAACCCCGCCCGAGTACAGCCGTTTCGTTTCGGCAGACTGGCGTGATCACCCGGCCGCACGGCGAGCTGTCGAGGACCGGATGAAGGCGGCGGAACGGACCGGCGCGCGGCTCTTCGTGGAACGGCTGCGGCTGGAATGGCGGCCGGGCACGCCGATCCCGGCCCGGACCGGCAGGCTCGCGTTCGTCCCGGTCAGCGATCACGATGAGCTCATAACGCTGATGACGGCGGTCATGGACGGCACGCTGGACGCGCACGGCAGGCGCGACCTGACCCAGATGTCTCCTGCGCAGGCCGCCGCCAGGCACTACCAGGGAGAGCTGGCACAGTACCGAAGTCCTCGCGAGTGGTGGCAGATCGCCCGGCTGCCAGGCGGCGCACCGGCCGGGTTCGTCATCCCGGCGCACAACGGCTACAACCCGATCATCGCCTACATCGCTGTGCTGCCCGCGTACCGGGGCAACGGCTACATCGACGAACTGCTTGCCGAGGGGACGCGGATCCTCGCTGCGCAGGACGTCCCGCGGATCCGTGCCTCTACCGACCTGGGTAACGTCCCGATGGCCGCCGCCTTCCGCCGGGCCGGCTGGGCGCAGTTCGGTCGCCAGATCAATATGACCTGGGACTGATGCGCCGGCGCCTTGCGCGCTGCACTCCAGATTGTGCGTGGACTTGCGCCAACAAGTTTGGTATGCAAAGCTGTTGGCCAGAGCCCACCATCGGTTCGCTAGCTGCGAGTTCGGTCGGGCACACGCCTCGGGGAGGCAGCGATGGGCGGAGAAGTCCGCGAACCGGCAGCGCAGGACGAACCCGGGCGGCCGGGACCTGCCCGCGGGGAGCGGCTGGGCAGCCAGCCGGAACTGCTTGGCGAGATGAAGGCGCTGCGCCGTCAGACCAGAGCGGCGCGGCACGCCTACTGGCTCCCGCTGGTCCTCTTCGGCCTGCTGACCTGTGCGTCCGTTCCGTTCTATATCCAGCCCGTTTTCCCGACCGGGACGGGAAGCTTCGAAGTGGGGAGAGCCGGACTGGCGCTGCCGTTCTTCGGCGGATACGCGGGCTTTCTGACCCAGAGCGCGGCGTACTACTGGATGGCCGCGCTGCTCGGCGGCCTGCTGCTGACACAGCTCTGGTACTGGTGGCACGCCCGGCGGGTGGGGTTGGCGACTTCGGCCCGCGCCTGCATCATCGGCACGGCGGTTCTCACCGTGCTGGCCATCGTGATCCCGCCGCTGTCGCAGGTACGCAGCCCGGCGGGCCTGCGCTGGCTGCACCACTTGGCCGTGCTCTGGCCGGGCGACCTGGTTGTCCGGGGCACGTTTCCGTTCCTCATCATCGCCGTCGGCCTGCTGGTGCTCGCCTGGGCGGAGCGGAGCGTGGCCCTGACCGTCATCGCCGTGGTCTACGCCGGGGCCGCGCTGCTTTCGGTCCTGTATGACGTCGGGACCATCCTGTACTGGTTCGGCTGGAACACCCCGCCTGGCGACCAGTCCCTGCCGAATGTGCTGCTGCCCGCCCTGGTACTTCTTGTCGCGGGGACAGCCGCCTTCGCGGCGCAGCGGCAGCACCGGGTCGTGGCGTGACGGCGGTGGAGGTGCCGCAGGCGCAGTCCAGCGCCGGGCACCCCACCAGCAGGATCGACGAGACGGTGCACCAGCGGCACCGGCTCGGCATCCTCACCATCACGGCCGAGGCGAAGCGCGCCGAATTCGGCTACCTGCGCGAAACGCTCGGCCTGACGGCGGGCAACCTGTCCCGGCACCTCACCGTGCTGGAGGAGGCGGGCATGGTCCAGGTAGAGAAGGGCTATGCCGGGCGCCGCCCGCGGACCTGGGTCCGCATCACCAGTCGGGGCCGCGAGGCGCTGGCGGCCGAGCTCAGCGCGCTGATTGAACTCGTTCGCCGGCACCGGGCGGCTGACGGCAGCTAGGCAGCGGCGATATCGGCCAGCGGGGCATATAGCACGACGGTGTCGGCCTTCCCCTTGAGGGCCACATCCGCCCGCTCCACCAGCCGGATCTGGGCCGTTCGCAGCAGCTCCTTGGTGCGCTGGGCTAGCAGGATGGTGTCGCCGGTCTGACGGGTCGCGGCCTCGATCCGCGCGGCGATGTTGACAGCGTCACCGATCACGGTGAACTCGAACCGTCCGGCTCCGCCGACGTTGCCGGCCACGACAGTTCCCGAATTCAGCCCGATCCCGACCCGGAGCTGGCCGGCCAGGCCGGAGCGAACGGCGAGCTCGATCTCGAGAGCGGCAGCGAGTGCCTCGTCGGCGTGGCCGGGCTGGCGCCGGGGCGCTCCGAAGACGGCGAGCAGCCCGTCGCCGATGAACTTGTCCACGTGACCGGCGTGGGCATGGATGATCGGCACGATCTGCTCGAACAGCCGGTTGAGGCTGGCGACGACCACCGGCGCCGGTGCGCGTTCGGCAAAGCCGGTGAAATCGCGAACGTCCACGAACATGATCGTGACTTCGACCTCCTCGCCCGCCAGGCTGCTGTCCGCCGCGAGGATGTACTCGGCCACAACCGGATCGACATAGGTCCCGAGTGCGTCCCGGATGCGCTCACGCTCTGCCAGGCCGACCATCATCGAGTTGAAGCCGACCTGTAGCTGGCCGATCTGGGTGCCGTCGTACACCGGAATCTGCACGTTGAACTCGCCGTCCGCCACTCGTGCCATCCCGCGGCGCACCGAGTTGACCGGATCTCCGGTCGCCTTCGCCGCCATGCTCACTGCGAGCAGGCCGACCGCGATTCCTGCGCAGCCGATCACGACGATGGCCACCGCCAGCTTCGACGGCGATGCCCGCAGGCTGCCGGTCAGCTCTAGGCTGCCGATCGCAACCAGGCTGGCTACCGGCAACCCCGTGCCCAGCGCCCATGCCAGCACCGCTCGGGTCGTCACGCCCGGGACGGCCAGCCGATCCGGCGCACCCTGCGCGAGCGCCCGGGCGGCCGCGCTGCGCAGCAGGCGTTCGGTGAGCAGGTAGGCGCACGCCGCGGTGATCATCCCGGTCAGGCCCACGATGATCGCCACCTCGGAACCGGTCGGCCAGGGCTCAGCTGCGTTGAGCGCGCCGAAGAAGCCGGCCGCACCGAGCCACAGGATGACCTGGACGACGAACAGGCGCAGGGGTGCGCGCAGTACGAGCCGCTGCTCTCGGGGTGTGGCCGGACGCTCCTCGACCAGCCAGTCACGTAGCCGGAACAGCTTCCAGGTGCCTACCACCACCCCGACGGGCACGGCCAAGACGACGTAGCCGGTCGCCGCGAGCGTGTTGACAAGCTGCGTGTGAGCCAGATCCGCCGTCGGCGGCAGCGGCACGACGAACAACGCGATGAGCACAACGGCGACCGCGCCGATCAGGTTGGTCAGCACGATCACGGTGGTGCCTACCAGCCGCCCCGCTCGCCAAAGCGACTGCCCCGACAGGCCGCTTTCGCCGGGCCGGATGAACTCGATGAACCATTCGCGCATGTCCGCGGCCAACCCACGAAACAGCCTCACGCCACGAACCCTACCGGCGCCATCTTCGCCGAGCCGAACTCGCCGAGTTGGCGCTGCGGGCCGGCATCGGCAGCATGCCAACCGGAAGTGCTCTGGCTACCTCCGTCTCCGCGGTGGGGCGCGCTGAGCCGCCAGCCAGCACCGGCACCGTTCGGAAGATTGCTTGTCAAGAAGACGATGGGACTCCGGCTGGCCGGTTACCCACGCGAGCGTGCCTTGAACGCGGCCTTCCTGGCTGCTTTCGCGATCTTCTTATCCGGATGATGCCTGCCGAGTGCATCGAGCGCCTGCCCGGCCGCGGGATTGGCCGAGCGCCACATCAGCTCGAAGATCTGCTCCTCCTGGCCTCGCGGTACCGCCAGCCGCAGCGTCTCGGCGAGCTCCTCGCCGCTGACCTCATCGGGCATGGCCACGATCGTGTCGCCGAGCAGCGAGACCGCGTCCTCGGGACCAAGCTCCAGGCCGGGCAGCGGATCGGTGGCCGGGTCTTGCCCGGCGATCTGGTGCAGCGCCACCTTGGCATAGGAGCGAAGCGCCGGGTTGCCGAGTGCCTCGCGCCACATCGGCTCGGCCGCGGCGCCGACGCTGGTGGCAAGACCGGCGCCGATCATCCGTTCGGCTGGCAGGCCATGGGCGGCAACGCGGAGCAGCTCACTCGCGGCGTCCGCCGCGGGCCGCGTGGCCAGCCATGCCGCCAGCTCGCGGGCCAGCTCGTCCTCGGGCGCCTGGGTGCCGAAGCTCACCAGGTCCGCGGCGGTCATCTCCTCCGGCGCGGGCAGCAGTGGGATCTCGACGAACTCAGACAGCTCCATCCGCATCTGCCACATGCCGAGCGGAGTCAGCCTGGCCACGTCACCGTCGATCTCGGCGGCGCCATGCGCGGCCATCCGGTCTAGCAGGAGATCGGCCATGTCGCCATGGGCGCGCGTCCACGCTGCCCACTTCTTTCGCGCTGCCGCGCCGCCGAGCTCGCTGGTGGCCAGGTCCCTGACCAGATCCCGGCACTCGCCGCGCGGCATGCCCTCGTCCCGGGCCAGGAACAGTGCCATGGTGAGGCCTCCGGCGGCGCCGCCGAGGCTCAGGTCAGCGAAGGACCCATCCTGGTCGTCGACGCCCAGGCTGTGGCCGACCAGGTGACCGAACGCCTCGGACCAGAGGCTGAGAACCTCGTCCTCGTCGCCGTCTGGCCATTCGTCGATGGATTCGCCCGTCCCGGCCAGGTGCTCCTCGTCCGCGCCGACGAACCAGACGCAGCGGGCGAGGTGCCACAGCTGTCGCAGCGCGGGTACGTCCTGGCTGTCCACGGCTCCGGGCGGGACCTGGATGTGCAGCAGTTGCGCGGCCGCCGCCACGTCGGCGGGCGCTAGTTCCCCGTCAGGGGCCAGCTGCTTTCCATCACCGGCCCAGGTCGCCAGCTCCCGTGCCCTGGCCAGCAGCTTGCTGCCCCGGGCGGCCTGAGCCAGCTCAGCCGGCTCCGGCAGCCGCAACGCGGGCAGTTGGTCCGCCAGCCCGAACGCTTCCTTGAAGGACTCGTAATCGTCGTCGTCATCGTCGTCGTCGAACGGCTCCTCGGCACTCGCCAGGCCCGGCTGCTGGCGTGCGTTGTACCCGGCGATCCAGGCATCGACCGCGGCCTGATCGCCGATGTCGACCTCGTCCGCGGCCATCGACTGCATGAGCGTCCGCGCCATTCCCCACCTGGCCGGATCCATCACAGCATCGAGGAACCCGGGTTCCAGCTCGTCGAGCTCCCTTTGCAGGCCGGTGGCGGACTTCATCCGGCTCGTCTCGGCCAGGAATCTGACCAGTGCACGCGCGGTCGGCACGGTATCGGCCGCGTCCTTTTTTGACAGGACCGTGATCTTCCGCGGGTAGATCTCAAGAAGAAGCTCGCGCAGGTCGCCCGCCGCTAGCTCGCCAGGCTCGTCGATATCCAGGTAATCCCGCATGAGGTCGAGCAGCAGGCGTGCCTCCTGCGGATCGGCGGCTGGAGCCGGGTCCGCCACCTGTACCCAGGCAGCGAAATCCTCCGCAGCCGTGCCGAATGCGTCCTGTGGTTCAGCAGCCATGCGGGACACCATAGCGGGACGAGATGCGCGGGAATCCGGAATTGGTTAGCGGGAACGGAGCCCGGCGACCAGCCGGGCCGGGACTATCTCGACGGGGAAGGGCCGCCCCGCGTGGAACGTCTCGTCGCCCATCACGTGCCCGGCCTGCTCATACCGGCCGCCGGTGAGCTCGAAGGCAACCAGCTCTGGTTGGCGAGTGTCCGGGACGACGATCCAGTACGACCTCACTCCGAACGCCTCATAGGCGGCCTTCTTGCGGTTCAGGTCGATCAGTGCCGTACTGGGCGAGCGGACCTCGACGGCGAGCAGCGGCGGCTCGGTCAGCTTCGCCCCGCCGACCTGCTCGTGGCGAGCCATGGTGATGTCTGGGTCAAATTCGGTCGTGCGGCTCAGCTGGACAGCCGGCTCGGGGATCACGAGCATGCCCTCCGGGCATGCGGCGTGCAGGATGACTGCCAGCCGCATGGCGACCACCTGGTGGATCGTATCGGGACGCGGGCTCACGACAAGCGCCCCGTCAAGAAGCTCGTACCGGCGGCCGTCATCGGGCATGCGGTCGAGCTGGTCGGTGGTGAATGGCTGGCCAGCTGCTGGCCACGCCTCCGCGATGTTCACAACACCCATCGTGCCTCCTGCGGGTCATGCCCGCCACTTTCGCGTCAGGCACCGACAGTTTCATGCCCGCCACTCTCGCCGTCAGCAGCGGCCGTTGCCCTGGCCCGGGCACGGAGCACGGCGGCGAGCTCGCGACTGACGATCCTGATCGGCTCGGCGTCGCGGCTGGCGCGAGCGATAAGCAGCCCTCCCTCGATCCCCGCCAGGACCAAGGTGGCCAGGGCGCTGGCCTCTGCTGGGGCGGCGCCGTGCTCAACGATCGACGTGGCGAGGGCGGCGTGCCACGTCGCCAGCGCCGCGCTGCACGCGGCGGCCAGCGCGTCTGAGCTGTGAGCAGTCTCCAGCGCGACAGTTGCTACCGGGCATCCATCAGCCCAGCCGCTGGACTCCAGCCCGGCGGCGGCGGCGTCGGCCCAGGCAATCACGGCATCTGCCGGGTGGGTGTCGGCCAGCACGCCGCGCAGGAGCCGCTCATAGCCGGCGCCGGAAAGAGTGACCGCCTCGGCGGCAAGCTGCTCCTTGCCACCGGGGAAGTGATGGGCCTGCGAGCCCCACGGCGTGGCGCTGTCCGCCACGACCTGGCGCCAGCCGGTGGCGGCATAGCCCTGCCGGCGCAGCAGGCGGGCGGCGCTGCGCACCATGCGCTGACGAGTGTCGGTCTTACGTGGCATGCCACTGAGCCTACGAAGTTGACAAGACGGTCGTCATACTAGGACAGTTGTCATACTACGTGGGAAACGAGGGTGCGGTGCGACGACTCCTGCTCGAGGGCACAGCGCAGGTGCGGTGGGAAGAGACCGGCGAACCCGCACTTGCCGGGCCCGACAGTGCGATCGTCCGTCCCGTGGCCGTTGCGACCTGTGATCTCGACATCGCGGTGCTGCGCGGCCGGTTCCCGCTGCCCGGGCCATACCCGTTCGGCCACGAGGGGGTCGCCGACATTGTCGAGGTCGGAGACAATGTGGTTACCGTGGCGCCGGGCGACAGGGTCGTCGTCCCATTCCAGATCTCGTGCGGTGCGTGCGGATCCTGCCGACGGGGCCGTACCGGCAACTGCGCAGCCCACCCGCGCATGTCGACCTACGGCCTCGGGGCCATGGGCGGACTCGAGTGGGGCGGACTGCTGGCCGATCTCGTCTCGGTCCCGCACGCCGACGCCATGCTGGTCAAGCTCCCCGCCGGTGTCGACCCGGTTGCCGTCGCCAGCGCGAGTGACAACATCCCCGACGCTTGGCGTACCGTAGGCCCCCAGCTTGCAGCCGACCCCGGCGGCGAGGTGCTGGTAGTCGGCGGCGACGCGGGGCCCAGCTCGATCGGCCTGTACGCCGTGGGGCTGGCCATCGCGCTTGGCGCCTCCCGGGTCGCCTACCTTGACCACGATCCCGGCCGCCTCGCCATCGCCGCCGCTCTCGGCGGCACGGTCATCGACGGCCCTCCGCCCAGGAAGGCCGGAGCCTTCCCCATCACCGTCAACGCCAGCGGCACTCCCGAAGGCCTGCGCTGCGCGCTCAACAGCACGGCAGCCGACGGAACCTGTACCAGCCCTTCGGTATACCTCGAGGACCCGGCCGTGCCGATGTTTGCCATGTACTCGCGATGCTGCACCTTGCATACCGGCCGGGCCCACGTCCGCCCCGCCATCCCCGCTGTCCTCGATCTCGTCGCCGCGGGCTTCGATCCCTCCCTGGTCACGTCGGCTGTCGTCACCCGAGCCGACGCCGCCGACGCCCTCGCCAGCCCGCCGATGAAGCTCGTGATCGCCTGCCCCGCA
>PMSU01000101.1 GCA_003168255.1 Actinomycetota bacterium
CATCCGCGCCGGCGGAATGACCTACCGAAAGGCAGTCCTTCCCTCATGAGTATCGCCAAGAAGATCGCGCACAAGGCCGAAGCAGTCAAGGGCGGCGCGAAGAAGGCCGCAGGCCGCGTCACCGGCAGCCGCCGCCTGCGATCCGAAGGCCGCGCCGACCAGGCCAAAGGCAACATCAAGCAGGCCGGGGCCAAGACCAAGGACGCCTTCAAGCACTGACCCCTGCCGCACCGGCGGGAGATCCGGGCCGAGACCCCGGGCCCATCCATCCCCCCGCCGAGTCTCCTCGCCTGCCCGGCTCAGCCGGATTAGGCACCTCCCCCTTGTCAGACCCCGCAAATGCGAGAGGAGTGTCCCCCATGTTCATCGGCTTCGGAACAATTGTTCTCATCCTGATCATCGTGCTTGTCGTCATGTTCCTGCGCAGGCACTGAACCAGCACGGGACCGGCTCGCCGCTGAGATCATCAGCGGCCCGGCCGCCCGCGAGTCCCAGGCACGCATCCGGCCGGCATCTAGCGAGGGATCGTGAGCCAGCCCATCGTGATCTCGCAGCCGGTCATGGCGCGGCGACTGGGTCGTTGACGAGGACTGCGGCACCGCCGAAGCGCCCGGCCTTGAGATCCTGGAGGGCCTGCTGGGCCTGGGCCATCGGGTACACGTGAGTGGTGGCGCGCACGTGGTAGCGCGCGGCGCGGGCGAGGAATTCGCGGCCGTCGTGACGGGTGTTGGACGTGACGCTGCGCAGTTCTTTCTCGTAGAACAGCTCGCGCTCGTAGTTCAGCGTTGGTACGTCGCTTAGGTGGATCCCGGCCACCGACAGCACCCCGCCGCGGTCCAGCGCTCGCATCGCGACCGGCACGAGATCCCCGACCGGCGCGAACAGGATCGCGCTGTCCAGCGGCTCAGGCGGCCGGTCGTACGCGCCCCTGGCCGACGCGGCGCCGAGTTGCAGGGCCAGCCGCTGCGCCGCTTCGCCGCGGGTGAGCACGTGCACGGTGGCCCCCTCCGCCAGCGCCACCTGCGCGCACAGGTGCGCGCTGCCGCCGAACCCGTACAGCCCGAGCCGCCCGCCCGGCGGGAGCGACGCCCGCAGCAGCGCCCGGTAGCCGATGATTCCCGCGCACAGCAGCGGCGCCAGCTCGACGTCCTCGACCTCGCCGGGCAGCCGGTAGCCGAATGCCGCCGGGACAGTGGTGTACTCGGCGTACCCGCCGTCGGCGTCCCAGCCCGTGTAGAGCGAGTTCGGGCAGAGATTCTCGTTCCCGCGGCGGCAGTACACGCACGTCCCGTCGGTGTACCGCAGCCACGCGACGCCGACCCGGTCGTCGACGGCGTAGTCCGCGACTCCGTCGCCGAGCGCCGCGACCGTGCCTACGACCTGGTGACCAGGGGTGACGCGCTCGCGGTGAACCGGCAGGTCGCCCTCGCTGACGTGCAGGTCAGTCCGGCATACCGCGCAGGCCAGGACGCGGATCAGCAGCTCGCCGGGGGCCGGGGACGGGACGGGCTTCTCCGCATAGCTCAGCGGGCCGGTCTCGATCGGTCCTGGCTCGCGCACGACCCACGCCCGCATCGTCTTCGCGCTCTCGACGGTCATGTGCTCGCCCCTCGGTCCAGCGGCCGCGCCCGATGCTGATGCGGTCAGCAGCACGGCCCTCCTCGTGACATCTTCTCTCGCCCCGCCGCCGGGCAGATCGAAACCCTCTTTCTTCCGAACGGCTGCCGCTCCGAGCTCGCTGGACAACCCAGCCAACCCCCGGCGGCGTGATCGCGACGAGCCTCACTGCCTGACTCCGAGACGAGATATTTCACCCAATTCGCCGGAGAGGCCCACCACCTGCCTCTTTGCGCGGCACCATAGTGAGGCAGATCCGACAGCGCGCTCGTTCGATTACACGCGGTGGCCGGGGGAGCCAGGCCGCCGCGCGCATCAAGCGTTGAGAGCTCGCATCACACTCCGAGAGGCTGCGATGGCCCATTCTGCTCCGTCACGCAAGAGACCGGCCACGTTAGGTACTGTCGCGGTCCTGCTCATCGTCGCGATCATCGGTGCGCTCTGGGTCCCCATCTACGCCCGCTCGACGCCGAAGCTAGGTCCGTTCCCCTTCTTTTACTGGTACCAGCTCATCTTGGTACCCGTGGTTGCCGTCCTGTCCTGGATCTGCTTCCTGCTGCTGAAAACCAGGCCAACCCCGGACGCCGGGCCAGGGGACGGCGGAGGTGCGCAGAAGTGAACCACCTGAATGCGGTCACGTTCGTTATCCTGGTCACCTCGTTCCTGATCGTCACCCTGATCGGCTTCGCCTCGGCCAGATGGCGCCCGGCCGAGGACCCGATGCAGCTGACCGAGTGGGGTCTGGGAGGCCGGGGATTCGGAACATTTATCAGCTGGTTCCTGCTCGGCGGCGACCTCTACACCGCCTATACCTTCATCGCCGTGCCGGCGCTGGTCTATGCCACCGGCGCTGCGGGGTTCTATGCGCTGTCATACACGATCATGGTTTTCCCGATCGTGTTCATCTTCGCGCCGCGGCTCTGGTCGGTCGCTCGCGTGCGTGGCTACGTCACCCTCGGCGAGTTCGTCCGGGGCAGGCACGGCTCGCAGGGCCTGGGGCTCGCGGTGATGGTGACCGGGATCCTGGCCACCATGCCCTACATCGCGCTACAGCTCGTGGGCATCGAGTCGGTGCTGACCGTCACGGGCATCGGCAGCACCTCCGGCAACGTGCTGGTCAGGGACCTGCCGCTGATCATCGCGTTCGGCGTCCTTTCCGCGTATACCTTTCTGGCCGGACTGCGCGCGCCAGCCCTGATCGCGTTCGTCAAGGACATCCTCATCTACGTGACGGTCATCGTCGCGATCCTGTACATCCCGGGCAGGATAGGCGGCTGGGCGCACATCTTCAGCGTCGCCTCGACGCACTTCAAGACCGTCAACCCGGCGACCGGCAAGCCGTTCGGCAGCATCGTCGTGCTGCCGGCCGGAGAATGGGCCTACGCCAGCCTGGCGCTCGGCTCCGCACTGGCCCTGTTCGTGTACCCGCACGCGGTCACCGGCGTTTTCGCCGCCAAGCGGCGCGACGTGATCAGGCGCAACCTGGCCATGCTGCCTGCCTACTCGCTGATCCTCGGCCTGATCGCGCTGTTCGGCTACATGGCGCGGGCGGTGCCCGCCGTGAACGCGGGCGTCAAGGCGGGTGGCGGCAACTCCCAGCTGTCCGTGCCGCTGCTGTTCGCGCGCATGTTCCCCAGCTGGTTCGCGGGAATCGCCGACTCGGCGATCGTCATCGGCGCGCTCGTCCCCGCCGCCATCATGTCGATCGCCGCGGCGAACCTGTTCACCCGCAACATCTATAAGGAGCTCCTCAAGCCCGATGCCACCCCCGCCCAGGAGACGCGAGTGGCGCGGCTGGCCTCACTCTTCATGAAGGTCGGCGCGCTGGGCTTCGCGCTCGCGCTGAACAAGACGTTCTCGATCAACTTGCAGCTGCTCGGCGGGATCTGGATCCTGCAAACCCTCCCGGCGACCGTGCTCAGCCTGTACACGCGCTGGTTCCACCGCTTCGCCTTGATCGCCGGCTGGGCGGTGGCGATGGCATATGGCACGGTCCAGGCGTACCGGACGCCCGGCGGCGGCCAAGCGCACTTCGGTGCTTCCGCGGCTCCGGTATTCGGGCACGTCATCTATATCGCGGTCGCCGCTCTGGTGCTCAACCTGGTTGTCTCGGCCGTGCTCACGCTCGTCTTCCGGAAGGTCGGGCTACAGGACGGGTACGACGAGACCCGGCCCGCCGACTACACCGCTGACCTCGTGCCCGTGCCCACTGCCGCAGCCAAAACCAGGACCCCGGCCATCCCGCCGCGATGAGCAAGGACCACGCCGTCGCCCGGCTGCCCTTCCACGTGATACTGCGGTCTTGATGGACCGCGACCCCCCTCCTTTTCGCATCCTTTCCAAGATCGATGTGACGGAGCCCACCACCGGTGGGGGGCTACGCCACATCGATCTTCGGCGGCGCTACGGAAGTCGTGGCTCACGGGGTCGGTGGTGCCGGTGTGACGGGAGTAATCCGGCCGGCCGGGTCCGCGGGCACCGCACGATCGTCCGGGACCAGGAAACGACCGTTTTATTCCACGACGTGCCCAAAGAGCGTCAGCGTTGCCACATCGACATAAGCCAAGGGCGTAGCTCACTCACTCCGACAGAGCCGCGCCGCAGCCAGTTCGATGCGACCGATGATCGTAGCGGCCGTTGAGCCGGGCTACGAGGCCTTGAACACCTCGTCGAGGTGCCATTCCAGGAAGTCGCGCTGAGGCCGCTCGGCGCGACGGTCGGGCAGATCGATCACCTGCCCGGCCTGAGCATAGAACTGCTCGCCGTTCCCGAATTCCTCACGGAGCCTGGGGCTGACGACCAGGCGGTAACCGGGATCGACGCCGACGTAGCCGCGATCGAACAGGATATGGACGTCCGACCTGAGCAGCAGCCCGTTATCGAGGCGATGCTCGCCGCCAGATGTGACCGGCCGGATGTGGGCCGCCTGGAGAACCGGTGGTATGTGCGTTCCGCTGATCGCGCAGCGACGGTGGTACGCATTGAGAACGACGGCCTGGAATGATCGCTGCCCCAGCCGGTAAGGGGCCAGCCGCGGATCGCCGAATACCGGCCCGGGCCGGTGCCACGGCTCGCTGAAGTCGATCTCTACCGCGCCACCGAGGAGCACATGCAGAAGCTCCCGGAAATACGGGGCAACGGACTGCTCGGCGAGGTCGTAGCTCTTGCCCTGGACGATATTGCGAGCAAAGCCGGGCGGCGGCGCAGCAGTGGCATCCTCGACGAAGAACCGCACGTCCCTGACGAACAGGCAGCCGATGACCGGGTCCTCGCCGGCACCGATCGCCGTGCGCCGGTACTGGCCGATCCTGGCCCGCATCTGCTCGATGTTTTCAACCCCGTTGGCCTGGCCAAACAGCTCCCACGCTTCCGAGACGGTCAGCCGGGCGGAACTACTGAAAAACCCTCCGCCGACGACCCTGTTATGCGGGTAGTGGGACTTGAAGAAGAAAGGCTCACCCGGGCCAAGGACACGGAACTCGCGCCCACCGCTGGGCTGCCAGAAGTTAACCTCCTGCAACTCCGGGCGCGCGCTGAGGAAGCGGTACCAGCCCGCGTCCGTCACGCCCACATAAGCCCGCACAACGTAATTGTGCACCGACGGGAGTCTAGAATCAGGGCATCCTGCTCGGCTTCTCGAACTCATGGGGACTATGATCACGCCCGATGTTGACACCTGGGCACTCGCGGGATTCCCCGGGCGTCTCGACGTCGCGGCCTACCTCACTGCGGATCAGCATGCGGCTCAGTACCGCGTCCTGGTTGACGTGCTCCTCGATGCGCAAGAGCATTCGCTTACCGGAGTCGGCCGCGATGAGCTGCTGGCAGGCGTGCGGGACCGCATCGCGGCCGCGACCGACCCGGTCACCGCGGACAAGCTCGCCGCCCCGGACGTTTTCGACATCGACGCGCGGATGAAGGCCCTGCACCATTGGGGCGTGGTGGTCCGCTGGCAGGACAAGGCGAAGACGGAGGCCGATTTCGTCCGCACCCGCGATCGCTATCAGCTGACCAGCGAAGCGGCCGACCTGCACCGCTGGCTGCGCAGAAGGATCGACGAGGATGCCGTCGCCACCAGTGCCGCGGCCTTCGCGCCCGCGGTCATCGCCGACCGGCTGGATGACACCCTGCTCGCCCTGGCTGAGCGGGACCACAACGGCGCCGCGCAAGCATGGGCACAGGTCCGCACCACGCTGAAGGACATGGCCGAAGCCGCGTCGATCTGGCAATCGCGGATGGCGTCAGCCCTCGCAGGCTCTCCCGATGAGGAAAAGATGCGTCGCCTCCGGGAGACGCTGATGGCTTACGTCACCGTATGGGGGGCCGGAGTAGACAGTTACAGTCCCCGGATCCGTCATGCGATCCGGGGGCTGCATGAGACCGCCGCCGATGATGACTGGCGGGCCATGGCACTGGCAGGCCTGGACGCCGACGCCGCCGAGGAGATTGTCCAGGCGATCATGCAGGGCCATAAGGACGCCGCGCAGACGCTGGATATCTGGTTCCGGCAAGGCCCCGGTCAGGCACTGCGGCTGCGTCGCCAGGTCCGGGACGCCGTCACCCCGCTGCTGCGCGGTTCTCGCGCGTTGCTGGCGACCGGCGGCAGGGTGACGCGGCGAGCGGAGCTGCTGGGCATCGCCAGAGCCGTCGAATCCGCGGCCAGCGACGCAGCCGCCTGGCAGACGTGGTGCGCGGACACCGGCCTCTGGGGCGCTCGCCACCTCTCCGGGGAGCCGGCCGAACCCGACGCGCCCGCTCGTACCTCGTTCTGGGACGCGCCGGCGGTTCCCGTTGATGTGACCTTGCGCAAGCGCGGCTCGCAGTCGGTGAAAGGGCGCCCCGCTCACGTCCCCAACCATCGCGAGGCACGCCGGGCCGCGCGGCTTGCGGCCGCGGCGCAGCGGATCGCCACCGAGCGGGCCGAACGCGCCATCGTCAGCCGGTCAGGCAGCCACCTGGCCGACTGGCCGGAGATCTCCAGCGCGGAAGAGGCCGCCATCGTCTGGGATCTGCTGACCGCCATCCTTCGATCGGCCCCCGATGACAGCGGCGTGCGAACCGCCCTGTCCGGCGACGACCGGTGGATCGTGCTGGCCTACCCCGCCTCGCCGCGTCAGCGCTCGGCACTGCTCATCACCCCAGACGGCCGTGTCGCCTGCGAGAACTGGCGAATCGAGGTCACCAGAGCGTGAACACGATCGGGCGTGACAGCGCACGGGCGGAGGCGCAGCAGACGTTCGTCGGACTGCTGGCTACGCCGCTGCTCACCGCCCGCAGCAACCCGGTGCTGTTCGCCGGCATCCTGCGGCACCGCACTACGGTGGGCGACTGGGTCGCCAGGCTCGGATACCGCCTTGTCATCACCGGAGCGGTCGCCCGGCTGCACCGTGACCCGGTCGGCCCCCAGCTCACCGCCGCCCCGCCGCCCTGGGATCCGCCCGGTCGCCGCGACCTGGTGCTGCTCGCGCTGACCGCCACCGCCTGCGAGGACACCGACTCCACCACAACCGTGCAGGAGCTCTCCGACGAGGTCAGGGCGCTGTCGGCCACACCCGCCGCCCAGGTCACCGCCTACGATCCCGATCGGCGGCCCGAACGGCAGGCGTTCGTGCGTGGCCTGGACCGCCTGGCCGCACTCGGCATCCTCATCCGCCGCACGTCCGACGAGACGCTGCTGCGGCAGTGGGAGGAGGACGGCACCGGATTCGGGGCCGGATTCGAGGTGGACAGGGACGCGCTGCTCCAGTTCACCGATCCTTACACGGTGGAACTGGCGCTCGCCGGCCGACTCCAGGCTCCCGGTCAGCCAGACCAGGCAGACCAGGAAGACGAGACCTCCCGGCTGAACACCCGCAGCCAGCGACTGCTCCGCATCCTGCTAGAGGACACCGCGCTTCTCTATGCTGACCTGCACCCCATCGACGCCGAATACGCCCGGGCGCGCCGTTCCTGGCTGGCCGGGCAAGCTGCCGACATGACCGGCGGCAGCGTCGAGATCCGCGAGGAAGGAATGCTGCTGCGACTGCCCGAGGACAGGCTGTCGAGCGCCGCCGCGACCCCGGCTTTCCCCGCCGCGACGGCCCCGATGTGGTTCGCACTCAAGATTCTCGATGCGGTGACCACCGAACGCGAGCCCGATCAACACGGCCGCATCACGCTGACCGGCGGTCAGGTCGACGCTGCGGCGGCCCACGTCTACTCGGCCAATCACCGCGCGCTGACCAGGGCGCTCTCCGACTCGCCAGCCAGGCTGCGCGCGGTCGTCGAGCGGATTCTCGTCGGGCTCGGCCTCATCAGGCGGGGCGGCGACGGCTGGATCATCATGCCGACCGCCGCTCGCTACCGCGATCCCAAAGCGGTCTGGGAGCCGACACTGGAGGACGTCTCATGACCGACTCCGAAGTACGTCTCGCGGCCGAGGCGGTCCGGCATCCGGTGACCGCGGCGTTCGACCTGACGTCATGGCGAGATGCCGCCACCACCGGAAGTCTCCCCGTGACCTCCCGCGCGGAGCGCTGGCAGCCGCTGCGGGCCGGGGTGGTGAATCTCTGGGAGTACGACGCCGCCGAAGTCTGGTATGCGGACGGGCGCCTCCAGCTCCAGGGCGCGAACGAGTCCGGCAAGTCCACCCTGATGACGCTCACGACGCTGCTGCTGCTCGCGGGCGACATCTCCAGCCACAACATCGACACGCTCGGCCAGAGCGAGAAGCGCTTCCGCTACTACGTCGAGCCGACCGGCCACGCCCTGGACCGGCGCGACGCGACGCAGCCCAAGAACCGCGGCTGGGCGTGGCTGGAGTTTGGCAGCGGCGACGAGTACTTCACCCTCCTGCTGTTCGCCGAGTCGCGGCGCGCGGATGGTGCGCTGAAGCCCCTGTGGTGCACGGCCCATGGCCCGGCCCGCGTCCGTGCTGGCCTCGCGCTGGCGAATGCCGCGGTCGTGGCCGAGCCGTCGCAGTTCCGCGACGTCGCCGGGTTCACCGTGCACCGTTCGGCAACCGCTTATCGAGAAGATATTGCCCGGACGTTGTACGACAGGGACACGTCCTGGCTGGATCAGGTCATCCGGATTCTGCGGGTCGTGCGCACTCCCCAGATTGGCCACCGCCTCGACCTGCGGTTCCTCACCAGCGCGTTCCGGGTCGCGCTGCCGCCCATCGCCGATGACGAGATCAACCAGCTCGCCGATGGCTGGGAGCAGCTCCAGCGGCTCCGCGACGAACGCGACACCACCGAGCAGGCGCTCGCCGCCGTGACGGAGTTCGCCAGGCAGCGGTGGCGGCCGTGGGCGGACTCGGTCATCCGGGCCGCCGCTGATCCGGTGGCCGCCGCGGCCAGCAACCTGACCGGGATCACCCGGGACGAGAAGACCGCATCCGACGCTCTCGGCCAGCTCACCGGCGAGGTCGGCGCCCTGGACCAGCGCATCGCTGAAGAGGAGGGCACCCGCCGCGTCGCCGCAGCTCAGCGCGAGGCGCTGCGCGACAGCCAGGCCTACCAGGACGCCCTCTCCGCCAGCCAGAATGCCCAGCAGCTCGCCGAACGCGCCGACGACGCGGCGGCGACCGCCACGCGATCCCGCCAGCGGGCGGACGACGCGAAGCAGGCCATCGGCCCGGCCGAGGCCAGACTAGAAAAGGCCCAGAAAAATCTTGATTATGCCGAACGGAGCGTGGCTAAAGCCGCCGGCAACGTAGCCGCCTGCGCGGAGAATTCCGGCCTCGTCGATGTGACAGCGCAGTTCCTGCCGGCCCGTGACACCGAGCGGCTGCGCCAGGCGGCGCGGCTGCGGGTCACCGCCGCCGGTGCGGCGCGGCTGCGGATCGAGGAGCACGCGAAGGCGGTGCGGGCCCTCGACTCCGCGGCGGAGAAGGCTCGCGACGCCCGTGGCCGGGCCGCGAAAGCGCAGCGCGAGGCGGCGGAGCGCGAACGGGCTGTGGAGGCCGCGATCACCGCGGTCGCCGAGCTGCTGTCCGGCTGGGCCGCGGGCCTCGACGAGCGGATCCGTCCCGTCGCCGAACTGGTCGAGGACTGGACCCGTCAGGTGTCGGAGCTGACCACGACCGGCCGGCCCGCCCCGGTGCTCGCGACGGCGGTCAGCCGGTCACACCTGATCCCGGTCCGGCGCCCGCTGGACGAGCGGCGCGCCGGGCTCGACCGCTGCATGAAAGACAACGCGGCGGCGCGGGCCGGCACCGAGAAGGAACTGGCTGGCGTGACGGCCGAGCGGGATCCGCGGCCCCGGGACCCGGAGTTCTGGTTGCGGCGTGACCGGCCTGAGGGCGTCGCCGCCAGCGGAGCAGCGTTGTGGCGGCTGGTCGAGAAGATCGACCAGGACGCCCCGGTCGCGCACCTGGAGGCCGCCCTGGACGCGGCCGGCCTACTACAAGCGTGGATCACCCCGGACGGGGCCTATCTTCCCGGCCGCGACGGCAGCGACACCGTCTGGCTCGCGGCGGGTGCGCCTGCTGCGCCTGGTGCAGGACCGGGCGGGACTGGCGGGACTGGCAGGACTGGCGGGACTGGCGGGACTGGTGGGACTGGTGGGACTGGTGGGACTGGTGCGGCGGGATCGCTGCGGGCCATCCTGCGCCCGGCCGATGACGCCGGGCCGCTCGCGGAGGCCGTGTCCGCACTGCTCGCCTCGGTCGGCTACGGCGAGGACCTCCCGGCCGGCCCGACGGCGATCGGCGCCGGCGGCCGGTGGCGGCACGGCGGGCTCACCGGGCTGGCCACGCCGGCGCAGCTGAAAGGCTTCGCCGCCGCTCCCGCCACCTCGGTCCCGGGCGCCCAGGGATCGGTCGCCGTCCGCGTCACCCTGCTAGAGCTGCTGCGGCTCGCGCTCAAGAAGGCCCCGACCGCGCTCGTGCAGTCGGTCCTCTCGACCCTCGGCGACGTCACCGGCTCGGCCTCCGCCACCCCCGGTGCCCTCACCGGGCACGTGACCCTAGGGGTCAGGTAAGTCGCCGCAGGAGTTCGAGCGCGCCGCGCTTGGACAGCGGCTCGTTCAGGTTGCCGCACTTGGGAGACTGCACGCAGGACGGGCATCCCGACGCGCACGGACACTCGGCGATCAGGCGTCGCGCGTCGTTCACCAGCCGCCCGAACTCGTCGAAGCCACGCCGCGTGATCCCGATCCCGCCGGGGTGGCCGTCGTAGATGAAGATCGTCGGGCCGCCGGTCTGTGGGTGGGCGTTCGTCGACAGGCCGCCGATGTCCCATCGGTCGCACGCGGCGAACAGCGGCAGCAGCCCGATCGACGCGTGCTCGGCCGCGTGCGCGGCTCCGGGCAGGTCGATCCCCAGGCGGGCCAGGGCCGACCGCTGGCGGTCCGGAATCGCCCACCACACGGCGCGGGTGCGCAAGGTGCGCGGCGGCAGGTCAAGCGGCACCTCGCCGAGCGGCCGCCCGGTCTCCAGCCCGCGCCTGACGAACGAGGTGACCTGCCTGGTCACCTGGACGTCACCGAAATGCACGGTGGCGTCGGCCCACGCGGAGTGGCGCAGCTCGGCGGCGATCTCGATGGTGGTGACCTCCCGCGCGGACGTCGCGTACCCGGGATCCTCCGCCTCCACCAGGGCCACCCCGTCGGCCAGGTCCAGCCGGGTGACCAGGTACATCTCACCCTGGTGCGGGTAGACGGCGCCGGTGTGCACCAGCACGTGGGCAGACGGCTCGTCCACGGTCCCGACCAGCCGCCCAGTGGGCGTCTCGACGATCTTTACCGGGCGCCCTCCGGTGCCGCGCAGGCCGGAGCGCGCCGCGCGGCCACGGCGGGTCCAGCAGATGACCGGTCCCCGGCGGCGCAGCATCCCGCGCCGGATGAGGCCGTCGGCGACCGCTTCGGACTCCGGCCCGAACATGGCCAGGTCGGCCTCGGTCAGCGGCAGTTCCGCCGCGGCGGCGCACAGGTGCGGAGCCAGCACATACGGGTTGCCGGGGTCCAGCACGGTCGCTTCCACCGGCCGGCGCAACAGCGCCTCGGGATGGTGCACCAGATAGGTGTCCAGCGGGTCATCCCGCGCGATCAGGACGGCCACCGCGCCGCGGCCGTCCCGCCCGGCCCGCCCGGCCTGCTGCCACAGCGCGGCCCTCGTCCCGGGCCAGCCCGCGATGAGCACTGCGTCCAGGCCGCTGATATCAACGCCCAGTTCCAGGGCCGTGGTGGCCGCGAGGCCGGTGATAGCCCCCGTCCGGAGCGCCTGCTCCAGCTCGCGCCGGTCTTCGGGGAGGTAGCCGGAACGGTAGGCGGCGACCCGCTCACCGAGGCCGGCCGCACCCGCCTCGGCCAGGGCCCGCCGTGCGCCCATGGCGACGGCCTCGGCGCCCCGCCGTGACCGGGAGAAGGCGAGCGACGGGATGCTGCGCGCTACCAGGTCGGCGAGCAGCCCGGCGGCTTCGGCGGTGGCCGTCCGCCTGACCGGCGCGCCCGCCTCCCCGCGCGCGGCGGTGAGCGGCGGTTCCCACAGGCCGAAAGTGACCGGTCCCCGCGGAGCGGTGCTTTCGGTCACTTCCTCAGCCCGCTGCCCGGTGAGCAGCAGCGCGCACGCAGCGGGCTCGCTGATGGTGGCCGACGCCAGCATGAACACCGGGCCGCCCGGCCGGGCGGCGCCGCCGTGCGCGGCGGCCCCGTGGTGCACGGCGATCCGGCGCAGCCTGCGCAGCACCTGCGCCACGTGCGAGCCGAACACCCCGCGGTAGCCATGGCACTCGTCCACGATCACGTACTGCAGCCGGCGGAAGAACCCGTTCCACCGGGCATGCCGCGGCAGCAGCATGTGGTGCAGCATGTCGGGCGTGGTGAGCAGGTAGGTGGCATGCGAGCGGGCCCAGTCCCGCTGCGCCGCGGGGGTGTCGCCGTCCAGCACCGCCGCCCGGATGCCGTCAATGCCGAGCGCGCGGACCGCGCGCAGCTGGTCGGCCGCCAGCGCCCGGGTCGGCGCGATGTACAGCGCGGTCCCGCCCTCCAGCACGGCGGTGAGCGCGGGCAGCAGGTAGCCCAGCGATTTGCCGGACGCGGCGGGAGTCGAGATGATCACGTTCTTGCCGGAGCGGGCCAGGTCGGCCGCGAGGGCCTGGTGGGCCCACGGGGCGGGCACCCCGATCCCGGAGAATCGCGCGGTGAGCTCGGCCGGCACCCAGCCGGGCCAGGCGGCCCGCTGGCCGGTGCGCGCCGCGATGTGCTCCACGTGGACCAGCCGCCCCGACTCCGCGCCCAGGCGCAGGATCAGGGCGGCCGGGGAGCCCGCCTCAGGGGCGAGCGGGGTCAGCGCAGCCATCGACTCCCAGTGTGACATCTGTAGGCGAGGTGCCTCGAAGCGTGAACTCGTGTAGACATGACCTCAGAGCGTGGTTGAATGCGCGACGGGATCAGCCGCCCGGCCACGGGCTGCGCTGAGGCTCCGGTCGGAAGACAATCGGTCGGAAGACAATGACGGCAGTATGGCGCTGGAGGATTTGTGGATCTGAAGCTGGNNACGTCTACACGGCGCCGCGGCTGCGCGAGCTCCTCATCGAGCTGGTCAACAACGGGCACTACCAGCTCGTGGTCAACATGGAGAAGGTCGAGTTCCTGGACTCCACCGGCCTCGGCGTGCTCGTCGGCGGCCTCAAGCGCGTCCGGGCCCACGACGGATCGCTGGATCTGGTCTGCACCCAGGAGCGGATTCTCAAGATCTTCCGGATCACCGGGCTGACCAAGGTCTTCGGCATCCACGACACCGTGGACGAGGCCATCACAGTCAGGAAATCGGAGAAGTAGCGACTCGGCTGACCGCACCGATGGCCACAGTTGAAATGAGCTTCACGCCGCTGCCCGTGCACGTGCGTACGGCGCGGCTGGTCGCCACAGCCGTAGCGCGGCGCAGCGGCGTGCAGGAAGCGCTGCTCGACGAGGTCCGTCTGGCCGTCGGTGAGGCGTGCTCGCGCGCGGTGGAGGCGCACCGCGCGCACTGCCCGGGCGAGCCGGTCCGGATCGAGCTGACCGGTACCCGCGGGCGGTTCGAGGTGGTCGTGACCGACGCGGCCGCCCGGGATGACGACGCCGGTCAGCCCGCGGCCGGGCCGGAGACCGCCAACGGCCTGCCAGCGCCGGAGGCTGGCCGGCCCGGCGACGGTGCCGCCGACAACGGCTACGCCAGCCCGGACGACCCGGAGGCTCTCCTGCCGCAGGGGCTGGGCCTCGCGGTGATCGCCGGGCTGGCTGACGACGTCAAGATCTCGCGGACCGCGGCCGGCCTCAGCATCCGGATGAGCTGGCCTTCCGGCCACGCGGGCTGACCCGGCCGCCGGCCCGAGGGTGGTGGGCAGGCCGACTCGCCCACGGAGCTCATGTGCCAGCCGGGTGGCGTCAATATGTGGTAACCCTTGCATTACGAACGCATCCCGAGACGCTCGGGTCCTGACCCCGGCTTCGCATCCGTGGGTCGGCCTGCGTAGACTCCCGGCACTGCCGTGGCCGTACTTGCGTATATCCAGTGTCAATGCCTGGCTACCGCAGTGACGGTGGTGGCGGATGCGCGCGGACCCAAGCCGTGTGCCCTGTCAAGGAGGACAGATGTCTGTGCTCAACCTCGCCGCGGGTGGTGGGGCGCCCGGCGTGAGCGGATCCAACGTGACCTGGGTCGTCGTCGTCGCTGTGGTCGCCGTGCTCGCGCTCGTCATGGCGGGCTGGCTGGTCAGGCAGGTGCTCGCGGCCAGCAAGGGCACCGAGAAGATGCAGGAGATCGCGCTCGCGGTCCAGGAGGGCGCGGCCGCCTACCTGCGGCGGCAGTTCAGGACGCTCAGCGTCTTCGTGGTCCTGGTCTTCTTCATACTGCTGCTCCTGCCCGCCGCTAACGACGGAGTCCTCTGGGGCCGCAGCGTCGCGTTCCTGGTGGGAGCTGGATTCTCGGCGCTGACCGGGTTCACCGGCATGTCCCTGGCGGTCCGCGGCAACGTCCGGGTGGCCGCGGCCGCGCGGGCCGGAGCCGCTGGGGAACGGCCAGCCATGCGCATCGCGTTCCGCACCGGCGGCGTGGCCGGCATGTTCACCGTGGGTCTCGGCCTGCTCGGGGCGGCCGGGGTCGTGCTCATCTACAAGGCGAACGCGCCCAGCGTCCTGGAGGGCTTCGGCTTCGGCGCCGCGCTGCT
>PMSU01000214.1 GCA_003168255.1 Actinomycetota bacterium
CCGGCCCCCCGCGGTCCGGCCCGCCGCGGTCCGGCTCCCCGCGGTCCGGCTCCCCGCGATCCGGCTCCCCGCGATCCGGACCGCCGCGATCCGGACCGCCGCGATCCGGGTCACCGCTTGCCTGGCAGCGGCGTGCGTGCTCGCGGCATGCTCCCCGGCCGGCAAGCCGGCTGGCACATCAGCGGGCACGTCAGCGAGCAGCGACGGCGGGCTAGCCGGGCCCAGGCGCGGGCCCGCTCTCGGGATCATCTCGATCGGCGGTTCCGGCGGCGGTTTCCTGGTGGTGCCAGGGCCTGCCGAGTCTGGCGGCCGGCCCAAGATCACTGTGCCGCCGATCCCGCCGGCCAGCTCGGCCACGCCCATCAACCTGCCGCTGAACACCTACGGGGATGTGTCGACCCTCCAGCAGACGGTGCTGACAGAGGCTGACACCTTGCTGGAGCAAAGGTGCATGGCCGCCAAGGGCTTCGTCTATTCGGCTCAGGCCACGCCATCGCAGCAGCAAGCCCTCGTGCAGGCCACCGAATACGGATTCGGGGTGAGCAGCTCGGCCGATGCCGCCACCTTCGGCTACGGCCAGCCGACATCGTCCGGCGGCCCCGGGCGAGGGATCGTGTTCCTCGGCGGCTTCGCCTCGTTCGGCGATCTCGCGAAGCAGCCGCCGGCCTGGACCGTAGCGCTGCTCGGCTTCGCCCCGGGCGTGAGGATCGGCCCTTCCTCGTCAGCCGGCTGCCTCACGCAGGCGAACACGGAGCTATACGGCTCCGGCGGCGGCCTCTCCGATCCGGTTCCGTCGATCGCAGTCCAGGCAGGCACCTGGACGCAGAGCGATCCGCGGGTGCTCGCCGTGGATGCTGCCTGGTCCAGCTGCATGGCACTGCGAGGCTACAAGTACGGCAGCCCGCAGCAGGCTGCCCAGCACGACTGGCCGAGCACCCCGACGGCCATCGAGACTGCCACGGCCGTCGCCGACGTCTCCTGCAAGCAGCAGGTCAACCTGACCAATACCTGGCTGACGGTGGAAGCCGCCTACCAGTCTGCCCTGGTCGGCCAGGACCTGACCGCGCTCTCGCACCTTCAGGCCAGCTTCCAGAAAACGCTCAACCGGGCCGAGGAGCTGCTGACCAGCCCGGTACTGCCGACCCCGGATCAGCTCCCGCTGGGCCGGATCGGCCTGCGCCATGGCGTCAAGTTCAACGTCAGGGTGGCCGGCTAAGGCCCGGCCCCGTGCCGTTCGGAAGGATGATCTTTTCTGGGCCTCAGGTGGCGACTAGCGAGGATCAGGATGTGAAGGCGGTGACGCCGTCGGGGGTGCCGAGACCGGTGGGCCCGTCGTAGCCGGTCTCGCCCGTGCACAGGTAGGCGGGACTACAGCTGCCGTTGGCGCCCGATGTGACGTCGAACAGGCTGCCAGCGTGGGCATAGGGGTAGGACGACGGGTATGTTCCCGCGGCCGGGGTTCCGGCGAGCGCGAAGACCGACGCGATGATCGGCGAGGCTACGCTCGTCCCGCCAACCTCCAGCCAGCCGCTCTGGTCGTAGGTGTCGTAGATGGCCACGCCGGTGGCCGGATCGGCGTCGGCGGACACGTCGTTGTTGGTCCGCTTGGTGCAGCCAGTGTCGGTCTGCCAGGAGGGTTTGGTCTCGTAGGCCGAGCATCCGGATCCGGTGCCCTCGCCGCCCGCGCTGCTGCCCCAGACGGTCTCGGTGTAACCGCGCGAGTTGGCCGCCGCGCTGAGTGAGGTGCCGCCCACCGCGGTTACGTACTGCGACGCGGCCGGGTATTCGACGCCGTAGCCGGCGTCACCGGCGGAGGCGGTGACCGCCACGCCGGCGTGCTTGTAGTACAAGCTGTCATAGAGGGAGTCGAGCAGCGATTCCGAGCCGCCATAGCTGTTGGAAACGAATTTAGCGCCGAGGCGGACGGCGCTGTTGACTCCCGCGCCCAGATTGAGCGTGGTCGCGCTGTTGGCCTCGACCAGGATAATGTGGCACAGCGGGCAGATCGCCGACACCATTTCAATGTCGAGTGATTCCTCTGTCGCCCAGCCGGTGGTGCCTGACGCGGACGGCAGCGGGCTGGCGGCGCCCTTCTGGTTCACCTTCGAGAAACAGCCGGTGCCGCAGGGGGGCAGGCCGTAGTCGGCGCGGTAGGTGGCCAGGTCCGAGGCGGCGTTCGGGTCGTCGTAGGCGTCCACGATCGCGACGGTCTGGCCGCTGCCGGCCGTGCCGGACGGCAGTTCGTAGGCACTTTGCAAAGTGGACGGCCCGTAGCCGACGCCGGTCGGGGCGGTATCGTGACGCAGCGCCCCCTGAGGGCGCTGCCGCACGCTCGTGTTGATCAGCACGTTGCAGGCCATCCGGCCAGTCTTGGTGGCCACCGCGCAGGCCCGCCTGAAGTGGCCTGCGGCGGCTGCCTGCTGAGCTGAGGCCGCGGACACCGCCGGGGGCCGCGCCGGGGCGGTTAGCCGGGCGCTGGCGGGCCCGGTGATCGCCAGGCTGGCGGCTGCCAAGGCGATTGACGAGGCGGACAGGGCGCAGACACGGACCCGGCCACGGCCGGGCGGGCGCTGCTGGCTGTTACGCCGGGGGATTAACATGGCAAGCCTCCTTGGCTGGGTCCGGGCCCCACTGAGAACATAAGCTGGCCTTACCCAGGCGTCAATAATCGATTACGCTGGGTGACCAAAGCCTCCTGCGCCGTCTGAGGGGGCTCGGTGCTGGCCGAGGAAGGCTGGCCCGCGAGGTCACCGCATCCGGTCGCGGCGCAGCCGGTCGCGGCGCAGCCGGTCGAGGACCTCGGCGGGATTCTCGGCGGCGACCCGGATCATCGCCCGCATAGCGTCGGCCAGGGCGACCCGGGGGACGTCGAGCTCGATCGCGGCGCAGTCCGTCCACTGGGTGAGCTGCCGGTACAGCTCGGGGCTCAGGTCCAGGGTGATCCTGACTGGCTTGGAACGGATCGCGGTCTTGCCCGCCGGGGACGCGTCGGGCTCGCTGCGCCTGGCCGCGGCGGCGGCCATCTGGGCTTTCCGCTGCTCCCGCTGGGTGGTCACGACTGCTGCCGCCGCGTAGTCATGCCTGCTCCCGGCGCGTGGTCATGCCTGCTCCCGGCGCGTTGTCAGGACCGTACCGAGCAGAGCGGGGCGCACCGTTCGATGAGTTCGTGGGCCACCCGCCGCCAGATCTCGCGGCCGGAGTCAGGAATCGGCACGCCGAAGCTCTGCGCGTACACCTCCAGCCGTGGCACCGCCGTCTCCAGCACGTCGTAGCCGAGGCCGCCCAGCGCCTCGCGGGCGTCGGCGGTGGAGTTCGCCCGGGTGACGCAGCGGTTCAGCAGCACGGCGGCACGGGGCGGTATGTCCCGGAGCGCCTCGACCTCGCCGATCTCCTCCCGCACTGGCGTGGTGCGGTTGATCTCGATCGGGCTCGGCGCGCACGGGATCAGGATTTCGTCGGCGTACCGCAGCGCGGACAGGGCGATGGCGGCGTGGTCCTCCAGCTGCGGCGCATCGATGATCACTACATCGTCGTCGTGGGCGATCTCGGGGATGCGGCGGTGCATCTCGCGCGACGGCAGCGCCACGATCCGGAACGGGAACGCATCCTGGGACGTCAGCCCTGGGTACATGGCCGCCAGATCGGACCACTCCAGCGCACTGCCGGAAGGGTCGGCATCCACCAGCAGCACCCTGTTCCCGGCCTGCGCGAATATGTGCGCCAGCCACACCGCCGATGTGGTCTTGCCCGTGCCCGGCTTGAGATTCGCCAGGGCGACGCTCAGACCAGTCATCCAGGCAGTATCCCAGCGCGCACGGCTGAGCGGTAGCCAGCCGGGCATGCTGGTCTGGCGTGTTCGCGCCGCGCCCCGGTGTCCAGTATCCGCAGTATCTACGGCATTACTGCAAACAGTCAGCGTTCCCCACAGGATGTGAATATCTATCGGGCACTGCGTGTAATCCCGCAGGCAAGGCCGTTCCCAGCCTGTGGGCAGTGGTGTGGAGTACTCACCGGTACGGCCGGAGCCTCAGCCGGAGCCTCAGCCGGAGCCTCCGCCGGAGCCTCAGGTGGCGACCAGCGGGCCTTCCTCGGCGACCGGCAGCGCGGCGGCGCTGCCGCCGAGTACCCGCAGCGCGTCCGGGGCCAGGTAGACGTGCACCGGCGTGCCCTGGGCCAGCGCCGGGTGATCGCCGTCATTCTGGATCAGCGCCTGTAGCGGGACGCCAGGGCCGAGCCGCAGCATCACCTGCGTAGCCGCGCCGAGGAACACCAGGCGCTCGACCATGCCGGGGACCCGGTTCGGCCCGTCTGAGCCATGCGGCTCGATCCTGACCCGCTCCGGCCGGATGGCGACGTGCGCGGTGCCCACGTAGTCCAGGTTGCCGCGTTCGGCGGTGAGCCGCGTCTCGCCCAGCCGCAACTGGCAGCACGAGCCGGGCCCGCGCTCGGTTACCTCTACCTCCATCAGGTTCGACACCCCGAGGAAGTCGGCCACGTAGGCGTCGGCGGGCTCCTCGTACACCTCGCGGGGCGTGCCGATCTGCACGATCCGGCCGGCGTTCATCACGGCCAGCCGGTCGGACATCGTCAGCGCCTCCTCCTGATCGTGGGTGACGTAGAGGAAGGTGATGCCCACCCGCTCCTGTAGCGCCTTCAGCTCGACCTTGAGTGAGCGGCGCAGCTTGGCGTCGAGCGCGCCGAGCGGCTCGTCAAGCAGCAGCACCGCCGGGTTGAGCACCAGCGCGCGGGCCAGCGCTATCCGCTGCTGCTGGCCGCCGGACAGCAGCCCGGGGCGGCGTTTCGCGTAGGAGGCCATGTTCACCAGGTCCAGCGCCGCGTGCACCTTGCCCTGGATGTCCCCCTTGCTGAGGTTGCGCTGGCGCAGCCCGAACGCCACGTTGTCGAACGCCGACAGGAACGGGAACAGCGCGTAGTTCTGGAAGACCGTGTTGACGTTGCGCTTGTGCGGCGGCACGCTCGACACGTCGGCCCCGTCGAGCAGGATCTTGCCCGAGGTGGGCTGCTCGAAGCCGGCGATCAGCCGCAGCGTAGTGGTCTTCCCGCAGCCGGACGGCCCGAGCAGTGCGAAGAATTCACCGCTGGCCACGTCCAGGTCGATCTCGTCGACCGCCGCCTCGGCGAACCGCTTGGTCAGCGCGACCAGTTCGATGCGTCCTCCGGCCACGAGGCCACCTCCTGCTCAGTTTCTAGCGCGTGCCCCGCTCCAGGTGAATCCCAGCCGGTCGGCGGCGAACCGCATCGTCAGCTCGAACGCCCGGGCCGGCGCTACTTCCGGATCATCCAGCGCGATCGACACCGCGAACCCGTCCAGCAGCGCGGACAGCACGACGGAGAAATCGTCCGCGTCCACGGCGGCGAACTCACCGGCCTCCTGCCCGGTCAGCACCAGCGACCTGATCGTCTCCCGCCAGCGCTCGTCGAACTTCTGCCGGACCGCGGCGACTCCGGGGTTCCGCGGAGACTGCGCCCACAGATCCAGCCAGAGCAGCCACGAGTTGGCGGCCTCGGCGTCCTCTTCCGGCAGGCACGTCATGGCGACGATCTCCTCCAGCCGCCCGGTGCACGTCTCGATCGCCGCCATCCGGCGGGTGCCTGCCGCGTACCAGGCATCCTCGGAGTACCGCAGCGCCTCGGTCAGCAGCTGGTCCCTGGTCTTGAAGTAGTAGATGACAAGCGCCGGGCTGGTCCCCGCTCGCTCCGCCACATCGGTGATCCGGGTGTCGGGGTAGCCACGCTCGATGATGACCTCAAGGGCCGCCCGCAGCATCTGCTCGCGGCGCTGATCGGCCATTCCGGCGGCGCTGCCAGCCTGCCGCTTCATCCGGCTATCCTCGCCCAATCCGGCGCCGTAGGCACCTGTCTCCGCGGATCTCCGCCCGGTGCGCTGCTGGATCTCCGCCCGGTATTCCCGTCGATCCTGGCCGGCGCGGACCTCGCCGCGCCCCCTTGTGGAAAGATTAGCAGGTTTCTAGACTGAACATTCAGTCAAACATTTGATAGCTCGTCCGAGGAAGGCAGACCATGGCGGCGGGATATGACGCGATCATCGTTGGCGGGGGTCACAATGGCCTGGTATCGGCCGCTTACCTGGCCCAATCCGGCGCGCGGACGCTAGTCCTCGAGGCGCGGGACCACCCCGGCGGCGCGGCTACCACCGAGGCACCGTGGCCGGACGCACCGGAATTCCGGGTCACCCGGCTGTCGTACGTGATGAGCCTGCTGCCGCCGACGATCATCAAGGATCTCGACCTGGCCAGCCGCGGTTACAAGATCTTCCCGATGGGCCCGTATTACCAGGCGTTCCCGGAAGGCGGGTCGATCAAGCTCTACGCCGACGACGCCAAGCGCAACTACGACGAGGTGTCCCGCTGGTCGAAGAAGGACGCCGAAGCCATGCCGCGCTGGGACGCCTGGCTGGAAGGCCTGGCCGATGTGCTCGGCCCGCTGCTGCTCACCGTGCCGCCGCGGCTCGGCTCCCGCCTGCCTGGCGACCTCGCCGACACGCTCCGGCTGGCCTGGCGGCAGCGCGGCCTCGACGTGCGCACCATCGCCGACGTCACCAGGCTGATGACGATGAGCATCGCCGACCTGCTGGACGACTGGTTCGAGTCGCCTCAGGTCAAAGGGGCGCTGGCGGTCAACGGGGTGATCGGAACCTGGGCCGGGCCGTACGAGCCGGGCACCGCCTACGTGATGGCCCACCATTCCATCGGCGATGTCGGCGACGGCCACCTCGGCAACTGGGGCTTCCAGGAGGGCGGCATGGGCGCCGTCGCGGACGCGATCGCCAGCGCCGCCCGCGCGGCCGGGGCGCAGATCCGCACCGGCGCCCGGGTGCAGCGGCTGCTGCTGCGCGGCGGCCGGGCCGCGGGCGTCGTGCTGGAGTCGGGCGAGGAACTGAGCGCGCGCCTCGTCGTGACCTCGCTGCACCCGCGCACCGCGTTCCTCGACCACGTCGGCCGCGACAACCTGCCGCCGGACTTCGTCACCGACATCGAGCGCTGGAAGAGTCGCAGTGGCGTTGTGAAGATCAATCTCGCCTTGGCCGAGCTGCCCGATTTCACCGCCGACCCCGGCACCAGGCTCCAGGAGCACCACACCGGCTCGGTCGAGATGGCACCGACGATGGAGTACATCGAGCGGGCCTTCATCGATGCCCGCGAGGGGCGGCCAGCGGACCGCCCGTTCAGCGATGGCGTCATCCCGACCACCTTCGACAAGACGCTATGCCCAGACGGCTATCACACGATGTCGCTGTTCACCCAGTGGGTGCCTGCTGACTGGAATTGCGAGCCGCACCAGGCGGAGCTACAGGCTTACGCCGACCGCATGATCGACTGCTACAACGAGGTCGCGCC
>PMSU01000054.1 GCA_003168255.1 Actinomycetota bacterium
AGTACCGGCCCAGCCCCGCCCTCCAGCGGCTGATCCGGGCCCGCACCAGCACCTGCTCCTACCCCGGCTGCGGCATCGCCGCCTGCCGCTGCGACCTGGACCACACCGTGCCCTACGGCAAGGGAATCACCTGCCAGTGCAACCTGGCCCCGCCCAGGTTGCGATAACGACACACGTTGTCCAGACGGCTCCTGAGAAGGAGACAGGGCCATGGACCAGGACAACGACGGCCGGTTCCCCGACGACAGCCCGGTGGAGATCCGCTACCCGCGGACCATGCGCGAGGAGCAGGGTGACCGGTCGGCGTGGCCGTGGCTGCCGGGATCGATTCTAGAGCAGTGCGGCCCGGATGAGTGGTACGTGTGCGTGGAGGTCCGGGAGCTGGCCGTCCTGCAAGACAGCAGGCAGGCGCCGTGCAGGACCGCTGATCGGGACTTGTACTACCCGTGCTGTTTCCGGGACAGCTCGGAGATCCGGCACCGCGGTGCATCTGGCGCCGCGGCGGCCGAGTCAAGCGCCAGGGGAGCCTGACAGGCAGGGACCGGCTGATCCTGTGACGGCCGATGCCGTGGTGTATGCGGTGGCCGGCTTCGGACGGCGACGCCCCGCCGGCCAGCTATGGTCGGCGGGGCATCGCCGTGCCGGGCTGCAAAACCTGGTGATTACGGGTTCAATCGCCATGAATGCGCGGAATCATCCCATCTGGAACAGGGCCGGGACCGAAATGCCCTGTCTGGCGGCGATAGCTTCGTATCTGTTACGGCCTGCCGTAACGGCGCATGTCAGATCCGCATCGCTACAGAAGGTGAGCACAGATTAAGGCGACCGCCGGCCAGCGCGGAATGGCCTATTCTGGCTGACCTCTGACCTCCACGCCGGCATGGCGAATCGGATCGTTGCAAGAGAAAGCGACCGGGTGCACGATGGTCGCGTGGCCGGGAGACTGGAAAAGGAACGCATCTTCAACCTCACAACTGACCTAGACGGGCGGCTGCGCGAATTTGCTGTGGAGCGGGGGTGGTCCGTAGCTGCAACGATCCGTTACTTCGTCGAGCACGGCCTGAACGACGCCGAGGCTGTGCGGACGGCTTCCGCGAACATCGTGCGGTTCGCGCCAGGTGATGACGCGGTTCTGGGACATGTCGGTCCTGAGTCGGCAGTAGCGATGCATGAGCTGGCGGTCGGCGTTGCCTTCTGGCGGAAGCGCGCGTGGCCTGCTGACTTCGGCAACGTGGACTACCAGGAGTGGGGTCGGCAAAATCCGCATGGGAGCTTCACCCTGGGTTGGTGGCACGACATCCAGTTGCCGAGGCTGCAGGAGTGGATTGCCACGCGCGGAGCCACGCATGTCGACCTGACTGCTCGCTTCTTGGAGCATGCCGCAACTCTCAGCGCTGCCTGGGAGGAGGCATGCGTTCCGCACCTCGACGAGGACATCTCGACGGTCACCTGGGTCGAAGTCAAGGCGTTTCCGGCTGAGGTTGCGCTCATCAAGCCGACGAAGACGTCGTCACCCGTTTTCGCCTCCAAGTTCTGTCACTTCCTGCTGCCGAGGATCTTTCCTGTGGTGGACAACGAGGGGCTGGGCAATCGCTGGCGGACGTACGGGGACTACTTCAAGTGCGTACAGGATGAGTGGCGGTCCACCGCTCCCGACGCCCGGACTGACCTCATCACGGAACTCACGCGCCTGGTAGAAGCGGAAGGCGAGCGGGTGTTCGCCGGCTTCCCGATGGTCAACAAGATCGTCGAGTTGCGCCTGATCGGAAGACACCAGCGCGCCACAGGTAGAGCGTGACCTCGGAGCCGAGTAGGCACCCCCCGTCAACCCGCTCAGGTGCCGAGCAGAGTGCAGGCGCCGACGAAGACGGCGCCAGTCTGAGCAGCGTGCTGACTCTTGCGGTGCGGCAAGTCCGGCAGGGAGATCCGGCCCTCGATGACTGCGCTCAAATCAGCGCCGTCCATCAGGAACATCACCGGGCGAACTCTGGCCAGGAACCACTCCCCATAAAATGGTGATCATTTACTCGCTGTTTCCGGCAGGAGCGAAAGTGATAGGTCGCTGGTGAGCTGCCAGCGGTACCCGGCGTCGTCGGTGAACTGCACGCGCGCTTCGGCCTCGGTTATTGATCCAGGAGCCAGGGCCATCACGTAGCCTGCCTGCTCGCCGGGTCGCAGCACGGTAATCCGCGTTTCCCTTCCGCCATTCGGAGGAGGCATCCCCCAGCCCCCGGCAAAGACCATGACATCGCAATTCAGCGGGAGGCTCGGCGGGACATTGCCAGCAGTGTGGATTACTGCGGTGACATCTCGGAGGGGTCTTGCCGAACCGTTCTTCACAACTATGAGTGACCTGCCCAGCTGCGGGTCGCTTAGCTCCCAGGTAAGGTCCACTCGCTCGGCCTGCTCACGCTGGCGGGTGCGCTCGCGGTCCTGTATCTCGCGGAGTTGGCCGTCCAGCACTCCATCACGTGCTCGGCCCCGCTCGATCTCAGCCTCAACTACCTTCTGCTGCTGCCGGAGCTGACGCAAGGCCACGTAGCCGCCGAACGTCGCGACGATCACGGCAAGCCAGGTAGGCGCGTCTCCCCAGGCGATATGCACTGCTGTTACACCTTCCTGACGTTGTCGAGGCGCTCGTCGGCGATCGCGCGGAAGTCCTCCATCGCGCTCTGCAGCTCGCTGGTCAGCCGCTCGAACTCGCCCTTATGCGCAGCTACGGCTTCCGTGATCGCGGTGACCTTCGGGGTAAGGTCGCGCACGGCGTCTGCGACCTCCTTGTCATCTCCGAGGGTCAGGAAGGTTGCCGTCGTGAAGTAGCGGTTCATCTTGGGCGCAAGCACAGATGCGGCGTCGAGCGCGATCATGCGCTGCACCTCTATCTGCTCCTGCTCCAGGTCGAGCAGTGCGTCGAGCAGCGGCTTGAGCTTGTATGACCCGCGCAGCTCGGCGAGCCTGCCGACCTCAGGGAAGGCGTGCATGAGCATCCCTGTGACGCGAAAGTAGGTAGCGCCAGGTGGTACGGCGTGCATGTGCCTCACGCAGCGCCTTGGCGGCGATGAGAAGGTCCACGGCCGCAGCGAGCAGCTCGGACAGGAAGTGTTCTCTCCGGATGCACGCGTCGGTCTTCGCCTGCCGGCTTTGCAAGTAGCTCGTGAAGATGAACGTGACGATCACGCCGAGAAGTGTCGCAGTGATGGTGCCGACGATCACCGGGATCTGGCTTGGCTGGCTCACGAGGTAAGCATCCCGGGTAGCTCGGACATCGGCCCCGGATTCTGCATCGAGTCCGTATCCTGACTGATCGTGGCGGCAGCGGCGATCATCGCGTCAGTGGCAATAGCCGTTGGCGGCTGGCTGGTCTCCCAGGCGCAGGCACGACGTGCGACTCGCAGGAACATGCGAATCGAGTATCTGCTCGACGCCTACCGGCGGCTGGAGCGGGCAAGCAACCGGTATTTGACGCCTGATGTCGCTCAGGAGCTGGAGGCCGCTGTCGGCGACGTGATGCTGCTTGGCACGCCCGAGCAGGTTCAGCTCGCCGCCGGCTTTGCCGGAAGTTCGCGGCGGAGCATGCGGCGGATACTCAGCCGCTCCTGTTGGCCCTGCGGGCGTCGCTGCGCGGTGAGCTGCTTCTCGGCGAGCTGCTGTCGTCGGCCTTCGTGTCGCTGCGGATCAGCCCTGCCGGTGACACAGCCTCTGGCCCGGCGCGCGTCTGGCGGGAGGCGATCGAGAGCACGCGCCAGTCGGTCACGGCGGATCTGGAGGAGGTCGAGAGCACGAATCTCAACAGGCTTCTGGGTCAGACGACCGCGCTTGGCGCGGTCACTAAGCCTGACACTGCCGTCGCGGCGAGTGCCGTGCGCGTCGAGCGGCTACTGTGGGAGCTGCTAGCGGGAAGCACGGATGAGGACATCAAGGCTTTGCCGCTGCCTCAGTTCGCCATCCGTGCGCTCCAGCTCGGCCTCATTGACACGAAGCTCGCTGACTCCATCAATGGCCTGAGCGTAATGCGCATGCTCGCGGCGATGGACCAGGACCGTCTCACCGAGGAGCGCGCCGCCGACTTCACCACTCTCGCCACCGCAATCGAGTACCTGCTTCAGACGGCGCTCAGGCGACGCGATTCCCGCAGGCATGAAGGAACTCGGTAACCGAGGTACAAGTACCGGGCACGGTAAGCACGACCGCGATCACCTGAGATAGGTTGGCAGCCTGGGCAGGCGTAAACCTCGCCGTCAAGAGGTAGTCTCAGGACGTGGCAGAGCCACCAGCACACCAGCGCCGAAATTGCGGCGGCACCTTGGACATATCGGCACGCTTAGGCGTGTCGGCGAGGCGCTTGACCACCTCGCGCTGCTGAGGATCAGCCGTGATGATCTGCTGGGCGAGCTGCTCGACCCTGCGCGAGCGGGTTCTCCGGAAAGCTACTTCAGCCTCCCAAATCAACCAGGAGCGGGCGTTCCTCCACACGTCGGTACTGCATGATGCAGGTGAGTCCCGGGAGGGATCATCTCCCTGGCAGGGTGGCGAGGAGTTCGTGTGCGCGTGATTCAACGCTGTCGAAGTTCCGGTTGGATGCTGTGACGGTTTCGAGGTCTGGGGCGGCGCTGGCAGGCGTGCCGCTGGCGATGAGCCATTGGGCACGTTGCAGGCGGGCGGCCATTTTCTGCTCCATGGCGATATCGGCGGTGGCCAGGATCGTGTCGATGTCCTGGTAGGCGTCGGCGTGCTTCCCGAGTCGCCACAGAGCACGAGCACGGCGGGCGAGTGCGATGTAGCGCCGGTTGTATGTCGTCTCGGCGAGTTTTAGCACTGCGGTGCGGTCGATGACCGCGGCCGTTGGGTCATCGTCGTCGTAGGTGTCGGCACGGTTGTTGAGGGCGCATGCTCGCGCCTCGTCGGTGGCTGTCGTGGCGTCGATCACCGTGGTGAAGTCCGCGACCCCGGCGTCTTGACGGTCGAGCTGCAGCCAGGTGATCCCCCGGTTGTTAAGGATGCCAGTGTGTACTGGCCAGGCGGGCTCGCAGTCAGCAAGCGCGGCGGTGTACAGCTCGTTCGCCCGGCTGGCGTCGCCTTCACCGTGGACGAGATTCGCGAACCGGAAGCGGGCTGTGACCACGATCTCGTCGATCTCCGGCTGCCTGGATGCTTCCTGAAGCGTCGTGAGCCGGTCGAAGATCCACGTGAGCGCCGGGTGGTCGCTGCGCCTCAGCAGGGGCACGGTGTCGGCTGTCAGCCTCGCAACGGGGACGGGTGATTCCTGACACTCGCCGATGTCGAGCAGACTGGTCAGCTGCCCATGCCCGCGATGGTCGGCCGCGGTGCGCTCGACGAAAGCATGGTAAGCGTCCTGGCTGGCCTGCCAGGCGAGTCGCAGCAGTGTCATGGCGGCGTGCTGTTCCACGCTGCCAGCGGCGAGACGGTCCAGGACGTAGAGCTCACCGAGGATGTCAGGCCGCACGCCGTCCAGAAGCTCATCAACCGATACCGCCTGGAAGTCGTCGAATACTCCCGGCAGCAACCCCGCAGGCGACTGCAGACGTTTCAGGATGCCTGCGTATTCCCCAACGGAGACGCCGCCGAGCGCGGTCGCCAGGGTTCTGAGGTTCCGGACTCTGCCTGGCGGCATGGAGCTGGGGAGGCGTTCGGCTGTCTGGGCGTCCATCCGCGACAGCAGTCGCCGCAACGCCGTGTCCCGTCCTGCGCTCACGCCGTTCTCGTCCAGCCAGTCGATCGCAGCGATGAGCGCGAACAGCGGACGGCCAGACGGGTCGATGCTCTCGGCGTGATCGGCGATGTCCTCAACGTTCGTCGAGGACAGCACGATCCCTGCCTGCGCTGCGACGTCCCTGATCAGGCTGCGGGCATCGCCGCGTGACACGCCGCCCAGCGCCCGCGGCAAGGCGTAGGAACTCGCCGCGACCTGCTCGGATTCCTCGAAGCGATTCAGCCGCTGTACAGTATCCCACCACGGACCTGAGGCGGCTCGCTCCAGGACTAGCACCCGAACCGGGGCTCCGCGGTCGCGCTGGCTCAGCTGGAAGAGCGCGTCCGACAGCCAGGCGCCGCGCTGCGCCGCGTAATCGACTACTACCAGCGTCGGCCGTAGCGCCTGCAAGCTGCCGAGCCGGGACTGGGCTACATCACGCAAGAATCCGGCATGCCAGGTGCCTGATACTGCCCGGCAAAGCTCGATGGCCAAGCGGCTCTTCCCCACCCCGGACGGGCCTGTCCATAGCCACCAGGCAAATCGCCGGCCCGTGCCGAGGAAGGCGTCCAGTTCCGCCAGTTCGTCCTCGCGGCCGACCCGGGTGATATGCGGATTCGCGAACGATAGAAGGGAATCAGGCGTCTCCAGCGACGGCAGGTCCAGCTCAATCGGGTCGTCGGCGGACCCCAGGCCCGCCGCCAGCATCTCCGCAGCACGGCGCTCGACCTCAGCCTTCCACTGCCGCAGGACCTGCATGGTATAGCGAGGAACGTCGGAGTCGATCAGTTTGCCGCACGTCTGGCACAGCCAGATCCCATTCGGCGCGGCTGCGCGCTCAGCCGCAGTAAGAGCCGGGTCGTAGCGGGGACCGCCGGGACTGGCCGCCGTAATGTGAGCCGCGACGCCAACGTTGATAGCCCTGTCCGGCTCGAGCCCCGGCCCGGACGTGACAGCCCCGCAGTCAGGGTTGCTGCACCTGCCCGCTGCCCGCAGCGCGAGCGTGACCTTAACGGCATTGCTGAACCTATCAGCCACGCTGCCGACGCTAACGGAGATCAAGTACCCAAACCAAAGATCCGGTATCGCCGGCGGGTCGTCCCCCGACCGCTGCGTGCTCCGCTCATCCCTTGAGCTGACGCCTCGTTCGATGGCTAACGCGTCACGAACTGGGGCATCGACCTGCCGCCGAAGTACAGGCAGGAGAGTAGGAGGGGCTCACGGTCACGTGTGAGGCTGGAGTGACTTGCGGCCTGTATCGCGGACCAGGCCATGCACACGGTTGGCGCTCCCCGTCACCGGGTGCACGTTGACGGAGACGCCACCTGGGTTAGGTACCAACGCCAGGCAATTCCTTGTCTCGGTGCCGACTCCGCAGGGTCGGCGGGTCTGCTTGCGCCGCTGCCCGCCGTTCTGGGAGGCTGCCTCGTCAGCTTCCCCTGGGTGAGCACGGAGGCAGAGTGCGCGAGATTGAGGTCAAGTACCGGTTGGATGACCTCGAAGCGCTGCTGATCGCGCTCAAGGTGCGTGGCATCCAGCTTGGCGAGCCGGTCTACCAGAATGATCAGGCGTATGCGCCGGCTGGCTGGCGGTTCGGTGATAGCAAGCTCGGTGTCTCTTTCGTGCGTCTGCGGACGGTCGGTGGCCGTCACTTTTTCGCGCTTAAGGAGCCGGCGGAGAATGCCCAGGCGTGCCTGGAGTACGAGACCGAGGTTGCTGACCGCGAGGCGATGCACGGTGCGATCGTGCATATGGGGTACTGGCCGACTGTCCGGGTGGCCAAGACCCGCCGGGTGGCTGCTTTGGAGCGCTGCTCGCTGTGTGTCGATGATCTCGACGGTGTGGGTGGCTTCCTGGAGTTGGAGCGCCTGGTGCCCGATGATGTGGCAGCCGGGCCGGTGCAGGCCGAGCTGGCGGCGTTCGCCGCCTCCCTGGGCGTCACCGCTGCCCGCACCGAGGAGACGTACGACTCGCTGGTCCGTGCCGCTCAGGAGGCGTCGGCCTGACTCTCCTGCCTGGCCAGGATGGCGGCAGCGAGCGCCGCTGCGATCTGGGCGGGTGCCTGCGCGTCGGTGTTGTGGGTCAGTACCTGGAAGCCGTGTTCGGTGAGGTCGGCTGCCGCCGTGGCGTACAGCGCTGCTTCGGCCATGCCGGTCGCGGTCCCGCCGCGGTGGAAGCGGCTGTAAAGTCCGCGTTTTTCGGCGCGCTGGCGGGCGCGGGAGGGGTCACCGCTGAGGATGACGTAGAGGTCGGGCTGGTCGGCGTGCTGGTTGAGCTGCCAGACGAAGTCGGGTGGTACTCCGTCGAGTTGCTGCAGGACCAGTGATGAGGCGAGGTAGCGGTCGCAGAGCACGATCTGCCCGGCTTTGATGGCTGGGCGGATCTCGTGCTCCAGGTGCTGGTAGCGGTCGGCAGCTACCAGGCAGGCCAGGGTCAGGCCGTGATAGTCATCAGTGCCGAAGCGGGCCAGGCTGCCCAGCGGTGTCGCGGTGGGTTCTTTCGTCGCCAGGACCGGGCAGCCGCGGGCGGTGAGCTGGATGGCGAGCAGGCCGGTGATGGTGCTCTTGCCGATGCCGCTGGGCCCGTCGATGGCGACGAAGAAACCCCGGCGCGTGTTCATGCTGTCCTGCTGCGCTGGTACTGCTCGCGGGATAGCTCGACCAGCCGCTGGCGTATCTCGGTGACGGTGGCCTCGCCGAACTGGAGGTTGACGGAGAAGTTGAATTCGTCCCGGCCGCGCATGGCCTCATCCAGCCCGTCGCCGGTCAGGTCGACGGCGGTGTAGTCGAGAAGCTGCCGCAGGTCGTAGCGGCCGGCAGTGGTGAGCCGGTGCCATTCGGGGGTACCGGGGTAGGGCCGGAACTCAAAGACGCTGGCGCGGAACCGGCCGGGCTGGCTGTCGGCGATGTCCCACAGCTCGCGGGCGTGCCGGACGGTGGCGTCCAGTTCCTGGCGGGTTTCGGTGGGGAAGCCGAGGATGAAGTAGCCCTTGACCGAGATCCCGCGCTCTGTGAGCCGGCGCAGTACGGTGCGGGTCATGTCGGGGGTGATGCGCTTGCCCATGTAGGCCAGCAGCCGGTCGCTGCCGGATTCGATGCCGAGCGCGACTTCCCGCAGTCCGCTGGCGGCGAGCAGGTCGAGCAGGTCGTCGCTGGCCCGGTGCAGGATGTTGATCCGGCCGGTGGCGTCCCAGGCGTACCGGCTGCCGATGCGGTGCGCGCTGAACGCGGCCATGCACTGGCGGATGAACCGCTCGTAGCCCAGGAACAGGTCATCGACGAAGCGGAAGGCGCTCACACCGTACGTGGCGTAGAGCTGGTCCATTTCGGCGATGATGCCCGCCGGATTCCGGGTGCGGATGGTGATGTCGGGGTTGGCGCTGACCGCCGCGCCGCAGAACGAGCAGTCATAGGGGCAGCCGCGGGCGCCCACCATGTTGGCCTCGGTCCGTCCGTCGGGCGCCTGGTAGGGGTCATCAGCGAGGAAGCGCCGGTCCACGAACGGCAGCCCGTCAATATCCGGCGCGAGATGGCGGCTGCCAGCGGCACTGCTGCCGGTTTCCGGCGTCCTGGTGACCGGGTCGAGCCACATCACTCCGGGCAGCCCGCAGCGGTTACCGCGATCCTGGAGTAGCTCCGCGACGCGTGTTTCGCCTTCACCGAGCACCAGGGCCTGGAGCCGGGCGAACCGGGCGTCGTTCAGGACCTCGACGGGCATGGCCTTGGCCTGGTGGCCGCCGGCCATCACCTGGATGCCGCCGTCCAGGCCGGCGGCGATCTGCGCGCTGATCTGGTAGGTGGGCGCGAGCAGGTTGAACCCGGCCCAGCGGGGCGACGCCTCGTTGATGAGCCCGATGGTCTGGCTGATGCCCAGGCCGAGTGCTTCGGCGTCGAGGACGCCGACGTTGAATCCCTTGGCTGCGGCGTAGGTGGCGATGTAGGCCATGCCGAGCACGGGCAGGGTGAAGTCGTTGGTGCGGGGACGCAGGCTGTAGTCGCGCAGCGGGGCGTTGACGAACACGGCATCCAGGGGCCGGGAAGGGTCCGCCCCCGCGGGGGCTCGGTTAGCTGGTATCTCCATGCTGGCTCCCCCAGGCGAGGGTGAGGAGTGTCAAGGGCGCAAGCTGGTCGCCGGCGAGGCTGCGCCAGAGCCGGCCGAATGCCTGCTCGCTATCGGGCCAGGGGCAGGAGGGTGCGGCCTTCCTGGCCCAGGTGCGGACGGCCAGGTCCGCATAGGGGTAGTACGCGAAGTCGTTGCTGAAGTCGGCTACGGCGGCCCCGGCGGTCCACGGTCCGATCCGCGGGACCTGCTGGAGTTCTCCCGTCAGCACGCCCGGGGCGAGGTTCTGCCAGCGTGCCCCGTGCTTGAGGTACGCGGCGGCGGCAGCGCGCAGCGGCCGGCGCTTGAACGTCATGCCGAGGCCGGCGAACTGCTCATCACTCAGGTCCAGCACGGTCGCGGGAGCCGGGAACAGCGCGTAGCTGCTTCCGTCCGGGCAGGTGATCCGCTGGCCGTGGGCGTCGCAGAAGCTGCGGTACAGCCGCCTGGCGTGAGCGGCGCGGATGACCTGGCGGATGATCGCGGTGGCGATCGCCTCCCACAGGTCGGTCGTACGGAACCGCGCGACCGCGCCGAGTGCCGCCAGTGACTGAGCCAGCTCCGGAGCCTGGCGCGCCGTCGTTTCCCGCAGCGCGAAAACGTCCAGCTGCGGCCAGCCGGCACCGGCGGCGAGCGGGCAGGACGACAGCCTGTTCCCGCTTATCGTGACGAGCCGCTGCCCCCCGTCCGGGAACGCGAATACCCGGTACCTGTCAGGGCCGGCGACACGCCATGCGGCATGCTCGGCTATCACGAACCGGTAGGTGTCAGACATGGCAGGCGAGACTCCTGGAATGGCAACGGACGTTGAAGCCGACAGGGGAATTAACTCATGACGTGCCTCCGCGTGTTGGCCGTTTAGCGTTGTACAGCTATTGCTTTGCAGCCGGTCATTGAAAGCTCAGGCTAGCCGTCGCAGCCCGTCACGAACACGGCGCAGCGTATCCGGATCATCCATTGCCGGGACTGGCCGTGCCCGCCGGGAGCGCGGCGTCCGCCTTGGAAGCAACGCCTGCACGGCGGCGTCACCGCGTTCCTGGTCAGGCGGATCGTCCGTGTCCAGCTCGCACCAGACGGTCTTGCCTGCTGGCCGCTGCGTCGGGTACCAGCTCCAGCGGGTGCTGAGCATGGTCACCAGGTAGAGTCCCCGGCCGTTTTCATCACCGAATGCAGGGAGCCCGTCCTGGAGTTCCCGCGGCTGCGGCGGCTGAGTATTCCCGTCCCAGACCTCGATGAGCAGCCGCGTCCTGCCAGCTGACAGGCGCAGCCACACCGGCGGCTTATCCTCCGAAACCTGAGCAGCTTTAACGGCATTAGTGATAAGCTCAGAGACAAGCAATTCAGCAGTCTCGGCAATGGCATGGAACCCCCATTCCCAGAGCACTTGCTTTGCGTGCAGGCGGGCGCAGGGCGTGGCCGTGGGAAACGCGCCGAGCTGAAGGGAACTGCGCAGCGGCCACCGCCCGGTCATGTCACCTCTCAGCGTTTCGCCGCCTGCCGGTCGCGGCTGTGTCACTGGCCAGGCAGCACGCCGCCGGGCGGGCGAGACGCGGGACCGGGAGCGGCACCGGGGCTGGCAGGCGCCCGCGCCCGGTGCCGGCGCGTTAGCTTCCCGGCAGTCCATCTGGCCACCTCCCTGGATCCGCGGCGATCTGCCTGCTAGTGAGCATCGGGCCGGGAGATGACATCCGCCCATGACTGGCCGCGCATGACGGGTATGCGCCGGGCGTATGCGCACCGCCGCGTTGCGTAACGGTCGGCTTATAGAATCCTGAACAAGAAGTGCGTCCCATTCGAAATCAGGCAGGCAGGCCGGATCGCGATGAGTGCCAGCGCCCCCCGTTACTGCCCGTGCGGCAGGCGCCTGGCCCGCGATCACGCCGGCCCGCGGTGCGGCGCCTGCGAGCGGCGGGCGGTCCAGCAGCGGGCTACGCCGCCCGCGGTAGCGCCCGGGTTCTGGGACACGCCGGCGTTCCGCGACGCGCTTGATGCCCAGCACATGGGCCGCGTCGCCCGCGCCTACCGCCGCCACCCCTCCCACCTGGCCCGCTACGGCCGGGACGGCATCCCGCAAGAACTCCTCGGCGACTGGCTAGGACTCACCCAGGCCCAGGTCAGCCGCATCGAGAACGGCCCGCCGATCCGCAACCTCGACACGCTGGCCCACTGGGCGCGCATCCTGCGCATCCCGCCCGAGCTGCTGTGGTTCCGGCTGCCGCCCGGCTGCAACACCGCCGGGCCAGCCGCGCAGCTGCCTGCCCGCCAGCCGCCTGCTCCGCTTCCGGCAGGGCATTTCCAGCTCGTGGCCGTCGGTGAGGGGGCGCTGCATGACCCTGACGCGGCCGCTATGCGGGCCTTCCGCTCTGCTGACCTGCACGTCGGCGGCGGCCACCTGTACGCCACCGTGATCCGCTACCTGCAGGCCGAGGTCGCGCCCCGGCTGTTCGGCAGCCACGACGGGACTGATCACCGCACCGTCTTCACCGCAGCTGCGGCCCTGACCGAGATGGCCGGCTGGATGGCCCACGACGCCGGACGCGACACGGTCGCCCGGCAGCACTTCGGCCGTTCTCTCGCGCTCGCCGGAGTCGGCGGCGACCAGCAGCTCAGTGCGCATGTCCTGGGCAGCATGAGCCACCTGGCCAGCCACCTCGGCCAGCCCGATGAGGCCATCGTGCTGGCCCGCCAGGGACAGGCCGTCCTGCAGGCCGCCCCGGAACATCCCGGCCTCCAGGCGCGGCTGCTCGCGCTGGAAGCACGCGGGTTCGCCGCGCACGACAGCACCGGCGCTGCCGACTGCGTCCAGCTGCTGCTGCGCGCCGAGAAAACACTGGACAGCGCGCCCGGCGGACCGTCCTCGCCGTGGGTCAGCCAGTTCGATGAAGGCTCCCTGGCCAGCGAAGCGGCGCGGTGCATGCGCCATCTCGGCGACCTGGAGGAAACCCGCCGCCAGGCCGAACGGATCGTGTCCCTGCGCCCCGGCCACCGCACCCGCAGCCGCGCATTCGGCCAGCTCACCCTGGTCACCGTCCTGATCGCCCAGGGCAGCCCCGACGAAGCATGCGGCATCGCCTACGATGTCCTGGCTGCCACGCAGTCACTGGGCTCGTTCCTGGTCATCGGCCAGCTTCTCGCCCTGCAGCCCCTGCTCCAGCCCCACCACAGCAGCACGGTGGTAGCCGGCTTCCTGGACTGCCTGGAAAACACCGTCCGGGAACGGCTCGGTCTCTATCAGTGGCTCGCCAGCGACGACCGCAGCCACCGGGAGGGCGCGTGAGTTCAGAAGATCCGCTGTATGAGCGTGATCCCGAGGCATGGAACGCCTACCTCGCCGAAGGCAACGCGCGGCAGGCCCGCAAACGGGTCAGCGCTGACGTGATCCTGCGCGACCCGCACGGCCGCATCCTGCTCGTGGACCCCCGGTACAAGCCTGACTGGGACCTGCCCGGCGGCATGGCCGAGGCCAACGAGCCGCCCGCCGAGGCCGTGCGCCGGGAGTTGCGCGAAGAACTCGGGTTTAACCTCCAGGTCGGTGACCTGCTCTGCGTCGACTGGGTCTCCCCGCACGGCCCCTGGGACGACCTCGTCAGCTTCATCTTCGACGGCGGCACCCTCAATGAGCAGGCGATCTCGGAGCTGCGGATCACCGATAGCGAACTGCGTGCCTGCGAGTTCTGCGACGAAGGACAGGTCAAGGAACGCCTGCGGCCCTACGTGTGGCGCCGGGTCAGCATCGCACTCGACGCCCTGACCACCCGGCGAGCCCGCTACCTCCAGGACGGCTATGCCTAGCAGCCTCGCGTCACACGACGCTCGCAGCCCGGCGCGATGACAACACCGGCCGGGGGCCTGCCGTATCCCCAGGCTGATGCCATGCAGTAGCAGGTTAGCGGCCAGGACCGCGCGGACGCGGCGGTGAAGGCCCGCGCGGTGACCGGCGGCTGGCCTGGCCAGGAGAGGGCTGCCCCGGTGCGGGCTGGCCGACAGCAGACCCGGCCGGCGCCGGGAAGCTCTGCGCGGCAAGCTGGGCGGCCGTCGGGGCCCGGTGCCGGGCTGGCGGGCGTGCCGCCGGTGCGGGGCAGGCGAGGGCATGCAGCTGTTCGGCGGCGGCGCGGGCGGCGGCAGCCTGCGCGGCGCGCTGCTGGGCATCGCGCAGCTCGGCGACCGCCTCGGCGAGCGCGGCCAGCCGGATGATCAGCACGATCGCCGCGGCTGCCGGGTCGCTGGTGAGGTAGCCGACCGCGCCGATCAGCCGGGCGGCCCGGCGGAGCTGGTTCCCGGCTGGGCTGGACGGCGGGATGCGACCATGGGGGGCGCGGGCGGCCCGGTCGTAGGCGTCCGCGGCCTGCAGAAGGGTGTGGCTGCCCAGGGCGGCAGCGGCGACGTGCAGGGTGTCGGATGCGGCCCAGGCGGCATCGGCGGCGGCTGCGGGGTTGGTCCCGGCGCAGTCGCGGATCTGCGCGGCGGCATCAGCGGCGACCCTGGCGGCGTGCTCCCAGAACGCGTTCCGCTCCGCAGCAGTAAGCGGGTCCCCGGGAGCGGCGCCGGGCCGGTGCCACCGCTGGCTGAGTTTCGGCCAGGTCAGGTCGGCGGCCAGCTTCCCGCCGCCGTACCAGACCGGCGCGCCGTCCTTGCCCGTGTCGCCGGGCAGCGCGACGGCGTACCCGGTGACCTGGCCAGGATTCCGGGTGCTGTACCGCTTGCGGACCAGAAGCCCGGCATGGTCCAGCCGGGCGAAGAACTCACCCTCGCTGCCGGCCCCGGCCGCCGCCGTGCTGACCTGTCGCCGTAGCGTGACGCGCGGGGCTTCCTCCAGCCCGCGGCGGGCGGCCTTCTCGCTCTCGGCCCGGGACGGTCGGCGGGACGCGGTGCGGTCGCCCGGGGCGGTGGTGCGCAGCCCGTAGCGCTGCTCGGCGGCCCGGCACGCATCCCGGACCCGGTACCGGTCGTTCGACAGGCTGGGCTTGCCCCGGTCCTGGCGGGCCAGCATCACCACCAGGTGGATGTGATCGGCGCCGTGCCGGACCGCGATCCACCGGACCGCGTCGTCGTCCTGGCCGCGGGGGGCCAGGCCGGTGCGGTGCATCACGTCGCCGGCGACCTGCGCCCACTCGTCATCGGACAGCAGCCGGTCTTGGGGGCGGCGCGCAGGGAGCAGTGCCACACCGGCCGGGCGTACCCCCACGGCCCGAGCGCGGTGTGCGGCTGGTTCAGCAGCCCGGTCAGCCGCCGGAAGTCCCGGCTGCCGTCGGCGCGCAGCGGCGGCTCCAGCTCGGCCGGGTGCCGCCACCCGGCGACCAGGTGCGGATCGGTGTGCTCCTCCCGCCGCCCCGGACCGAAGAGGTAATACACCAGCCCCTCCACCCGCTCCCCTCGCGGCGTGCTGATCTTCCCGATCATCCCGGCATCGCCATCCGGGCCCGCCTCGCGATCCGGACGGCCATCCGCGCGGCCCGGATGATCCGGATCGCGAGGCGGAATGCCATCCGCGCGTTCCGCAGCGCATTCCGCGTGGCTGCGATCGGTTCCGGGACGCCGTCCGCTTCGCGGAACGCGCCGGGCGTGGCCTGCCGGGATGTCACGGGAGCGCCCTTGGACACCTGGTCCGCCGCATCATCCAGGCGGCCCGCGAGGCGGACGCTTTCCGCCGCGCAAGGGATGAGGTCACCGGAGCGCTGCCCGGTCGCGTTCAGCTTCGCGACCGCCTGATTGAGGTTGACGCCTATCCGGCGGACCAGCCCGGCGGATCGGACCAGTCGGCCAGCGCATCCCGCAGCAGCTCATTCCCCGTCGCGGTGATGCCTCCCCGCGCGACCGCCAGCGCCGCCTCCGCCGCGTACGCGCCCCGGGCCAGCCCCGACCGCGCGGCTGCCGCCTCCAGGTCCGCGAACTCAGACTCGCCCAGGCCGAAACGCACCGTACGGCACCGCGGAGCCTGCTGCCGCGACCGGCCACAGTGCTCGCGGGTGCCGCTCACCGGAAATTCACCTCCTGCACCTCGCCGCGCTATTCCGCCGGCCGGGCTTGAATTCAGGTCCCCGACCCCCGGCCGGCCTGGCTTCAGTATGCATCATGGACCGCGCCCGGTCCGCCTATAAGTGAACGTTTTGCATATCTTGCTGTCCAGTGGTTTTGGTTGTGTCTCCGCTGGCCTGGAATGGCGCGGATGACCGCTGCGGCGGAGACGCGGGTTTCCCCGGCGGTCGCAGGGCAGGCTCGCCCGTCGGGGCTCATGCCAGCCACGGGCACGACGTGAGTCAGCTCACATCGTGCCCGCGAACCCCTGTCACGCTGCGCGAACGCACCATCAGGCCGGTACTGGCGCGGATGACATGGCGGCTGGAAGATGCCGGGTGATGCGGAGCGGCATCCTGTGCTGCCACGGCTGACCGGAGCATTGTTAATGTGCTCTCCTGCCGGGAGATTATTCTCCGGTTCGGGGATTTTCCCCGGCCCGCGTGTTCAAGTGCCGCATCAGGTGTACCGCCGTGTGCCGCGATGTGTCAAGTTGTCCGGCAAGCCATTCTCACCTGCCACCAGCCGAGAAATACGGGGTACCTTTGAACCATGCATAAGGGGCAGCACGTACACCGGCGCGCCGGGATCTGATGAACGGGGGGAAGGGCAAGCCGCCCGCCTGCCCGGCCCCCTACGCCCGCCCCGCCCGGTCTTCCCCACTGCGCGCCGTGCCCGGCCAGGACGCGCAGCAGTGTCACGACGAGTCTGCCGCCGACGGCCGGGCGGCGGAACTGGATGCCTGTATCAAGGCGATGGTTGAAGACGCGCCGCCGCTGACCGGCGAGCAGCGGGACAAGCTCGCGCTGATCCTCCGCGGCCATCGCGGCCGGTGAAGCCAGGGCAGGCCTCCCACGATGGGCTGCCGGGCTGTGCCTGGCGGGCATCGGCGGCTGGTAGTGCCGCTCGAGCTCGAATCCGCCGCGGTGCTGACGGCACGTTCACCCGGACATCAGATCATGATCAACGACCACGCTCCTGGCCCGCTGTCCTCCGCCGTCGCTGCGATCCATGCCGGCCGTGAGCCGCCGTCGGGGTGCAGCGCCCGAAGCGAAGCGAGGATGTGGACGACAGCGAAGACGAACGCCCGGACGGGGGCGATCATCGATCCTGCCCGCCGGCGCGGGACAACACGATCTGCACCTGTGATGCATATCCGGATGTCGTGTTGGACCGGTCTTCAGGCGAGTGGTCCTGGCGCTGCTTTCAGGAGTGCTGCGGCGATGCCGATTAGCGCTTCAGCATCCCTGCGGTTGTAGGTGAAGTCTTTCGTCACCTCGTCTTCGTGAGCCGCGCCTGCGGCCTGGTCGAGGCCGGCTTTGACGATGGCCCGCCACCGCTGGTCCCGGCTGCGGGTCTGCAGGTCGTCGTTCCTGGTGATGGCAGGCCAGTTCGCTGCCGCCTGGGCTCGCTCCATGACTTTCCGCGCCGTGACAACGGCAGCTTCGAAATCCCCTGCGTTGAGCTGGCGCCGCGCTTCCTTCAGCAGCGCGGCGCCTTCGGCGAGCGCGCCGTCGGCCACGGCGATTGGCACGGGGATGGTGAACGCGACAGCAGGGCTGACCCGTTCGATGAGGTCGAGCCAGGTACTGGCCGCGATGGTGAAGTAATCGCTGGATTCCTGGTTGAGCCCGGCAGCGGGGTCCTGCGGCAGGAACCCGTACAGCTTCAGGTTGAAGCCGGGTTTCTGCCCCGACCGGTTCTCCTCGATACCAAGGATCTGCGAACTGGTCAGCGGGAACGCCATGCGGCAGGCAGTCGGGGCGCCGAGTCCGACGCGGACCGGGCGGGTCGCACTCGCCAGCCAGTAAGAACTGTTGCCGTACTTTTCCAGTTCAGCGGCAAGCTCAAGGACCGTACCGTCCTCGAAGCCAAACGGAGTGAGCGTGATCTGCAGATTGAGAGGATAAACCCCGTACCCCTGGGAGAAGCTGGCGTTCTCGGCGTCGACGCTGACGTTGAGAGACTTGTTTCCGAACACGAGTGTCATGTGCTCAATTGTGGATCATGGCGCGAGTGTGGCGGTCATCTTGGCACCTCGCTGCGGCGATCTCCGCGATGCCAGCCAGTTCGGTCATGTGCCGACACTCGTCATGGCAGGCGCCGGGATGTGACCCGTGCGGACCGACTGCTGGGTGCATCGCGGCCGGCGGCCAGGGAGCCGGTGCCCCTGGGATGCCGTCCGGGCAGTGGTCTTCAGCCACTCGACTCCCCGGGGTGGTTGCACCAACGTGCCCCGGCGGGTGAGAGGCAGCGACGGGATGCTCAGGCCGTGCCCAGGAGAGGCCCGGGTTTCCGCCTATGGCGAGACCTCGGTGATCGGGGCCAGGGGGTGGGCGAAGGTGGTCAGGCTCGTGTCGTCCAGCGCGTCGGGCGGTGGCCAGGCGACGGCCTGTAGCTGCGGCGGATAGATCCCGACGAAGTTAGTGCCTGTCCGGCCCGCCTTCTGGAATCCGTGATCGCCTGCGCCCGGGCCGCCGAAGACCTGGGCGACCAGGACGCCGATGGTCAGGGTCAGGCAGATGGCTTTGTCGCCTGTAGCACGTGCCTGGTATCCGCGTCCGAGAGCCCGCAGGGGGTAGCCGTTGGACTCGACGGCGGCCAGCCTGACCTGGACACTGGCCGGGGGCCTGTTCTGAGTCATCATGACCTCGCGGTCAGCGGCCCTCAGGATGGGCTCATCTGTCCAGACGTGACCGTTCCGGCTTGCGGGCCGTACCTGATGCTGCGCTCGCAACTGATGTCCGGACCCACGATCTCCGGGGCAGTGCCTCGTTGATCCAGTCCGGGAACGTGTGCTCGCGGGTGATCTTGACCTTAGCGCCGCTCGCGCCGCAGAAGATGCACGAGGTGTTCTCCATGGCTGGGCAGGCTAGCCCATGCCGCCCGCATGCACGATCACCTTTGCGATGACCTCAGTGGCCACACTGCGTGCTGTCTCACCCAGCAGGCCGGCTGCTTCTCGCAGCCGCTTCTTGCGTACCGGGTCGGGTTCCTGGTCCGCAGCAGCGTTGAATCCCTCCACCAGCCTGGCCACCAGGTTCTCCGGAGTTGGCCACTGGCCCACCGCGCGCCGCGCGCGCTCGGTCACGCCGACGATGTGGACTGGGTAAGTCATCTGCTCAGGCGGGCGCGCGGCCTCGATGAACGGCGGCGAGGCTTCCCACAGGGCGCGCAGCGCCAGCTGGACAGCCCGCTCGGGGAGCCCGCACAGCTTGATCACATCCCCGATTCGCAGCCCGAGCTGACCGGGATCTTCAAAGGCAGCCACGATCGCCTGCAAGACGGGCAGCTCGCGGTTCGCCCAGGTGTCATCCACGATGGCTGAGCCTATCCACCCAGGCCGACGTACCTGTACGCAGTCGCATCAGCACAGGCCCGACGGCCGCACCGCGTAGTCATCACTCGGAAGCCCGCCGCACGCATCGCCGCCCACGGGTTCGGCTCGGGGCTTTCGCGTCTCATCCCGGCGCTCAGAGTGGACCGATATGACGCGCTGCGTTCTCCTGCGGCGCGCCGTCCAAGCGACCAGTCATGTCGCTGCCCACGATCCATTTTGCTGCGGACAAGCGCGACCAGCTGCGGGCGCCAGCGGCGCTGCGCCGACTCGATAAGCTTGAACGCCATCGCCTGCGCGCCCGCCTTGGACCTGTGCCCCTTGGGGTCTTGGTCCGCAGCCTTACGGTGGGAAATTAACCGGAGACTCGTCTTTAACTGTCAGCTCTATACCCAGCCCGAAGTCCTCTCTGGATATCAGCCATAGCCGATGCTTGCCGGGCAAAGATGCCGGAGGCAGGATCACTGCGCCGGATTATGTCTGCCGGATCGCGAAGCTCGATGTACGGGAGGTCTCCGCGGAAATCACTGAAGGCCTCAGGGTCTATGGCCTCGCGAATGGCGACGTGCAGGGTCTCGGCCGCGGCCAGGAGATCCTGCGTCTCCCACATGCGGCCACGGTAGGAGACGAACCAGCCATCCTGCCCGCTGGCGAAGCCGAGACCGCCACGGATCTCCAGGTTCTGCCCGTGCTCTAGCACATGACGAACCTTAGCTATAGTCACCGGCTCGTCCGGCTCATGTTCGGACAGCGGTAGCCCCGCCGTCTGCGCGCTGAACAGGGCGATTGCCGCCGGAAGCACGCTCCTCGGGTCGGCGACCTCGGCCGCCAGGCCTGCCACCGTGGACAGCCTGTGAAGGCTGACTACGAATAAGTCTACGTCAATCCGCCGCTGAACCATGATCGCCCGCGGGTCACCGAAGATGGCCGGGCCAGGGTCCATGATGCGGCTGTGCTGCATCTGGCATGCGATCCAGTACGAGTCGGCATCATCGCGGATCATCAGCGCACGCTGGACCGGGTGCGCCTCCCGCCAGAGCCTGATCTCTCGCTTATACATCACCATGCGCTCAGTATCGACCCGCGAGGTGGGGCACGCCGACTGAATTTCCGGTCAGCTCGGGTCACAGCAAGACAGCTTTACGCTTGATAACCGCGCACGTACCCGCCATTATCTGCGAGGCCAGCGACCCGTCTGCGCCGACCGAGTGAGGTACACATAGCAGGCAGATCTGGTACCTGATCCTCCGCGGCGTCATATGTCGATAGCGGGCGCGCATGAAACTCGTAGTGGGATCTGAGCGGCGTCTCAGGCACATTCAGCTAATCATGACGAATCGACTGGCGATGCGCGCGCTCTGGGTGATCGCCCGGCGTGCAACGCCAGCCGGGTCGAGCAAGCCTGCGTGCTGAAAGTCCACGGTCTCTCCACTAGTCACGTCAACGCAGTGGCCTGACTTGGGCGCGGCGAGCAGATCATCGAGGGCCGTTCCGCTATAGGCGGCATTGCGAGCTATCTGCAGCAGGGGTTCTGCAAGGGAGTCGGCGACAATCGCTATCCCGGCCATTTCATCGGTATTTTGGCTGACCGTTCCCGACAGCTGGTCGCGTGTAAGCAGCAGCGCGGTGGCCGCACTTGGAATCCGCCCTTCCCGAATGGCTATACGCATCGACAGAATCGTGCGTTCGATACGCTTAATTCTCTCCCGGGTGTCGGTCTCCGTTAGGCCGCCAACCTTGATGTCAGCTACGCCTCCTGCAAGTCGGGCTAGGCGAACGCGGAGTATTTCCCGATACTCGCCTGAGTTGGCGACTTCAACTTCTCTGCGGATTTGCTCGACCCGTCCGCTGATCTGATCAACGTCACCAGCACCATCGATTATTTTGGCATCTTGCTTGGTCACCACTACTCTTCGCGCGCGGCCGAGAAAGGCGAGATCTGCACTATCTAGCGTCAGGCCGACATCTTCGGCGACGACCGCGGCACCTGTGAAGATCGCCATATCCCCGAGTATGGACCTGCGCTCTGCTGCCGCCCCCGGAGCCATGATGGCGACAGTCTGGAGGAGACCGCGAATCTTGTTGGTTACAAGAAAAGTCAGCGCATCACTGTCAATGTCTTCGGCGATGATTGCTAGGGAACTCCGGGCCTGAACAACTTTGTCTAGCAGCGGAATAATATTCTTGAGGGTCACCTTCGCGTCGGCTATCAGGATGTATGGATCTTAAAGGATCGCCTCCATGCGGCTGGCATCTGTGATGAAGTAATTCGAGATCAGGCCGCTCTGCAGGAGCATGCCTTCCGTCAGCTTCAGCTCCAGGCCTGGAGTCTGGGATTGCACGACAGCAATGACGCCCTCCCTCCCAATTTTGTCGAATGCCTCAGCAATAATCTCGCCAGCCGCAGGGTCGAAGGAGACGGTAGCGGCCAGGGCACGAAGCTCCTCCTTGCTCGCGAGGTCCCGCGTCATAGCCGCCACTGCCGCGTCCGCTTGACTCGCGGCGTGCTCAATACCGCGTTTGAGCGCTACCGGGTTTGCTCCGGTACGCAGCGCCTCGGACGCGCGCCGGACCATCGCCTGGGCCAGCACTGCCGCTGTACCCGCGCCATCACCGGTCTCTGCACGCATCATGGTGACCATCTGCCGGATGTAGCTGGCCCCTAGCTCGTCGCGGCGGTCGGCAGGGCGGAACATCGCAGCCACAGTCTCAGCGTCCGCAGTCTCCAGGTAGGCCCCGTCCTCGTCCGGCACGACGACCATGCGGCCCATGGGGCCAAGCGTGCGCGAGATGGGCTCTGCCATTGCCCGAATTCCCCGGGCCACCACAAGATGCTGGCGGTTCAGTGTGCTTCCTGAAGCTGCGGCTGGCTGCCCCGGTCCTCGCGCCGAGGCGCTGTGCGCCGCGGCAGGACGAGTCGCGTCGGGTATATCGTTTCTTGTCGCTGCACGGGCTATGAAAAGGTTCGGTTCTACCGAGTAGGCGAACAATTTGGGCTTTTGGTCCGGGCGGCGCCTGACGACGGCTTCATGGGTGTACCGGAATAGCTCGTCAATCGTCACCCGGCCATCCCCATCCAGGTCCGCAGCCCCACTGGCCAGACCCTGCAGCATGACATCGGTGAAGATAGACACTCGCGGCGACTCTAGGGACATAGAGTCTTCCTCGAACGCATACTCATACTCGTCGGAAGCGGTCATGACGACATAGCCGTGACCGACCTGTCCATCGAGCGGCCCGGTGGAGGCAGCCTTGAAGCCTTGCGCAAATGCGCCGCTAAAACAGCAATCCAGTAGCAAGATCCGTCCGGCCGCAGGGCAGTCCTCCATTAGCTCATTAACGAACGACCGCGCTATCGAGCTTCCAGCTGGGTGATCGTAGTCCGTGTTGGTGCATGCGAAATAAAGCCGCCGCTGATCAGTGACCTGGCCATGGCAGGAGAAGTAGACGAGGACGAGATCGTCACGATCACGATCACTGAGTATCTGGTCTAGAGCCGTGCGCACCTGTGCGTCTGTTGCATCCCGCAACACGTCCACCCGATCGAAGCCGCCGATCTCTGTATCCTCAAGAACTACAGCCAGACGCTCCGCGTCCTGCTCAGGCGAGCGCAGCTGGCTAAGCCGGGCATCGGCGTACTCGCCTATGGCGACCAGCAGCGCGTACCGGCCCATCCGTCAGCCCTCTTCAATCGGATCGGAAGTCCCATCCATGGCTCGTCCCGCGACAATCTGATCCGAAAAACTGCGCTCGACCCAAGCGCCAACCACGGCTAGCTCTATCATCGCGTCTCCCCTAGTATCAGTGCCGCCACCGCACCTAACCCACCATAGGTGTAGGAAAAGCACACGGGACCGTCCTTTGGCCGTCCAGCGCGTCGGCGAACTTGGCCCCGGGCTGATACGTCTTCGTGTCGACGACCAGGAGGACGCCCCGGGTGCCCAGGCGGGTTAGCTGAGGACATGACCGAGCGCGCTGCCTGTCTCGCGGGCATTGAGGTAACGATCGATGGCATGCGGCTGATCGCCGTTGTCGACCACATGGTCGTAAATCGCAGCGACTCCTGCCGGGGGCCTGAACAACCCGGCCAACTGTTTACGCAAGGCCACGATATCGTCGCGGTCGGCGACGTTGACCCAACTGGTCACCCCACCTGGCCATGTCCCCAGTCCATCGGCCGGCGCGGGCGTCAGCCGGTCAAAAACCAAGTTCGGGATGCCTAGGGGGGACCCGAGTGTCACCAGCAACTCCACCGATGGCGGCCGGTAACGGCACAGATACTCGTATGCGACGACCGATCCCAGCGAATGGCCGATCACCACCCTGGTGCCGTCGTCCACCTCCGCGTCCACCTTGGCCAGAACCTGCGCCTTCACCGTGCTGTCCGCCAGAAAACGGGTGACCTGCTTCAGGCTGCCGATAAGCGCGCGCTGCGCCACTCCGGCAAACGTCTGGCACCGCAGGAGGCGGTTCAGCATCATCTGTGCCGCCACCCTCCCCGATCCCTTCGCCTGCTGTGGGGGAGCCAGCGACAAGTCCTGCTTTACAGTTGCCTCGTACCAAGCCTCGAGCAGGTCCCGCTCTAAGCCAAGTTCCACATCGGCCGACCTGTATGGAGGCGCGCCCCCCGCCTTCGCTCCCGGAGGCCGGAACAGATCACCGAAAAACGCCACCCGGACATCGGCTGGCGTCAGCGCACTTGCCATCGGCTCGTATCCCGCCACAGCCAAACCATCCCGAAGCCCGTCAAACCACACGGTGCCTAGCTGGTAACCACCCCGGAACTGCTGGGCAATCCCATGCACCCCCACTACCGCCGCCATACCAGTGTTCTAGCATGCCAAGGCGTCGCCGAAGCCAAGATGGCCAATGCCGCACACACAGAACCGCGCGAGTCGCGGGCACTTGCTCCACCACTCCGGAAGCGACGTTGCGCGCCGACACCGGGTTGGACTCCCAGACAATCCCGCCGTCACCCCGACTCTCGACCTCCGATTTCGCGCGACGTGTTCTCATGCGCAGCGCTCGCAGATGAATCTATGTGAGGTGTCCCGAGGCCGAAAAGGACGATGACAACCCGAGTGTTCCAGGAACTCCCCACCTCTGTCCGTCGAGGACCGAGAAACTGGTTCGCCACGGGATGTTCCGGCGATCAGGAACACTGCCGCAGGCATGGGTAGGTCCCCGGCCGACGCGCCCGCACATATATGGCTGATATGGATGGCTGTCCTGCTTGGCGAAGCCCGAACTCCATCTCGTTCAGAAGCATCGTTCGGCAGCTGGCCTAGGGCGCAGTGCCCCGGGAATTTGGTCGCTGTCTGTAATGGCCTCGGTGCCTTCCTTGTGGCCGGCAGCTGGATCCTGGTATCCGTACTGGACAGCGGTGAAGGTCAGCGCAAGATCAAGCAGTCGGGGAAAGCGATACTCAGGAAGCTTGCCGGGACATCTTCACGCAGTCCAGCTAATGGATCTTTATAGTCAGGTTGCTAGGTTAGCAACTGGTCCGTGACAGCGTTCCACAGGAGCTAACCCTCCTGCCGCCAGGTGACCTGGACCGTGGCCGGGCTGAACGCCTGCCGGGCGCCCTTGCCCGGCGACAGCAGCGTGATGCCCATCAGCGTCCTGATCACAGCGCGCTGGCGGGACAGGTCCAGGCCCTCCCATACCGCAGCGGCGTTCTCGGCGGCGACCAGCGGCGCGAGCACGTTCTCCCGGGCGGCGCCCTCCAGTTCGGCGACGATCTCGGCCAGCCGCCCGTTAGCGCGGTCGGTGGCGGCGAGCATCGGGGCGCGGCCGATCAGCCCGAGTGCGCGGTCGGCGGCCATCTCCTCCAGGTTGCGGCGGATCGCCGCCGCCTCCTCCCGCAGCCCCGCCACGTCCGGGCCGCCTTCCGGTACGTCCAGGAGGCCGGCGGCATCCGCCCGTGACAGCCGCCCGATGACCAGCCGGGTGATGAACTCCTCCACCGGGGCGGCCTGCCGCGCCACATGACCGCCAGCCCAGGCCGGATCCCGGCTGACCGGGATGCACCGGTAAATGTGCCGGCCGGTATGGCTGACCGTGCCGCCGACTGCGTTCCCGCACGGACACAGCGCCAGCCCGCCCAGCAGCGTCCGCACCCCCCGCGGCGGCTTACGAGACGGATCCTCCAGGATGCCCCGCACCGCCCGCCACGTCTCCTCGCTCACCAGCGGCTCCCACTTACCCTGACCGACGATCTCCCCCTTATACACCGACAGCCCGGCGATCCGCGGGTTCAGCAAGATCATCCGGATACTGGTCAGCTTCCACCGGCTGGTGCCGCGCCGGGCCTGCTGCGGCGGCGCCAGCCCGGCCGCCGTCCACTCCCGCAGGATCCCGCTGACCGTGCCGCCGCCCAGCAGCGCCGCACACGCCGCCGCCACCGCCGGGCCCTCCACCGGATCGGCGGTCACGTGATCCTCCCGGTAGCCGAACGGCCGCGGCGTGCCCAGGCGGCGCTGGCCGCGGATCGCGGCGGCCTCATTGGCCAGCTTCTGCCGATCAGACTTGCGCTCCTGCTCCGCCTTGGCCACCGCGACCAGGATCCGCGCCGCGAGGCGGCCGGAGTCGGTGCCCAGGTCGATGGTGCCCTCGGCTTCGGCGAACCGGACCCTGGCCTGGTCGAAGCGGGGGATGAGGTATTCCAGGTCCAGCGGCTCGCGGATGAACCGGTCCCACTTCCAGCAGTACACGATATCGATCGCGCGGGCGTCGACCAGCCGCAGCACCTCCTCATACCCCGGCCGGCAGGCCCCCGCCGCCCGCGGATCCTTGCGGGTCACGCCGATGTCGTTATCAGACAGCCGGTGGGTGACGGTCCAACCGCGCGCCTCGGCGCGCTTCTCCAGGTCGGCGAGCTGGTTGGCGACGCCGTGCCCGTCACCGAGCTTGTCCTTGCTGATGCGGGTGTAGATGAGGCAGCGTAGGCAGCAATCCATGTGTGTTAATATAACAAGCAGGAGCCCCTGTGCCGCCGGCATCACCGGATGAAACAAGCCGAGAACTGGCAACTCGAACAGACAAGCGCCGGCGTCATGGCCTGGACCACCCCCGCCGGACGCCGCTACACCACCATCCCCAACCAGCACCCCCCCTAACCAAGCCGAGCCCCGGCGCGCAGACCATCAGGCAATCCCACGGCAGCCGTAGCTAACCCACGCCCAGCCGACCGCCAGTTGTCTCCCGGC
>PMSU01000081.1 GCA_003168255.1 Actinomycetota bacterium
CCGTCCGCCCCTCGCGCCCGGCGGTCCGCCCCGCGCAAGCAGGCGAACCATTCCCGGTCCGGGGCGAGCGAGTACCCCTGGTGAGCTGCCACACCGTTGGTAAGCATGAGGCAGCGGTGTTTGACACCATCCCGGTAAGGCGCGAGGATGCGCGCGGTTCTCTATAGCCTTATGCCTTTACCAAACGCACGCACTCTCCCTATCGCCCGGAGGTTCTAGTCCATGACAAGAGCCCCGGTGCGGCAGATGGCTGCGCGGCATGGCGCGCAGCGTTCGCGCGGGTCCCGTGCGCGTCCTGCCGCCATCCTCGTCACCGGAGCGGCCTGCCTGCTGACCACCTCGGCTACCCCCGTCCGGACAGCCCCCGCGTCTCACGCCATCAGCCAGCCCGCCGCCGCGAGCCGGCCGGCCGCGGCCCCGGCAGTGGCGGCCCGGATCGCCCCGCAGCCGCAGATAATCCCGAAGCCGGTCAGCATGACGGCCGGCCGTGGCTGGTTCACGCTGACGCCGAGGACCCGTATCGTCGTCGCGGCCGGGTCGGCCCCGGTGCTGGCCGTGGCCAGGGATCTGGCCGGTTACCTCCGGCCGGCCACGGGCTACCCGCTGCCTGTCGTCACTGCGAGCCCACAGACCGGTGACATCGCGCTCGTCATCGGCAACCCGGGAACCCGCGGAATCGACACGCACGGCGAGGGCTACCGGCTCGATTCCACCCCGGCCGGGGTCACCCTCGAGGCGCTGACTCCGCATGGCCTCTATGACGCGGTCCAGACGGTGCGCCAGATGCTGTCGCCGTGGATCAGCAGCCCGAGGTTCCGCCCTGGCCCGTGGTCGATGCCGGCGGTCCGGATCACGGACTATCCGCGCTATTCCTACCGCGGCGTGATGCTCGACATCGCCCGCCATTACGAGTCGCCGTCCGCCGTCGAGCGACTGATCAGCCAGGTCGCCGCCTACAAGATCAATGTTCTGCACCTGCATCTGAGCGATGATCAGGGTTTCCGGCTGGTGATCAACGGCTTCCCGCGGCTGAGCAAGATCGGCGGTCAGGGATCGGTCGGCACCCACGGGCGGGCCAGGGACCCGGGCGGCTACTGGACCCAAGCGCAGTACCGGGCGGTCGTGGCGGACGCGGCCGCGCACTTCATCACGGTCGTGCCCGAGGTGGACTCGCCGGGCCACGACAATGCGATCATCATGTCCGAGTACAGCGACACCAAGAACCCGCTGCTCGACGGCCATCCCCGCGACATCAACTGCGGCGAGCACAATCCGCCGGTCTGGGACTACACCGAGGACGTCGGCTACAGCGCTCTGTGCCCGGGCAGCAGGAACACCTGGACCATCCTTACCGCGATCATCAGCCAGCTCACGGCGATGTCACCCGGTCCCTATGAGGACGTCGGCGGCGACGAGGTGCCCACCACGCTGCTCAGCCAGCCGTCCTATGCGTCGTTCATCAGCAAGGAAGCGGGGGTCGTCCGCGCCCACGGCAAGACCTTGATGGGCTGGGCCGACATCGCCGGCCCCGGCACCCGCGTCCCGGCTGGATCGGTCGCCGAGTACTGGCAGCCCGCGGCCGGAACGTCAAGCGGCACCGTCACGGCACGTGAGGCGGTCAAGAAGGGCATGAAGATCGTGATGGCCCCGGCCGACCACACCTACCTGGATCAGAAGTACCTCGGCGGCTCACGCGGTGATGCGCCTCCCGGGCTCGGCCAGACCTGGGCCTGCCCGGTCGGCTGCGACCTCAATGCGGCCTACAACTGGAATCCGGGCTCGTTCGTCACCGGCGTCACCGACCGCAGCGTGATCGGCGTCGAGGGCGCGGTGTGGTCGGAAACGCTGGTGAACCTGTCCACCGTCGATTACATGACCTTCCCCCGGCTGCTTGCCCTGGCCGAGGTGGGCTGGTCCCCGAGCGCCAGGCGCGCCCAGGGCAGCGCCGCCTACCTCGACTTCCTGCGCCGGATCGCGGCCCAGGGCGCCAGGCTGATGGCGGCCGGGGCAAACTTCTATCCATCCACCGAGGTGCGCTGGCGGCTGGCGGCGACCGGTTCCGAGCTGACGGCGAGCCAGCACGGCAAGGTGGCCGGCCCGGTCGCCACGGTGGCGATCCCCGGGATCGCCCCGGACATGGTCAGCGCCGCGATTCACTGGGGCGACGGGACCACCACCCGCTCCGGCGTGACCGGCAGGCAGCCGGCCGGGACTTTGATCAACAGCCTGTATACCGTCCCTGGCCAGCACACATATCGCGATCCCGGGCTATACCACGGCACTGTGACCGTGCGGGCATCGCGTAGATCCCCGGTCACCGTGAAATTCACCATCCGGGTGCCGTAGACAGGTCAGTGCCGTGCTTAGCTCACCGGGGTCGCCCGCGGTCGATCAGGCCGGTGGTGCGCCGTGCTTAGCTCACTGGGGCCGGCCGCCGGTGATCGGGGCGGGCGTCGTGCCGTGCTCGGCTCGCCGGGTCCGCCGCCGGCGGCAGGTCGCGGTCAGCAGACTGTGGTCGCCGTCGATGTCGGCGGCACGCTGATCAAGGCCGTGGTGGTCGCCGGGGACGGGCGCGTGATCAGGCGTGCCCGCATTCCGACAGCACCGCAAGACGGCGCGGCGGCTGTGGTTGCCCGGCTGTCGGATTTGGCCGCGGCCCTGGTGGAGCAGGCCAGCGCGGCTGATGGCGGGCCGCCTGCGGCGTTCGGCCTGGCGGTGCCCGGAATCGTGGACGAGGCCGCGGGCGTGGCGCGGTTCGCGGCGAACATCGGCTGGCGCGATGCCCCGCTCGCCGAACTGCTCGGGTCACGGCTCGGCGTCCCCATCGCCGTCTGTCACGACGTGCGGGCGGCGGGCATGGCCGAGGCCAGGCTGGGCGTTGCCAGCCAAGCCCGCGATTTCCTGCTCGTCCAGATCGGCACCGGGATAGCCGCGGCACTCATGCTCGGCGGCCAGCTGTACCCCGGCGCTCGCGGCGACAGCGGCGAACTCGGCCACGTGACCGTGACTTCCGGCGGCAGCCGCTGCGGGTGCGGCGGGACCGGCTGCCTGGAAACCGTGGCATCGGCAGCGGCAGTGGCCCGCAGGTACGCCGAGCGCTCCGGCGGCCGGGTGACCGACGCGGCCGGGCTGGTCCGCCTGGTGGCAGCGGGCGATCCGGTCGCCGAGCAGGTCTGGACCGAGGCGGTCGATGCGCTGGCCGACGCGCTGGCCTGGTGCCAGAGCATGCTCGACGTCGAGCTCGTGGTTGTCGGCGGCGGGCTGTCGCGTGCCGGGCCCGCGCTGATCGACCCACTGGCCAGCGGGCTCGCGGGTCGGCTGACCTTCCAGCACATGCCCCTGCTGGCGGTCAGCGCGCTAGGCGACGAGGCGGGCTGCGCCGGAGCGGCGCTGGCCGCGCGGTCAGCCGCGGGACTGCCCCCGCTGACGGTCTTCCTCCCCGGCACCGCGTAAGGGCGGCGCAGTGGGACCCGCGTCCCTTGCCGCCCCTCGTGCCCGGCCCTGCGTGAGGCCGGCGGATCGGACGCCGCGCTCCTGACCGCTTCCCGCCCCGGCACCGCGTAAGGGCGGCGCAGTAGGACCCGCGTCCCTTGCCGCCCCTCGTGCCCGGCCCTGCGTGAGGCCGGCGGATCGGAACGCCACGCCCATGACCGCTTCCTGCCCCGGCTCCGCGTGAGGTCGGCGGATCGGGACGCCACGTCCCACATGGGACGATGGGGAACATGCCAGAAGCAGATGTTCGGCCGCAGCATGCCGCGGCCAGCCTGGACGACGAGTGGCGGCGGTGGCACGACCAGCGCTATCCGGCCCAGCTCCTGCACCTCGACACCGCGGCAGCGGGTCGCTGCTCGACCGGCACGCTGCGGGCGGCCGCTGAGCATGCTGAGCGGGAGGCAGCGCGCGGCGCCTACGTCGCGGAGGCAGAAGTCGCCCCGGTCCTCGAGGCAGGACGGGCCGGGCTTGCCCGGCTGCTGGGAGTCCCGCCTGCCGGGCTGGCGTTCGTGGAGAGCGGATCCGCGGCGCTCCAGGCATTGCTGACCGCCTGGCCGCTTCAGCCAGGCGACACCGTGGCGGTGCTGCCGAGCGAGTGGGGGCCTAATTTGGCTGCGTTCGGCTATAGGGGGCTTCGTCTTATAGAGCTTGCCGCGGGCGATGACGGCGCCGTCGACCTCGACCGCCTAGAACGCTTCCTTGCCGCCACGCCGCCAGCCTTCGTGCACCTCACGCACGTGACGTCGCACCGTCCGCTGGTGCAGCCCGTTGCCGAGGTCGCGGCGCTCTGCCGCGACGCAGGCGTACCGCTGTGGGTCGACGCTGCCCAGGCGCTCGGGCACGTCGATACGGCCTGCGGTGCGGACGTGCTGTACGCCACCAGCAGGAAATGGATGACCGGCCCCCGCGGCGTCGGGCTGCTGGCCGTATCCGAACGCTGGTGGGAAACGCTGCGGGTGCGCACCTCCCCGATGGACGTGCCCGACGCCGCCGCGGTCCGGCGGCTCGAGTCACACGAGGCCAACGTTCCCGGCCGGATCGGCCTGTGCACGGCGGTGCGCGAGTTCGTGGATGCGGGGCCGGAGCAGGTGTGGCTGCGGCTGGCCGAGGTCGGGACACTGACCCGCCAGGCGCTCCACGACCTGCCAGGCTGGGCCGTGGTCGAGGCTGGCGGTGCCTCGTCGGCGATCACCGCGCTGCGCGCGACCGCAGGCCAGGACATCCGTGCCGCCTGCGCCAGGCTGGTCGCCGCGCACGGGATCGTCACCACGGCCGGGGCAACGTGGCGGGCCCCGCGTGACATGACCGAGCCGCTGCTCCGGATCAGCCCGCACGTGGACTGCACCGCCGACGACCTGGGGGTGCTGCGCAGCGCGCTGCAGGCGGTCAGCTGACCCGGGCGCGGGCCGCCAGCGCGCTATCCCACCTGAACGCGTCCTGGTCGGCTGCCGTCAATCAGCTAGCCAGGGCGCAAGAGCCCGGTTGCCAGGCCCAGGCGTTGGGCGGACTCGTGCTGCGTATGACCCGGTTGGTGCGGAAGGGGCTGCCGGCGCACGGGAAGCGTCGTGTTGCGCATGTGCACGAGTGGAACGCGAGTAGTTACCGAAATACGTCTAAACTAGGGCAAAAGAAACAATCTACTTTAACCTGGACTTTACTTGGTTTTTGCATTAGCGTACGGGCGAATACGCGCATCGTTGCGGGGGTGACCATGACGTCTCGTGCTCCCCCCTGCTCGCGACGGTGAGCCGAGTTCCGCCCGACCGTCACGCCTAGTTCGCCGGACCGCCGCGACTGGGAGGCGGAGAAGCCGGCCAGCCGATCCGTTCGGGCGCCGCGGACGTGCTCGACAGCGGCTGCACCCGGGGACCGATCCGCTAGAGGCGATGAACCGTCCGGTCGCCCCTGAAACCAACGCTAGGCGCCAGGCGCGGCACCGGAATTCCCGGTGAACCTCTCGTCCGGCGAGTCTCGCCTACAGACATCCGAGAGGATCTTGCCATGCCGTTGCGCAATATTATCGGTCCCTCACGCGCCACCGTTCGTCGCGCGGTTCCGGTAGCGCTCGCCGCCGCCAGCATGCTGGCAGCGTCGTTGGCGGCCGCCCCGGTAGCAGGCGCGCACACCAGCCCGGCCGGTCGCACGGCTGCTGCGGTGGCCGGCTCAACCGCGAAGGTTATGAGCCAGCAGGCGACGCTGGCCTACTGGACCCGTGCTCGGCTGCGTGCAGCCAAGCCGGCTGACATCGCCCTCACCGGGAAGCCCCGGGTGCGGCCGGCCTCGGTCCACCCGGTCCGGATCGGGAAGCCTGGCAGCGTCCCTGGAGCATTCCCGGGGGGACGCGCCGCGGCTGCTGACCTCTGGGCGGCGGCCGTCTCGCCCGCGTACACCTACCCGTATCCCTACGACAGCTTCACGCCCAACCAGAAGAGCTGGAAGACGTACCCCTATGACGTGAACGGCAAGCTCTTCTTCACCAACGACGGGACTAACTACGTCTGCTCGGGTAGCTCGGTGGCCTCGGCAAGCGGCACCACCGACGAGAACGAGGTCTGGACCGCCGGCCACTGCCTGGTGAACACCGAAGAGAACGACCAGGGCGTGGACACCTCGGCCGTCTTCATCCCCGCCTACAACGGAAACGCGGCGAAGAAGAAGTACTACGCCCCGTTCGGTGAGTTCACCTGGAACGGCGGCTGGGAGACGAGCGGCCCCTGGTACAACAGCCGGGACCTCACCGAGGATGAAGCCGCGATGACGGTCGACAACTCCGACCGCTTCAAGAAAGACACCCTCGGCGACACGGTCGGCTACGAGGGCTTCGCCTGGAACGAGGCGGTCGACGAGCAGTTCGTCGCCTTCGGGTACCCGGAAGCGGCCCCGTACAACGGCCTTAACTTGATCGAGGACATCGCCTCGACCGCAGGTCAGGACGCCATCAGCGGCGGCGCGGACCCCACCGAGCCGATTGTCATCGGCAATCCGATGACCGGCGGCGCGAGCGGCGGTGCCTGGGACATCGACTGGACTGACACCGGGCCGGGCGACATCAACGGGCACAACGACTACTTCTACGGCAGCGAGCCGCTGGCCCTTTACTCGCCGTATCAGGACACCACGTCCAACGACGTTCGCTGCTTCGGCGCAACAACCTGCTGACCCATCGCAACCCGGGAACCCGGCGACGTGGGCCCGCTTCGGAGGGCCCACGCCGCTTCTCGGGGAAGCGGCCGGAATGGATGGCGACGGAGCGCCGGAAGCGTCACCACACGCCGGGTATGAGGCGTTTGCGGTGCGCCGCGAAGTTCTCGTACTCGGCCCCGAGGGCCGCGGTCAGCTGCCGCTCTTCGACCCGGATGCGTACCGCCAGCCCGAGGCCGCCCAGCACCGCGACAGCCAGCAGGCTGAGGACGTCACCGCTGGCCAGCGCGAAGCCGGCCAGGGCCAGCGAGATCCCGGTGTAGGACGGGTGGCGGACGTACCGGTACGGGCCGGTGGTCACCACCTGGTGCCCAGACTGGATCTCGATCTGGTACTGAAAGAAGCGGCCCAGCGAGGCGATCGACCAGGCTCGCAGTCCGGTGCCCGCCGCGATCAGGGCGATGCCCGCGATGACCGGCCACAGCCGCCCGCCTGGCCACAGCACTCCGCCGTGGCGGCCGAGCCGCTCGGCCGCGAAGACCGACCCCCCGATGCACGCAATCAGCACGATATAAGTAGGGTCCCGCGGGACAAGGCTGTGGCTGGCAGTGCGCCAGCGCTGGCGAATGCCCATCACGCCCTCGAAAGCGAACCAGGCGACCGCCACGGCGTCGAAGGTGGCGGCGGCGATGCCGTGGGAGAAGACGAGCGGCTCGGTCACCCCGCCAGTTCACCACCTCGGGCATGGCTGGTCTTAGCCGGGATGGATCGCCGTTCCCCGTGCGTTGGGGGAAGATAGAGGTAACAACTCGCGGCAGGAGGCAAAACTGGTGGCGCCGGATCGGGGAGATCTCTACGAGGTGGACTCTGACGCCCCGCAACTCGATGGCGCCGCCCTGCTCTGGTACTTCGACGGTTTCATCGACGCGGGAGCCGCGGGCAGGCTGGTCACCGAGCACCTGCTGGAGAAGCTTGACCACAAGGTAATCGCGACCTTCGACGTGGACCGGCTCATCGATTACCGGTCCAGGCGCCCGGTCATGACGTTCGCCAAGGACCACTGGGAGCGCTACGAGAACCTGGAAATTGTCGTCCACCTCCTGCATGACGCGGAAGGCGCACCGTTCTTCCTGCTCACCGGGCCGGAGCCGGACCACGAGTGGGAGCGCTTCACCGCGGCGGTGAGCGCACTGGCGGAGCGCCTGGGCGTGGGCCTCGCCGTCGGCTTCCACGGCATACCGCTAGGCGTGCCGCACACTAGGCCGCTCGGCGTGACCGCGCACGCGACCCGTCCCGAGCTTGTGGAGGGCGACCGGCCGCTGCCCAACCAGCTACAGGTGCCGGGCAGCATCTCGGCGCTGCTGGAGTTCCGGTTCGGCGAGGCGGGCCGGGACGCGGCCGGGTTCGCCGTGCACGTACCGCACTATCTCGCCCAGGCGGCCTACCCGGCGGGCGCGGTCAAGCTGCTCGAGTCGGTCACCGGGCTCACCGGCCTTTCGGTGCCCGATGACGCGCTCCGCGAGGCGGCGCGGCGCACCGATGCCGAGATCAACCGGCAGGTGGAGGCATCCAGCGAGGTCACCGAGGTGGTGCAGGCGCTGGAACAGCAGTATGACGCGGCCGCTGAGCCCGACCCGCAGCAAGATCTTCTACTCGGGGATCCGGAGAACATGCCCACCGCAGAGGAGCTTGGCGAGCAGTTCGAGCGTTTCCTCGCCGAGCAGCAAGGTCCGGCGAACCCGCAGGACCACTGATCCGGGCACGCCTCAGGACGGGCTCCCGGGCACGCCTCAGGGCTGGCTCCCGGGCACGCCTCAGGACTGGCTCTTGAGCCGCCCGATCACCGGGCCGAACGTCTCCATGTACGGCTCGTGCACCGTGATGAACGAGAATCCGAACCTGTCCCTGCGCTCGCGCAGCTGATCGGCGATCTCATCGACGGTGCCGATCAGCGCGAACGGCGTCTCGAGCAGCTCGCCGGGGGTGAAGTGCGGCAGCCGGTCCTCGACCAGGTCGCGCGCCGTTTCCTTGCGGTCCTCGGTCACAACAACCGCCTGGATGAGCGCATGCAGCTCCAGCTCGCCTGCCCGTTCGCCCGCCTGATCACGGATGAACCGGACGCGCTCGTCGGCCTCGGCCGCGGTGCCCATCCGGAACGTGCCGGGCGGCTTCCCGGCCACCTGGAAGAGGCCACCGACGGCCACAGTGTCCGCCCGGCGCGCGGCAAGCCGCAGCATCCTGTCTCCCGTCCCGCCGATGATCAGCGGCGGCCCGGTCCCGTTCAGGCCACGCCGCTGCACCGGAGCGAGCGTCGGGAGGTCGTAGAACTCGCGAGCCTGCTGTCCCTGCTCGTAGCCGTCCGACCCAAAGATCCGCTCAAGCTCATCCAGTGTCGCTTCGAGCAGGTCGGCGCGCTCAGGCAGCGGCCGCCAGGGCAGGCCGGCCGCGTCGAACTCCCATTTCATGTGGCCTGCCCCGAGGCCGAGTTCGAGCCGCCCGCCGGTCAGCAGGTCGGCCGTGGCCACCTCACGGGCGAGCAGATGCGCATTCCAGAACCCGACGTTGAGCACCATGGTGCCGACCCGCAGCCGCTGCGTCGCCTCCGCCGCGGCGATCAGCGGTGAGAAGGGCGCGGGCGACCCCAGATGGTCGGCGGTGAAGACAGCGTCGTAGCCGTACCGCTCCGCGGCGCGGCAGTACTCGGTGAAGCTGCCGGCCGATCGGATGGCGAACACGTTGCAGCTGAACCTGAATTCGTGCATCTACCCAGGTTTTCAGCAGGCACCAGCAGGCGTCGGCCGAATACGCTTGGAGCGCAACAGCGGCCACCTGCGCCGCGCCGTCGAATCCGCAGCTCCATCGAGGAGGGCACCGGGATGCTCTATGCGTTCGGCTTCGAGCGATACGGCGTGGTCGTCAGCGACCTTTACTTCGTCGACCCGAATCCGACGAAGGGCCAGGAAGGTGCCGAGCGGGGCGTCCGTCTCGAGCTGCGGGTGCTCGACCGGAGCGAGCTGAAGGGCTCCATCTACTCGGCCCAGCCCATCGCCGTTGACCAGCCGATCTGGCGGGCGGACCTGCTCGAGTCGGTGGCCGGCCCGCCGGGCAGCTTCGACCGGACACATCATCACCCTGCGTTCCGCGGCTGGGAGCCCGGCAAGCGGGTGTTCGTCAAGGAGCTGTCGGCCGATCCGGTCGGCTGGCTGGCAGCGCGGCTGTCCGATCTGGACGGCCTGCTGGAGCAGGCCGGGGCGGATAAGCACGAGGCCGATGCCGCGGACGCCGCGAGCCTTCGCGCCAGCGTGCCCGAGATAATCGACGCCGTGCGGCGGCTGCTCGCTATGGTGCACGCGGGAGCGCTCGCCGAGCCGTCGGACGGGCAGCCGTCGGACGGGCAGCCGCCGGACGGGCAGCCGCCTGACGGGCAGGCGCCTGACAGCGCCCGGGTCGGCTGGCTGTAGGGACCTCGTCATGACACAGCGGCCATTGCGGGAGATCGTTGATCCGGGCTGGGCAGGCGCCCTTGAGCCCGTCGCCGGCCAGATCAGCGCGATGGGAGACTTCCTTCGCGCCGAGAACACGGCCGGGCGTCGCTACCTGCCCGCGGGCGAGGTGGTGCTGCGGGCGTTCAAGCAGCCGTTCGGCGACGTGCGGGTGCTGATCGTCGGCCAGGACCCGTACCCGACCCCCGGGAATCCCGTGGGCCTGAGTTTCTCGGTGTCTCCGGAGGTTCGCCGGCTGCCGGGCAGCCTGGTCAATATCTTCCGCGAGTACACCGCCGACCTTGGCTACCCGACGCCTGCCAGCGGCGACCTGACCCCGTGGACCGAGCGCGGCGTGCTGCTGTTGAACAGGGTCCTCACCGTGCAGCCAGGCAAGCCGGGCTCTCATCGCGGTGCGGGCTGGGAAGAGGTCACCGAGCAGGCCATCAGGGCGCTCGTGGCCCGCGACCAGCCGCTGGTCGCGATCCTGTGGGGTCGTGATGCGCGAAACTTGGTGCCGCTGCTGGACGGCGTGCCGTGCATCGAGTCGGCTCACCCGAGCCCGATGTCGGCCGACCACGGATTCTTTGGTTCCCGGCCGTTCAGCCGTGCCAACCAGCTGCTAGAGCAGGGTGGAGCACCCCCGCTCGACTGGAAGCTGCCCTAGCTCCCCGGACCTAAGCCGGGCGCAGCCGCACCTCTTGGCGAATGTCGTCGATGTGGCAGCGCTGACGCTCTATGGACACGTCGTGGAATGAACCGTCGTTTCCTGGTCCCGGGCGATCGTGCGGTGCCCGCGTGCCCGCGTGCCCGCGTGCCGTGCGGTGCCCGCGGACCCGGCCGGCCGGATTACTCCCGTCACATCGGCACCATCGACCCCGTGAGCCACGTCTTCCGGAGCGCCGCCGAAGATCGATGTGGCGTTACCTACCACCGGTGGGGGGCTCCGTCACATCGATCTTGGAAACGATGCGGAAGGAGCTCCGTGCGTGCAGAGCCAAACCCACCCCAGCCTCGCCTCGGCGCCTATCAGCCAAGCCTTCAGCCGTGGCTGGCGGTGACTGCCGCGATCACGACCAGCGCCAGGGTGCAGGCCGCGGCCAGCCCGTGGATCATGACCAGGTGCGCCGGGAAGCCGTGATCCGCGGCCTCCCGCCCGCCGCCCCGCCGCCCCGCC
>PMSU01000052.1 GCA_003168255.1 Actinomycetota bacterium
CGATCACGAAACCTGCGGCTTACTTCTCCGCGGGCCCTTACGGCTGAACGTTGAGCTCCCGGATGGGGTCAGTGGGCATGTCCATGGCTTCGAGCAGATCGCGGAGTTCATCGCGTTCTTCCGGCGTGACGGCTGCACCGGTCCGGGCAAGGCTGGCCGCCAGTTCGATGGCAAGTTCTCCGTACTCGCCACCACGGTCCATCAGCCGCAGACTCTCCAATGTCTCCGCTGACACACGGTCGGCGAATCGCGCGGGAAGCGCCTCGGCCCTCTCGATCAGCTCGGTCTCGTTCACGATGTGCCCTTCTTCGGGTTCTTTACGACACCGGGGCCGCCGTCCAGTGGCCACCCACTCCACACCCGCCCGTCGGGTTGCAGGATGCCCACGATTTCTATGCCGTCGTGAGTACCCCGCACTCGCCACCTGTCGTTCCAATTCTGCCGGATCGGCTGCTCCTGCGGATGACGGGCGATATCCAGGATGGCGTGGATGATCTTAGTGTCGTCCCAGCTGGCCGGGAATTCCGTCTTGCCGGGCTTGCCAGCCCCGTGCCGGTGACCGCCACCCTGCGGATCGCCGTCGAGGATGTGATGCTTGCGATCATCGGTGAGCCGGATCGTGTCGTGTCCTGGTCTTGCCGGATGATCAGCTATCCCGGGCGCGTCCCAGCCCGATCCCCTGGCCTCCGCGCGGGGGCGGCCGGTGGCACCAGCCGCTTGGCCTGAGTCCGCGGGCCAGTCGTCGCTGCCGAGCTCGAGTTTCCGGAGGTTCACCGGCCCGTTGTCGCGGCCACCGCGGTATTTCGGCGAGGACGGGTGGGCTTCCGGCAGCTGGTCAACGCGGCTGCGCAGGTCCGCCGCCGAGTAGGGTCTCGGCTGGTCGGACCGCCCCGGGTCATCCGGCCGATCGCGGTGGCCGACCATGCGCCGCCTCCCGGGTACCGCGCGGCGGGTCACCGTTTGACGAACGCCGGCGAGCAACTGCTCCGCCCCCGACCGTATCAGCGGCGGGCCGCGCCGCCGGGTCGCGCGATCGGTAGGGTCTGTCGGGCGCTCGGGGAACGTCCGGGTTCGCGCTGACCCGGCCGGTCATGGCAACGTGGGGCCATGGCGAATCGGCTCGAGAGCTCCACCAGCCCGTATCTGCTCCAGCACGCCGGCAACCCCGTGGACTGGTGGCCGTGGTCCGATGAGGCGTTCGAGCAGGCCACACGGCGCGATGTCCCGGTCCTGCTCTCTGTCGGGTACTCCGCCTGCCACTGGTGCCACGTGATGGCGCACGAGTCGTTCGAGGACCCGGCGACCGCCGCGCTGCTGAACGAGCACGTGGTCGCGATCAAGGTGGACCGGGAAGAGCGCCCGGACGTGGACGCGGTGTATATGACCGCGACCCAGGCGATGACCGGTCAGGGCGGCTGGCCCATGACGGTGTTCATGACCGCGGACCGCGAGCCCTTTTACTGCGGCACCTATTTCCCCCGCGAGCATTTCCAGCAACTGATCCGCGGCGTCGCGCAGGCATGGCGCGATGACCGTGACAAGGTGTCTGACCAGGCGAGACGGATCTCCGTTGCTTTGGCCGAACGCGCTTACGCGGGTATCCGCGCACTGCGCGACGCCAGCGAGGCGGAAGTCGAAGGCCTGGCGCTGGACCCGGCGGCAACGGCCGGCGGCCAGGCCCCGGCCGGGCCAGGGGCGCAGCTGGCCAGAGCGTGCGACGAGGCGGTCACCGGCCTGGCGGGCGGCTTCGACGCCGCGCATGGCGGATTCGGCGGCGCACCGAAGTTCCCGCCATCCATGGTGCTGGAATTCCTGCTGAGGCATCACGCCAGGGCGGCCGGCCAGGGGCGGGCCGCCGATGCCGCGGCGATGGCCGAGCAGACCGCCGACGCGATGGCCCGCGGCGGCATGTACGACCAGCTGGGCGGCGGGTTCGCCAGGTACTCGGTGGACGGGGCCTGGGTGGTGCCGCACTTCGAGAAGATGCTGTACGACAATGCCCTGCTCGCCCGCGTCTATGTGCACCTGTGGCAGCGGACCTCCTCGCCGCTTGCCCGCCGCGTGGCCGAGCAGACCTGCGACTGGATGGTCCGGGAACTGCGCACCCCGCAGGGCGGCCTGGCGGCCGCGCTCGACGCCGACAGCGAGGGCGAGGAGGGCAAGTTCTATGTCTGGACTCCGGACGAGCTGACCGCCGTGCTCGGCCCGCAAGACGGTGAGTTCGCCGCGGCTGCGTTCGGGGTGAGCAGGGCGGGAACGTTCGAGCACGGCAGTTCCGTGCTCCAGCTTCGCGCCGAGCCGGCCGACGGCGCCCGGCTCGGCGCGGTGCGCGCCGCGCTGCTCGCCGCGCGGGAGGGCCGGGTCCGGCCGGGCAGGGACGACAAGGTGGTCGCGGCCTGGAACGGCCTTGCCATCGCCGCGCTCGCCGAGACCGGGCTGCTGCTCGGCCGCGCCGACCTGATCTCGGCCGCCACCGACGCCGCCGAGTTGCTCGCCGAGGTTCACCTGCGCGGTGCGGGGCCGCAGGACGCGGGGCTGGGCGAGGACAGGCTGGTGCGGACGTCCAGGGACGGCGTGGCGGGGGAGAGCGCTGGCCTGCTCGAGGACTACGCCTGCGTCGCCGAGGGATTCCTCACCCTCTTCGCAGTGACCGGGAACGACCGATGGGTAGGCCTCGCCGGGCGGCTGCTCGAGACCGCGCTCGGCAGGTTCGCCGATGGCGAGGGCGGGTTCTACGACACCGCGGACGACGGCGAGACGCTGCTGTACCGGCCCGCCGACCCGGCCGACAATGCCACCCCGTCGGGCGCCTTCGCAGCGGCAGGCGCGCTGCTCAGCTACGCGGCCCTGACCGGATCCGCGAGGCACAGGGAAGCCGCCGTCGCCGCGCTCGGGACGCTCGCGGTGCTCACCGAGCGGTACCCGCGGGCGGCGGGAAGCGGGCTCGCCGTGGCGGAGGCGCTGCTGGCCGGCCCGGTCGAGATCGCGATCGTGGGGCCGCCGGACGACCCGCGGACAGCCGAACTGCACGCCATGGCAATGCGCGTCGCGCCGCTGGGCACGGTTATCGCCCTGGGCGACGGGGCAGCGGAATCTCAGGTCCCGTTGCTGGCCGACCGCGGACTAGTCAAAGGCGGGCCGGCCGCCTATGTCTGCAGGGATTTCACCTGCCGCGCCCCGGTCACCGACCCGGCCGGACTGGCCGCGGCACTTTCCGATCTTGAATAGGTGTTTTCGTGACGGTCTAGACTCATGACCAGGTTTCGGGCATGGTGGGCGGGAGGCCGTCGACTTGCGGGGGACGACGCACCCGCTGGGGGGAGTGCAGTGCGCGACAGGGCTCGCTTCCTGGTTCCGGGAGTCGCGGCATTTCTAGCCCTGCTCGCGGCGACAGTGGTCGGGCCTTCCTCAGCGTCGGGGCCGACTCCGACGCGCCATCCCCGCGCCGCTGCGCCGGCTGCGGCACGTAGCGCAGCTCCTGGGCTCACCGGAAACCTGATCAGCCGCAGCCCGGCACCTGGGCTTGGCATCAGCCGTTCGGACAAATTCTCGGTCCCGGTTGCCCTGCTTGCTTCCCGGGCTCCTGCGGTCGCCCCGCTGGGCACGCTCCGTACTGCCGACCTGTTCGTGGTGGCGGCGGGCACCCTGCCGCGTGGCACGGTGGCGGCCATCCGGCGGCTATCGGGGGTCACCGCGGCGGAATCGCTTGATGCGGCCAGGGTCCGGGTGAACGGGAAGTTCACGGCGATGCTGGGCGTGGACCCGTCACAGTTCCGCGTCTTCTCGGCGCGGCCAACCGCGTCCTCGAACCGGCTGTGGCAGAGCGTGGCGAGCGGCGGCATCGCGGTCTCGTACACGATGGGCAAGCTGGACCGGCTGCCGCTCGGCGGTAAGGTCAGCGTCGCCGGGGCGCGGCAGCAGCAGTTGCGGGTTGGCGGGTTCGGCACGGTGGGCGTCACCGGGGTCGACGCGGTCGTTTCGGATTCGGTGGCGCGGTCGCTCGGCTTCCCGGCCGGCAACGCGATCGTGATCAGCGCTCCGCATGCGAGCATCAGCAAGCTGGCGGCACAGATCGCGCGGAAGCTGCCGCGAGACGCGACGGTGGAGCCGCTGGTGTCTCAGGGCAACGCTTCGGGCGCGGCGGGCCTGGCCGGCGTGACAGCCCGCGCGATCAAGGGTTACCCGACCGTCAGTACCGCCCAGCTCGACGCGATGCTCAGGGCGGCGCTGAGCCGCCGCGGCAAGCCGTACGTCTGGGGCGGCGACGGGCCGGACGTGTTCGACTGCTCCGGTCTCGTGCAGTGGTCGTTCGCGCAGGCAGGCATCGTCATGCCGCGCGTCGCCGCGGACCAGGCGCTGACCGGCCCTTCGGTGCCGCTCAGCCAGGCGGAGCCCGGTGACCTGCTCTTTTACCACACCGATCCGACCGACCCCAATTTCATCTCGCACGTCGCCATCTACCTGGGACACGGGCTGATGGAGCAGGCGCCGGAGCCCGGCATGGACGTCGAGGTCGTGCCGGTGGCGCTGGGCGCCGGCTTCGCCGGGATGGTCCGGGTAGACCCGCGGGTGGCCGCGGCTGTGGCCGGTTCCGTCTAGAGCTAGCCCGGTAGGCCGCGGCTCTCCCGAAGTGAGCCGTCCCCCGGCCAAGCTTCGTGGATGTGAAATTACCCCCCACCGGTGGTAGGCCCTGCCACATCCACCACATGGCCGGCCGGGCCGTGCGGCTCCGCTCTCGACTCTCCAGCCACCTGGCGGCGACGCGAGGCCCGCATGCTTGACGTACGCACGAAAGCTTGTAATCTTAATTACATGACTACAGATCACGGGAACAAGGCGTCGGGCAAGGACACCGAGTCGCAGGAGAAGCTGCGGGGCTGGTTCGCCGGCCGGCTTGCGGCCGACTGGTTCACCGCTGCGGCCGACATCGTCCTGGACCGTGAGGAGATCACGGTGATCGGCCCGCTTCAGGACCCTGACACGCGGGCTGAGGCGACCGAGGCCGAGCAGAGCGAGGCGGTAGACGGACGGATCCGCAGGTTCCGCGAGGAGACGCGGGATCACCGGATCGAGATCGCCAGGGAGGCCGAGCACAGGTTCGGCCGTAAGGTGTCCTGGGGCGTCAGTTGCGGCGGGCGGACGGTGATGTTCACCACGCTCTCCGTGCCAGTGATGACCCGGCTCCGGCAGCGTCAGCGCCTGGTACTCGATACGCTCGTGGACGCGGGCGTGGCCAGGAGCAGGAGCGAGGCCCTTGCGTGGTGCGTCAAGCTCGTTGGCGAGCACGAGGACTCGTGGCTGGCGGACCTGCGCGAAGCGCTGCGGCACGTGGAGCAGGTACGTTCCGAGGGACCGGGCGCGCGAGGCGCCTAGCCCGCCTAGCCCGCCTAGCCCGCGCCGCCCCGTGGCCGCGCAGATTGAATGCGCGGCCGGGGCTGACGCATTGTGACATATGTCACAATGCGTCATGGGTTCTGGCCCATTCTGTGATCTGCATACCGGTGCAATTGACCCGCGTAGGTCGGGCAATTGGTCTAAACCACACGCGCATTTCCCTGGCAGTCGGCCTTCCGGACGGTGATAAACACTATCTCCGGCTAGCGCAAGGCCCCGTCAGCTCCCGCCGCCCCCCGGCCGACCTGGGGTAACATCCCCGCGCGACCTGGGGCAATTGATGCCGCGTTGTCGGGGTACACTCCCGAAATCCCCTATGACGAGCGTCGGCCGCACCGCGCCCGGCATCGAGCGGGATGGGCGCGGGCAAGGGAGGAGCAGTAGTGGCGTATGAGGTGAACGCGACGACGACGGAGTGGAATCCGACGGCGGAGCGGCTGCGCGAACTGACCGAGAAAATGCCGAACAGTGAGCTTACCGAGTTCGGCAACGTGGCCGTGAAGGCGCGCGTGGATTCGCGCAGCTCGCGATCCACCTTCGTCGTGGATGACTCGACTAATGCCGTCAAGCAGACGATAACCCGGGATGAGTACGAGCGCGTTGCGGCGATGCAGGACGCCTATATCACCGAGAATCACATGGTTGTCGTTGACGGCTATATCGGATCGGATCCCGCGTTTCGCACCAAGGCGCGGCTGATTATCGAGGCGGCCAACGCAAATGTGGCCGGAATGCAGCAGCAGCTTTACTACCCCACCGATGAGGGCTACGACCCGGCCACGTGGGAGCCGGATACCACCGTCATCTACACGCCCAACCTCGCCGCCCCTGGCTACCCCAGCGACCGGCTCATCGCCGTGGATCTGAACGACAACATCACCCGCGTGCTCAACTCGGACTACTTCGGCGAGTCCAAGAAGGGCGGCCTGCGGATGTGGAACAACATCGTCTACAACCGCGGCGGGCTCTCGCTGCACGCCGGCTGCAAGGTCATCCCGGTGGACGGGCACAACACGACCGTCCTCATCGTCGGGCTGTCGGGGACAGGGAAGACCACCACGACGTTCACCACCCAGCTGGACAGCAAGCCGGCCCAGGACGACTTCATCGCGCTCATGCCCGGCGGCAAGGTCTACACCACCGAGAACGGCTGCTTCGCCAAGACGTTCGGCCTGGATCCGAAATTCGAGCCCGCCGTTTACAATGCCACCACCAAGCCGGATGCCTATCTGGAGAACGTCTCCGTAGACGCGAACGGCAAAGTGGATTTCTTTGACACCTCGTATACCAAGAATGGCCGCACCACCTGGCCATTCGCATACGTTAACCCGTGGCCGCCCAACGAGGTCGGCGCCGCCGAGTTCCTGCTCATCCTGAACCGGAACGAGAACATCGTCCCGGGCGTCGCCCGGCTCGACCGGGCCCAGGCGGCGGCCTACTTCATGCTCGGCGAGACCACCGGAACCTCGGCGGGCGGCAAGGACGAGGAGGGCAAGTTCCTGCGGGTGCCCGGCACCAACCCGTTCTTCCCCAGGGACATGGCCGACATGGGTAACCGCATGCTCGAGTTGCTGGACAGCCATGAGCTCGAGGTCTTCGTGCTCAACACCGGCCGCGTGGGCGGCGGCGACGGGCACCCCGGCTCGAAGAAGGTAAAGATTCCGCATTCTTCGGCAATCGTGCAGGCCATCGTGCAGGGCACCATCGAGTGGATCACTGACCCCGATTTCGGTTACGAGATCGCGGCATCGCTGCCGGGCATCGATGACATGGAAATCCTCCAGCCGCGGCGCCTGTACGAGCGCCAGGACCGGATGGACGAGTACAACGGCATGGTCAGCCGCCTGAAGCGCGAGCGCCAGGACTACCTTGCCTCGTTCGCCGGACTCGACGAGGCGGTCGTCAAGTCGATCGGCTGACCGGCGACGCATGCGAGCCCCCGCGGCCTGGCCGCGGGGGCTCGAAGCATCCTGGGCCTGGCCGGTATTCGGCCACGACACCGCGCGGCTGAGCCAAACGCGGCCGAACTGGTGGAATTCTTGTATACGGTGCTAGTGAGTCAGGCGGTACGGCCCGGCCGGATCGCCATCAGTCGGGCTGGGCCGAAATGCGGGCAGCGGCCGGGGCCGTGAAAGGGCGACGGATGGGAATTCGCGACGTCGCTTACCGGCTCTACGCTCGCAGGCTGGAAACGTCGCTGTCGCCAGAGGCGATACCGCGGCACGTCGGGGTGATGTGCGACGGTAACAGGCGATGGGCGCGCTCGGCCGGCCTGACCGATGTCAGCGGCGGCCACCAGGCCGGCGCGGACAAGATATTCGAACTGCTCGGCTGGTGCCGCGAGGTGGGCGTCGAGGTGGTGACGCTCTGGCTGCTGTCCACCGACAACCTGATGCGCCCCGACGGCGAACTCGGCCCGCTGCTGCGCATCATCGAGGACACCGTCCAGGAGCTTGTCGCGGAGCGCTGGCATATCAACCCGGTAGGCGCGCTTGACCTGCTGCCCAGCGAGACAAGCCGGGTGCTCAAGGATGCGGCGAACGCGACCGCCGACTGCCCGGGCCTGCTGGTTAACGTCGCGGTCTGCTACGGCGGCCGGATGGAGATCGCTGACGCGGTCCGTTCCCTGCTGCAAGACCACGCCACACGGGGGACGACCATCGAGGAACTCGCCGAGATCCTGGACGTCGAGCAGATAGCCAGGCACCTCTATACGGCGGGCCAGCCCGATCCGGATCTGGTGATCCGCACGTCCGGTGAGCAGCGGCTTGGCGGGTTCCTGCTCTGGCAGAGCGTGCAGTCGGAATTTTACTTCTGTGACGCTTACTGGCCTGCTTTCCGCAAGGTTGATTTCCTCCGGGCGCTGCGCTCATACGCGGCCCGACACCGCCGATTCGGCTCCTGACCTGGACATTGCGGTTCGGTACTTCCTTATCATGCCCATTCGCGGGTACCTTCAAAGGGAACGGGCGGCAAGTTGCCGCCCCCCGGGAAAGGCCCAGTAATCCTCGAGCTTCGTGTCATGGCACGCAGGCGAGATTACGGAAGGGCCGGCGTGCGGTCCTTCGCGGGCCGCCCGGTCCAACCGACACGTCTGTGTCCGAGCGGTCGCCATCTCAGGCGTCCAGAGGAGAGCGTGTGCCCAGTTCCTCGAGTCCGCGTCGGCGTGCCCGCGCCGGCCAACGAACCTATGTCCTCGACACCAGCGTTCTGCTGGCCGATCCGGCGGCCATCGCCCGCTTCGCCGAGCACCGCATCGTGCTCCCGATCGTGGTCGTCACCGAACTCGAAGCCAAGCGCAATCACCCCGAGCTTGGTTTTTTTGCCCGCCAGGCGCTCCGTTACCTGGACGAGCTGCGGATCAAACACGGCAGGCTGGACACCGACCTGCCGATCAGCGACCAGGGCGGCACGGTCCGGGTCGAGCTGAATCACGCCGACCCGCAGATCCTGCCTGCGGGGGTCCGGCTAGGCGACAACGACACCAGAATCCTCTCGGTCGCGTGCAGCCTGGCCGCTGAGGGTGATGACGTGGTTCTCGTCAGCAAGGATCTTCCGATGCGGGTGAAGGCCGCATCCATCGGGCTGACCGCCCAGGAATACCGCGCCGAGCTCCCGGCCGAATCAGGCTGGACGGGTATGCAGGAGCTCAGCGTGACCGCGGACCAGATCAAGGAGCTGTACGACACCGGCAGGCTGGACTGCGATCAGGCCGTCGACCTGCCCTGCCACACCGGGCTGGTGCTGTCCGCCGCAGGTGGCAGCGCGCTGGGCAGGGTGCTCCCCGACAAGTCGGTACGGCTGGTCAGGGGCGACCGGGAGGCATTCGGCCTGCACGGCCGGAGCGCCGAACAGCGAGTGGCGCTGGATCTGCTGCTCGACCCGGACGTGGGGATCATCTCGCTCGGCGGCCGGGCGGGCACGGGCAAGTCGGCGCTGGCGCTCTGCGCTGGCCTTGAGGCGGTGATGGAGCGGCATCAGCACCGCAAGATGCTCGTTTTCCGGCCGCTCTACGCGGTGGGCGGGCAGGAACTCGGCTATCTGCCCGGCAGTGAAGCGGACAAGATGAACCCGTGGGCGCAGGCCGTCTACGACACGCTCTCCGCGGTCACCACCCAGGACGTCATCAACGAGGTGATGCACCGCAACCTGCTCGAGGTCTTGCCGCTGACCCACATCCGCGGCCGTTCACTGCATGACGCGTTCGTCATCGTCGACGAGGCGCAGTCGCTGGAGCGCGGCGTGCTGCTCACGGTGCTGTCCCGCATCGGCTCGGGATCGAGGGTCGTGCTGACCCACGATGTCGCGCAGCGCGACAACCTCCGGGTGGGCCGGCACGACGGAGTGGTCGCGGTGATCGAGAAACTCAAGGGGCACTCGCTGTTCGCGCATGTGACGCTGGTCCGCTCCGAGCGCTCGCCGATCGCGGCGCTCGTCACCGAGATGCTGGAGGACAACGGGCTCTGAGGCTGGTTGGCTGCGGGCGGCCGGCCCCTCGGCCGGCCGCCCGTGCGAAGGCAGCCCAAGGAGCCCGCTCAGCCGAGGACGACGCTGTCCTCGCCCCGGCGACCGCCAGCGGACCGTAATTGCAGTACCGTGACGTCCGTCATGAACCCATTTCCTGACGCGGCGCCCCCCGTCATGCCCCCGCTATCTGTCGTGATGCCGGTCCGCAATGAGGAACGGCACCTCGAGGATGCGGTCCGCCGCGTTCTCGCCCAGGACTACCCGGCCCCGCTCGAGATGGTGCTCGCCGTGGGCCCGTCCCGCGACCGGACTCAGCAGATAGCCGAACGGCTGGCGGCCGGCGATCCCCGGATCACTGTCGTGCCCAACCCGAGCGGGCAGATTCCCGCGGCGCTGAACCTGGCGGTCAGGGCAGCCCGGCACTCGGTGATCGCGCGGGTGGACGGCCATGCGCTGCTGCCGGACGGATACCTGCGGACCGCGGTGCAGACCCTGGCGGAGAGCGGGGCCGACGACGTCGGCGGGGTCATGGCCGCCGAGGGGGTCACCGCGTTCGAGCGCGCCGTGGCCTGGGCGATGACCTCCAAGGCCGGCGTCGGCTCGGCCGCATTCCACACCGGCGGCGAGCAGGGGCCTGCGGACTCGGTGTACCTGGGTGTCTACCGGCGCGGCTCGATCGAGCGGGTGGGCGGCTACGACGAGGCGTACCTGCGCGCCGAGGACTGGGAGATGAACCTCAGGATCCGGCAGGCGGGCGGCCTGATCTGGTTCCAGCCGGCGCTGCGGGTCACCTACCGGCCCCGGGCCAGCGTGCGGGCGCTGGCCTCGCAGTACTTCCACTATGGCCGCTGGCGCCGGGTGGTGGCCCGTGAGCATGCCGGCACGATCAACATGCGCTACCTGGCGCCGCCCGCGGCGCTCACCGCGATCACGGCGGGGACCGTCGTCGGCCTGGTCGGCGTCGGGGCTGGGCTGGCCGGTCCCTGGCCCCCCCTTGCCTGGCTGACCGCTGGCTTTGCCGTCCCCGCCCTCTACCTGGCCGGGCTGCTCGGCGTCACCGCCACAGCGGCACGGGCGCTGCCCCCCGCCGCCCTCGCCCGGCTGCCCGTCGTCCTGGCCACGATGCACACTTGCTGGGGGGCCGGGTTTCTCACCAGTCCGCGTAGCCTCCTGCCGGCCCGCCAGCCGGATGCCCGGCCAGGCCTGGCGCCTGTCGGCGGGATGGCCCGCGGCGCGGGGCGCGACGCGGACTGAGCGCAGCCGCGGGCGGCGCGGGTCGTATGCTGGCCGCGTAATTCGCGCGCATCAGGCCACGTGAGCCAGGAGACTACCGACTATGGATTTCGATTTGCCGGCCCTCTTGGCCGAACGTGCAGGCCAGGGTTACGAGCTACAGGACCAGTACCTCAAGCCGCACCTGTCCCGGATGCTGCACGTGATCGGGTTCGACAAGGTCTACGAGAAGGCCGAGGGCGGCTACCTCTACGACAGCGACGGCAACCGGTACGCCGACTTCCTGACCGGGTTCGGGGTGTACGGGATGGGACGCAACCATCCGGTGATCCGCAAGGCGCTGCATGACCTCCTCGACGCCGAGCTTGCCGACCTGGTGCAGTTCGACTGCGGGCTGCTGCCCGGCCTGCTCGCCGAGCGGCTGCTGGCCAAGGCCCCTGGCCTGGACCGCGCGTACTTCTGCAACAGCGGCACCGAGGCGGTCGAGACCGCGCTGAAGTTCGCCAGGTACGCCACCGGCAAGCCCAGGATCCTCTACTGCGACCATGCCTTCCACGGCCTGACCCTCGGTTCGCTGTCGGTGAACGGCTCGGCCGAGTTCCGTCGCGGCTTCGACCCGCTGCTGCCCGACTGCGCCATCGCACTGGGTGACCTCGACGCGCTGGCCCGCGAGCTGCGCAAGGGAGATGTGGCCGGCCTGCTCATCGAGCCGATCCAGGGCAAGGGCGTGCACATCTCGCCGCCGGGCTTCCTGGCGGCCGCCGCGAACCTGCTGCACGAGCGCGGCGCCGTGCTCATCTGCGACGAGATACAGACCGGGATGGGCCGGACCGGACGGTTCTTCGCCTACCAGCACGAGGACGTGCAGCCGGACATCGTCACCGTCGCCAAGGCGCTGTCCGGCGGGTTCATCCCGGTCGGCGCCACCCTGGCCAAGGACTGGATCTTCCAGAAGGTCTACTCCTCCATGGACCGGATGTTCGTGCACGACTCGACGTTCGGCCACAACGCGGCGGCCATGACCGCCGGGCTCGCCTCGCTGGCGGTCATCGACGACGAGCACCTGGTGGAGAACGCCGAGCGGACCGGCGACGCGCTGATGGCCGCGCTGACCGAGATGGGCGGCTCCTACGAGCTGCTCGGCGAGGTCCGGGGCCGCGGCCTGATGATCGGCCTGGAGTTCTGCAAGCCCAAGTCGCTCAAGCTGCGCACCGGCTGGAACATGCTCCAGGCCGCCAGGCACGGGCTGTTCGCGCAGATGATCGTGGTCTTCATGTTCCAGCGGCACCGGATTCTCACCCAGGTCGCCGCTGATCACGATGAGGTGATCAAGCTGCTGCCGACGCTGACGATCGGCGAAACCGAGGTGAAGCTGTTCTGCGACGCGTTCGCCGATGTCATGGACGACGCGAGCCGCGGCAGCGGCCTGATGTGGGACTTCGGCCGCACCCTGATCAAGCAGGCGATCAAGCGCTGAGCATGGCTTCGGCGATGTCGATGGCTGCCGGGCTGAGGATCGTGAAGCTCTGCTCGCTGCCCTGCACCACCGCGACCGCTACGTCCGGCAGGTAGCGGAGCACGATGCCGCAGTCGTCGGTGGGCTCGAAGGCCGGATCGGCGAGCGCGAGCTCGTAGCCGCGGCGGATGACCGGCAGCCGGAATCCCTGCGGGGTCTGCCGGCGTCGCAGCCTGTCTCGTGGCGGCCGTTCGGTAATAAGCCCTTTTTCGATCGCCACCATGGTGTCTGATGCGGGGACAGCAGCGCACACGGCCTCGCGGGTCCCGAGCGCCGTGACGCAGTCTTCGATGACCCGCTGGCTGATCAGCGGGCGGTCCGCGTCGTGGATCAGCAGGTTGCATTCCGTATCGCCCAGTGCCCGGATCGCCTGCTGGGCGGCCTGCGTCCTGGTGCCGCCGCCCTCGATCACCCGCGATACCTTGCGGTAGCCCCCGTCGGCGAGCAACTGCCCGACCTGCGCTGCCAGCGCGGGTGCCACCACCACCAGGATTTCGTCCACCTGGGCAGCGTTCTCGAATGCCCCGACCGCATGCTCGATGACGGGCTTGCCTGCCAGCTCCGCGAGCTGGCCGGCTTCCGCGAGGATAACGGCAACCGTGCGCAATGCTTTTATATCCTTATCCGAACGGTGCAGGACGACCCCCCGGCATTATCGTGTCAGCCGGTCCACAGCGCGTCGAGCGCCGCATCGACCCGGGTGGCCAGCTGCCCGATGTGGGGCAGCACCGGCTCCGGCGGCGCTGCTTGGGCGGATTCGCAGGCCGCCAGTGCCGTGGCGTCCAGGAACCGGGTCAGCTGCCCGTAGCTGTGCCGGTCGCTGCCGCCGAGCCGCTGGTGGTGCATGCGCATCGGCGCGTACAGGAACAGCTGGTCGCGGGCCCTGGTGACCGCGACGTAGAACAGCCGCTGCTCCTCGGCCAGCCCGGCCGGCGAGGACAGCGCCATGTCGCTCGGGACGGCGCCATCGACCAGGTGCGGCAGGTGCACCACCGGCCACTCGAGCCCCTTCGCCGAGTGGATCGTCGAGATGACCAGGAAGTCCTCGTCCAGCCGGGGCGGCCCGGCGAGGTCGGAGGCGGAGACCGGCGGGTCGAGCGCGAGCTCAGCGAGCGCGTCGTGCAGGGACGGCCTGGTCGCCGCCGCGTCAGCGAGCCGCTGTAGGTCAGCGATCCGGATGCCCGCGTCCGGATAACGGGCCCGCAGCGGGGCCGCCAGCGCGGCGAGGACCGCCGTTGCCCGCTCCCCCGCGGCGTCCAGCGCGGCGACTCCGGCCAGGCTGGCGATGGTCGCCGCCAGCTCTGCCCGCGACCGCCGCGGCGCGGCGTCGACGGCGTCCTTCCAGCGGTCGAACGGCACCGGATCTGCCGGGCGCAGGACGTCGATGAACCGCCTGGCCGCGGCCGGCCCGATGCCCTCGTGCAGCCGGAGCACGCGGAACCAGGCGACGTCGTCGGCGGGGTTGGCGACCACCCGGGCGGCCGACAGGAAGTCCTTGAAGTGGGCCGCCTCGATGAACCGCAGCCCGCCGTACTTCACGAACGGGATGCCGCGAACCGACAGTTCGACCTCCAGCACGTCGCTGTGGTGCGCCGCGCGCACCAGGACCGCCTGGTCGCGCAGATCCGCTCCGTCCTCATGGGCGCCAAGAACCCGGGCGCAGATCTCGCGCGCCTGCGTCGCCTCGTCATGGCAGCGCACCAGCAGCGGGGCCGCCCCGGCCCCGCGGTCGCCGGTGAGCTCCAGCTCGAGCCCGGATGACTGCGGGCGAACCGCGTTGGCCAGCCGCAGCACCGCCTGCTTCGACCGGTAGTTCCGGACCAGCCGGATGACGGTGAGATCGGGGAACGTGGTCGCCAGCCGGCGCAGGTGCTCCGGATCGGCGCCCCGGAAGCCGTACACCGCCTGGGCGTCGTCGCCGACGCAGGTCAGGCAGCCGCCGCCGGGCTGGAGCAGCGCCACGATGTCCGCCTGCACCGCGTTGACGTCCTGGTACTCGTCGACCAGCACCGCGTCGAACATGCCGCGCAGGACCGGCCCGGCGCCGGGATCGGCCAGCGCCGCCCGCCACAGCAGCAGCAGGTCATCGAAATCGACGAGGCCGTGGCTGCGCTTGTGCGCGACATAGCCGCGGAACAGGTCGGCGAGCTGGCCGGTGAAGTCGGTGCACCAGGGGAAGCCGTCGCGCACGACGTCGGCGACCGGCCGCTGGGTGTTCACGCACCGGGTGTAGATGTCGGCGCAGACCGAAGCCCGCGGCGCGCGGCGCGCGGTGCCCACCAGGCCGTGGTCCGCCCGCAGCGTATCGAGCAGGTCCGCCACGTCGCCCGAGTCCATGACGCTGAACTCGGGCGGCAAGGAGAATGATTCCGCGTGCTCGCGGATGATCCGGTGGGCGATCGCGTGGAAGGTACCGCCGACGATCCGCTCAGCGGCCGCCGGAGTGGCGGGAGCGGCCCGGGCCAGCATGTCGTCGGCGGCGCGGCGGGTAAAGGTCAGCAGCAAGATGCGGCTGGCCGGCATGCCCGCGGCGCGCAGCCAGGCCGCGCGAGCCACCAGCGTCCGTGTCTTCCCGGTACCGGCGCCGGCCAGGATCAGCAGCGGTCCGTCCGGGTGGGTCACAGCTTGCTGCTGCTCTTCGTTCAGCCCGTCCAGGAGGTCCGCCGATTCGAACATGAACACGAATGTAGCCAGACCTGCCGATATAGCCAGACGCCACGCGGGGGGGCGGCCCGGAACCGCTTTACCCGGGCACCGCGGAGCGGGGTACCGCTGCACAATGGTCGTTATGTCCAGTCGGCAGCGTGACAGTAGCGGGTCGGCCGTCCGGTATCAGGTCGATTCGGGCGTCGCGGAGCTGGTAGGTGATCCCGACCGGCCCAGGGCCTGGACGCTGCTGGTGGACGGCACCCCGCAATCCCACGTTGACCTCGATGACCCGCGGTATCTCCAGTTCGAGTACATGCGGCGGCTCGGGCACCTGGTCGACCTGGCCGGGCCGGCCCGCCAGCCGCTGCGGGTGCTGCACCTGGGCGGCGGCGGCCTGACCCTGGCGCGGTATGTGGCGGCGACCCGGCCCGGGTCTTGTCAGCTGGCGGTGGAGTCGGACGCCGCGCTGGTGCGGCTTGTCCGGCGGCGACTGCCCCTCGGCCAGCCCGCACGCCGGGCGGGCGGGTCCCGGGCGGGCCGGGTGCGCATCCAGGTCGGCGACGCCCGCGCGGTGGTGGAGCAAGTCCGGGCCGGATCCTTTGACGTGGTGATAGCGGATCTCTTCGCCGGCGCGCGCACGGCGGCGCATCTGACCTCGGCGGAGTTTGCCGTCGCGGTGGCCAGGGCGCTGTCTGCGGGGGGGATCTACGCGGTCAATGTCGGCGATGGCCCGCCGCTCACGCACACCCGCGCCCGGGTGGCAGCGGTGCGCTCTGTCTTCCCCTGCACCTGCCTGATCGCCGACCCGGCGGTGCTGCGGGGCCGCAGGTTCGGCAACCTGGTGCTGGCCGGCGCGCATCATGGCCTGCCCGTCGCGGCGCTGGCCAGGCGCGCGGCAGCTGACCCGTTCCCGGGCCGGCTGGTTCATGGCGCCGGCCTTGACCGGTTCACCGCAGGGGCCAGACCGATCACTGACGCACGGGCGGAGTCTTCGCCGATTCCCCCGCCGGATATCTTCACGGCCCGGCGGAAGCCAGGGCAGCCGGCCTGACCGGATATGCCCTCAGCTGAGCATGAGCACGGCGTAGGAGGCGAGCCAGTGCTCGACCATGTAGTCGTCACCGACGACATGCGGGAGAGCGGCCTTCGCATGCGCCCGCGCAGCCATGACAGCGGAGCCGATGCGGGGATCGCCGTCGGGCAGGGTTTCCGCCAGCCGTCGCCAGCACCAGGCGCGGCTCGCGTTGAGCCCGTGCAGGTGCGCGAATTCGCCGTCGCCGGGATCCGATACAACCGCAGGGGTAAACAGCGAGGCCGGCTCGCCTCGCTCGATCCCGGGCAAGAACACGCCGAGCCACTCGGCGAATTCGTCTGCATGCAGGACCTGGGCCATCAGTTCAGCTTCGGTGAGGGCCGGTGACAGGAAATCGAGTCCCGACGGCTCCAGGCCGCCGGGATAGAGCATGTCGCTGCCAAACCACGCATGCGCCTTGGCGGTGATCGCCGCCAGTAGCGCAGGGTCCCCCGATCTGGCCCGCGCTGCCGCGTACGGCAGGGCCCGAGACAGTCCGAATGCGCTGTTGGAATGCGTCCCGTGGCGAACCGGGTACGTCGCCTTGGGCAGCCATTCGAGGAAGAGGCCGCCGAGCTTGTCGCCCAGCTGTGCCAAGGCGGCCGCCCATCTCCGGCCGTGCGGATCGTCCCAGCTCGCCGTCTCGTGAATCAGCGCAAGCGCCCAGCCCCAGCCGTAAGGGCGCTCCCTAAGGCCGTCCCGGCTGAGGATGAACTCCTCCTCCGCTGCGAGCGCCACGCGATCGAAATGCCCGCTCAGCGCGGCCCTGATCTCGCTGCCGGGCACGGCGTCACCCGCGACGCGCAGCAGCCGGACCAGCAGCCAGTGCATCTGCACGCACGAGTGCCAGTCGAAACTGCCATAGAAGACCGGCGTGCGGGCCCTCGGGCGATACGGGAAATCACCCGGCGCGTTCATCGTGTGACACATGCCGGATGGGAACTCACGCCTGATGTTGGTCAGCGCCACCCGGGCGTACGAACCAGCCTCCGCACCCAGCAACCGGGCCCAGTCGTCCACCAGCTCCACGACTCCTCCTTGGCGGCTGCTCGGGGGTGATCCTAGCTTTTGTCATCCGCATGACCAGGGCGGCTCCGCCGTCCAGCTCAAGGATAGGAAGCTGACATTCACCGGACCGATACCACGAGGGGTGTTGCCCTGGTCATGGGTGGCAATAGCTGAGCTGCTCGTCCCAGTCGGTTCCCCGGCCGTTCGGCGTGAGGTCGAACATGTTCCAGACCGGCTCAATGGTCCCGACATGGCGCGGGTCCTGCCCTGGCTCAGTGGGCTGGTAAAACAGTTCCGAGCCCCAGAAGTGCCGGATCTCCGCACCGTCGCGGCGGAACACGTTCAGCATCGGGCTCGGGCTTCCCTCGGCGGTCTCGGACCCTCTGCCAGCGGCAACAGTGCGGACTGCCCCGATGCAGGCCCGCCCGGTCGTCGCTGGAGTCACGCGGAAACATGAAGCTGTAGATCAACAGCGAGTCGTTGCCCGGCGAGAACAGCTCGGACAACCGCACGTCGGTCGGCTCGCCGCCGGCTCCGCCGCCCTGGAAGACATAATCCTGCGGGACCAGCCCACCGGGCGGCAGCGCCTGCCTCGCGGTCGCCACCGACTCCATGGCGCGCCGCAGCTCAGTCTCCTGCTGGAGCAGGAGATCACGCGCCGCACGGTACTCCGCCGACTCACCAGGAAACCTGACGCTCATCTCGAAGACGATACTCGGCAGCGCCGCCTAACAAGCTGGCCACCACATCAGGGCGGGCCACCTAACAAGCTGGCCACCGCATCAGGGCGGTCAGCCCTACCTACCCGGCCGGCCGGCCGCGGCCAGGAACTTCGCAGCGACGACGAGATCGTGCGGATAGGTGATCTTGATGTTGCTGTCGTCCCCCGGAATGCACCGCACCCGCACATCGGAATATCGCGTCGCGCAGGCCGCGGTATCCGTGCCAGTGAACCCGTCGTCGGCCGCCCGCTCATAGGCAGCCAGCAGCGGACCGGCCGCGAAGCCCTGCGGAGTCTGCATGGCCATCATGGTGCCCAGGTCGGCCTCCGCCACCTTGCCGTCCTCGCTGACCCTCATCAGGCCGTCCCGTGGCACCCCAGGCACCGCGCCGCCCGACTCCCTGGCGGCCGCAAGCACCGCCGACACCAGCTCAGCAGAGACAAGGGGGCGCGCCGCGTCGTGCATCAGCACGACATCGATCTCCCCAGCGGTTATCCGCGGCGCCAGCTGACGCAGCGCCATCAACTCGGAGTCCTGGCGAGCGGCACCGCCATGCACGATCTCCACATCACAGCCAGAAAGCTCCAGGTCAAGCACCTGCTCGGCCAGCTCGCGGTCCTGCGGCCGCACCACAAGCACGAGCACGCCGACCCCGGCAACTCCCGCAAAGGTCCGCAGCGACCAGCTGACCACGCTGCGGCCGCCGAGCGGCAGGTACACCTTGTTCCGCTCGCCACCCACCCGGACCCCCGCGCCGCTGGCCAGCACCACGGCCGCGGCGAAAGCGACAGGGTTCATCGACGGTCCGGCATCACCTTGGCGCACGGGCGCATGGTAACCCGCCGCCCGCACTCGCCGGCAACGCACACGCGCTGAACTGCGATAGCCAACCTCCCAGGCCATCAGGCGGCCCGCCGGTACGCTGAGTCGCAGCATTTGAGCGAACAGCGATGCGCCGTGATCGCGGCGGGGGGCGGCGGATCGCCGCTAGGAGGCCACCATGACTGTGGCGCTGCTGCTTGCGGCGGCGCCCGACAGGCTGTCCGCGATGGCCCAGCCATACCGGCAGCCGGGGGACAGGATGGCCGGCAGCTCACCGCGGATAGATAGCGCGGGCAGCCGTCTGGTGAGTGCCGGCGTACGTCAGGTTGACGTGGCCATGTGCGCCGACGCGGCGGACGGACTGCGGGCGGTGGCCGCCACCGCGCGCGACGTCAGTGAGCCCGTTCTTTTCTGCACCACCGCCCGGGCACTGGCCACCCCCGGCAGCGCCCTGGCCGCGCTGCTCGGCGGGACCGGCACCGTCGCCTTGACTGCCAACGCGACATTGCTTGTCGCCAAGAAAGACCTGTCCGCCGTGGCCGATGCGGCCGAAGCGCTGGCCGTGCGCATTGCCTCGGGGGAGCACCCGGGCGGCGCCGGGCGCATGCACCACCTCTCCATCCGTCGCATCAATCACCAGGCACGGGTGAGCGGCGAGCTGAACAGCGCCGTTGAATCCCTGATCGAGTGCATCACCAGCAGCGGAGTCCCGGTGGCATCGCTGAGCGCAGCGGAAGCAGGGAACGCAGCGGGCAACAACCGCGCCACCGCACCCGTCCCCGGGACCGCCACCGCACCCGTCCCCGGGACCGCTTCCGCACCCGTCCCCGGGTCGGCCTCCGCACCCGTCCCCGGGTCCGCCTCCGGACCCGCCTCCGGACCCGCCTCCGGCCGCACCCGCACCCCCTCGCGACCGTCCGAGCCAGGCCTGGTCGCCGCACTCGCCGTAGCCCCGCTGGCCAGCGGGATTGCCCGCTGGTCGGCGGCCCGCGGGCTGGTGCCGAACGCGCTCACCACCGTGGCGCTCTCCCTGTCCCTGTGCGCCGCGACCTGGTACGCGTCCGGCAGCAGGTCCGCGATGATCACTGGCTCGGTGCTGTTGTGTGCCGCGCTGCCGATCCGCCAGGCACGCGGCCGGCTGGCAATGAGCACAGCCACCGCATCCGCGTTCGGCGGCTGGCTCGATGCGGTATCCGGCGCGGCAGCCGAGTACGGCGTCTATGCCGGGCTGGCGGTCGGCTGGTCGGCCGCCAAGCCGCACCAGGCATGGGAATTCGCGACCGCGGCGATGGTCTTGCTCGCGGTGCGGCAGATGACCGACGCCTGCTACGCGCTGGTGGCTGGGCCCCGGCCGACGCCAGCCGACCCCAGCCACCGGCTGCTGCGGCTGGCAGGGCAGAGCATCGCGCTGCCTGCCGGGGAGAGAACGCTGCTGATCGCCGTGATCGCACCCGTCTGGGGTCCGCGGCTGGCTCTGACCGTGCTCATTGGCTGGGGTGCCGTCGCCCTGGGATATTCCCTTGCCGAACGTGCAGTCGCCAGCCGAGCGCCCGACGCGGTCCGTGACGGGGGAGAGGGCGGCCGGACCGCACGCAGTGGTGCGCGATGACAGCTCCGGATGACGCTTTCGGCGGGCGCGGTGCCGGCCCCAGCGCCCGCCGCGGCGACTTCACGGGCGGCATAGTCGCGGTCCGCGACGACGGCCCGCTCGCGAGCCGGATCGGCCACCTGGTGCAAGGCCAGCTCCCGCCGCTGCTTCCCGCCATCGCCGGGGTCACGGTCACGGCCATGCTGGCCGCGCTCGGCCTGCATAACCTGCCCGGGCTGCTGCTGTGTACCCCGGCCATCGCCATGCTGCTCGCCGCGCTCGGTGCTGACAGCCCGCACGACGGCCGGTTCGACTGGCTGGTTCCGCCGCTGCTACAGGCCGGCCAGTACGTCTACCTGGCCGCGCTGGCCTTCCCGGCCGGCGTGCCGGCGCCCGTCACGTTCGCGCTGATCGCGGCGATCGCCCTGCACCACGTCGATGTGCTGCACCGGCAGCGGTACGGGATACTGCCCGCTCCCGGGATTGCCGCGGCCGGCCTCGGCTGGGAGGGGCGGATGCTGGTGGCGGGGATCGGCGGGATGCTGGGGATCGAGACGTTCGTCTACATTGCGCTGGCGGCTTACCTGTGGGCGCTCTTCGGCTGGGATAGCCTGACGAGCTGGCTCGCGGTCAAGGACGGAGGCTCTCGATGATCGGCATGGTGCTCGCCGCTGGCGCCGGGCGCCGGCTGGCGCCGGACACCGACACGCTGCCCAAGACCCTCCTCCCGGTAGCCGGCCAGGACACCATCCTGGACATCGCGCTGCGCAACCTGGCCGCGGTAGATCTGCGGGAGATCGTGATCGTCGTCGGGCACGCCGCGGAGGCGATAGCGGAGCGAGCGGCGGAGCTGGAGCGCCGGCACGGGGTGACACTGACACTGCTGGCCAACGACCGGGCGCTGGACTGGAACAATGCCTACTCGCTCTGGCTTGCCCGCGAGCACTTCCCGCGCGGGGTGCTGCTGCTCAACGGCGACACGGTGCATCCAGTGAGCGTGGAGAAGACGCTGCTCGCGTCCATGCAGGCCCACGGCGGGAGCGGCACCGACTGGCCGGGCGTGATCCTCGCGGTGGACGACGTCAAGCCGCTCGCCGACGAGGAAATGAAGGTGGTGCTCGATTCCCGCGGCCTGCTAGCCAGGATCACCAAGCAGATGGACCCCGGCGCCGCCTACGCTGAGTACATCGGGGCGACGCTGATCCTGCCCGCTGCCGCGGCACCGTTGGCGGCCGCGCTCGAGGCCACCTGGCAGCGCGATCCAGGGCTCTATTACGAGGATGGCTACCAGGAACTAACCGATCGTGGCGGCGAGGTCGCGGTCGCCCCGATCGGTGCGGTGGAATGGGTCGAGGTCGACAACCACGACGATCTGCGGCGAGCCCGCCTCATCGCCGGCCGCTGTTAGCGCCCAGGCTCTGCCGCGCCACCGGCCCGCCGCCAAGAAGGACTGTCTCGACGAACTGCCGACAAGCTCCCCCCCCGACGAACCGCCCGACAAGCTCCCCCCCCCGACGAACCGCCCGACCGCCCCGCAGGAAAGGACGCCGATGCCGCTGCTGGCCCGGATGGTTGCCGCGCCGTTGTTCATCGACGTGCGGCGCGGCGCGATCGCCGGGCTCGGCGAACTGCTGGCCGATCGGCGGATCGCGACCGAGGGGCGGGTGGCAGTGGCGGTCGGCCCCGGGCAGGGCGACAGCATCGTGGCCGAGCTCGCGCTCGACAGCGCCGAGCTGTTCCGGGTCGAGGATGGCAGCGTGGATGGCGCGGTGCGGCTCGGCAAGCGGCTCCGGTCCGGCTCATATGAGGCGGTGGCCGGCATCGGCGGCGGCAGGACCATCGACGTGACCAAGTTCGCCGCGCATATGGCCGGCATCCCGATGGTGTCCGTCGCCACCAACCTGTCGCACGACGGGATCGCCTCGCCGGTCAGCTCGCTTGAGCACGAATCGGGCAAGGGATCGTACGGCGTAGTGCCCCCGGTGGCGGTCGTGGTGGACCTGGACCGGGTGCGGCGCGGTCCCGACCGGATGGTCCGGGCCGGCATCGGCGACGTGGTGAGCAACCTTTCCGCGATCGCCGACTGGCGGCTGGCGGAGCAGGAGACGGGCGAGCGGGTGGACGGGCTCGCGGTCACCCTGGCGCGCACCGCCGCCGAAGCGGTGCTGCACCAGCCGGGGACGGTCGCCTCCGACCAGTTCGTGACCGTCCTAGCGGAGGCGCTCGTGCTGTCCGGGATGGCCATGTCGGTATCCGGCGACAGCCGCCCCTGCAGCGGCGGCGATCACGAGATCCTGCACGCCATCAACCACCTTTACCCCGGCGACAGGAATCACGGTGAGCTGGCCGGCGTCGGCGCGCTATTCTGCGCACACCTGCGCGGCGACGCGCGGCAGGCGGAGCTTTTCTCGGCTTGCCTGGCCCGGCATGGACTGCCCCGTATCCCCGCCGAGCTGGGGCTCTCGGTGGCAGAGTTCACCAAGGCGGTAATCCACGCGCCTGCCATGCGGCCTGGCCGCTACACGATTCTCGAGCACCTCGGCCTGTCAGAGGCCGCCGCGAACGAGCGGGTGGAGGAGTATGTCCGGGCCGTCACTGGCTGAGCTGCGAGCCGCTGGCCAGCCGCCCGCTGTGCTAGCGCGGCTGAACGACGAGCACTGGGCCGGCAGGCTTTACATGCGCCGGTTCTCGCCCTATCCCAACTGGGTATTCGCCAGACTCGGCTGGTCGCCAAATCTGGTGACTGTCGCGATGATCTTCGCAGGCGTGGGCGGCGGCCTGGCGGCCGCGTTCGGTGGACTGCTCAGCGCCGTCATCGCAGCCCTGCTCATCCAGCTGCACCTGCTGCTCGACTGCTCCGACGGCGAGCTTGCCCGGTGGAGCGGCAAGACATCGGCAGGCGGCGTGTTCCTTGACCGGGTGGGACACTACCTGACCGACGCGGCGCTACTGACCGGGCTCGGCATCCGGGCGCAGGGCCATCTCACGCTGGTTGGCGGCTACGTGACCGCCGGGATGGGCGCTGCGCTCCTCGCCATCATTGTCAAGGCGGAGACCGACAGCGTGGTGGTCGCGCGCGCGGCGTTCGGCCTCAACGGCAATCACAGCGATGAGGCGCTGGCCCCGCGCGCCGCCGGCCTGGCAATTGCCAGGCGGCTCGCCGCGGCGCTGCGGGTGCACCGGATCATCCAGGCGATCGAGCTGTCAATGCTGATACTCGCCGCGGCCATCGCGGACACCGCCCGCGGCGGCCTGCTCGCCACCCGCGTCCTGCTGATCGGCTGCCTGGCGGTGGCCGCACTCATGGTGGTCGCGCACCTGGTGGCGATCATGGCCTCGGGGCGGCTCCGATGACCGGCGCCGACGGCACGAGCGGCGTGGGCCGTCCGAGTGATGCGATCCGTCCGAGTGATGCGATCCGTCCGAGCGGCGCGGGCAGCGCCGGGATCACGCTTTCCTGCGTGATCCTCACGATGGGGAACCGGCCGGCCGAGCTCGACCGGGCAATCGCCAGCGTGTTGGCCCTGCGGGATCCCGGCGTCGAGCTTGTTGTGGTCGGCAACGGCACGGACCCGCCGCCTCTGCCGGATGGCGTGAAGACCGTGCGGCTCGCCGAGAACGTCGGGGTGGCCGCCGGGCGCAATACGGGTGTGGACGCCTGCGGCGGGGATGTCGTCCTGTTCCTCGACGACGATGGCTGGTATCCATCCGATGCCCTCAGCGGGCATGTGGCCGCACGGTTCGCCGCGGACCCGCGCCTCGCGGTGCTTGCGTTCCGCGTCGTGGACCCGGCAGGGGGGCCGGGAGCACGGTGGCACGTACCTAGGCTGCGAGCGGGCGACCCGGAGCGGTCCTCACCGGTGACCACGTTCGCCGGTGGTGCGTGCGCGATCCGCCGCGATGCCTATCTCGCCGCCGGCGGCCTACCATCGGCCTTCTTCTACGCGCACGAGGAAACCGACCTCGCCTGGCGGCTGATCGACAGGGGATACCGGATCGAGTACGACGCCCGTGCCCAGATGTGCCACCCTGCGCTGCCGAACGCACGCCACCCGGAGTTCGAGCGGCTGAACGGCCGCAACCGCGTGCTGCTTGCCAGACGGAACCTGCCCTGGCCGGTGGCCGTCGCCTACCTGCTGGACTGGGCCGCGATGACGGTCGTCCGCGAACGTTCGGCGGTGGTGCTGCGGGCGTGGCTGGCTGGGTTCGCCGAAGGCTGGCGGATGGATCCTGGTCGGCGTCAGCCCATTTCGCTGCGCACGGTTTGGCGGATGACCCGGGCGGGCAGGCCTCCGGTGATATAAACCGGGGACCACGGCAACCCCTCGCCCGCCTCGCTGGCTAGGATTTGTACCGTGGAGGGGCCTGCATGTCAATGGTTGCGCTGAGGCCTGGGCCATCGGGCAACCGCAAGCCCGGTCTGGGGCCTGAGTGGCAGTCGCTCACGACGATCCATCGCCGCTGGGTGGCGTCGGCCTTCGCCGCGTGCGCGGTGTACGCCGGCGGGGTCGCCCTGTTCACCACGAACGACCTGCACCAGCTGTGGGGGAAGGCTGCGGCAGCCGGCTACCTGCTGGCGGCTATAGCGGCTCTAGCGTGGCGATCGCGAGGGGTTGACCTGGCGCTGGTGCTTGGCCTGTGCGGCGCCCTGTTCTTCCCGCTCGGCTGGCTGGCCTCTCATGGCAAGCAGCAGCCCGAGGTCAGCGTGATCATCAAATCCGCGCACATGCTCGTTCACCAAGGCACGTTCTACCAGAGCACCGCCGTGCTCGCCGCTACCCACAACCCGAATGCCTACGACCCGTACCTGCCGGTGATGACGCTGTTCGGGTTGCCACGGGCGCTGGTCGGCTCGGGAGTGCTGACCGATCCGCGGATCTGGTTCGGTGTCGCCTTCCTGATCGCCTTCGGGTTGGCACTCGCGGTGGCAAGGGCGAAGGACTGGATTAGGTGGACGCTGTTCATCACTGCAAGCCCGGTGATCGCGTTCGAGCTAGCCGTCGGCGGTACGGACGTGCCCGTCCTGGCGCTCATGTGCCTGGGCCTCGCTCTGCTCTGGCACACATCGCGGGGCAAGCCGCACCCGGTGCTCGCTGGACTCGTGCTCGGTGTTGACGCCGCTATGAAGGCAACCGCCTGGCCGGCGCTCATCATCGCCATCGCGCTGCTCGCGGTCAGGGACGGAAGGCGAGCCACCGCCTTGTTCACCGTCACCGCCGCGGCGGCATGCACGGCGCTGATTGCCCCGGTCGCTGCGATGTGGCCTGGCGCCCTGATAGTGAACACGATCTCATTCCCGCTCGGGCTGGCGAAGATCAAATCGCTGGCGGTCAGCCCGCTGCCCGGGCACCTGCTGGCGGAGACGGGGCACACCGGCCATCTCATCGCCGTCGGACTGCTCGGGCTGGCCGGCCTGGGCATCGTCGTGTCGCTGTTGGTGCGGCCACCGAAGGATGTGTCCTCGGCCACCTGGCGGCTCATCCTGGGCCTGGCGCTCATGTTCACGTTGGCTCCCGCCACCAGGTTCGGCTACTACATCTACCCTGCGGGACTGCTGGCCTGGCTGCTTGTCACCAAGGCCGGCAGATGGCAGCCCGCGTCAGAGCCGGTGCAGCCGCCTGCTACGGCGGACACCTAGCCGCTACTGGATAAGACAGAACGCTGCCTGCATGACTCGCTCGCCGGTTACGGCCGGTCGCCGCGACCTGGCGGTCGCCTTGGAGGCGTTCCCGCGGGAACGT
>PMSU01000029.1 GCA_003168255.1 Actinomycetota bacterium
CTGCGGGGTCAGGCCGAGGTGCCCCATGACCGGGATGCCCGCGCCGACCATCGCTTCGATCTGGGGAAGCATCCGCCGCCCGCCCTCTAGCTTGACCGCCTGCGCGCCGCCTTCCTTGAGGTAGCGGGTCGCATTGTGCAGCGCCTGGCTAGCCGACGCCTGATACGAGCCGAACGGGAGATCGGCCACCACCAGTGCCGTTCGGGTTCCGCGGACGACGGCCTGGACCAGCGGGATGAGCTGCTCCATGGTCACCGGAACGGTGGAGTCATGCCCGAACACCGTCTGCGCAGAAGTATCGCCGACCAGCAGGACGCGCACCCCTGCCCGCTCGAAAATCCCGGCGGTGAGCGTGTCATAGCTCGTCAGGAGGGTCCATCGCTCGCCGCGCTGCGTTGCTTCCTGGAGGTCGCGAACGGTGATCCGGCGATCGACCGGCCATCCGGGTTCCGTCTGGTTCATGCTCGTCTCCTTGCGCCAGGTCGCCCCCGATGTGGGCGCCTCACTACGCAGGATAGCGTTACCTGTTTAACAGGTAACATAAATCGTGGACGGAATGCAGGATGCGGAGCAACATGCCTTCCGGTTCCTCGGGGGGCGACCGTCGCTGGATCTCACCGCGACGGTAGGTGAGCGGTGGCGGGACGGAATCGAGCGCCTGCGGGATCCTGCGGACCTAGGCCGCTGGCTGCTAGAGGCAGGGTTTGCCGCATCCCCGCCGACCGTGACGCAGCAGGAACTCCACGATGCCAGGACGCTGCGCGAGGCGCTTTACCGGCTGTGCACAGTCCGCGGGAACGGGAGGCCCGCCGGTCCCGGGGACATCGCCGTTGTCAACGACTGGGCCAGCCGGCCGCCGTCCCGGGTCTGGCTGGCGCCCGCCATCGCGGACGATCCGCCGCGCCGGGCTGGCGTTTCTTGCCTGGTGGAACGCCGTGAGACGGCCACGGCTGCGGCGGCGCTGGCCGAGATTGCCCGTGATGCCGTCAGCCTGCTCGGCGGACCGCTTGCCCACCGGGTCCGCGAGTGCGCCGGCGACGAATGCGCGTTGTTGTTCCTTGACGCCAGCCGCGGCGGCCGACGCCGCTGGTGCTCCATGGACGCCTGCGGCGCGCGCACCAAGGTGGCCGCCTACCGGGCGCGAGGCAGGCAGCGCACTGCACCGGCCGCGGCGTGAAGGTGGCAAGGCAGGCGCCCGCTGGGGCGCGAGGGCCGATCCAGAGCGTCTATATCCGCGACCCTGACGGCAACCTCATAGAGATCAGTACGTACCCGCGGGAGGGATAAGCCGGCGGTCCTCAGTCATCCGAAGAAAGAGTGAGATGAACGTCAGAGAAGAGAGTCGACAAGGCCTTCTTGGACGTGCCCCAATCATAGATCTGGCCTGGAATCTCTGCTTCCGCGTTGATTGTTGTATTAGTGGCGGAACCGGCGATGCCCACTCGCAGTACACCACCAAAGGTACGCCGATCTGAGGGGATCGCAGCGGTGATGATGCAGCCATCGTCGTCCTGTTCGACATGCTGCACGCCCTGGCTGTTACCAGCGAGGGAGCACAGCACCGCGACGATCACCCGGCCCACCGGCGACTGTTCCTGCGCCTCTCCGGTCTTCCCGGTCCGTAGCCCAAGTTTGACCCAGAGCCGGGGCCCTCGCACAGCACCACCGAGCACCGCTGATCTCAGGCCAGGCGGAAAGTAGCGGGACGCGTTCTCAAGCCACACTTCGGCGCTCATTGGTGCCTGTGCCCGAACCGAATGGGCGAGTATCCGCCTACGGACATCCGGATTCCTCAGGAGAACGTCGACGCGGTGTTCATCTGACCAACTTACGTTTCCTTGGCTACCAGCGGCCACGGTGCACGACCTCATCGAACGGCCTGCGGTCGGGGCGCTTGATCGGTGCCAGCGGGCGCGCTGCCGGGTAGCCGAGCGAGATCATGTACGCGCAGTCTTTGTCCGCGGGGAAGCCGAGAATCTGGCGGGCGCGCTCCTGGTCGCCCACCGCGGAATGACAGCTGCCGATCCCGAGATCCGCGGCCGCGATCATGATGCTCATGGTGGCCTGGCCGAAGTCATAGCTCAGCCGGGCACGATGCCCTTCGGAGTCTAGCTGCGGGCCGACCAGCGCGATCGTGGCCGCCGAGCCTGCCACGTGCCCGGCTCCGCGCCATACTCCGGATAGCTCGGCAAGCTGTTCCCGCTGCGTGACCGCGATGAAGTCCCACGGCTGCCAGTTCTGCGAGGACGGTGAGCGGCGGCCGGCTTCCAGGATCCGGTCAAGATGCTCGGGGGTAATCGGACTGTCGCTGAACTCCCGGACATTCCGCCGTGACGTGATCGCATCCCAGGTTTCCACGGCCTCACGATACCCATGACGTCCCCGCGCGGATGCCAGGTTCTTCGCGCTGACCCGGGCAATGCACCGTTCAGGAGGAAAAAGAAAACCCACCGGGGCAGCCGTTGTGCTCGGCGATCAGCCCGGCGATCGTGGCGATCGCGATCTCGGCGGGAGCCTTCGAGCCGATGTTCAGGCCGATCGGCCGGTGCACGCGGGCGATGTCAGCGGCCGGAACGCCCAGCTCGGTGAGGGCCGCCACGTGCGGGCCGACGTGGCGGGGGCTGCCCATGAGCCCGATCCAGTTTGCCTGGCCGGCCAGGATGTCGCGCAGCATGATGCCCAGATCCGGCCGGTGATGGTCGGTGACGACCACGTCCGCGCTGGGGTCGGAGCAATCGGCGAAGCTGGTTACCACCTTTACGCCGGGTGATCCGGCGGCGGCCGCGCGTTCGGCGTCGGGCTCGAGCAGCATCGGGCGGTACCCGACGTCGCTCGCGTATCGCAGCAGGTAGTCAGCGACCGGGGAGGCGAACACGGCGATGAGCGTGCGGGTGTCCGACAATGCGGGAGCGTGGCCGTGTGCGACTTCACACGTGGGGTCCTCGTGCGGATGGGTCATGGATACGAGCTTGCCATGGCCAGCGCCGAGTGGCCAATGACCCCCTGGTGACCAGTCCGGGCGTAGGGCTCAGGATGATCCCGCACGCCAGCGGTTCAGCACCCGATCGATTCCGGGGCGTACCTGGTCACGGGCCTCCGCCCGGTCATGGCCGGACATCAGCAACTCGTCGTAGCCGGTGTCCTCGTGCCGCACCGAGGCAATCACGGCGAGCGTGATCGCGTCGCCGTCCAGTGCCCGCGCGGCCGCAGATCTGCCAACCCGCCCACTGCCCCGGGTGGCCGCGTGCCGGGCGATCGCCACCGCCCGCTGCGCCGGGCAGCCGGGGAACAGCCGGGTAATCTCGCTCGCCATCGCGGCCTGGAACTCCAGATCCTCTTCCGCCCGGCGACCGCGGTCACGCTCCCGGCGCCGCTCGCGTACCTCCTCGTCCGCGAGGCACTGTTCCTCCGCGCGGCTCAGCGCTGCTTCCTCGACCAGGATTCCCTGCCGTTCGTACCGCTTGCGCGACCGGCTGAACCTGGCGACCACCGCAGACAGGCCGCTCTCCTTCTTCGCCCGCCGGCTGATGGCCGCGTTACCGGCCGGCAGGAAAACCAGGTGGTCCATGTCTACACAGGTCAGGCACAGCGGACCGGCGTCCTCCATGATCAGGTACGGACCGGTGTCCTGGCAGCTTGTGCAGGTCCACTCGTTGAGCGGCTCGATGACGACCAGGTCGGGCGCGCGGCTCTGCCGCTCGGTCAGCCGGTTGCGCTGCGCGTCGGACAGTTCCGGCGAGATCCAGTGCGTGCGGAAGACGCGCTCCGCCGACTCGCCGCCGTCCTCGGTGAACCTGAGCGGCCGCTTGTCCCTGGTCGCCGCCAGGTAGGCGACCTCGCTCGGCACCAGCCCCTTGTCCCGTGCCCAGCTGAGCAATAGCTCCAGCGCGGTCACCAGCTTGTCGGGGCGGACGCTCAGCACATCCTCGAGGGAACCGACCCGGCCCTTCCGCCAGTCATCCAGCAGGGTCGGAGGCAGCCACCCGAGTCCGGCCAGGACATCGACGGGCGCGACATACTTCGCCGCGCGCAGGGCGGCTTCCGCCGCGGCTTCTACCCGGCGGTCGAGCTTCGACCGATCCTGCTGGCTCACTTCAGCCCGCTGCCCACAGCCTGGGCTTCTCCATCCCGCCGAGCTTACCGACCGGCCTGGCCCGAGGTGCGCGATCTTCTGGCCGGGAGCCACCGGGCGGCCGGCGCTGTGAGAGGCTCGCCGGTGGAGGTATTCACGTGAAGATAGGCCTGCAGATCCCCGACTTCACCTGGCCGGGCGGAGCTGCCCGGCTCGGCACCGATCTGGCCGCCATCGCCCGCACCGCCGACGAGGCTGGCTTCGAGTTCATCAGCGTGATGGACCACTTCTTCCAGATCAACGTGGTGGGGCCGCCCGAGCACGAGATGCTCGAGGCCTACACCACGCTTGGCTATCTGGCCGGGTGTACCACCCGGGCCAAGCTGATCACGCTGGTCACCGGGGCCGTCTACCGGCATCCCGGGATCCTGGCGAAGATCGTGACCACTCTCGATGTGCTTTCCGGGGGGCGGGCCTGGCTGGGCATCGGGGCCGCCTGGAACGAGGAGGAGTCCCGCGGCCTCGGCATCCCGTTCCCGCCGGTGGCCGAGCGGTTCGAGCGGCTCGAAGAGACGCTGGAGATCTGCCTGCAAATGTGGAGCGACAACGACGGCCCCTACCAGGGTCGCCACTACCAGCTCGAACGGACGCTGAATAGCCCCAAGGCGCTGTCCGAGCCGCACCCGCCGATCATGATCGGCGGATCCGGTGAGCGGAAGACGCTGCGATTCGTCGCCCGCTATGCGCAGGCGTGCAACCTGTTCCCCGGCCCCGATCTCGCGCACAAGCTGGATGTGCTGCGCGAGCACTGTGAGCGGGAGGGCCGCGACTACGACGAGATACAGAAGACCTGCTATTTCATCTTCGACGTGGGCGCGAACGGCGAGAAGGCAAGCCAGGTGGTCGACCAGCTAGGCCAGCTCGCCGAGCTGGGGTTCTACGCGGCCATCGGGGCGGTCGCCGATGTCCACCGGATTACCCCGCTGGAGATCATCGGCTCCGAGGTGATCCCGGCGGTCGCCGACCTCTGAGTTCAGCTGAGCCGCCCAACAAATGGGTTGCCCTGCGGAGTGGTCATCTGCTGTACTCCCGGCAACAGCCGATCGACCAAGGAGAGCGGAATGCGCGGAACGTTCATGTCCAGCCAGATGGGAGTTGCCGTCTATTCAGAGGACATGACGCTTCGTGAGTACGTTGAACTTGGGGATTTTGGCGCATGTAGACGCCGGTAAGACGAGCCTGACCGAGCGGCTGCTCTTCGCCGCCGGTGTCATCGACGAGATCGGCAGCGTCGACGACGGCAGCACCCAGACCGATTCGCTGGCACTGGAACGGCAGCGCGGCATCACGATCAAGTCCGCTGTGGTGTCGTTCGTCATCGCTGACGTGACGGTCAACCTGATCGACACGCCAGGCCACCCGGATTTCATCGCCGAGGTGGAACGGGTGCTGAGCGTGCTCGACGGCGCCGTGCTGGTGATCTCCGCCGTTGAGGGCGTGCAGGCGCAGACCCGCGTGCTGATGCGCACGTTGCAGCGGCTGCGCATTCCCACCCTCATCTTCGTGAACAAGATCGACCGCGCCGGCGCGCAGTATGAACGCGTGCTTCGGAGCATCGCCGGGAAACTGACGCCGGCGATTATCCCGATGGGATCGGCGCGCGACCTGGGCACGCGCAACCCTAGTTTCACGCCTTACGGCGCGGGCGACGGTGCTTTCGCAGCCAGGCTTGCCGATGTGCTCGCTGACCACGACGACGCGTTCGTCGCCGCATACGTCGACGACGAGACGACGGTTTCGTACTGTCGGCTCCGGGGCGGGCTCGGGACGCTGGCCAGGCGGGGACTGGTGCATCCGGTGTTCTTCGGCTCAGCGATTACCGGTGCGGGCACCGATTCGCTGGCTGCCGGCATCACGGAGTTCCTGCCCGCGGCGGGAGGCGATGCGGACGACCCTGTTTCGGGCACCGTTTTCAAGGTCGAACGGGGCCCGGCCGGGGAGAAGATCGCGTACGTTCGCATGTTCTCGGGGGTAGTAAAAGTGCGGGATCGGCTGCCGTTCGGCCAGGACGGCGAGGGGAAGGTCACGGCGATCAGCGTTTTCGATCGCGGCTCGGACTTCCTGCGCGCGTCGGTCGCCGCCGGGCAGATCGGGAAGCTGTGGGGTCTGGACGATATCCAGACCGGCGACACGCTTGGCGTGGCGCGAACGAACTCCACCCACCACTATTTCGCTCCGCCGACTTTGGAAACAGTTGTCGTTCCCTCCCGCCCCGCCGACAAAGGTGCGCTACACGTCGCGCTCACGCAGCTCGCCGAGCAGGATCCGCTGATCAACGTCCGGCAGGACGACATCCGCCAGGAGATCTCGGTCTCGCTCTACGGCGAGGTCCAGAAGGAAGTCATCGAGGCAACGCTGGCGGCAGACTTTGGCCTCGACGTCAGCTTTCGCGAGACGACGACGATCTGCATCGAACGGCCCATCGGCACCGGTGCAGCTGTCGAGCGACTGCACAAGGCGCCCAATCCGTTCCTGGCCACGGTGGGCCTTCGCATCGAGCCGGCCGCTGTCGGCTCAGGCGTGGAGTTTCAGATCGAGCCGGAGCTGCCGGGCTCCATGCCAATCGCATTCTTCCGCGCAGTCGAGGACACCGTGCGGGAGACGCTGCGGCAAGGTATCTACGGCTGGGAGGTAACCGACTGCATGGTCACGATGACGCACTCCGGCTACCTGGGAAAACATAGTATCGGCCACCAGCGCTTCAACAAGAGCCTGTCGAGCACCGGCGAGGACTATCGCAAGCTGACACCGCTGGTCCTGATGAGCGCGCTGCGGCAGGCGGGAACCGTCGTCTGCGAGCCAATCCACCGTTTTCGTCTGGACGCGCCGGCCGACACGCTCGGACCGCTGCTGCCAGCACTGACACGACTGCACGCCGTCCCGCGAACGCCCGTGGCGCAGGACGCCTCGTCGACGCTGGAGGGCGACATTCCAGCGGCCTGGGTGCACCAGCTGGAGCAACAACTGCCAGCGCTGACTAGTGGCGAGGGCGTGCTGGAATCGGCCTTCGACCGCTACCAGCCGGTCCGCGGCACCACCCCGACCCGGCCCCGGACGGACCACAACCCGCTCGACCGCAAGCAATACCTGATGCACGTCGCGCGGCGGGGTGCTGGAGGATCATGATCGTACCGAAGTCGGGGTTCATGGCGCCGCCGTTGGGGTCAATGGTGGCGAGCTGGGCCTTCGCATTTCTTCCTCCGCATCTCGATGCTCTCTGTCCCACAGCATCCGGGTACGGACCCCACGGCGCTACTGTCTCATCGGTGGCCGAAACCCTGGCTAGTCACGATTCCGGGCGGTCTCGTTCTCGTACCGAAATGGTTACGGAAACAGATGATGCCGTCACGGTCGATTCGCGATTACGCGGACAGCGGCCGGGCCGGTCAGGTGAGGCCGAGCAGCGACTCGATGCCTACTGTGAGACCTGGCGGCAGCGTGTCGATCCGGCGCACGGCGAGCAGCACGCCGGGCATGAACGAGGTCCGGTCGAGCGAGTCGTGCCTGAGCGTCAGGATCTCGCCGTGCCCGCCGAGCAGCACCTCCTGGTGCGCCACCAGGCCCGCTAGCCGGACCGCGTGCACGTGCACGTCGCCGACGACCGCCCCGCGGGCACCGGGGACCGCCGTCGCGGTGGCGTCCGGGGAAGGGCCAAGGCCGGCCGAGGCCCTGGCGGCCCCGATCAGCGAGGCGGTCCGCAGCGCGGTACCCGACGGAGCGTCGGCCTTGGCTGGGTGGTGCAGCTCCACCACCTCGGCTGACTCGAAGAACCTGGCGGCCTGCGCGGCGAAGTGCATCATCAGGACCGCTCCGACCGAGAAGTTCGGGGCGATGAGGACACGAGCGTCCTGCGCTCCGTCTAGCCACTCCCTGACCTGAGCCAGCCGGGCCTCATCGAAGCCGGACGTCCCCACCACGCAGCTCAGGCTGTGACCGACGCACCATCGGAGATTGTCCATGACAACCGCGGGCTGGGTGAAGTCCACGACCACGTCACAGCGTGCGAGAGAGTCCATGTCGTCGCCGACGTCAACGGCGGCGGCCACGGTCATGTCGTCGGCTGCCCCGATAGCGCCGCTGACCTCTGCGCCCATGCGACCCTTGGCGCCGAGCACGCCAACCTTGATCATCAACCTCTCCCGTCAACGGCGGGGAATGGGGGCGTCGCGACGGGGAATGGGGACGTCGCGACGGGGAATGGGGACGTCACGGCGGGGAATGGGGACGTCACGGCGAAGACAGGAGCCGTCGCGGCGGGTGCGGCAGGCGTCACGGCGTCGCCTGAGGTCAGCCGAGGGCGGCGGCGAAGACGTCCGGGTCGTCGAACGGACCGACGACGGCGAGCACGCGGGGCCGGGTGAGCACGTCGGCGGCCGCGGAACGCACATCATCATGCGTCACGGCCTCGATCGAGGCGAGGATCTCCTCCAGCGGCTCCAGCCTCGGGTATACGAGCTCGGACTTGCCAAGCCTGCTCATCCGTGACGACGGGTCTTCCAGCCCGAGCACGATCGAGCCGCGCAGCTGGCCCTTGCCGCGGACGAGCTCAGCGTCGGTGAGCCCGCCGTCAACTACTTTGCCGATCTCGTCCCGGCAGATCGCGAGGACCTCGTCGGCCTTGGCCGGCAGGCAGCCTACATAGACCCCCCAGACGCCGGTGTCGGCGAGCTGGGAATTGAAGCTGTACACCGAGTAGGCCAGGCCGCGCTTCTCCCGCACCTCTTGGAACAGCCGGGACGACATGCCGCCGCCGAGCGCCGCATTCAGCACGCCGAGAGCGAACCTGCGATTGTCTGTCCTGGCCAGGCCGTCGCAGCCGAATACCAGGTTGGCCTGCTCGATGCCGCGCGAGATCAGCCGGACGCCCGGATGCGGCGCCGCGGCGCCGTCGGTCCCCGCCTGCGCGGCGGCCTGGTAAGTCCCCCCTACACGCGGCGGCGCGGGGTCGCGGTGCTCCGCATTCCCGCTCGTGACGGAGGCGAACCCCTGGCGGACAAGGTCCACCACCGCCTCGTGCTGGAGACTTCCGGCAGCAGCGACCACCAGGTGCGGCGGAGTGTACCGGGCCTGGTAGTGCTCGGCGATCTGGTCGCGGGCGATCGAGTTGATCGAGCTCACGGTGCCCAGGATGGGGCGCCCGAGCGGACTGTCGCCGAACAGCTCGGCGGCAAAGGCCTCGTGCACGGTGTCCGAGGGATCGTCCTCGTTCATGGCGATCTCTTCGAGCACCACGCCACGCTCGGCGTCCACATCACGCGGCGTGATCAGGGAGCTGGTCACCATGTCGCACAGCACGTCGATCGCCAGCGGCAGGTCGGAGTCGAGCACCCGCGCGTAATAGCAGGTGAACTCCTTGCCGGTGAAGGCGTTCAGCTCGCCTCCGACGGCGTCCATGGCCGCGGAGATGTCCAGCGCGGTACGCCGGCTGGTGCCCTTGAACAGCAGGTGCTCCAGGTAGTGGGTTGCGCCGGCATGCGGGATGTCCTCATCCCGCGAGCCGACGCCGACCCAGATCCCGATCGCCGCGGACCGCACGGCGGGCAGCGATTCGGTGATGACCCGGAGCCCGCCGGGGAGCACGGTGCGGGTGACAGCGCTGTCACTGGGCGAGAGCCGGGGCGTCATCGCCCCGGCCTGCCCGTGACCGTCGAAGCCGGGATGACCGGCCGTTGGGTGCTCACGACTCGCGTGGCCCCCGGTTGCGGGTCCTGGTCCTGTGGTGCCCGTCGCGACTGCCTTCACGATTGCTCTCGCGATGACCCTCGTCGGCGGATCCGTCGCCCTCCCGGCTAGCCGGAGCGTCCGTGTGACCCTCCGCCGCCTCCCGTTCGGCTACTTCTACCGGAATCAGGGAGAGCTTGCCACGGTCATCAACCTCACGGATCTCGACCTGGATTTTCTCCCCGACCTTGATCACATCATCCACGTTGTCGATCCGCGCGCCGCCGTGCAGCTTGCGGATCTGGGTGATGTGCAGCAGGCCGTCCTTGCCGGGAAGCAGCGAGATGAAGGCGCCGAACGTGGTCGTCTTCACCACGGTGCCGAGGAAACGCTCGCCGACCTCGGGGATGTGCGGGTTGGCGATCGCGTTGACCGCGGCGCGGGCGGCCTCGGCGGACGCGCCGTCGGTGGCACCGATGTAGATGGTGCCGTCGTCCTCGATGGTGATCTCGGCGCCGGTCTCCTCCTGGATCGAGTTGATCATCTTGCCCTTGGGGCCGATGACCTCGCCGATCTTGTCCACCGGGACCTTGACGGTGATGATCCGCGGTGCGTACAGGCTCATCTCGGCCGGCGACTGGATGGCCTCGTGCATCACGTCGAGGATGGTCAGCCGCGCGGCACGCGCCTGGGTGAGCGCGCCGGCCAGCACGGCCGCGGGGATACCGTCCAGCTTGGTGTCGAGCTGGAGGGCGGTGATCACGTCCTTGGTGCCCGCGACCTTGAAGTCCATGTCGCCGAACGCGTCTTCCGCACCGAGGATGTCGGTGAGCGTGACGTACTCCCCGCCCTCGTGGATGAGGCCCATGGCGATGCCCGCCACCATGTCCTTCAGCGGCACGCCCGCGTCAAGCAGCGACATGGTGGACGCGCAGACCGAGCCCATCGAGGTCGATCCGTTGGAGCCGAGCGCCTCGGACACCTGCCGGATGGCGTAGGGGAACTCCTCGCGCGTCGGCAAGACCGGGAGCAGCGCCCGCTCGGCGAGTGCCCCGTGGCCGATCTCCCTGCGCTTGGGCGAGCCAACCCGGCCGGTCTCTCCGGTCGAGTAGGGCGGGAAGTTGTAGTTGTGCATGTAGCGCTTGGTGCGATCGGGATTGAGCGTGTCGATCATCTGCTCCATGCGGAGCATGTTCAGCGTGGTCACGCCCATGATCTGGGTCTCACCGCGCTCGAAGAGGGCGGAGCCGTGCACCCGGGGCAGGACGTGCACCTCGGCGGAGAGCTGGCGGATGTCGGCAAGCCCGCGGCCGTCCATGCGAACCCCGTCGCTGATGACCCGCTCCCGCACCAGCTTCTTGGTCAGCGCGCGGTAGGCGGCGCTGATCTCTTTCTCCCGGTCCTCGAACTGGCTGGAGAGCTTCTCGGCGGCCAGCGCCTTGATCCGGTCGGTCTCGGTCTCGCGCTGCTGCTTGCCCGCGATCGTGAGTGCCTGGGCAAGCTCGTCAGAGACCGCGTCGGACACGGCGTCGTAGACGTCCTGCTGGTAGTCGAGGAAGATCGGGTACTCGGCCGTTTCCTTGGCGGCCTCTGCCGCTACCCGCAGCTGCGCCTCGCAGAGCAGCTTGATGAACGGCTTGGCCGCGTCCAGGCCCTGGGCCACGGTCTCCTCGGTCGGCGCGACCGCTCCGCTGTTCTCCGCGTCGGCGAGCAGGCGGAGGGTCTTCGGCGTGGACTCCGCCTCGACCATCATGATCGCCACGTCGCCGTCTTCGAGTACCCGGCCGGCCACGACCATGTCGAAGGTCGCGTCGTCAAGCTGCGGATGGGTGGGGAAGGCCACCCACTGGCCCTTGATCAGCGCGACCCGGACGCCGCCGATCGGCCCGGAGAACGGCAGGCCGGCCAGCTGAGTGGACAGCGAGGCGGCGTTGATGGCCACGACGTCGTAGAGATGCTCGGGATTCAGGGCCATGATCGTCTCGACGATCTGGATCTCGTTGCGCAGGCCCTTGACGAACGACGGCCGCAACGGCCGGTCGATCAGGCGGCAGGTGAGAATCGCGTCCTCGGACGGACGGCCCTCCCGGCGGAAAAACGAGCCGGGAATCCGGCCCACCGCGTACATCCGCTCCTCCACGTCCACCGTGAGCGGGAAGAAGTCGAGGTTGTCCTTGGGCCTCTTGGATGCCGTCGTCGCGGACAGCACCATCGTCTCGTCGTCAAGGAAGACGACGGCCGATCCGGCGGCCTGGCGGGCCAGGCGTCCTGTTTCAAATCTGATCGTATGTATGCCGAACTGACCGTTATCTATAACGGCCTCGGCGCTATGCACACCCTCCACGGGTGAGACCTCCTTGCGGGTACGTGCGGGTGAGATCCCGCACCTGAGTCCCGCCTGCCCACCGCCTGGGGCGTGCCGCTTTGGCCATGCGGCCGTAGTTACGGCCGGCCGGTCTTCGATCGAAGTCCTCGGCGTGCCCGCTGCCGGCGCCGCTTTCGCGTCTCGCCGTGTTCAGCGGATCCGGGGACCACTACCGAGGACCGGCCCTGATGCCTTGCGTCGCTCCGTTGCCGGGGCCGCGGGACGTCGATCCTTGGTCGTATTCAGTTGTGTTGGCGGAGCCGACTGGGCACTGCCCGCACACTCGCCGCAGCCCGGCCGCTTCGCCTGGCTGCTTAGCTCAAGCTACCTGCATGCAGTGACCCGCCCCGTCATTTGGGCGCGCGGGGCGCCCAGCTGGCTGAGCAGGCTACTTACCTGCGCAGGCCCAGGCGCTCGATGAGCGCGCGGTAGCGGGTGATGTCGGTCTTGGCGAGGTACTTCAGCAGTCGCCTGCGCCTGCCGACGAGAAGCAGCAGCCCCCGGCGGCTGTGGTGATCGTGCTTGTGCACCTTGAGGTGCTCGGTCAGGTCGCTAATCCGTCGGGTCAGCAGTGCGACTTGGACTTCCGGCGAACCGGTGTCACCCTCACTGGTCGCGTGCTGGCCGATGATCTCCGTTTTCACGGCTGTGTCAAGCGGCACGTGGCTCCTTCATGTTCCTGTGGATCGTTGTCGCGCTGCCGGTCTGGTCCTGCCGCAGCTCGGGCTCGGTGGGTCCTGCGGAACCGCGGAGACCGACATCGGCTGCATGAGGGCGCAGCAGAGTACGGCTAACCGCCCACCGGCCGCAAATCACGGTATCACGCCGAGCGCTCCGCCTGTCGCATAGACGCAGAGTCCGGGTCTGGCGATGGGACTCTGGCAACACTACGGGAATCGATACCCCCGATTCCCGTAGCCACCGGCCACGGCACGCTGCATGAGGGCTCCTAGAGCGAGGCTAACGGCCCCGCGACATGGCGCTGGCCAGCCACGATGTCTCGCGTGACGTTCCGGGCCGACTACGGGAGATTGCTGACAGCAGATGATAAGTGGCCGGTTATCGCGTCCGGTCATCATGGAGTTGCCTGCATGGGCACAGCCCCCCTCGTGTCCGCCCAGGCCCGGACCGGGGGCTGTCTGACAGTTTGGCCCTCCGGCTGCCTCGGCGGCCGGAGGGCCAAACTGTGCATGCTCATACACAGTTGCTGCAGATGGCGGTCAGATCGTCGTTCACGCGGTTGCCGATGCGGGCGAAGAGCCGACGGAAACTCCGTCAACGGGCGGACCGGGTAGGCAGTGAGCAACAGTAGCAACGACGGCCGCTAATCTTCACGCGTGTCCTGAGATACCGGCGAATTCGTGTTCGACTGGGCCCGCTGGAAGGACCGCAACTCCGCAGCCACCTTCTCCACGAATGATCTAGAGCCGACAATACTGTCAACGCGTATGCGCCCTGATGTCGAATTTATAACCAGGCCTGGCCACGGGAGCATTCCACGCGGCCTGCCGACTCCAAGCGATTTAATAGAGGACCACGGAATGGTCTTCTTTCGAAAGGTATGCCAGGATATTATTCCTTCATCAGTCATAATCAGACGGTTTGTCGTCACCGCAGATGCTAGTACGAGCGAGAACGCGAGGACTATGCCGCATATAATGACACCGGACGCGCCGGCGTGACTCGACGGCAGCATTCCCCCTACCCCGACAAAAAAGAGAGCAATAGCGCCAATTCCGCCGCCGACGAAAGGTATCACTGACCGATATACCCTCATCGCCACTCCTCGCTTCCGCTAGTACCGTAGCACATAGCTACCCCCGGGCCGCAGTTCGCGGACGCGGCGATCTCTCGTGTGCAGCGCGCCCTCGTCCTCTCGCCTCCCCGGCCCTCGCAGGAACGAACCGTAAGTACATAGCGCCCCGCTAAACATGTTGCCGGGAAATATCCGGCTCGTGCGACGAGTGACATATTGAACTCGCTTTGAAGCCATACTACGGCGTGCTGTTGAAGTACACGGGGTCATGGCTTGGCAGGTAACTTCCTATCGATGAAACCATATCGGGGATCGAGGCAACTGCTCCTACGGCGACCCGTACCGGGTAAGGAGATCTGGCTACCGGTGTTTCGTACGGAGGCAAATCTTCATCGTCCTCAGTGCCAGCGGTACCTGCATCAGCCGCACCGGCGATGGTAATGGACAGTGCGGTGCTAAGCAAGTCAACTGCATTACTGTCCAGTGAGCGGCTAAACCCGTACCGTTGAATGCGAGCCTGCGCCCGGACCGCATATGCCAGTGCTTGTGCGCCGGCGCACAATGCGAGGCCGACTCCCGATAGGCAGGTCCCGAGCGCGACATAGTTAACGATTGCCACCCTGTGCTGGTAGGCCCAGTGGGCAGCTGTTCCCAACCAGCCCCAGCCGCCGCCGCCGCTGCTGGAGGTGGCTGGCATCGTGCATGCGCTACTCGGACCCGCGAACCGGCTGACGACATTGCCCCCGCAGGCGGGCGGGCTGGCCTGGCTGCTGCTGGTGATCTTGTGGACGACGGGCGTGGGGGGCGGGTCGACGAGCTGGGGCAGGAGGTAGTGGCCTATGTCGACTGGCAGGGTGTAGGAGCCGGGGGTGCGGCCGACATAGGGGTGGGGGTCACCGTTGTGGCCGCCTTGCGGGGCGCAGGCGTAGGAGGGACTGTTCGGGCAGGGGTTGACGCCGTCGCCCCAGGTCCGCATAGCTCCGGAGGGATCGGAGTCGGTCGAAGGGTTGTCGCCGGCGTAGGCGTAGGCGTTGAGGTCCTGGGGTTGATAGGGGGTGATAAGCGGGTCGGGGGAGACGAAAGTGCTGGTGCCGGGGTTGTATTCACGGGCGCCGAGGTTGGTGAGGCCGGTGGCCGGGTCGGCGGTGCCGCCGACGAAGCCGCGGGTACCGGGCCAGGCGGATGGAGCGGCGCCGATGGGGTTGCCGTAGGGGTCGTAGTAGCGACGGTTGACCAGCAGGCTGCTGGCGTCGATCGCCAGGGTCATGGTGCCCTGGATATCGCCGGTCAGGTAGTACACCGGGCCTGCTGAGGTGCGGGCGGCGACGGTTACCCCGCCGATGCTGTAGTAGCGGGTGCCGGTGACGGTGCCGCCGTTCGAGACTATCTGCTCGTCGGGCAGGTAGAGGGTGGTGGAGCCGGGGTCGGACTGGAGCAGCAGGCTACCGCCGGCGTCGTAGACGTAACTGGTGGTGCCAGCGCCCTGGCCGGTGGTGGTGACGGCGGACAGCTGCCCGGCGTCGTTCCAGTTCAGGTTCTGAGTCGAGGATGGGCTGGTGATGGAGGTGGTGTCCCCGGCAGCGTTGTAGCCGTAGCTGGTGGTAGTGGTTCCGGACGGGCCGGAAACCTTGGCAGCCGCGGGGGCGTGCGGCTGCGGTGATCCGGCCGGCGGATAGCTGTCGGTGGTGGTGGTCGCCGCACCCGACGGCGGGGTGGACGCCTGGCTGGTCAGGTCGTTCACGTCGTTGTAGTTATACGACTGCCAGTACGGCGCCGCGGCGCCGCTCTCGGCCGACTGGGAAGGCTTGCTGGCGCAGCCGCTGGAGCCTTGTGCCCAGGCCTGGGTCAGCCGCCCCAGGTAGTCGTACTGGAAGCACTGCTGCTGGGCCGAGGTGGCGGGCGGGGTGTCGGCTTCGGACGTGATATTTCCGTCGTTATCGTAGACGTAAGAGGTGTTATCGACGTCTGTGAGGTTGTTACCGGTCTGCACCTCAGTGCCGGTCACCCGCCCGGTTTCCGGGTCGTAGGAATCTGTCACCGCGGCCTGGGTGTCAACGTCGCTTCCCAGGGTGTACACCTCTGGCTGGCCCAGCTCGGTGTACTGGAGATCCTTGACGTAGGTGGCCTCGGCGGGGGCGATCAGGCTATCGGGCTCGTTAGCGACGTCGTAGCCGATATCCACCGTCTCGGCCGGCAGTCCTCCAGCCGCGGAGTCGTAGTAGCTGGACATGCTCTGGGTGTACTGGTTGTAGGCGTAGTCGGTGGTGTAGCTGCCCGCCAGCGCGCCCTGGAGGATGATCGTCTTGGTGCCTTCGGGCAGCCCGGAGTTGTAGTACCCGGTGGTCTGCGTGGTGTAGGCCGACCCGCCGGTGCCGCCGACGTAGGCGGTGGAGGAGGTCAGCTCGCCTTTGGCGAGGGTGTCGTAGGTCCAGGAGGCCAGCTCGTCGCTGCCCGTCTCGGCGGCGCCGCCGGTGGTGTCGTATTCGGCGGTCTTGCGGCCGTCGGCGTCGTAGACGTAGGAGGTCTGCTTGCCGCGGGCGTCGGTGCTGGTGATCAGCTGCCCGGCCGGGTCGTAGGTGCTGGCGGTGGTCCCGGTGTCGGGGTCGGTCGCCGACTTCTGGTCTCCGGCCAGGTCGTAACTGTAGGACCACTGGTTCCCGGCGGCGTCCTGGATGCCGGCCAGTTGCTGCGCGGGGGTGTAGGTGTAGGTGGTCTGGTCGTAGTCGGAGGACGGGTCGGCCGGGCTGGCCGGGACGCCGGCGTGGTACTGGTAGATCGCCGAGGTCTGGCCCTCGCCGTTGGTGAAGGTGGTCTGCGAGGTGCCGCCGGCCGGCGGGACCACGGTGGTGTAGTCCCCGCCGTAGGTGGTGTCGGTCTCCCACGTCTCGTTGGCGTAGGTGTAGGCGATCTGCCGGGTCACCCGCCCGTCGCCGTCGTAGAGGTACCCGGTCTGCGACGGCACCGCGGCGTCGCGCGCGGCGACCAGGGTGCCATCGGGCGCGCCGGTGGTGTAGTAGGAGCCGGAGTCCAGGATCGGCCAGCCGGCCGCGTTGTAGTAGGTATCGGTGATGTCCCGGTTCCCGTCGGCGGTCTCGGTCTGGGTTTCCACCGGCCGGCCCAGGGAGTCGTCCAGCGTCTGGGCGGTGGTGTAGCCGCCGACCGAATTGACCGTGCTGGTCGTCGTCACCGACGGGACGGTGTCCGACACCGCGTAGGCGAACGTCTCGAACGCCGGGTCCGCGGTTTCTGACTGGCCGGGCAGCCAGACGCCGGTCAGGCGGCCGAGCGCGTCGTAGGTCTTGGAGGTCTGGCGGCCGTCGGGGGCGGTGACCACCAGCGGCAGATCCCGCGCCGGGTCATACGTGGTGGTGGTGACCAGCCCGGCCGGGTCGGTGACGCTCACCGAGGTCGGCTCGGCCCCGGCGGCCGGGGTGTAGGCGGTGGCGGTGGTCCGGTTATCGGCGTCGGCCGAGGTCAGCGCCCGCCCGTACGCGTCGTAGCTGGCGGCTGACTGGGTCGTGTAGACCGGCGTGCTGCCGGTATAGGAGGTGGCCAGCTGGGTCATCGTGACATTCCCCGCGGTCGGGGTGTCGCTGCCCAGCTTCGTCGCGCCGTCGTAGAAGGTCAGGGTGTCCGACACCGCATCGGCCGGCAGCTGCGCGGTGGTGCTGCAAGGCACCGAGACGACCTGCACTTCGGCGGGCAGGTTCATGATCCACGCCGAGGTGTTCGAGGCGTACGTGGTGGTCGTGCAGGTGTCCTCGGCCGCGTCGCTGGTGTCCGGCACGTCGCTTTCGGTGCTGACCCGGCCGTAGCTGTCATGGGTGTACGTCGTGTCCGACTCCCGCGACCCGCCCGAAGCCAGCGCGGTATACACCCTGGTCTGCGCGGTCCCGGTCAGGTAGGAACTCAGCGACGGCAGCGGCGACGGCTGCGACTGGGTGGCGGTAGCCGCCGACGTCCACGGCAGGGTAATCGTGTCGGTGACCTCATTCCCGCTGCCGGCCCCGTCATAGACGATGTCCTCGAACTCCATCCCGTCGTACTGATCGGAGTCGGTGACCACGTCATCGCCTTGCGAGCTGGTCAGGGTCACCGTCTTGGTGCTGTCGTAGTCGCCGTTCATGCCCTGGAAATAGGTCGCTACCTCCTCGGTCTGCGGGGAGCTTCCCGTCTCGGTGGTGACCGTTTGGAAGCCGCGCCACTGGTCCCAGGTCCGGTTGGCCGCCAGGGCCAGCGGGTTATCGTCGTAATGCCACGCCGCGCCCCCGTACGAATACGTCGTGGACACCGGCACCCCGCCGCCGGTGGTGTCGTCCTCATCCACCTGGGTCGCCACGTACTTGTTGAACCAGCTCTCGATCAGGCCGGACCCCGGGTTCCACCAGTCCGGGTAACACAGCGAGGTGTTGTCATCGGGAGCCGGGAAGCTCCCGCTCCCCCCGCACGCCCCGGCCGGGGTGTCATAGCCGATATCGGTCTGGCCGCCCGTCTCGTTGGTGATCTGGACCATGCGCAGTCTGGTGATGTCGGAATAGCCGTCACCCGTCTCCACCCGGTTTGCCAGCGCCTTCCCGGTGAACGTCACCGGCGGCAGCGAGACCGCGGTGCCGTCCTGGCCAGTCCGGGTGATCGATGACAGCCACAGCGACGGCGGGGTGGTCTTATCCCCGGTGGCGGGATAGGTCTGGCTCAGCGCCCACGAATCCACTTTCTGCAGCGAGGAGCCTTCCAGGGTCTGGGTGCTGATCGAGGTCAGCTGGTACTTGCCCCAGAACGTCGGCGACTGCACGTCACAGGACTGCCCCGACGAACAGGACAGGTCGGTCGGCACGTCAGTCCGCGAGGCGCTGGTGGCGAAGTTCACCTGCGCCGCCGCGGCAGCCGAGTACACCGTGTTGGACCGCAGCCCGTACTCGATCTTCGACAGCGCCCCGGCCTGGGTGTAGGCGGCATTGGCGGTGGTCCCGCCGTCGCGGGCGTAATAGTTGGTCTCGGTGTTATAGAAGTAGGCAACCGCGTTCCCGTGCGGGTCCACCACGTAATCCAGGTTCCACCGCCACGCCTGCGGGCAGTCGGCATCCGCGAAATCGGAGTTGTAGCACGGCTGGCCGGTCTTGGTCGCGTACACCGGCATCGTCCACGCGCTGTTCGTCGTCGCCTTCGACGACGACCAGCCCGGCAGCTCGTTCATTCCGAAGTAATACTTCGTGCCGTCCGGCTCTGTGATCACCCAGTAGTCGCCGTCATGGGTCCCGTTCGTAGTCGCGGAGCCCGTGCTCTGGTACGACACTTTCTCGTTCTGATCGGCCTCTGGATGCCACGCCCCGGTCGAGGAATCCTGCACCAGGGTGGTGTCCTGGCCATTCAGCGACAGCGTGGTCACGTTATTTGATGACCAGCAGAAATCCCCGGTCTGCGTCTTCCCGGCTGGGTTCTGCTCGCACGACTGGTAGTCCCGCTCGATATAGCCGGGCGCATAATTCCAGCCATCCCCGATCCAGGACGCCTGATTGTCGGTCGAGGACGTCAGCCCGTCCGCCTCCTGAGAGTTGTAGCCCAGGCTGACCTGCGGCTCCAGGCCGCCCGGCACCGGCGGCACGCTGATCGGGTAGGAGTAGTCGAACGCCCCGGACTGTTCCCCGCCCGACCACGACCCCGCCTCGGCCAGCGGGCTCGCGGCAAAGTTCCCGCCCGACCCCGACGGCGACGTAGCCGCCGCCAGCACCACAAAGCCCGCCCCGCCGGTCGCTGTGGCACCGGCCGCCCCCGTGTCGCCGGCAGCCGCTCCCGCCGACGGCACAGCGGCCGGGGGCAGGGGAGCCGACGGCACAGCGGCCGGGGACAGGGGAGCCGACGGCACGGCGGCCGGGGGCACGGTGACATCAGCGCCCAGCGAAGCCTTCTGCACATTGTCGGCAGAGGACAGCGGAGTCTGCGCCCGGCACGCCGCCACTCGCGGGGTTGTCAGCGCACACGACGGAAGCTCCACCAGCCGCAGCCTGGACGCGTAATCGCCCCCGTATCCGTACGCGAACGACGAGTAGCCTAGGCTCAGCCGCACCCGGCCCGCAGCCGCCATCCCGTCCGCGCGGGCCACCGTGAACACCACACCCCGCACTCCCAGCCTCAGCGCCGCCGCGTGCGACAGCACCCGCACCCGGACCCGGGACGGCACCGATCCGGCCACCCGCCCCGCGCTGTGACCGGCGTCCCGGCCCTTCGTCGCGGATATCCCGGCTACCCGCACCGGCAGGCCGCCCGGCCGCACCAGGCCGCCCGGCCCGCCCGGCCCGGCCGCGGCCGTCCCCGCGCGGGTCGCCGCTCCCCCGTTCGCGGGTACTGCCGCGACGGCCGTGCCCGCAGCAGGCCATGACACCGCCGGACGGTGCCACCGGTGCATCACCGGGACCGGTCCCCGGTGCCCGTGCACCACATGCACCGGCACCGGCTTCTGGGCCGGCAGCCGCGGACCGTCCGCCCCGCCCAACGCCCCAGGGAGGGCCGCCGCTGACAGCAACGGCAACGCGATCACCGCCGCCACCGCAACGAGCGGACGCCATCCCCGCAGCCGGTGCCGGCTGCCCGGCCGGGCTGGCCTGGCACCGTTCGGAATCCTGGGTGTCATAGAGCCCCGGCGCGGGAAAGGCGGGGAACTAGTCATGATGGGGCACCTTCCAGGCGGGCAATGTGGTCACGGACGAAGAGGCAACACCGGATTCGGCGACCGGCGGCGGCATCGGGCCGGCAGACCGCGTGCCGCCGCGGCCGCCGGGTCAGGAAGGTGCTGGCGGCAGCGGATAGCTATTCGCGGCCGGCTGGCAACCGGCGGCGATTACCGCCCCGGCCACGGCCGCGTACCCCGCAGAATTGAGGTTCACGTAGTCATGGGTGTCGCCCGACGCCAGCTGTTCCGGGCTGCTCAGGTTGCTGACAGCCGCGTCGACGTCGGCAATGCAGGGCAGCGGCAGGACCTCGCCCCCCTGGCAGATGTCGTTGTTGACCAGATCCCGGTTGAGGTCCACGGACTCCGGCAGGGTGCTGGAGACGTTGCCCTGGCAGGTGTCGGGCGGGTCGGCGCTATTGGAGGTACAGGTGTCGCCCGCGCCGTTGGTATACGGGGAGCACGGCGTGACGGTGCCGATCGTCACGTTCACCCCGAAGGCATCCAGCACGCTGATCAGCGCGCCGTAAGCATCGTTCAGCTGGCCGGTGATCGTATCTGAGGCTCCCGCCTTGAGCAGGTCCTCCAGGCCTTCGTTGACGATCACCGTCCCGACGTCAGGCTCGGCCAGGATGTCGCTGTCCAGCCGGGCAAGCAGGCTGGGCCCGCCGCTGCTGGTTCCGTCGGCGAGTACCTGGTTTGACTCGATCCCGGCGTCGGTCACCGCGTAGCCGTCTGCTCCCGCCAGACCCGCCAGCTGGCCTGCGACCCGGATGCTCGGGGCGATTGGGTCGGTCACCGCATAGGTCCCCGGAGAGTTCGGGTCGGTCAGGTTGTTACCGGCCACCACGACCGACGGCATTCCGGCCGGATTCGTCGTGGTTGAGGCGGTCGCGTCCACGCTGGCCAGCAGGCTGGTGGCTACCGAGTGGGCGGAACCGGTCCCGGTGAAGGGCGTGCCGGTGGTATCGCTCGTCTGGTTGCCTGAGGTGCTGGCGTGGGCCGGCGCCGGGCTGACCCATTGCGCGGCGCCGCTGGCCCAGCTGTGCCCGGGCAGGTAGGGCACTGCCGGCGGCGCGGCCGGCTGCCCGGCCAGCGACGCCCCGTTTTCCAGGTACAGGCTGACCAGCAGCCCCTTGCCCGCCGTGACGCCGAACGGGAGCTGTAGCGGATCACTGTAGGCATCCCCGCCCGCCGGGATCGTCACCGAGGCTGCCCCGTCGAAGCTGAGCGGCTTGGGGGCAGACGCCGGGACCGGGCTGCCGGCCGCGGACTGCGGGGCGATGGTGGCCGCGCCGATCTCCAGCGGCTGGCCGCCCTGCCCGGCCTGGAACGCCGGATCCGAGAGCCGGATCCGCACGTAGCTGCTGCCCTTGGCCGCGGTCACCGAGGGCGAGACCGCCATCCGGATCGTCTGGTTACCCCACGAGCCCGACGCCGGCGCGTAGCCGTCCTCGACCGGCGAGGCGAACGCCGCGGTCCAGGCCTGGCCCGCGGTGGCCTGGTTGGCCGCCGGGCTCGCGCCGGGGGTCGAGGTGGTGGTGTTGCGGATGGCCATGCCCACGATGTGCAGGGCCGGCTGCTGATAGCTCACGCCGGTTCCCGACACCGTCGCCGACACCGTGTCGCCGACATCGGGCAAGGTCACCGACTGGATCGCCTGACCCTGGACGATCGGCACAGCGAAGGCATAGAGCCGGCCCTGCTGATACGTGCAGGCCGGGTTGCACACCTCGTGGGTGAAGCTGCCCGCCGCGATATCGGTCGGGCCGGCCGACCAGTCCGGCACCGCCAGGTCATAGGGCTCCGAACCGCCGTCGGTGAAGTTGATGGTCCCGGTGGCTGGTACGCATCCACTCTGGTTGGCGTCGAACGTGGTCGCCGCCGTGCAGCCGGTACCGGTTACCGGAACGCCGCCGGCCACGATCGGAGCGTCCTCATCACCAGTCAGCAGCCCGTCCGGCGCCCCTGTTGACGTGCCGGGAATCGAGGTCGTGGCGTCAGTGGAGGTGGCGAGGAACACCAGCGCGCTGCCCTGCGCACCCCCCATCCCGATCTCCTGGTTGGCGGCCAGCAGGTTGTCCGGCTTGCCGGTGCCGAAATCGGGCAGGGTGAACGTCGCTCCGTCCACGGTGACGGTGCCGCCTGGCTGCCATCCGGCGTTCTCCAGGTCGCTGGCGGCGAACGAGTGCCCGGCTCCGTCGCCGTTCACCTGACCCGAGCCGGGCGCGATCATGGTGTTGTCGAACGACTCGCCGCCAGCCAGCGCGGCGGCGAAGCTTGAGTAGGGGACCTCGGGGTCACCGTCGGCGCTGAAGGGGTCGGAGGATATGCCGGACTCGTTGCCGGCCGAGTCCACCGCGTACGCCCACATGCTGTGCGGGCCCGGCGACGGAACGGTGACTTTCAGGGTGGCGCTGGTCTTGCCGTTCAGCGTGATCTGCTGATCGGCCGGGGCGCCGACCACGGGCGGCGGGACATCCAGGCCCCAGACGAAGCCGGTGGCGGCATCGCCGGACGGGTTGCTCGAGGTGATGGTGAACGTCACGGTCTGCCCCATCGTGGCGTTAGCCCCGGCCAGGTTGTCAGCGATCACCGGCGGGTCCGGAGCGTTGGGATCGACCGTGAAGTAGCACGGCGCTGACCACGCCGAGGTGAACATCCCGTTGGAGGCGTTGACCTGCCAGCCCACCACCGTGCCGTTCTTCAGCGGAGTGAAGAACGACGAGGGAATCTCCCCCAGCGCGGTGCCGCCGCTGCTCACGATGGCCTGCGCGGCTACCGTGGCCTTCGCCCCTGAGGTGCTCTGGTCCCAGTACTGGAACGTCCCCTGGAGGTCGTCACCATCATTGGTGGACAGCTCCGCCCACAGGTACGGGCCGTGCACCGACGCGGTTTTCCCCAGCGCCGGCGGGCTGGCCGTGCTGGTGTCACAGCCCACGCTGCCCGACCCGGCGGAGTTGGCCGTCGCCTTCTCGTTGTCCGGCACGTTCGGGGTATCGCTATACGTCACCTGAAGGGTCGGGCTGGGGCCGAACCGCACCCATTCGGTGTCGGGAGGGCTGTTCTGTTCCCAGAGCCGGTAGGTGAAATCCGACGCGTGATCCGCCGCCTCGGCGGTGAGGTAAGAAAGGACGTTGAAGCCCACGCCCTCCCAGGACGAGGGATTTGTCTGGATTTGCGTGTCGCAGCTCTTCACCTTCTGGTCGGGCGTAATGCTCTGCGGCGACAGGCTTGCCATCGGTCCCGGCGCATTATCCCAGGCGGTGTTCGAGTTGATGGTTCCGGTATGTGAGAGCGTCACGTTGGCCTTGACCGTGCACGAGGCGGCCCAGGCTTCCTGCGCGTCGATGGTCGCGGTGTCCAGGTGCGCTCCCCAGATGGCCGAGGGGACGCCGACCTGGTAGTAGGACATCGCATGGCCGGGCACCGGTTGCGTGCCGCCGGGGGGAGTGCAGTCACCGTTGGGCCAGTCGTCGTAACCCACGCCCAGCGACCAGTACGTATCTGGATACGTGGCCGGCTGGTCATAATGCGGAGCGCCAGGGCAGGCCGACTGAACCTCATCGCGGTGCTGCTCGTCCCCGGTGATCGTGTCCCACTCAAACAGCGACGGGGTGATGAAGACGGGGAACCGGGTAGAACGCGACGCCAGCAGCGCCGCATCCGGGGTAAGCGCCAGCACCGTGCCGCGGCGCTCCACCGCGTCCCGCACCGGGGCGATCCGCGCCCCGGCGGCGGGCCCGGCCGCCGATGACGGGCCAGCCGCGCCCGGCACCACCAGCGAGGCCCCGACCTGCCGCGCGGCCAGCGCCGCCTGCGCGGCCTGGCCCGCCTGCGCGGTCCCGCCCAGGCTGACCGGAGCCGCCGACGAATCCCACATCACCGGCGCAGCCGCCGAGTACTCCCCCGCCCCGCTTGCTGCCTGGGCCACCAGCGAACCGCCGGGCCCGGCCGTCAGCCGGGCGCCGTGCCCCCTCACCCCGAAGGCCAGCCGCGAAAGACCCGGATCGCTGGCCGCCGCCCGGTCGCTGACCGTCAGGACCGCGGCGAACCCGCCCGCGTCCGCGCTTGTCGCCCTCAGCGTCAGGTCAATGCCCGGCAGCACATCCTGGTAGGTCGCCGTCGCCCCGGAGATCACCGGCGCCGGGAGGCTCTTGCCCAACGACAGCCCCAGGCTGGTGCCGCCGGCGGAAATCGCCGCCACCGGACCAGAGCCGCCCCCGGAGAACGTCACCGTGTCCGCGGGCACCGCCGCAGCCGCCCACCGGCCGTCACCCTCGCGCCGCAACCGCGTGCTCACCGGCACCCAGCCGGCCCCGCGGCGGACCCGCACCGGCTGGAGGCTCTCGTCCAGCCTCAGCCCGCCTCGTGGCTGCGCCGTCACGGTGGTCGTCGCCGTGGTCGATGAGGGCACCACGACCGGCCTGCCGGTCCGCCTCGCCGTGGCCTCCGCCGCCTGCGCGGCTGTCGCGGCTGTCGCGGCCGCGCGCTTGGGTCCCATGACCGCACGCGCACCCGACGTGGCCCGGGCGGCAGGTATCGGTTCGGCTGCTCCCGAAGCCTGCGCCGCGGCCGATGATCGCACGCCATCCTGGCTCGCGAAGGCCGGCCCGGCCTGGCCCGCCAGCGTGCCCGCGGCCAGTGCCGCCGACGTGAGAATGACCAGGACCGGAGTCCTCACCCGTGCACCCATCAACGCTCCCTGACCCCGACTTTCGTCCGGGCACGTGGCGAGGCGGCGAACGCCGCGAGATACCACGACCCGGCAGTACCGTCTTTTCACTGTGAGGTCAGCCGCTGCATGCGGCATGGGACGCCGCCTGACGACCATTCCCGTACCAGGCCGGCCACCCCGCGTGGCATCGATGCAGGCCAGGCAGATCCCAGCCGGGACAAGCCCGACCCAGCTACGGGAACCGTGGCCAACTACGGGATTCGTTTACACAATTCCCGTAGTGAGCCAGCGCTGCCGGTTGCCAGCGCCGCGACCAGCCGCCCTGGATGACCCGCGGCACGTCGCTGACCAGCCACGACATGCCCCCGATGGCTCCGGGCTACTACGGGAGAAGCGGATATAGCGGATCGTCGGGGCGCGACCCATGCCGCCGGGTCACCCTGAAGTGAGCAGCAGCGGTCCCGCCTCGGCATCCGGTGCTGAAGACACGCGCAGGATGCTGCCTGACTGCCCGGCCTGGTAACCGGAGCGGCTGGAGGATCACGATGCATAAGTTCACGTTCGGCTCGCTGGCTGCTGTGGCGGCGGTCACGCTGGTGGCCGGCCTGGGCTGGTCGCCGGCGCTGGCCTCGGCCACTTCCGGCAGCCCGGCCGGGAGTAGTGCGGCTGTCGGCCAGCGCAGCGCCGTCCGCGCCGCGGGAAGACATGCCAGCGTCTCGGCGTCCTGCCCGAAGCTGGCCAGTGCTACCCAGGCCACCTGCATGGTCATCGGCAGGTCATCGGGCATCCACCCCGATACCCCAGCCGGATACGGGCCGGCCGACCTGCGAAGCGCCTACGGACTCGCCGCGCTCGCCAGCGGAGCCCGCCCGACCGTCGCGGTCCTCACCCCTTACGCCGAGGCGCCCGCCGCCGCCGACCTGCCCGCC